>JBBRAY010000009.1:0-96494 GCA_038206355.1 Bacteroidia bacterium
ATTTACACGATTTGATGAAAATACGATTGCTTTGCCATTGTGAATGAAACGTGGTTGCAGATCATCATAAAAATCTTTTGTGATCTGTTCATACGTCCTGGTCCTGAGATTGAAAACATAAATATCACTCTGTCCTTTTTGTACTGCACTCATCAGCAATTTCTGACCATCTGGTGAATAAGAGAAGTCAAGTACTTTTTCAAAATTAAACAACTTGTTCTTTTCCCATTTCTTCGTTGCAGGCGTATAATAATGCAGCCACAACTGACCTTTTCTCTCCCTGATCATGGCCAGCACCTGTCCGGTTGGATGCCACGCCAGCAGTGGGAATGACTGATCTGTTTCCCTGACGAAAGAACGGTATCCGCTTCGCTTCAGGTTTTTCTTTTTCTTTTTGTCAATCTCCTTCAACCATATCTTGTAACGCCCCATGTCATTGGAAACATATGCAGCATAACGGCCGTCCGGACTTACTTTTAGTTGAGAATAGACCAGAAAAGATTTTGGTTTCGATAGCAGTGGTTTGGCTTCCAGTGAATCGCGGCCATCGTCACTGGATGCATATTGCTTAATCACAGATTCCTTCCAGGCATCATTCAAAGAACGCATGTTCATTCCCAGCACGTATAAAAAACCGCTTTCAATATTCCTGTTTATCCTTGTCATATAAAGCAGGTTGGAAACAGTGCTTTCTCCGTACGTATCAATAATGTACTTCCATACTGAGTGACCAGCGTACAATGCGTCTGTTCCTGTGAGGTGGTTAAAGTTGAAATATTTATTCCTGATGACTCCATCCCTTAAACGGTTGTCAAGATCCACATCCCATTTATGCGAGATGTAAGAGATGAGTCCGCTGAGAAACCAATCCGGTAACGTTAGCAAAGCTGAATTCTGGAGCCTGTCTTTAATGTCGCCTCCATACATCATCTGATCCATCAAAATCTTGGCAATACCTGAACGAATTTGCCTGTGAAGCTGTTCGTGGTCACCCGTAAAATAAAGGAATACCTTATTGCCGACAATTTTTGTTACGCCACCAATATTTCCGGTATTGTCATCAGCCTCCAGTCCGATATTACTCTGCTTGGCATCACTGAGTTTATTATATATAACAAACTGAATTCTTCCATCCAGTTTATAATCAAGTAACTTTTCAATCTCCTCGAGATCTTCCTGGGAAGTCCTGCCGGTAAAAACTGCAAGTTCCTGTCCGCCGAGGTAAAAATAAGTGTCAAAATTCTTCCACTTATAAAAACTCCAGAAGCGCTGCTCGAACTGCACACGGTTTTTACCGAATGTCATCTGGTATCCATTGTAAAACTGCCCACTGGCAGAATAAAATGCAAAAAAGAAAACCGGGAATAATAAAAGACTAAATGGCTTTCTCAAAAAACGGATAGAAGTTATCATATAACTAAAAAAATCTTGGTGATGCGAATTTAAGGAAAAATGTTCATGGAATGGGGTACGGGCTATCGGGAATGCTATTTAATATTTATGCTTATCCGGCCTGTCAAAATGATTTTTAGAAATATGAGAGGCAAATCATTTGTAATTGGTATTCATGGCTAACTTTGCCAATCATGATACAAATCCGGTCATTCACCTTCAATCCTTTCCAGGAAAACACTTATGTACTCAGCGATGAATCCAAAGAATGCGTGATCATCGATCCGGGATGTTATACCGAAGCAGAAAAACATGAGCTGGAAAAATATATCAGCGACAATGGATTCACTCCGGTGAAATTATTGCTGACACATGCCCACATTGATCATGTGCTTGGAAATAATTTCCTGTGCGGGAAATACAATTTAAAAATTGAGATGAATGTGATTGAAAAAGATTTGCTCAAATCAGCAGAGTTATATGGTGAGATGTGGGGGATAAAAGTGGAGCCTTCTCCTGCACCCGAGGTATTTCTTGAAGAAGGTGATGTGGTTAAATTCGGTAATTCTGAACTCAGGATTATTTTTACCCCGGGGCATAGTCCGGGAAGCATATGTTTTTATAATGAAGAGCAAAAAATTATTATTGCCGGCGATGTACTTTTTCATGGCAGTATCGGAAGGACAGATTTACCCGGTGGAAACCACGATGAGTTGATAAAAAGCATTCATGAAAAGGTCTTTCCGTTAGGGAATGAATATATAGTTTACCCGGGGCATGGGCCTTCGACTACAATAGCGCATGAAAAAAAGTCAAATCCGTTTGTGGGAGAAAATGCATGATTTATATTGTACTTGATTGTTGAAATCCTATTGATGGAAGACCATGCGGCAATAGGAACCAAAGAATTACATTTGATTTCCCGGTCACGGCAGTAGAAATCAAAAAACTATTATTGAAATCATTTAAATATAAATACCCTCAAGGCATCCAGAATAAAAATCTACAATAAATCCTTCAACTGAAAGCCAAAGTAAATTCGCCAGGTCATTTGAATATCAAATATAGTGTGATTAAAACCAGCAACTGAGTAACTAAATAGCTCCGGCTTTAGCCATATCCTTAGAATAAATCAATTTTACGCTCGAGAATCTTTATGACCAGAGTAAAAAATGTTTTCAAAATTATTTTTATTTCTCTTGGCATATTCTCATTTGTCTTGCTTGTATTTTCCTTTACGCGCATTCCCTATGACGTGCAGGCATGGCTTGGCGCCTATAAAAGCGAATACAAATTCTATCCTGATGAAATAATTTTTCTCGGTGGCAGCGGAATGCCCAGCGAATCAAACCTGATAAGATTGTATTATGTCAGCGCACTTTCAAAAAAATATCCACAATCAAGAGTGATGATCGTTCATCCTTCCGATGAAAATGTAATTGCAGATATGCGTGATGAACTTCTCCTCCGCGGAGTTGACTCAACTAAAATTGATATTGAAAAAACAGGAACCAATACGCACGATCAGGCCATGAACGTAATCCATCATTTTCCACGACTCCTGAAAAAACATGTATTGCTGGTAACATCAACAGAGAGCATGCTGCGAACGATAAGTACTTTTAGAAAAGCAGGTTTTGAAAGTGTGGGCGGACAATCAGCTTATGAAAATCCGATGTTTGTTGACCTTGGCTACAATTTTAAAAAATCCGGCGGGAAAATTTATTCACCTGACGTTTCAAAAAACCTTGCACTGCGTTACAATTTCTGGAATTACCTGAAACTTGAAATTTCTTGCTTGCGCGAATTCACAGCACTTGGATATTACTGGTTGAATGGATGGATTTAGGAAAAAGGAAAAAAAGTCATAAGTTAAAAGTCAAAAGACAAAAGTTTGGTGATTTACGATGAAGGAATAAGTTCTAAAAAAACAATTAGGTTTTTTGCTTTTTCTTCTTCGCCGCCGGAAATAAAATATTGTTCAGAATCAACCGGTAACCGGGAGAGTTTTTATGTAAGGAAAGATCAGTTGGCGGATCATACACCTGGTGTTGGTAATCTTCAGGATCATGACCGCCGTAAAAAGTCCACGTACCTTTACCGTATTCTCCGTGAATGTAACGCACCTCCCCTACTGATTTTGTTTCACCCATCACCAGCACTTCCGGTTTCAGAAATTGTTTTTTGAATGCTGTGGTTTGGCCCATAAAACCTTTGATTACTTTTTCATGATTCTGACAAAGCATGGTTGGCACCACGTCCCACTTGGCAGAAAAATCAAATAAGGTAAAAAAATCTTCATTGCGGGCAATACGCCTGTCCTGTGTATTGTCAATTTCCGAAAATTCATAAATGGTAGGATTGGTGATAAGCCTGTAATTTCTAAAAGCAAGACCTTTGGAATAATCAAGTTTTTCGTTTTGTTTTGGATCGGCCGGATCACCGTCAAACATCGTTTCGCAGATATCAACTCCTTCTGCATCCAGTGCAATATCATAGCTATCGGTAGCAGAGCACATCGCAAAAAGAAATCCCCCTCCGGAAGTGAAGTCGCGTATTTTCAATGCCACCGCCAGTTTCATTTCACTCACTTTTTTAAATCCGAGTTTTGTTGCAATCGCTTCCTGCTCGCGCTGGTTCTCCTGGTACCATGTTGCATTGTGAAAGCCCTGGTAGAAACGGCCATACTGACCGGTGAAATCTTCATGATGTAAATGAAGCCAGTCGTACTTCGGCAGCATTCCGCGCATCACTTCTTCATCGTAGATTGTATCATAGGGAATTTCAGCATAGTTCAGCGCAAGGATAACCGCATCATCCCATGGCAGTTTTGGAAGCCGCTTCACAGGTGAATACACCGCTACTTTTGGCGCTTTTTCCAGTTTTACCAAATCCATATTCACTTCCGGATTTGCAATCTCAGCATAAATGGCATCTGCTTGCCCATCGGCAATAATCTGAAATGTAACTCCACGCACCGTGCACTCCTTCTCGAAATTCGGAATGTCCTGAATTATGAAACTCCCTCCCCGGTAATTGAGGAGCCACTTCACCTCGACATTATTCTGAAGGACATAATAAGCGACACCATATGCTTTGAGATGGTCACTCTGGGTATCATCCATCGGAATGAGAATCTGTGCAGAACGACCTGCAATTGACAACAACATTACCAACAGGAAAGATATTCTTTTCATAAGGCAAAGATAAGTGAAGAATAACGGAAAAAGGTGAAATAACTACTACAAATAGAAAACTTTAACAGCAGGAATGACATGACATTCAGCCGCCAAAAAAAATTGTGACAATTGAAAACTATGCTTTACTTTCGGAATTCGAAACACGCACCATTAAATGCTTTTACATGAAACTACCTTGTACGATTCTGGTTTTATTTTTTATAACAACCGGCAGTTTTTCTGCCAATATCACCATCATCCAGCCCAATAATGCAATTTATACTTCTGATACGGTTTGGAGATTTGTGGCAACAGGCATGGGGCACAATGCTGTTATCGTTCAGGATACAACGCTAGACAATACATTTTTCTTTTCTACAACCGATGTTTTAATCACCCCTGTTTATGATGTCATATTCAGCCCGGCGCGAATCAATAACATCATTGCTTTTATGCAGACAGGAAAAAGCGTTTACATCCAATCTGAATATGATCTTACTTTCGATGGCAATCAGGCCTATCAAAGCATCGTAAATATGTTGGGCGGGAGTTTTTCCTGGGCAGGAACAGTTCCCGGCGTTCTGGCACCGATGAATGTGCTGGGCACACTGGCAACCAACCCAATTACAATTCCTCCACTCGGATATTTCTGGTATGGATGCAATGCCAGCGTTTGCAATAACTTCGACTCATTCCTTGAATACGGAGGACAATATTTTGGATTTACTTTTTGCCCACCGGCTACAGGGACCGGACGATTGATGACAACGTCAGATCAGGATTGGATTATTCAGATGACATCAACCGATCTGCTTCAAAATATGCTTACGCTATTACTTGAACCTCCGGCCAATTGCGGACTTACTTCATCATCAATCAATCTTGGAAATGATACCGTACTTTGTTCCGGCAATCATCTTTTACTCGGCGCCGGAATTTCTGCAACCACTTACCTGTGGTCAACAGGTGCAACAACAAGCGTAATCCTGGTAGATAGTTCAGCTACTTACTGGCTCCAGGTATCAGCTGCTGGATGCACAATAGTTGATACAATTAATGTCACTTTTAGTCCGTGTGCAATCAATGCAATATTTGTTGCAGCAGATTCCAGCATCTGTCCGGGTACGTGTACTGATTTCATCAATTACTCTTTGAATGCTTCTTCATACCAATGGTTTTTTCCGGGAGCCAACCCCTCTGTTAGCACTGATCTGAATCCGGTAATTATTTGTTACAATTCTCCGGGGAGCTATGATGTGACGCTCATCGCTACAAATGGTAACCTGACGGACACGCTTATATTTCCCAACTGTATAACCGTATATCCGTTTCCTGCAGCGCAGGGAATTTTTCAGAGCGGAGATTCTCTTTTTGCAAACCAGGGTGCGGTTTCATACCAGTGGTACAACGATGGAAATTTAATTCCCGGTGCAACAGATTATTTTTATGTTGCAAATACAGGCGGAAATTTCGGCGTCGTGGCAACGAATGGAAATGGATGTGAAGTAGAAGCGGTGATCTTTGATGTTGTTGCAGGAATAAATCATTTGGCAATAAACAATTGGCAAATGGCAATATTTCCAAATCCTGTGAATAAAAAACTGGGAATCAGGATTCCGGAAATTCTCAGATGGAATAACGAAACTGTTGAGATAAAGATGTACGATGCGATCGGAAATTACATCACTACTTTTCATCCATCAGCGAATGAAAATGAAAAAGAATTGAGTCTCGACGTCAGTTCACTTTCCAATGGAATGTACTGGCTTGAATTAAACAGCAACAATAAGATACTTCATTCAAAATTTATTAAATCTACCTGGCACTAAACAGGTATTAATCCCCCCTATTTATTTATGAAAAATATTTTACGTTCTTCAATTTCACTTGTGTTAATTTTATTTTTTCAAAATTCTTTCGGCCAGAAAGAAGGTAACATTTGGTATTTCGGCTCTATGGCCGGTATGGATTTCAATGGCGGCGCTCCTGTTGCACTCACCAATGGACAAATATTTACCACTGAAGGAAGTGCATCAATTGCCGATGCAAACGGAAATCTTTTATTCTATACAGAAGGGGTAAATGTTTACAACCGCCTACATGTATTAATGCCAAATGGAAACGGGCTTATGGGTGGTACTTCTGCTTCACAGTCGGCCATTATTACTCCATTTCCAGGAGTGAGTTCGAAGTATTACATATTTACAGTACCCAATACAGCAGGTGGCGGACTACGATATTCAATCGTTGACATGACCCTTGCCGGAGGGAATGGTGATATTACATCAAAGAATATCAGCCTGCTCGCAACGAACGTCGCTGAAAAACTGACTGCCACCTATCACCGCAATGGTGTTGACTTCTGGGTAGCTGTCCACGACAATGGCGGAAATAATTTTTATGCTTTCCAGGTTTCAGGAAGTGGCGTCACAGGCCCTGTAATCTCAACAGTTGGCGCAGTACACAACGGAACCAACCCTTGGACAGGCTGCATGAAATTTTCCCCGAAGGGAGACAAGATGGCTGTGTGTTTATACGGAACACAACAGGCAGATCTTTTAGACTTTGATAATTCTACGGGCATTTTCAGTAATCCGGCGACGATTACTTATCCGACTACTTTTTTTACTTATGGAGTTGAGTTTTCAGAATCAGGAAAAACACTTTACATCGGAAATGTTGATTATACACCCGGGCAAATTTATCAGTACGATATGCAAGCCGGCAGCAATGCTGCGATCATCACCACCGGTCAGATTATTTATACTAACAATGTAAATATACTTGGCTCCATGCAACTTGGACCGGACGGAAAAATTTATTTTGTGAGGTACGGACTTGCATTCGCCGGTGCTATTGAATTCCCTGATGTAATTGGCTCGGGATGTACTCCGAATGATGTTGCCGTATCTCTCGGAACAGGTACAGCCCAACTTGGATTGCCGGATTTCCTATCAGGCATTTACAGGGTCCCGGTTAATGTGACAGGATTTTGTCTTGGTGATACAACTTATTTTTCACTGCCGGATACCGGTAACCTTGCTTCTGTCGCATGGAATTTCAGAGATGTTGCTTCGGGAATTTACAATACCTCTACCCTCTTTAATCCGGGTCACGTTTTTACCAATCCGGGAAATTACCTCGTACAATTAATTTCAACTTATCTCAATGCCAGTGTTGACACGCTGATCATTCCTGTACATATTTATGCAAACGTGAATGTAAATCTGGGTACTGATACAACGATCTGCATTGGAGAAAGTATTACGCTGAATGCTTTTTCTTCAGCCGCGACAGACTATTTATGGCAGGACAATTCCACTTCCACTACTTTTATTGCAAGTATAACAGGTGTATATTATGTCACGGTAAGCAATGCCGGATGCAGCGCAACCGATACCATTAATCTCACTGTTGTAACGTGCAGCGCACCTGTGGCACAATTTCAAACAGTAAATGCTGCTATATGTCCGGGTACTTGTACTGACTTCAATAACCTCAGCACAAATGCAACTTCCTATCAGTGGTTTTTTCCGGGAGCCAATCCATCAGTTAGTACCGATGTAAACCCGATAATCATTTGCTACAATACACCCGGCTCTTATGATGTAACGCTGATCGCTACCGATGGTACCCTGATAGATACATTGGTGATTCCAAATTATATTTCAGTTTATCCTTTTCCTGCGCCCCAGGGAATTTATCAAAACGGAGATACCTTGTTTGCCAATCAGGGTGCGATATCCTATCAATGGTACGGCAATGGAATTTTTATTCCCGGAGCAACAAATTATTATTACGTGGCGACTACGAGCGGAATTTTTAGCGTGGTTGCAACTGACGGAAACGGATGTGAAGTCGAAGCAGTAATATTTGACGTTGTTGCCGGCATCAGTCAGCCTTCCATTGACAATGCGCAATTGACACTATATCCGAATCCAGTGAATGACAAATTAACCATTCGTATTCCTGACTCCGTTACTGGAAAATCAGAGATAAATTCAATAAGGATTTTTGATGCTTTGGGTCAACTGGTTATAGAAATAACAATTCAAAATATAAACCACAAACTACCTGTTGAAATTAATACAAGTTTATTTTCAAAAGGAATTTATTGGGTTGAGGTAATTGCAGGCCGGGGCATATTCAGAAACAAATTTGTAAAATCTACTTTTCAATAAGCAATCAACAATATTTTTTATCGATGAGAAAAATCTTCTTCATTTTCATTTTCCTGTTTACCATAACGGGTATTCATTATTCCTTTGCCCAAAAGGAAGCAAACAAATGGCTATTTGGAAATAACGGTGGACTGGATTTTAACAGCGGCGCTCCGTTACCTTTTCCCGGAGGGCAAACATTTACCAGCGAAGGAAGTGCTAGTGTTGCGGATGCCAATGGAAATTTACTTTTTTATACAGACGGAATTACCGTATGGAACCGCAACCATTTACAAATGCCTAATGGCTTCGGGTTACTTGGTGGATTCTCTTCATCACAATCTGCTATTATTGTATTGCTTCCCGGAAGTACTGCATTGTATTATGTATTCACCGTTGGACAAACATTCGGGGATTTTAATTACTCCATTGTAGACATGACTTTGCAAAGCGGAAATGGAGACGTGACTGTGAAAAATTCTCTCGTCTCCACATCGGTTTGTGAAAAATTATGTGCTGTAAAAAAACCGAATGGACTGGACTTCTGGATCATTGTTCATGATGCATCAACAAATGAGTTTGACGCCTATTCGTTTACATCAGCAGGAATAAACCTGATACCTGTCGTAAGTTTTGCAGGTTCTAACAATACCGGCGACATCGGATATATGAAGGCTTCGCCCGATGGAAATAAACTTTCGACTGCACTCTGGAACAGCGGAAATCTTTTTGAGCTATTCGATTTTAATAAATCTACCGGCGTTGTCAGCAATGCCATTACGCTACCATTTCATGCGGCGGGAAGTGGTGCATACGGGATGGAGTTCTCTCCCAATAACAGGTATTTATATTGCGCCTGGATTACGCCGGGCGAAGTGCGACAATATGATATACAGGCCGGCTCGGCTGCGGCTATTGCTGCTTCTGAAGTTTTACTCGGAACCACAATCATTAGCTTTAACGGTGCTCTTCAGCTCGGACCGGATAAAAAGATTTATCTCGCCCAATACAATGCAGGTTATCTTGGTGTGATCAACAATCCTGATATCGGAGGCACCGGTTGCAACTTTACAGACATCGGCCCTACAATTGCAGGATTTTCTCAACTCGGGCTTCCGAATTACCCTTCGACATATTTTTATCCTTCTGTTACTTTCACTGATACTTGTTTTGGCGACACCACATTTTTCAATATCGGCGATACTTCAATTTACACTTCTGTTTCATGGAACTTCAGCGATGCTGCATCCGGAATTTACAACACATCAACTCAATTTAATCCATGGCATATATTTACCGGAACAGGAAATTATCTCGTAAAACTTGTTCGCACCTATCTGAATGCAACAATGGATTCAGTAATCGTTCCGGTTCATATCATTCAATGCGCAGCCATCACAGCACAATTTCAGAGTGTGGATTCATTGATTTGTCCGGGTACGTGTACAGACTTTACCAACATGAGCTTCAATGCCACATCCTATCAGTGGTTTTTCCCCGGAGCCAATCCTTCGGTGAGTACAGATGTGAATCCTTCCGTCATTTGTTACAACTCACCCGGCAGTTATGACGTTACCCTTATTGCAACAAATGGAAATTTAGTTGACACCATTTCACTTTCAAATTACATCACCGTTTACCCTTTTCCTCCACCGCAGGGAATATTTCAAAGCGGAGATACTCTTTTTGCAAATCAGGGGGCCGTTTCTTACCAGTGGTATTATGATGGAATCCTGATACCCGGAGCTACCGGATATTTTTACGTGGCAACACAAAGCGGTAACTTCGGTGTAGTGGCCACAGATTACAACGGCTGTGAAGTCGAAGCTGTAGTGTTTGATGTAGTTGCAGACGTAAATGAGTCATCAATGAGCAAATGGGAATTGACTTTGGCACCGAATCCGGCAAAGGAAAGTTTGTGGATTACCATTCAGGGGTTGAAAAATAATACCGGTTTAAATTCCCGAATCGTTATTTACGATATGATTGGGAATAAAGTAATGGCACTTGATTTTCAAAATAACATTGATGTCAGTAGCTTACCGAAAGGAGTCTATAGTATCGAAATAAAAATTCCTGATCAATTGAAAAATGGTAACGAAAAAGTACTTCGTGCCCTTTTTACAAAACAGTAATTTTTATTAATATTGTCGTGCAAACCTGAATTAGGTTCATACTTTTTTATCTTTTTCAAATGAAAAAAATTATTCTATTACTGCATTTTGCAGTATCGGCATTTATGCTTTCAGCCCAGGAGCCCGACTGGCAATGGGCACGTTATGCAACCGGCACAGGAACACAGGAGACAATGTATGCTTCTACCGACCCTTCAGGAAATGCATATCTCACCGGAAATTTTCAGGCATCAGTTACTTTTGGTTCCACTACTGCAACCCAACCGGGTCTTGGATTGTTTCTGGCAAAATTTGACGCGGCAGGAAACTTAAAATGGCTCAGGACAGCCGGAGGAATTGGCAGCAACGCAGTGTTTCTTGTTACAACTGACAAAAATGCCAACACCTATATCACCGGGAGGTTTGCCAATCAGATCACTTTCGGGGCATTTACACTTACAAGTACCCTCACCAATATCTATCACATTTTCATTGCTAAATACGACTCCTCCGGCAATGTGCTTTGGGCACGCTCAGCAGGTGAAACAGGTAACGGATATGACATGACCTGGGCAGTAAATGTTGATGCCGCTTCCAATGTTTACATTTCAGGAAATGTACAGAGTGATACCATTTCGCTTGACACCGACACGCTTTATTCAGAGGGTGGATCCTTTTGCCTGATTAAATATGACTCGTCTGGTACTGAACTTTGGTCAAGAAATGCATACTGTCCGTACTTTGCATTGAGTCAGCACCTGACAACCGATAGCCAGGGCAATGTGTATGTTACAGGTTTCTTTAGCGGCGACTCTGTTGTGTTTGGAAGTACAACACTTTACAATTCCGGTCCTCCTGCCATGCATGATATATTCTTTGTAAGTTATGACTCATCAGGAAATTTCAGGTGGGCAAAAGCATACGGAGGCAATGGGACGGATGACGGTTATGGATTGGCAGTTGATGGTGATGATCATATTTATCTCACCGGAACATTTAATTCTGCATCGGTAACATTTGACTCCAATACCATTCTGAATCCAACCGGTCAGTACAACTATTTTCTTGCAAAATATAATTCCTCCGGTGCCATGTTGTGGATGCAAAGCGACTCCGGAAAATCGGCAGGATATTCTATAGCCATTGATGCATTCAACAACTTATACTGGAGCGGAAGGTTTTATTCTCCAACGGTTACCATTGATACCATGACGCTGCAGCGTCCGGCCGTATATTATGATCCGATCTTTCTGGTGAAACTGGATTCAGCCGGACATATTTTCTGGGGTAAGGTACTTGGCAGTGGAGGTGATGATGCAAATGGAATTTCACTCGGCAACAATGGTGATATTTATTTCAGCGGAGATTTTTACGGCATGAGCGCCTTTGTAGTCGGGAACGACACATTATACCTCAGCGGAACTGAAAATGCATTTATCGCAAAGTTAGGCTTCACCAACATTGTTGCAGCGTTCACCTCATCCGGTCATACATTATGTCCCGGTACCTGTACTGACTTTATCAATAACTCCGCGAATGCATTAAGTTACCAGTGGTTATTTCCCGGTTCAAATACTCCGCAGAGCAGCGACATCAATCCGGCAAACATCTGCTATAATACGCCGGGTCAGTATGATGTTACGCTCATTGCAACTGGCAACACCGGAACAGATACGCTTACCTTAGTCAATTATATCACCGTTCTTCCCTATCCTGCATCGCAGGGAATAGTACAAATCGGTGATACGTTGTTTGCAAATCCCGGCGCACAAAGTTACCGGTGGTATTTAAACGGTAATATTATCAATGGCGCAACAAATTATTTTCATGTTGCCTTACAAAGCGGCAACTACAATTTGATTGCCACTGATGTTAATGGATGCGAAGTTGAAGCTGCAATATTTAATGTTATTGCAAATATTAATCTGAGTGTAACGGAACAGCATCAACTTTCAATTTTTCCCAATCCTGTAACGGACTTTATTAAAATAAATTTTCCGGATTCGATTAATTGGAACCACGAAATTCAAATAATGAATCTATATAATCAAGTTGGTCAGCGGGTATTAAATCTTCGCTTAAAGAACTCAGCCCGTCAACTTTCTGATCACCAAATGTCCATTGATGTGCGTTCTCTTCCTTCCGGTGTTTACCGGCTCGAAATGAAATCCGATGATATTATTTTCAGAAGTAAGTTTATTAAACTGTAACAGTGCTTCTCTTTTTTTATTCATACTGATCCACAATCCGAACCCTGCACTTTCATTCGTATATTCGCTCCGAAGCATCGGGTCGGATTGGATTTTCGTACCCTTTATACTTAACATTTTTTAACCTGTCCGTTCATACGCGATTCATTATTATTTTGATAAAATTGCACCCGTTTTAAGAAGGCAGCTGATTCGTGGATTTGTATTTTTTACCGAGCCTAAACCATTGATTCTGAATGCTTTCAATTCTTCACTAATAAAATTGAACAATACCAAACATTTTACAAATGGATATCCAAGAAATTAATGAAAAGATTCAGCGCGAAAGTGCCTTTGTTGACCTGCTGTCGATGGAACTCGGAAAAGTAATCGTCGGACAGAAATACATGACGGAGCGACTGCTCATCGGCATGCTTAGCAACGGACACATATTGCTCGAAGGTGTTCCCGGACTTGCAAAAACACTGGCCATTAAGTCGCTTGCCTCTGCTGTACATGCAAAGTTTAACCGCATCCAGTTTACCCCTGATCTGCTTCCCGCCGATTTACTGGGTACAATGATCTACAGCCAGAAGCGGGAAGAATTTACAGTTCGTAAGGGGCCGATTTTTTCCAACTTTATTCTTGCAGACGAAATCAATCGTGCTCCGGCGAAGGTTCAAAGCGCTTTGCTCGAAGCGATGCAGGAGAGACAGGTTACAATTGGTGATTCAACATTTAAACTGGATGAGCCATTCCTCGTACTTGCCACACAAAATCCGATCGAACAGGAAGGAACATATCCGTTACCTGAAGCACAGGTAGATCGTTTTATGCTGAAGATTGTAATCGGTTACCCGAGTAAGGAAGAAGAAAAACTGATTATCCGTCAGAATATTGCTGCGGAATTTCCAAAAGCAAACGCTGTGATCAGGACAGAAGATATTGTAAATGCGAGAAACGTGGTTCGCGAAGTTTATATGGATGAAAAGATAGAAAGATATATCGTTGATATTGTTTTTGCTTCGCGTAACCCGGCAGAATATAAACTGAACAGTTTATCTCAACTCATTTCTTATGGTGGATCACCGCGTGCCAGCATCAACCTGGCCCTTGCGTCAAAAGCTTATGCCTTTATTAAACGCCGGGGATATGTAATTCCTGAAGATGTGCGCGCAGTGTGTGCAGACGTGATGCGCCACCGGATCGGTATTACCTATGAAGCAGAAGCAGAAAATGTGACTTCTGAAAATATCATCAGCGAAATTTTAAATGCTGTTGAAGTTCCATAGAGGGTATATCTGTTTTTGTCTTCCTGCATTCGTAATTTGTAAATTCGTTTTGATTCGTTATTCGTACTGTGGAAACTACTGAGCTATTAAAGAAAGTCCGTAAGATTGAAATTAAAACCCGTGGGTTATCGAGCCAGATTTTTTCCGGCGAGTACCACAGCGCGTTTAAGGGAAGAGGTATGGCTTTCAGTGAAGTGCGTGAATACATTCAGGGTGACGACATCCGTTCAATTGACTGGAATGTTACAGCACGCTTCAACTCACCGTATGTCAAAGTTTTTGAAGAGGAACGCGAACTCACCGTTATCCTTCTTGTTGATGTAAGTGCGTCCGGTGATTTCGGTACGCAGACACAGTTTAAAAAAGACCTGATCACTGAACTTTGTGCAGTACTTTCATTTTCTGCCATTCAGAATAACGACAAGATCGGCATCATTTTTTTCAGTGATAAAATTGAAAAATTTATTCCCCCGAAAAAAGGAAAGACACACATCCTCAGAATCATCAGGGAGCTGATTGAATTCAGACCCGACAATAAAAAAACCAATATCGGTGAGGCGTTGCGTTATGTTTCCAATGTAATCAAGAAAAAAAGTATCGTATTTATTATTTCTGATTTCATGGATAAAGGATTTGAGGATGCACTGAAGCTGACGAATAAAAAACACGACCTCGTTGCGTTTAAGATTTATGACCCGAAAGAAAATGAGTTGCCTGACGCGGGACTGATACGTCTTCAGGACTCTGAAACAGGTGCGATGCTGGAGGTGGATAGCAGCGATGAATCTGTAAGAAAGGGATTCAGACAAATTTCATTGCAAAGAGAAAAAATGCTGGGGGATGCATTTGCCAAAAGCGGTGTGGACTGGATCAGGCTCAGCACCGATCAGAATTATGTAAAACCATTGATGACATTGTTTAAGAAGAGAGGCAGGAAAGCATAATGAAAAAGAGCAGCACACCACTTATTGAACATCCGGGGATGATAAAGAAAAACGTTCTTTTCATTCCGTTATTGCTTTCTTTCATCTGCTTCTCGTTGCTAAATTCACAGGTAAGTTTAGCCCAGCGCCAAATCAAAATTACTGCAACGATAGACACGACGGTCATCCGGATTGGTGAACAGTTTCATTTATATCTGACGGCTACCATTCCATCTGATGCGAAAATTACATTTCCAACGATCCCGGATTCACTTCAAAAACTGGAAATTATTCACCGGTCACTGATAGACACTTCGGTATCACAGGATGGAAAACAAAACATTCTTCGCCAGTCAATAACCATTACCGGTTTTGATTCCGGTTTTTTTGTGATCGAACCCTTTACATTTTTTATTCAACAGAAAGGCGAAGCTGGAACTGACTCTATTTCCACAGAGGCGTTGCTGATGCAGGTTAATACCATTCCGGTTGATACGGCAAGAGAAATTAAAGACATCAAAGCACCCATTGACGTACCTTTTACTTTCAAAGAAGCATTGCCATATATACTTGCCGCAATTGCCGCAATTGCACTGGTGTGGCTCCTCATTTATTGGTTGAAAAAGAGAAAACGGAAACCACAGGAGGAGGTGAGAAAAACTCCATTGCGACCGGCGCATGAAATTGCAATTGAATCGCTTGAAAAAATCAGGGAACAGAAACTCTGGCAACAGGGCTTTTATAAGGAATACCACAGTGGCGTGTCTGACACAATACGCGCATATATAGAACACCGATTCAGCATCACTGCCATGGAGATGCCAAGCGATGATACGCTGAGTCATTTTAATAACAATCTCATTCCGTCGGATGCATATGAAAAGCTGAGGAATATTCTGCAACTGGCCGACATGGTAAAATTTGCCAAAGGAATTCCGATAGGAACCGAGAACGAACAATCCATGCAACAGGCTTTTGATTTTATTGCACTTACAAAACAAGTTACAAAGGAAGACTTTAACGAAATCAAATTGGAATTAAAAAAGGAGGATGAGGCATGATGATTCCTGATGTAACTTTTGCGCAAAAATATTTTCTCTGGTTGCTGGTACTCATTCCGGCAATGACAGGCATTTACATTTTCCTGAACAGGAAGCGCCAGACCAATTTGAGCTATTCATCTTTTGAAAACTTCACAGGATATAAGCCTACTTTTCGTCAGCGCCTGAAACACGCTCCCTTTATATTATGGTGCCTTGCATGCATTGCAATCATCGTTGCACTTGCGCGGCCTCAGTCCACTTCCGGCGGGCAGAACGTAACATCTGAAGGAATAGACATCGTGATGGCACTTGACCTTTCAGCTTCTATGCTGGCGGTAGATTTAAAACCCAACCGTATTGAAGCGGCTAAAAAAGTTGCCGGAGAATTTATTGACGGGCGTCCTACTGACAGGATCGGACTGGTAGTTTTTTCAGGAGAGAGTTTCACACAGTGCCCGATCACTTCAGATCATTCCGTACTTAAAAATTTAATGGGCGGACTTCAAAGCGGAATGCTGGCTGATGGAACTGCAATAGGAGAAGGCCTGGCCACAGCAGTGAACCGTATTAAATCTTCGAAAGCCAAAAGCAAAGTAATCATACTACTGACTGATGGAGTGAACAACGTTGGAGAAGTATCGCCTCAGACAGCCGGTGACATCGCAAAAACATTTAACATCAGAGTATATACGATTGGCGTCGGAACCAAGGGAATGGCGCCCTACCCTATTCGTACGCCTTTCGGTATACAGACACAAATGGTTCCTGTGGATATTGACGAAGCAACATTGAAATCTATTTCTGCTGAAACAGGTGGCAAATATTTCCGGGCAACACGCACCTCAGAACTGAAAGAAATATATTCCGAAATTGACAAAATGGAAAAAACAAAAATTGACGTTACTGAATACAGGAATAAATCAGAAGAGTTTTATCCGTTGATCATAATTGCATTGCTTTGTCTGGCAGCCGAGCGTCTGCTTCGTTACACCATCTTAAAAACATTGCCATGAGTTTATTCCGGTTTGCACATCCTGAATATTTATATGCTTTGGCAATAGTGCCTGTCATCATCATACTTTTTATTGTGATGCGGATACTTAAACGCAAAGCATGGAAAAAACTTGGCGATACGGCGCTCATTGCGAAGCTTGCTCCATCCGTTTCTAAAGGTAAACCTGCTGTGAAAATGATATTGTTTTCCTTTGCTTACACTTTACTTGTCATCGGTCTTGCCAATCCGCAAATCGGAACAAAGCTTGAAGAGGTAAAAAGGGAAGGTGTGGACGTTATCATTGCCCTCGATGTTTCCAATTCTATGAAAGCACAGGACATCAGGCCCAACAGGCTGGAGCGGGCGAAACAAGCGATCTCCAGGTTCATTGATAAACTGGAGAATGACCGTATCGGACTTATTGTATTTGCCGGTCAGGCGTATGTACAGCTTCCGATCACCACTGATTTTAATGCTGCAAAACTTTTTCTTTCTACAATTGACACAGACATCATCCCTACCCAGGGAACAGCTATTGGAAATGCCATTGATCTCTCCATGCAGTCATTTGTGGGTGAAGACAATAAACACAAGGCCCTCGTAATTATCACTGACGGAGAAAATCACGAAGATGATGCGGTTGAAGCAGCGAAAAAAGCAAACGATCAGGGAATAGTTATTCATACCATTGGCATGGGTTCACCTGACGGCGCTCCGATTCCTGTTTATCACAATGGTGTTCAGGTTGATTTTATGAAAGACAGCGAAGGGAATACAGTCATTACCAAACTGGATCAAACCATACTAGAAAAAATTTCTGCAGAAGGGAAAGGAATATTTGTACGGGCTTCATCAGGTGATGATGGCCTCGAAACCATTATGAAAGAAATCGGAAAAATGGACAAGAAAACTTTCGGCACCAAACAATTCAGTAATTATGAAGACAGGTTTCAATACTTTATTGCTGCAGGATTATTTTTCCTGCTTCTGGAATTTATTATCAGTAACAGAAAAAGCAGGTGGATGGAGAAACTGAATCTATTAATAAGTGGCAAATGATCAATCTAATGAATAGTCAGATACGTATAAAAAACATTCTCAAAGTAATGGTGACATTACTGTTTCTGAATTTCTGTTTTGCATATAGCATCTTTGCGCAATCAGAGAGAATGCTGGTAAGGGAAGGAAACCAGATGTATAAAGACAAAAAATACAATGATGCTGAAGTAAATTATAAAAAATCACTTGGTGTAAATAAAGATTCAAAATCAGCACAGTTTAATCTTGGCGATGCATATTACAAGCAAGGCAGGTATGATGATGCAATAAAACAATTTGAAAATATTTCGGCAGATAAAAACCTGGACAAAGAAACACAGGCGAAAGCATTTCATAATCTCGGCAATTCACAACTTCAGGCAAAAAAATATGGTGAAAGTATAGATGCCTACAAAAATGCATTGAAGCTGAATTCGAAAGATAATGATACGCGCTATAATCTGGCATACGCGCAACAAATGCTGCAGCAAGAGCAACAAAAACAACAGCAGAAGCAGGACGAGAATAAAGATCAAAAGGACCAGAAGAAGGATCAACAACAACAAAAGGATCAAAAGGATCAGAAAGATAAAGACCAACAGCAGCAAAAAGATCAGCAACAAAAGGAAAACGAGAAGAAGCAGGAGGAGAAACAGGCACAGAAGAGAGATAAGATTTCAAAAGAAGACGCCGAGAAAATTCTGCAGGCACTGAACAACGATGAAAAAAACACACAGAAAAAACTGACAAAGAAAGACGCAACTAAGATTTCAATTGATAAAAAGTGGTAGCAGGAAAAAGTAATTATTATTTCAGATCCAACAATTCCTGAATCTGATTGTTAGTAGTTAAAACCATTGCAGGCAACTTAAGGAATAACAAAAAGTAACTTTGTAAAAAGCAGAATGGACTTCAAAAAGGGAAAATATTTTTTTACGTGGGTCACGGCATTCTTGCTGTGTCTTAGTACGTTTTTTTCCTTTGCTGAAGAACAGCGATTTACGGCCACTGCTTCAAATACAAAAATTGGAGTGGGAGATCAGATTCAACTCACATTTTTACTGGAGGGCAGCGGAAATAATTTTCAGGCACCGAACTTTTCTGATTTCAATGTGCTGATGGGCCCCAGTCAGAGCACATCAATGCAATTCGTCAATGGTGCAATGTCTCAATCAATTTCTTTTACCTATGTGATACAAGCCGTTAAAGAAGGTGTATATAAAATTCCTCCCGCGTCTATTGAAACCGGAGGAAAAAGAGTTCAATCTAATTCATTGACAATTATTGTGGTGAAAGGTGGAAATACTGCACAACAACAGGGAAGCACTCAACAGCAATCAGGAAAAGGCGGTGATGCAGATGCAGTGCAGTCGGGGGGTAAAAATGTTTTTTTTAAAGTGAGCGTTGGGAAGTCTAATGTTTACCGCGGTGAAGGCGTTCTTGTTACTTATAAATTATTCACAAAAGTTACCCTGGTGAATTATGGCTTAAACAAGATGCCATCACTGGAAGGATTTTACAGCCAGGAAGTTCAAATGCCGCAGCAACTTGAATTTCATATTGAGAATGTTGATGGTGTTCAGTATAAAGTAGCGGACATCAAAAAACTTGTGTTGTTTCCTCAACGAACAGGGACCTTATCTCTAGATCCGATGGAAGGTGAAGTGGTAGCCCGCATGCAGGTAAAACGCCAGCAAAGCCGCGATCCCTTCGATCAGTTTTTTAACGATCCTTTTTTCAATAATCCGTTTTTTAATAATTCAGTGCAGGATATTCCGATTAAACTGAAAAGTGATCCTGTGCGCATTAACGTAAAGGAATTACCGGAAGGTGCATCTTCAACGTTCAACGGTGCTGTTGGAAAATTTACAATGGAGATTACGCTTGACAAAAAAGAAATTAAAGCCCACGACGCTGTCTCATTGAAAGTAAAAATTTCCGGAAAAGGAAATTTAAAATTGCTCGATCCGCCAAAAATTGATTTTCCTCCGGACTTCGAAACATACGACCCGAAAGTAACTGCAAATGTAAATGCTTCGTCAACCGGAGTAACCGGCAGCAAAGTTTTTGAATACCTCGTCATCCCGCGAAATCCCGGTGAATATAAGTTCAGCGTAGGCGGTTTGACATTTTTCAACCTTGAAAATAATAAATATGAAACACTTCCGGGAGAAGATTTTATATTAAAAGTCACCAAGGGTGATGAATCCACCGTAACAACAGTAACAGGTGTTTCAAAATCAGATGTTCAGTTTCTCGGAAAAGACATTCGTTTTATCAAAACCAATATTCCTGAATTTAGTCAGCATAGCGGAACACTGTACAACTCGCCATTGTTTTATTCGCTTTGCGGTGCCCCTGCCCTGCTCTTTATTTTTCTGCTCGTGTTCAGAAAACGATACGAAGAATTGCAGAGCAATGTAACGCTTTTGAAAAGCAGAAAGGCGAACAAGGTCGCAATGAAAAGACTCAGTGCTGCAAAAAAATCACTTGCAGACAATAACTCAGAAAAATTTCTTGATGAAATGTTCCAGGCCCTTTGGGGATTTGTAAGTGACAGGTTACAGATTCCTGTTTCTGAATTGTCAAAGGAAAACGTATCGCAGGCACTTGCGTCAAAAAATGTTTCACCGGAGAGCATTACATTATTTAATGAAACCCTTGACGTACTTGAACTCGCGCGATTTGCAAAAGGAATCGCCGCATCAAATCAGGATATTTACAAGAAAGGAATTGAAGTCATCAGTAAACTGGAGGAGGAAATCGCATGAGAAATACGCATCATAAATATTCTCCTTCCAAAGTCCGGAATTCATTGTTTTGGTTTCCGGGAATACTTTCATTTCTTTTCCTCCCTTTACTTGTTACTGCCGGAGAGCCTGTTTCTGAATTTAATAAGGCAAATGGATTTTATCAAAAACAAAATTACGACAGTGCTGCTTCGGTTTACGAGCAATTGATTTCTCAGGATTATAAATCAGCGGAAGTCTATTTTAACCTGGCCAATAGTTATTACAAACTCGATCATATCGCCAAGTCAATACTAAATTACGAACGTGCCTTAAAATACAATACTGATGATGAGGATATTTTATTCAATCTGAAAGTTGCACAGCTAAAAGTTGTGGACAAGATTGATGCCCTGCCCGAAATATTTTATATCCGCTGGATGAAGTCGCTTTCAGCTACATTCACTACAGATGGCTGGAGCAGGATTGTAATCATCAGTATCTTTTTACTATTTCTTTTTGCTTCAATTTACGTTTTATCTTCGCGACCGGCAATGAAGAGAACAGGTTTTATATTGGCAGCATTGTTCTTTATTGTGTCTGTTGCTACCGGCTGTATTGCCAATGATAATTACAGAAATCGCGTCATCAAAAAAAATGCGATAGTCATGAGTATCAGTGCTTATGTAAAAAGTTCTCCCGGTGAAAGCAACACTGATCTTTTTCTGCTGCATGAAGGTACAAAGGTGGAAATACTTGATGAATTCGAAAACTGGATGAAGATCCGCCTCGCCAATGGCAGCATTGGCTGGTTGAGGGATACAGATATTGAACTGATATAATTCCTGATTTCGTTCAGTATTTTTTTTTACATTTTTCTCCGTAATCCATCAATACGTCTATTGTTACCATTATTAAAGACGGGAAAATAGCCCTGTTATCTCTCTTTCTCTTATTGCGGTTTTCCTTTTTAAAGAAATTCAAAAATCAATCCCAGGGATTCATTTAGCCCCCACAGACAACCATTCACCAAAAAATATTTCCTTTTTGTGTTTAGAGGATATCTTGTCCCCACACTCGATTAAAAACATCAAAAACAAACACAAATGAGACTTGATCACATTGCATATCGCGTAAAAGACCGCTTTAAAACCGCAAAATTATTCGTCGAATGCTTTGGCTACCGCATTGCAGAAGATATTCCGGAAGGGTTTAAAATTCAATTCGACGACGGCTCTTGTGCAGATTGCCTGGTTTTACTTCCACCGGAACAAATAACAGGCGGAATGCCATGGATGATGGAAAGCTATTTCGATCATGATTTTACGATGTATCACATGGCACCGGAGATTTTTATTTCGGATGGAACAGGTGATTCAATTGTAGGAAAGTGGGTTGCAGAAAGAGGCGGAATTGGTGGCATTCATCACATGGCCTTTCAGGTTGAATCAGTCCAAGAAAAAATGAAAGACTGGGGAACAAAAGGATTTGTAGAATTTGCTACTGATGCGCCGTTGTCATGCCCCGGATTGGTGCAGGTATTCACAAAGCCCTCAGAACTCACAGGCGTTATTTATGAGTTTATAGAAAGAGAACACCATGGATTTTGCACCGACAATGTGAAAGCACTAATGGAAAGTACAAAAGGTTTTTAATGACCAATCAGCTTATGAGATTTCAAATAAGGTCAGCGGTGCAACTCCTGTAAGAATTATTTTTTAGGTTTGCTGAACGTGAATGAGAAATTCATCATGCCATTTGATGAAGTAATCCTGTTCATCTATTGACAGAGAAAGGTTTCAACCATCCTTAAAAATGCAAAACAGATTTTTCTTCAAATTAATATTGGTGCTTTTTTTCATTATTTCAATCATCTTTTTATTTCGTTCCAGGCTATTCCTTTTACATGGGAAGGATCATTTATCAGGCACTAAAGAAAAATTAATTTTAAACGAAGCTGCAATGGCATTGTACTCACTTGATGTACCGGTGGGGGCGCTCTTAATTTACAATGACACCATCATTTCTTCAGGGCATAATACTGTTGTAGCAGATACAAACGTATCATCGCACGCCGAAATAAATGCCATCAACAATGCGATCAGGAAAACGGGCTTTGATGCATTTTCAAAACTCGACAGGAATAAATTAGTCCTTGTATCTACCTTTGAACCTTGCATGATGTGTAAAGGTGCCATCATGGAATACGGGATTCACCGGGTTTATTTTATGAAAGGGAAAAGTTTATACAACTGGTTGAAAAACGATGTGAAGCAATTCAGGTATGAATGGTATAAGAAACAAATTGATGGAAAAGAAATTCAGGATTCACTTTTTATGCTTCACCCGAAATATAAGGTGCAAACTCAGGGAATAAATTAATCATTTTTAGGTGGAACTTTTTTCGCCTGGCTAAAATGCCACCTCACAATACTCTCTTCCCTTTTAATCAGGCGTTCAATATTCCGCTGATGCGTAATCAGTACCATTATCGCAACGGCAAGAGAAAAAATATTGATGCTGGAATTGGTGCTGTAAAAAACCATGATCACAACAGGAAATGTAATTCCGCTCAGCATACTACTCAATGAAACGTAGCCGGTAATTATCAGGCTGACTAAAAATACCACAATACAAATCAATGCTGCCTGCCAGTGAATGGCTATTAAAATCCCCAACATGGTAGCCACTCCCTTCCCTCCTCTGAATCCTACGTAAACAGGAAAAATATGTCCGAATAATGCGCATACACCAAGCGCCAGTTCAAAATCAATAAACTCAGGACCGGAAGGATCATAATCGCCGATCACGTACGCAAGTTTTACCGCGAGAAAGCCTTTGAGGACATCCAGAAACAATACAGGTATTCCCGCAGCTTTTCCAAGTACCCTGAAAGTATTGGTCGCTCCTGCATTTCCACTTCCGAATTCACGAACGTCAATATTATAAAACGTGCGTCCCACCCAAACGGCACTGGGAAAACTCCCCACCAGGTAAGCGATAAGCAGGCCTATTATATAAATGAAACTTAGCAGAACCTTTTCGTTTTAATTGTTGTGTCTGGTAATTGTCCCTGCCAATAAGTAAATCAACAGAAAATCAATACCGCTATTTCACTTCTTCATTTTTATCTTCATCTTCAGGAACCGGTTGTGCGCTGAACTTCTTGATGAAATTTTTAACAGCCCTGTCCGTTGTCAGCATGAATTCAAAATCAGGTTTATCTTTTTCTTTATTCATCCGCTTTTCAGGTTTCAGTTTACTGATCGCCTCATTGAATGCCGACTGAGATGAAAGTGTTTGCATTACCCCGCGTGAATAACTGAAATAATACCATGTCTGATTTTCGGGCTCAAGATAAACAGTAATTGCATCCCCTGTACGCTTATGAATAACCTCAATATATCCGTTTACAAATTTATTTACCGACGTTTTATCAATGCTTCCAAGTCCCAGCGGACCGGACGATTTAAATGTACGATTCAATTTATCCCATTTCATTTTTACATCAGTAAAAAACAACGTATGCCGGAGTTCATCAGGCATTTTTTTAAACGCTCCATAAAGACTCATCTCTGTAATCAATTTTTCAGCCTTCTCCTTTCCGGCAATTTCACCCAGACCTTTTTCATAGGTCAGTCTGCCGTTGTCTGTCGTAGGCGATAAGGCCGCATTCTGTGCGAAATAATCCGACATATTCTTCAGCGCATCATCATTGAAATAAAAATCCAGCGCCATCAGCAGGTCGAATTTTGTACTGTCATTATTCCAGTTATAAGTAACATTTCCTGCAGACAGCATTTTCATTTGCCCCACATCAATACCGAAATTCAGTTTTCCTTCTGCATATACGAGGCATGATTTATTATTCAAACTGATGTACTCTCCCGGCGCATTGGGCTTGTCCATTTTCTCCTTGGAGGTAATGCGGTATTCATTTCCCGGTTGATAGTAGGTCAGAAATCCCTTTGCTTCTATCATTGCTGAATCGCGGGCATTATTTTTCGTCGCGAGGAAAGATGTATAAACTGCCTTCGCATCATTGCTCTGAAAAACACCGGCACGAAGGCGGTCCCCATTGTCGGCAATTGCATTGTCAACAGGAATCATCACGTTAACCGGATCCACTTCATTGGAGAACCTGATCCAGTTTGCCGGAACGCTGTCGCAACCAAATGTTGGCTTCGCATATCCGCTGAAAACAAGATGTTGTTTTGACGCGGCAAGGTGAACACTTCCCTTAAATCCAAACATCGGACTGAGGTGAAAATCTTCCGTCTCTTTAATCTCCGCATCAGCAACAGTCTGAAAAGTGGTGTCAACGGTAATTTTCTCAAAATGAAAATGCTTCTTTGCATTGGTCTCATCCACATAGTCATAATCACCACTGCCCTCATATCTCTTTCGTCCGAATATATTAACGCTTGCATTGTACAGGGTATGGTATCGCGTAGTATTGTTCGCCACAATTCTTGCATTGTTCAAAGTACGCATCTTCGCATAGCGTTCCACTACAACTTTTCCGCTGTCTGGAATAACCGAAGCATCGCCTGTCTGAATCAATGCTACTTTATCGGCTTTGATCAAATAGTCACGCAATGAATATTTTGCAAGCGGAGCTTTGAAACGCAAAGAGTCCTGAGTGGGCTCCACACTGATAAATTCCGAGCCCGTAAGATTCAGCCCTGAAAGTGCAGTATCTCCAACCGCTTGTGTAGAAGAACTGCTGGAACTCATCTCAATTTCCTTGTTGTCCATGTACCACGTAAACTGGTCAATAAAACAGATGTACTGGTTCAACGGGAACTTCACGTATGAGCCACCACCATTTGATTTGAAATCACCTTGACGTTTGTCAAAATCAATATGTGACTGAACATTGTTGGTTGAAAATGCAAGCGCATTGGTATTGTCACTTGTCAGGCGGAAGTCTGATGTGTCGGCATCAAAAATATTCTGCTTGTATCTGAAAAGGTTCGACTCCAGTTCTGAAGCAGCGAATGTCATCAATCCGTTACCCGTCATACCAGATGGTTTCAATTGAAGATTTCCTGCCAGCACAGCCTGGTTCTCGAACATATCAATTGGATTGGATTTTTTATTCACATACATCACATCTTTCTTCGGCATCCAGTGGAGATATACATCAATTCCTTTTGCATCGGGAAATTCCACGTTTGCATAAATAGCTTTCTTGTTTACAAAATCTTTTGCATCAGCATTCATTGAATCAGGGAGAAATATAAATCTGTCGCTATGCGATGTTGAAGTGAGGTATTCAATATTACCGGAACCGATCAGTCCGTCATTACTCAAAGAAATTTTATCAGTAAAGGTTCCCTTGCCGCCATATGCCGGCCATCCGTTGTCAGCAGTGTATCTCACAAGACCAAGAGAAAGATCCGGTTGCAGGGAAAGTGAGTCACGGAAGTCGGCGAAAATTCCGCCACTTACAAATTCACCACCGAACTTCAAACCTGCCTTACTGAAATTATCGAGTGAGTCAATCGTAAATGGATCGAGGTGGAAGAAAAATATTTCCTTACTATAAACCCCTTCCTGAATAAACGGACGGCTATAAAAAACATAAGAATCCTTTTTACTGTTGAATATCGGATACTCCGGATATGGCTTAAGACCACTCTTGTTTCCCTGTGCGTCAATGAGCAGGTCGCCGGTAATATTTTCAAGTACACTCCTTACATATACCAGTGGTTTGTTTCCGAAATCATCAATGGGTCTCGTATCATCCTCTACCTTTAACCGAAGCGAATCCACATTGTTAAGATTCACTTTAAAATTCTGATAGTCAAAAGTGAAATCCTTTCCATAAAAATCAAATCGTGACGCTTTCACCCTTCCGCCAAAAGTAAAATCACGGTTCTTCTGAATGTGCACCTCCTGATTACTTGGAAAAATAACTACGTTCTGAGAATCGCTGAGCACGATCTGAGAAACGCCACGCATTGTAATTTCAAAATTTAAAAGATTGATACTGGCATTCGGCTTAGCATTGATTACAGATACAAACTGAATAACATCGTAGTCGGTCTTTCCGGTGTTGGCAAGCAGATAGTAATTCAACCTGTCCTTTACCACGGCTTTATCATCTGAAGCATCATACGTGACGAAACCCTGGTTGCTGAGTGCAATTAGTATCTGCCTCACTTCAGTTGCAGGCATCCGCATTTCTTTTGCAAGTTCTGTCGTATAAACCACTTTGGTATCATGTCTTTCACAATATTGCTTTACTGAAAACATTGGATGCGTTTCACTCAGGCCTTGCAGCTTCAAAAAACGGTTCTTCCTGAAAAAATTGCTTGACTCAAATACGGCTTTGCTCTCCCCTGCTCCGCTGATCATTTTCATGTCAATAATCGGATCATCAATTTTCCAGTAGAGACCATCGAAAAATAAATCCAGGTTGTGGTAGCTGTCAAAACAAGGGCTCTGATTTTTTCCGTCGCCACCACGAATCAATGCAAGTTCTCTGTCTTTGACAATGTATTTAAATTCAACACCCGGGTGATAAATGGAATCCTTTCCATAATAAATAGTGATAGATGCATTGTCTGCTGTCACCTTATCCTTCCTCACTACAAATGCCTTTGATCCGGCAATGAGAAATGGCTTCTTATCCCTGTAAAATATAAGCCTGGCATCTTCATCGGCATTTCCGCTTCCGATCATCCTGTTGCCAATCATGCTGAAGCCACCAAGGTAATTAACATCAGGAACAATATTATTTATTTCAAAATTAGCAGTATATGATTCGAATTTGGGGTAGGAAGCATTGTCTGCAGTAACGTTGGCAAGAATCTTATCGGTAAACTTTCCTTCCAGCGGTTTGTTGAAATAAGTGCTGTTAAAAAAAATTACTGAGTCGGCAGTGTATTCTGCCTTGGAAACGTCGATGGTATATCGCGCAAACTGAGCATGTACTGCCTTCTCATCCCATCCGGCACGTATCCAGTTTACATTTCCACCTTCACCAAGAAAGACTTCGCGGTTGGGATAATAAATTCCGTGTGTATTGTAGATCACTGATGAATCGCCCTTTGTGGAACAGATCAGATTCATCTGCGGAAAAATAATCTTAGCCAGCGAATCATATTCAAAAGTGTACTGATCATTGGTGCTGTACCATCTAACAGCAGCAGATATGTAAAGTGAATTGGTCCTGAAAAGATCGTTGCTAACGTCTATATACTTTGTGAAATTTTTAGTCGGAAGCAAAAGTAATTTATCAAGAGAAATCTGCCATGCGTCAAATCGCGCAACAGGCTGATTCGTTTCTGCAAAACCGGTGAGGGTAGTGATGTAACCGGCAAAGTCAGGAAATGCCTTCATCCGCTTCCGTAGCATGGAGTTGGTTGTCCTGTAAACCGCTTCCTGTTGCGGGGTCGAAAACTTTCCTGCAGCCCACTGCTTATTGAAAATGTCCATGATCTCCTGACCTTGTTTCTTATTTGTTTCAGTCAGAAATGTTTCCATCTCCTGTGGAAATTTTACCGGATCCGAAGTAAAATTCTTTATGGACTGAGAATTGGCGTGGAGTTGGAACAATAAAAATATTCCTGCTGCAAATACTGCTTTTATTTTCATCATCACTTAAAAATCAATGCGGAAAATTAACAGAATAATCGGGATGAATGACTAAAAACGGGGAAACTTATTCGTTAATTATTTTGCTCTTTTCGAGAGATAATAAAATACCAATAATTTGCGTTCTACTCATCGCTTGAAGAATCCAGTTCCTTCAATATTTTATTTACATCTTCTTCAGTTGTAGTAAGTTTCAATTTGCAAATTTTGATTAGCTGCGAAGCCCTTTTTACTTTCTGAGAAAGCTCATCTACAGAAATCTCCCCTTCCTCTATTTCAGTCACTATCGCTTGCAATTCATCAAATGCGTCTGAATAATTAATTTGTTGGCTCATTTATCGTCTGGTTTAGATGTTGAATTTACTGTACTGATTACATTTCCATTTAGCAAAACTGTTTTAATTGTATCACCCGGTTTCAGTTTACTATATACTGTGACTGATTTGTTATTTAAGAGCGTAATACTGTAGCCCCTTTTCAGTACATTTTCGGGTTTCATATTGTTGATGTTCTTCTCAACATTTGTCAACTCAATATTCCTGGCTTTAACAATCATTCTATAACCGTTGCTGAGTTGTGAAATACTCCGGTTTATCGTAAGTGCCAATCTCCTTAAGTGCGTTAGTGTATCCTTTTTAATACTTAGTCCGACCTGAATTAAATTTTGCTTTTCAGAACTACAAAACAACAATGAATCCTTTTTTATTTTTTCCCGGAATGATTCAAGATACCCACTCTCGTTTTTAAAAATGAAATTTGCCTGTCGAATGACTGAATGCGTATGCTCACGCAATGCATTGTTATTCCTCAACAGAATATTATAAGTAACCGATTTGAATAATTTAACTTCAGACTCAAATTTTATCTTTAAGTCAGATATTAATCGCAGGGCTTTTTCTCTGATTTTTTCTTCAGCCTCATTAACTGGCACAGAAAAATTATGAAACTTCTGTATAAAAAACTCAGCCAATTTCGTTGGGGTAATAGAACTCTGATATGCGACCATGTCAACAACTGTTAAGTTTGTTACATGACCAATCCCGGTTACAACCGGCAAGGGGTATGTTGCAATTTTTTTTGACAACCCGTAATTGTTGTAGCATGTAAAACTCAGCTCACCACCGCCACCTCGTATGATTGCAACTATATCAAAATGATGTTTTACTTTTAGAATTCTATCCAACTGTAACGGAATTGAAGCCAGCGCCTTATCTCCCTGCAGAGATGCCGTAAAAAGCATGTAGAAAAAATTGTAGCCCCACGATTTTTTTGCTATTTCAAAAATACTGATAAAGTCCTGGTAACCTCTGCTATCCATGTCAGATATAATAGCGATTCTCTTCGGGAGCATTGGAAATTGCAAGGACCTGTTTCTGTCAAACAGCCCCTCTTCCTGCAGCCTTTTTATAGTTTCAAGTCTTTCGCGTTCGAAATCTCCCAGGGTGAAATCAGGATCAATATCACTGATCATCAGCGTTAATCCATATTCCGGTTTGTAATCAACTTTTGCTAAAAACAGAATTTTTATTCCGTCCTTAAGAACATCCCTGACAACACGTTTAAAATTTTCATTAATCCTCAGGTAATCCGATTTCCAAATCCTGGCTTCTATTTTTGCGATAATTTTTCCATCTTGTTTCTCCACAAGCTCAGGGAAACAATGTCCCGACTGCGCATAGTAACCCAGCTTGTTCATTTCTGCCTTTATCCAAAAAGATCCCGAATAATGCAGGGCAAACATTTTTTGAATGCTTTGCGTTACTTCAAGCAAAGTGAAAATATTTTTTCCGTTACTTTCTTCAGGCATATTAATAAAACTACAATAGTAATGTTGAATGTCGTCGGGATGTCTTAGTACAATTATCGCTTCCTCATTGCAATCAAAATCATCAAAACAAATATAGTTGGAACTTTTATACTTCTAACCGAATATTATTTTATGAAATTAATGTTCAACAGCTTAAAAGTCAGTATGACAAACAGTAGGAATCTTGTCTCAAATAAATTCCGGTAGCCATTGAACACAAAAAAAACAATCATTGACGGAGTGCATATTTCTCAACAAGCATTTCTCCAACCCGTACGTCAATGGGAAGCGTAAATGAATCCTGCCTGATTTCAGAAATTTTCATCCGGCGAAATGACTGCGCATTCCTTTTCAACTCAAGAAAATCAAATATCCTATCTGACACCGGAAATTGTACAGGCAAAACAAAACGGATCAGATAATAAATACTGATGACCTGCTTCGTTGGATCAAAAGCAGACGGTACAAAAAAATCAGTGGTATAAAAATGTTCAAGGACTTCAACTTCCTGTCCTGTCTCTTCAATCATCTCCCGTTTCAGACAATCAATCGTTCCCTCTCCAAACTGCAATCCTCCGCCCGGAAATTTCGTAATGTATTTTTCGTAAATAAATTCATCGCTCACGAGAACATTCCCGTTGTCTATGAATATTCCGTACACGCGCAGAGTTAGTGAGGACAAGTTGGTTGAGAAGTTGAAAGGTTGATTAGTTGATTAGTTGATTAGTTAACTTGATGTCTTCTAGTCCGATTGTCGGCTGTTCCGAATGACTAATGACTTAATGACGGCTGCTCTTCCTTCCCTCCCCTCACCCCGACCCTAAAGGGCGCATTCGCTCAGATTACTCCTAATATTATTATTTGTGGTTCAATGGATGCTTGTCGGCTATTCCAAATGACTCAATGACCAATGACTCAATGACGGCTGCTCTTGGCTGCTCCCCGGCTGCTCACCCAACCTTCCCTGCCAGCAAATACAACACTGCCATTCTTATCGCCACACCATTCTCTACCTGTTGCAATATTATTGACTGATCACTGTCAGCGACTTCACTTGTAATCTCAACTCCCCTGTTAATCGGACCGGGATGCATGACGGTGATTTTTTTACTGAGTGAATCGAGTAATTTTTTATCCAATCCGTAAAGCATCATATACTCCCGGAGAGAAGGAAAATATTTGATGTCCTGGCGCTCGAGTTGTATACGTAACATGTTTGCTACATCACACCACTCCAATGCTTTTCTCATGTCGTATTCTACTTTTACTCCGAGTGATGAAATGTATTTTGGCATCAATGTAGTCGGGCCGCAAACCATGACATCTGCACCAAGTTTTTGCAGACAATAAATATTGGATAATGCAACGCGCGAATGAAGAATGTCACCGACGATGACAACTTTTTTTCCTTTTACGTCTCCATACTTCTCTCTTATTGAATACGCATCAAGCAAAGCCTGTGTAGGATGTTCATGGGCGCCGTCGCCTGCATTTACAATGCGTGCATTCACGTGTCTGCTGAGAAACAAAGCAGCGCCTGCATTGGGATGACGCATCACCACGATATCCACTTTCATTGCAAGGATGTTATTCACCGTGTCAATCAGCGTTTCTCCTTTGCTCACAGAAGATGATGATGCAGCAAAGTTGACCACATCGGCACTCAATCTTCTTTCCGCCAGTTCAAATGACAATCGTGTTCTTGTAGAATTCTCAAAAAATAAATTGGCCACAGTTACATCCCTCAAAGACGGAACCTTCTTCATCGGGCGGTTCAATACATCTTTAAAATTATCCGCAGTAGAAAAAATCAACTCAATATCTTCCTTCGTGAGGTTCTTTATTCCTAAAAGATGATTGGAGCTCAGTGATGACATGAAGACGGAATTGGCAGATTAGTTGAGTAATTGTTTGGTTGACTAGTTGATTAAATTATTGATTGATTGATTGATTAGTTATTCCCATTTCGATATTTGCTATTCGATATTCGTACCCTTTACTTCCAACAATATCTCATCCTTCCCATCTGTTTCCTTCCAGTGCACGATCACTTTCTCCGACGTAATTGAATCTATTGAAATGCCAATATAATCAGGAGCTACCGGAAGATGCCGGCTGTAGCGCCTGTCAACGAGCGTAAGCAATTCCACCTTCTTCGGACGACCATAATCAATCATTGCATCCAGACCGGCGCGAATCGTGCGACCGGTGAACAATACATCATCAACAAGAATTACTTTTTTATTTTCTATCTCAAAATCTATACTGGTAGAACTCGGAATCACAATTTCTCTCCTCCTGAAATCATCCCGGTGAAATGTAACGTCGAGATCTCCGCAGTTAATCTTTTTATCAGGAAATAACTGGGACAACTCAGCATGAATTCTCCTGGCCACAAATACTCCCCTCGGTTGCAAACCAATGATCACTGTGTCGGAAAAATCATTGTGGTTTTCTATCAACTGACGACAAAGACGGCTGATCGTAATCCCGAATCTGGTATTGTCTAAAAGTAGTCGTCTCTGCATTTGCGTTGGCAAATATAAATATTCATGCTTGCCTATTAATGTCAGTTCATAATTCAACTCTGGTTCAACCTCCCCTTATGCTTGCGCCGAAGCTTCAGCATAGGAGCAATGCTTGCGCCGAAGCTTCAGCATAGGTGTACAGAGAGGAGCACGGTGGTGAGGCCGGTCTAAAAAAAATCCCCCGATTTCTCGGAGGATTTTTTTAAATTATTCTTCTGATTTTTCTTCTTTCTTTTCTTCCGTCTCCTCAGCAGAAGCGGATTCTACAGGAGCAGCATCAGCTTTCTTCTTACTCTTTTTCGCTGCTGTCGCTTCCATCTCATTCTTCAGATCGCTCAATGCAGAAAGATCACCAAGGGTAGTCTTTTCAGAACTGTCCTTCATCCTCTTCACTGTCTTTGCTGTATCGTCACGGTCACGCTCTCTTGCGGCACCTTCAACGGCCTTCGCCTCATGCGCTGCCTCATCATGAATAGCACGGTGAGAAACAAGGATACGCTTCTGATCTTTGTTGAATTCAAGGATCTTGAACATGGCCTTCTCATCAGTCTTCAAAGAAGTTTTTCCGTCTTCCTTAATCAGGTGTTTGCCAGGAGTATATCCTTCGATACCATAAGGTAATGCAATGATGGCGCCTTTGTCAGCCATTTTCAATACCGTTCCTTCATGTACCGATCCGATTGCAAAAATAGATTCAAATACATCCCAGGGATTATCTTCCAGTTGCTTGTGTCCGAGCGATAGTCTGCGATTCTCTGCATCCACTTCAAGTACAACAACCTCCATCTTATCACCTACTTTACAAAATTCATTCGGGTGTTTAATCTTCTTCGTCCATGAAAGGTCACTGATGTGAACCAGTCCGTCAACGCCTTCTTCCATCTCAACAAATACACCGAAAGGCTGGAAGTTCTTCACGATCGTTGAATGCTTGGAACCTACAGGGAATTTTTCAGCCACATTGGTCCATGGATCCGGTTTCAATTGTTTTAATCCCAGTGACATCTTGCGCTCTTCACGGTCAAGCGTAAGAATCATCGCCTCCACTTCATCTCCTACCTTCAGGAAATCATGCGGACTGCGAAGATGCTGCGACCACGACATTTCTGAAACGTGTATTAATCCTTCAACCCCCGGAAGTACTTCTATAAATGCACCGTAGTCAGCAATAAGAACCACTTTACCTTTCAGTTTATCGCCTACTTTCAGGTTCTCATCAAGCTGTGTCCAAGGGTGCGCTGTAAGCTGCTTTAATCCAAGGGCAATACGTTTCTTCTCATCATCAAAATCTAGGATAACAACCTGCAATTTCTGGTCAAGTTTCACAACCTCTTCAGGATGCGCAACACGTCCCCATGAAATATCAGTGATATGAAGAAGTCCGTCAACACCGCCAAGATCCATGAACACACCATATGAAGTGATGTTTTTCACAGTTCCTTCCAGTACCTGACCCTTCTCCAGTTTCTTCATGATCTCTGCCTTCTGCAACTCAAGCTCTTCTTCAATCAGTATCTTATGAGAAACAACTACATTTTTAAATTCATTGTTGATTTTCACAACCTTGAATTCCATCGTCTTATTTACAAACTGGTCGTAGTCGCGGATCGGCTTCACGTCAATCTGTGATCCTGGTAAAAATGCTTCAATTCCAAATACATCTACGATCAATCCACCCTTTGTTCGACACTTTACATAACCCTGTATAACTTCCTGAGTATCAAGTGCTGTATTCACACGTTCCCATGACTTCATGGCACGTGCTTTTTTATGGGAAAGAACAAGCTGACCCAGCTTATCCTCTTGTGTTTCAATATAAACTTCAACCTTATCTCCCGCCTTTAAATCAGGGAAATGACGGAATTCAGAAACAGGAATCAACCCATCGCTTTTAAATCCAATATTGATAAGTACGTCTTTCGGACCTATCGATACCACTGTGCCATCAACAATATCATGCTCGACCACTGAACTCAGGGTACGGTCATAAAGTTGCTCCATATTTTTACGCTCTTCAGCAGTATAAATATCGCCACTTTTACCGGCAGTTTCCCAATTGAATGCATATGGGTTATTACCGGTAGTGGTTGCAGGACTTTCAGTCTCTGACGTTGGGGTTGTGACTTCTTCCGTAATCATTTAAATTTTAAATTGTTAGAATTAATTATTGACTATATTTTTTGGGGACGCAAATGTAATGATATTCCTTAATCAACAAAAAAAATAGGCATTTTCTTTTGAACTGACTCAGGGAAATAAGAAATTAAAATAAGGAGCTGAAGATTCTGCTGTCAAATACGTCCCGTCCCGCTTTCCGCCCTGAAGTAAAGCGCAAGCGCTTACTTCAGGGCTTCAATCGGGGCTATTTTAGGATATTACGGAGGCATAAAACGGGTTTATTAGGGAACCCCGAAGGAGCGCAAAGCTCCTCCGGGGTAAACAGCCGAAGCCGGAGCGGTAATTCCTACGAGGTTTTCCGGCGACGTTACTCCGACGAAGTTTTCCGGCGGCGTAACTCCGACGAAGTTTTCCGGGCGACGTAACTCCGACGAAGTTTTCCACTTCGTCGGAGTTAAGCGGAGAATCGGAAACGAACCCCGACGCAGCGGAAAGATCCTCCGGGGCAAACAGCCGCAAGAAATTAATAGTAAAACTTCCTCGCAATAACTGCCTCACCACTCATGATGTTGATGTAGTATATACCGGCAGCAAGAAAAGAACCGTCTATATGGTAATGCCTGAAATTGTCTTTCTGCTCTTCAGAAACAGAATAAATACTCCTTCCCAAAGCCGTATTGATCGTGACATTTACAGTTGCAGATCCCGGTAAAAACAGATCAAAATCAATCGCCGAATTTTCTTTCGAGGCTATAAACGATGCCAGGTGCATCTGCTCCTGCTCCATCTTTACTGCCGCTATATCGCTGAATGAATACTTACCGTCAAAGTCAGTCTGCTTCAAACGGTAATAAGAAACTCCGGGATAAGGCTCTTTGTCATTTTGAGAATACCTGAGAACTTCCGTACTGTTGCCTGCTCCATTGGTGAAAAGGATATCCTCAAACTGAATTCCGTTTTTACTTCTCTGAATAGTAAACACCTGGTTATTCACTTCTACTCCGGTCTCCCACGTAATGAGCACTTCCTTTCCGTTGCTCTTGGCATTAAAATATAAAAGTGAAATCGGAAGCGGATTATTGGTTGTTGTTGATGCCAGCGTGAAAGGTCCATAACCGCTTACGTCAGCACTCCTTACCGTTCCTGCTAAATTATTTCCTGTGGTGAGTGTATTTCCTTCATTCACCCATTGTATGGTACCGGCATTATATCTGGCAACGAGTAACTGTGACATAAAAGTTACGCCGCAACTGTTGCCGTCCCAACTCAGCGTAACCTTTCTTATTGAAGTTCCGGCATTCTGAACCAGCATCCAGTATTCACACTGACTGATGTGATTAATTCCTGCTGCCAGATTATTTCCATAAACCGCCTGTGGGTTCACATGGAAATATTCTCCCGTAAAAGCATCCGTCGTGCTTCCTCCCGCTGTAATAGCAATGGTTCTGAGGTATCCGTTTTTCCCGACAGGATAAATAAATGCATCGTCACCTACTTTTTTCAAAGGCCCGTCAACAAAACTCACATTGCTTGCATTGGTGGATGTGGCATTGTCGGCAACAATAATTTTATTTACTGAGTTCGTATTAAAAATTCCTGCAAGTAGATTGAGGTTTCCATACACATAAATGTCATCACTCAACGTAACATCTTCTGCAGATTTATTGATCTCCAAACGGTAAGTCGTAATACTACCGCTTCCAATCACCTGCTGAATATTAACTCCGCTGAAAAGTAATTTTGAAGTGGATGCACTATAAGTGTAAGTACCTGCACAGGTCATATTCCCCTGCACTTCAAGCCCGGTACCGCTTATGGTCAGTGTGGCAAGTGAATTGATGTTTACGTTTCCCATCACCAGTAAAGGCGATGCATGGGTATTTGAATTTGTAAAATTGAGTGCGTTGTTTCCATTTCCTCCCAAATAAAAATTTCCTTTGATGATGGGATAGTTATTCGATCCGGAAAATTTGCAAAGGTTATTGGTATTCCATGAGACGGAATTATTCTCAATGTATAGATTGCCATAATATACCTGTGCATTGGGCGGACCTCCATTCGTTGTGGAAATGGAAGGTTCGGTAGTTGCCCCTGCCGGCTTCCTGCAAATCCAGTTTGATGTAGCAGGAATTGTTGAGATGCCATTCTCGTATTTCAACTGCCAGTTTGTGCTGTTGGTGTTTGTCGTTTTTACAAGTGTTCCATTCGGTCCCATCTGCCAGCGAGCACTGTTCGTCCACACCACTGAGTAATTACTGGAATCGGAAAATGTACCGTACACAATCAGGTCAACGCCCGGTCCGTCATTGATGCCGAGGTTGGTGTTCACCGCATTCCACAGTGTTGCACCTTCATCCACAATTGTTTCATCCAGTACAAGATTTGCCATTCCCGTCGTCTTTATAACGTGCGGGTTTCTGATGGTGATTGAATTTTCTGCACTCGACGGATATCGTGTAGCCGGGCTCCATGAAATATTATCCGGAGATGATTCCCACACAGCAACCGTAGTCCAGTTTCCTGAAGCTACTGTCCGGAAATACAGTGGCGAAGTAATCGGAGTTCCACTCACCACAATATTGTCAAATGCGATTCCGCAACTGGCGCCTCCCACAGGAACCACGTCTCTGCTCGCAGCCCACCGAAGCTGAACAACGGATTTATTATCAGCACCTGAAGGCAAAGTAAGATTCACATAGCTGTCAATCTGGTTTTGTATTCTGCTCGCGTTGTTATGCCAGTATGATGTATCAACAACTGTAAAAGCTCCTGAAGTACCCACTCTGTATTGAAATGCATATCCTGTTTTCTTTGGCTGGGGATTGATCATCTCTACATCAAATGAAACAGTAACCCCTGTATATCCGGTGGTATTAATGGCAAGCATTAGCTGATCCGTTCCCGAAGAAGAACTTGTCGTTTGAATATAAAGTTGACCGTTATTAACATTCACTCCCCCTGCTCCAACTCCTGAATAACCATATGCCTTTCCGGTGCTTTTTACAACTGTGGCCGAGTCAAATGAATTTTCATCTCCGTTTGCATTGCTCACAGAGGCAGAAGAATTGGACGTTCTTGGTGCACCCGCTGCTGTCCACACTGCAAAGCCGGCCGGAATACCTGAGGAAGTAAACCAATTGTTCGTGAAATCTTCTGCGACTGGAATTGGAATAGCACCCGGGTTGGTTTGTGCTATGGAAAAACCTGAAAAAAGAAAAATAAACGTAACAGGCAGATAGCAACGCAATAGTCGGGCTACCTGAGGCGCAGAGATTTTTCTGAATACAGAATTCTTCACAATGAATGAAAATATAATCACCTCGGAATGTTCCGGGATGAGTGGTAATACTCTAACCTTTCGAAGAAATATTGGTTCATCTAACATCAGCATATTTATTACAGTTGGGGGCCAAAAAATCATTTATTGCGCAATCCGGCTTATCGGTCATTTCCTGACATCCACCCCCTATCAGGTAAAAATTGAGGGGGCGAATTAATAATTTTATACCCTTCATAAAGACCATCAGCTTCAGCATTTTCAAACGTAAATTTTAACAAATTATTATAAAAGGATTACAAAATTTCATGTAGGTTGCACCTCTATATGTCACACCATATAAAACACAAAATATTTTTTACAGGACTTGGATTATTGTTGTCGTTGCAACTAAGTGCGCAAATGAGCATTCATGGTACGGTGATGGACACCTCCGAACACAAGCCTTTACAGCATGCCATTGCAATGACAGTCCGACTGAATGATTCACTGCTCACCGGTTTTACAAGGACGGATGAAAACGGATTTTTCTTACTCAATGGAATTCCTCTTGATACTTACCAGGTAATGATAACGCATCCCCGCTTCGGAGACCAGACCATTATTTTACTGGGTAATAATAACAACAAGGATTTTGATTTGCGGACCGTGGTCTTACCTCCGAAAAGTATTACACTGAATGAGGTGACTGTATTCGGTTATGCCGATCCCGTTTATTATAAAGGCGATACCCTTATTTATACTGCCGATTCATTTAAAGTAAAACAGAATGCTGTTGTTGAAGACCTGCTGAAAAAATTGCCAGGGATAAAAGTGGATGCTGACGGAAAAATTTATTCCCAGGGAAAAACGGTTGACCAGGTGCTCGTTGATGGTGATGAATTTTTCGGTAGTGATCCGACAACAGCGACCAGAAATCTGGCTGCAAGCAGCGTGGAAAGCGTTCAGGTTTATGATAAAAAAAATGAAGACGGTTCTACCAACGATGCCAAGGAAACCCTGAAGATCATGGACCTGAAACTGAAAGACGATGCAAAGAAAGGTTACTTCGGTAAAGTATCAGGGGCAAGTGACTTTCAGAATTATTACGAATGCGAATTGCTGGGAAATTACTTCAGAGGGAAAAGAAAATTTTCTGCCTATTCACTGGCTACCAATACACCTAAATCGAGATTTGACTGGAATGAAATGTGGAAATACAATATTGATGACGGCATGACGCGTGAATATTCTGACGACGGAATGATGACAACGTGGAACAGCGATGGCGGTGATGGTATTCCGCGTACTTTTAAAAGCGGTTTTTATTATACCGACCAACTCAGTAAAAAAACAAAGGTGACCATTAATTACACCTATGGAAATGCGCTTGAAGATATTAAATCCGAAACCCGCTCACAGTATTTTCTTTCTGATACCTCTTACAAATCCAATGAGATCTTAAGCACGCATAAAACAGGAGAAAAACATTCACCCAACATAACTATTGTTCAGACGCTTGATTCGCTTACTGAGTTGGAGGTTTCCTCTAAATTAAAATACAACATGGGAAATCAGTTTTCGAATGAGTATGTTACGTTGAGTACGAACAATGATTCAATCACAAGAACGACATCAGTCAATCCAAGTTCATCAACAATCAATTACGACTGGGTGAATTCTGCGAAGGTGACACGCACCTTTAAGAAAAAAGACAGAAAGATCGTTGCCAATTATAACCTCGGACTGGTGAATGCAGATACCAAAGGATTTTTAAAATCCGAGGATTCATCACTACCTGTAAATACCGATCAGAAAAAAACTGCTGTGAGTGACAGGCAAACACATTCAGCATCGCTGACCTATACGGAGCCATTTACAAAGAAAATAAAAATGGAACTTTCCTATGACATGAATTACAGCAAAGGAATGCAAACAAAAAAAACGCTTGATTATTTCAACGGGGATTACAATTCTGAAAACGGAATTTACTCCAACAGCTTTTCAACACTGCGAACAATTAACCGTGCCGGCATTAAACTTTCTTACGAAGTAAAAAAATATTCCCTCTCCATAGGTTCCCGCGCAAGACAGGTTTATGCAAACAACCACAACCTGATTGGTGATTCCACGCTTTCACAAACGGTGAATAACATCCTGCCATATCTTACCTGGCGTTATAAGTTCACTGATAACAAACAACTGACCTTGCGTTATACAACCAATTCAAGTCAGCCCGACCTGAATCAGTTGCAACCGGTGCCCGATAACAGCAATCCAAATTATATCATAAAAGGCAACCCCAATCTATTGCCCACCTACTCTCAAAATTTCAACCTTGACTTTTATACCTGGGCGCTTCTCAGCGGAAGACATTTGTGGAGCAGCATCGGATATACAAACACACAGCACGGATTTTCAAATGACATCTCTTACGACAGCATTGGAAAAACAACTTCCACTCCGCTGAATACAGAAGGAAATTACAATGCATATGGATACATGGGTTTCGGTTTTCCGATACTCGACAAGGTTGTGGAGTTTAATCCAAATTTTAATTTTCAGTATAATAACAATGTGAATTATATTAATGCTATAAAGAATACCACAAAAACATTTTCTCCGAATGGAGAACTGGATATTCAGATTGAAACCGATACCATTGAAATCCATCTTGGCGGCGGAATAAATTACAGCAATTCATCGTCGACACTTAATCTAAACAGCGACCAGTCGTATTACAGCACAAACTACAATGCCTCTGTTGAATTTACATTTCCGGGCAAATTCAAAATTGAAACAGATGCTAAATACACACAAACCTATGGAAGAGAGAAGGATTACAATCTTAATTACCTGATCTGGAATGCAACGCTCAGCAAAACATTATTGAAGAATGAAAACCTGATTGTTTCTGTTTCTGCCACCGATCTTCTCAATCAGAATATTAACTCCTATCACAATACCTCTGACAACGTAACCAGCGACGTAAAGTCGCACGTGATTGGAAGGTATTTGCTGTTTAAAATACAGTTCAAGTTTAATAGCAATAAGAAGAAAGAGGGTGAGGAGGATTGAAGTAGACAAGAGACAAGAAAATATAATTGAGCCGGTATTTCTATAATGAAAATAAAAATAATTCCACTATTCATTTTTACAATATTCTTAATAGGGAATGTTGCTGCCCAGATTACTTCAGGGAAAATTCTGTTTGAGCGGAAGACCAATTTGTACAAACGTTTTAAGAATGAAGACTGGGTTACAAACTGGGTGAAAGAATCGGACAAAACAAAGGTGGATGAATTTGAATTATTTTTCAATGACAGTTTAGCGGCTTTCAAGCCCAAAGAAAGTGATGAAAAAGAAAACTACAGCTGGATGACGAGTAAGAGTTCCGTGTATCAACATGTTCCGGAGAATACATCTTACATGATCAAAGACATCTGGGGCAACAAAGTAATTTTTACGGATACGCTTCGCATCAGGAAATGGAAAATCACCGACAGCAAAAGGACCATTGCCGGGTTCAACTGCCGCAAGGCCATCTGGATGCAAAATGATACCACGCGCATTTATGCATGGTTTTGTAATGAGATTATTCCCGGATTCGGTCCGGAAAGTTTTTGCGGATTACCGGGAATGATACTTGGCCTGGCCACAGAAGACGGAGGCGTAATATATTTTGCGAAAACAGTGGAGCAGGGAAATCAGGACGCCATTGCTTTGTTGCCTCCAAAAACAAAAGATAAAATTTTTACTTCAAAAGAACTGCGGGCTAAATTCCAGAAGGAATACGGAAAGGAAAAATGGAGTAAGGAGTGGATTACCAATATATTTGACATCTGGTAATAGTACAAAGTACCAATCTTTACGAATTTACGAATGAAATGGAGGTACGAATAACCGATTATTACGAATATACAGATATCCGAATGAAAAGGTGGTACCAATTACCAATCTTTACGAATATACTTAGTACGAATGAAATCCCACGAATTTCCGATTTAGTAGTCATATTATAGTTCAGTCGAACAGAGGATTAATTGGTAACTCGCCAAGAATGAGAAACCGAAAAATATTTTTGTAATCAGGGGCATTCCGTACATTCGTACACGCAAAAATTTACGGATGGAATTTACAGCCAAACAGATCAGTAGCTTACTCGGGGGAACAGTTGAAGGGGATGAAAACACGATTGTAAGTTCGCTCAGTAAAATTGAAGAAGGAATTCCGGGTTCACTTTCTTTTCTCGCAAATCCCAAGTACGTTCATCACATCTATACAACCAAAGCTTCACTCGTAATTGTGAATGATGATTTTGTGAGGGAACAACCGGTGGGTGCAACGCTCATCCGCGTTCCCAATGCATATGAAAGTTTTGTAAAACTCCTTGAACTATACAATCAGGTCCAGCTCGATAAAAAAGGAATTGAACAACCCTCATTTGTTTCTGAATCTGCCAAGCTCGGAAACGATTGTTATGTGGGCGCATTCGCTTACATCGGAAATAATGCTGTGATCGGAAATAACGTGAAAATATATCCTCAGGTATTTGTAGGCGATAACGTAGTAATCGGAGACAATACTACTTTGTTCTCCGGGGCTAAAGTTTATTCTGATTGCAAAGTTGGTTCGAATTGCACACTCCACACAGGAACGGTAATTGGCGCTGACGGATTCGGATTCACCCCCAATTCAGAAAATAATTATAAAAAAGTTCCTCAGATCGGAAATGTCATCATTGAAGACCACGTGGAGATCGGCGCCAATACATCTGTTGACCGTGCCACGCTAGGTTCTACCATCATCCGCAAAGGAGTGAAGCTTGACAACCTCATACAAATTGCACACAACGTAGAGATCGGTGAGAACACGGTAATCGCTGCACAAACAGGAATTGCAGGATCAACGAAGATCGGCCGTGACTGCATGATTGGCGGGCAGGTTGGAATTGTTGGTCACATCACCATTGCCGACAAAGTAAAAATTGCTGCACAAAGTGGTATCGGCAGCAGCATCACCACAGAAGGAGAAATTGTACAGGGCTCCCCTGCTTTTGGAATCGGTGATTATAAGCGCACTTATGTTGTTTTCCGTAAACTTCCTGAGCTTGAAAAACGCGTAAAGGAACTGGAACAGATGCTGAAAGATTTAAAACAGACTTCTTAAATCCGATTCCATCCTATTTTTCAGTTTACACTTAATTTACAAAACAGGAAAAGATCAGTGCATACATCCGACGTAAACCAGTGATTTGAGTGTAAAGGAATTCGACGCGGCTTTTTTCAAAATGGCCAATGCACTATCAGCACTTTTATCAGTTTCATATAAACCTGATACCAGTGCAATTGTTTTCTTCCCCGCCTTCTCCGTGTAAAAGTCCAGGTATTCTAAACTTAAATGCGCTGACGGGAATCTCCTTGGATAATATTCTCCGGCATAAATATCATCTTCATCATCATCGGAAAGCGCAATGAGGTCCTTCGCTTTATTATAATACCTATCCATGGTATCTATTGGGATATTCAGTTGTTCGCTCAGTTCAAACATTTTATTGTGAAGCAAAAAATAATCCATGCCGGTATCAGCAACTACAATATAGTAAGTTGTGAAGTCCCGATCAATTTCTTCACTATCAGATTCAGAAACAAAACTACCTGACCCTGAAGAATTTTGAATCTTCAATGAATCAGTTTTTAATGTTTCCTTTCCGTAAGCATAAGATTCAGTGGAATCCGGACTGCATGCACCAAAGAGAAATACTGAAATGAAAAAAATCCAACGAAAAATAGCTTTAAGCATTGGGTGTTTTAATATATACAGGTCAAAACTAATAAACGCATTTCAAACATCTTGTATGAAAATAAACTTCAACTCGTTCTGTTAATTGAAGCGGCCACCGGAACCCCTTTTGCCAGCGTTTGATATACCACACAGTATCTTTCAGTAAGTTTTAAAAGCGACTGAATTTGTTCTTCTGTTGCATTGGTATCAAGGTGAAATGAAAGGCGGATGGCGACAAAGCCCACAGGGACTTCTTTTGAAACTCCCAATGTCCCTCTGAAATCAAGATCGCCTTCAGCTTTAACAGCGCCATCTTTTATTTCTATACTCAATGCTGTGGCCACAGCTTGCAGCGTTACGCCAGCGCATGCAACAAGTGCTTCAAGCAATAAATCACCACTGCAGACCATCATGCCATTTCCGCCTGTTGCTTTGTGAAGTCCCGCCTCCACGATCGCTTTTCCCGTTTCTACTTTGCATGATATGCCTTCTCCGATTTTACCGTTTGCCTTCAGGGTAATCATTGCCGATTCAGGCTGTGAACGGTATTTATCTTTCAGCGGGGCCTGCAAATTTTTTAGCTGTTCAGAATTCATTGGCCAAATATAGGCTTAGTTAGAAGTAAACCGGAAAAGGGTGAATACATATCAGTCTTACTGATGAACAGTCTTAATTGAAGGATGGCGTATTGGCACCATACGTTATTACGAATATGGAACTGACCAGATCTGTTAAAATTTTCCGGGGTAAGAAAGCAACAACCTCCCAAAAACATTGAACAGGTAAGATTTATTAAAAATTGATTTTTTTTTAAATCATTCAGTCATCAACTTTGATTGCATTTAATTTTATTATTTCTAACTCTAATTTTTTAATCATGAAAAAAATCACCCAACTTTTTTTTCTTATTGCTGCAGTAGTAATAACGATTAACGCTTGTCGCAAGGACGACTCCGGCAATTCAGATTCTACCAACAATTCGAATCCGGCACAGGTAAATGCAACCATTTCCGGAATCATTATTGATGCAGGCAACCAACCCGTTATTGGTGCTGTTATTACCACAGGCAGCATAACTGTTTCAACCGATCACTATGGCATGTTCCTGATCAAGGGCAACGTAACGAAAGACCGTTGTATTTTACAAATTACCAAAGCGGGTTACCTCAATCGTTCGCACGCTTTCATCCCGAATGCAAATACGGTAAATTACATTAGAGTAGCGCTGTCCCTTGAACCTGTTGCGCACTCCATCAATTCTTCTTCCGGCGGAACAGTGACCATGGTCAACGGCGGGTCAATACAATTTACGCCAAACTCCTTTATAATAGCAGGCGGCACAACTCCATATACAGGAACAGTATTAGTTGTTGCAAAACATTACGGTGTAAACGATGCAAATTTCGGATTAATGATTCCCGGCGGTGACCTTTCCGGAAAAAATATTGCCGGCGAAGATGTTTCACTTTATACATATGGAATGACATCCGCCACACTGAAAGGAAGCAGTGGCGAATCATTGCAACTGGCAACAGGAACAACTGCAACAATCACATTTCCGATTGCCACAGTTCAAATGGGATCAGCGCCAGCAACTATTCCGTTATGGTATTTGGATGAAGCTACTGCATTGTGGAAAGAAGAAGGAACTGCAACGAAAGTTGGTAACAATTATGTGGGAACTGTGGCGCATTTCAGTACCTGGAACTGTGATTACGGCGGACCCAGGGCAAATGTGAACGGAATGGTGATAGATTGTGAAGGGGTACCGATGGCAAATGTGATAGTTACAATAAATGGTGGCGTAACAGTAGCTACAGATGCGAATGGATTTTACAGTTTATGGGTTCCTTCTGGTTGGCCTCTTACCTTTCAGGTTTTACCTCAAGGGGTTTTTGTATTGCCGAGTCAACAGGAAAATGTAGCGCCTTTGACAACGGGACAAACATTTACAGTTCCTGATCTAATTGTTCCGTGCGGTTCAAATTCAAAGGTTAATGGACACTTAACAGGCTGTTCAGAAGAAGCGATATCAGGAACAGTTATACTTCTAAGTAATAATCAGGTGGTAAATTTCCAATTTACAGCAACCGGTTCATTCCGGCTATTGTCTTTAGAAAACACCGATTACACACTGTCAGGAATTTCATTTTCCGGTGTTAATTCAATAGCTGTTACAAGCCCTTCTGCACATGATTCAGTAGATGTCGGCGCTTTAAATCTTTGCAATAATAATACTAACTCCGTAACAAGTTTTGTTATTACGGGTAATGGGTATAATAGCGACTTCATTGCATTCACAATTGCTGACATAAACGAAGGTTATTGGTATACATCTTTTAATTATACACAACTATATTTTTCCGGATTCACAAGTATGGGTGCTTGCTCACTTTCATGTAATTTTTCCGGCCATCAAACAACAATGCTTGATTTCAATTCTGACCCAGACTCTTCAGGTCTTAATTTCTTTATTAATGGTTGTCAATATTTTTCCTCCTCTCAATCTCCAAATCCATTTATAATGGAAGTTACCCATTATGGTGCTGTAGGTGATTCAATTAAAGGTACTTTTCATGGATCATTGGTTTATGGTATCGCAGGTTCTGAAGTTATGATTTCTGATGGCAAATTTGCATTTCCACGAAAACCGGATCATTAAATTATTAAGTATTGCTGATTTAAAACACCTTCTTTTTAGATAGTAATGCAATCTTAAACCAAATTTATTATTCATTTTTGTACTCAGACAAAACTGAGTATGACACTGGCAGAAATTATAACAATTGGGGATGAACTTCTGATCGGACAGGTGATTGATACGAACAGCGCCTGGATCGGTCAGCGATTGAATGAGATCGGGATTAAAGTTTTTCAGATCACTTCTGTAAGTGATAATGAACAACACATCATAAGCGCATTGAAAGATGCGCGGCAACGTGCTGATGTAATTCTTATAACCGGCGGACTGGGACCTACCAAGGATGACATTACCAAGTTCACCCTTTGTAAATTTTTTAAATCCAATCTGAGGTTTGACGAAGCTACGTTTGTTCAGGTTGAAAAATTATTTAATGCAAGGGGACGACAGGTGACCGATGTAAACCGGAAGCAAGCAGAGGTACCCGAAAAGTGCGAGGTCATTCCGAATACACAAGGAACAGCACCGGGGATGTGGTTCGATGAGAACGGGAAAATTTTTGTTTCCATGCCGGGCATACCATATGAGATGAAAGGCATGATGGAAAGCACTATTCTTCCGCGCCTTCAAAATCTTTTTACGAAAAGTGCTATCGTTCATAAGACTACATGGTTTCAGGGTATCGGTGAATCGTTTTTGTCGGACATGATAGAAAAATGGGAACTGGCGCTGCCATCCAACCTGAAGCTGGCTTATCTTCCTTCTTCGGGTATACTGCGGTTAAGGATTTCTGCAACCGGAACGTCATCAGAAGAACTCAGTATTCAAATTGAAAAAGAGTTGAAAGAACTTCACGCCATTGCAGGGGATTATATTTTCGGAGCGGATGCAGATACACTTGAAAAAATAACTGCGCAGTTACTTACAGAAAAGAAAGCCACCATCAGTACAGCTGAAAGTTGCACAGGCGGATATATTGCGCATCGCATTACGACTGTTCCCGGTAGTTCCAATTATTACATCGGATCGGTGGTTGCGTATGACAATTCCATCAAAGAAAATTTTCTTGGCGTAAGTCACACCCTCATTGAGCAACACGGCGCCGTGAGTGAAGAAGTAGTTATAGAGATGGCAAAAAGCGTAAAGGAAAAATTCAATACAGATTATGCCATCGCCTGTTCGGGGATAGCAGGTCCTTCAGGCGGCACGGAAGAAAAACCTGTCGGGACTGTACACCTTGCCATTGCGCATCCGGGAGGAATGTTTACAAAGAAGTTGATTCTCGGCTCTGTCAGGGAAAGGATCATACGTGAAACATCTAACCATGCATTAAATAATCTTCGGAAAATTTTGACAGGAAAAATAGGATGACAGAACGAAAAAATATTTCCTCTTCTTCACCGTGGGAAGATGTTGTTGGGTATTCCCGCGCTGTTCGCATAGGGAATACCATTGAAGTGGCAGGTACAACAGCCATAGATGGAGATCATATTGTCGGCAAGGATTTGTACGAACAGTCACGTTTCATTTTTCTGAAAATTGAAAAATGCCTTTTTGAAGCCGGCGGATCAATGAAGGATGTGGTGAGAACGCGTATGTATGTGACAGATATTTCAAAATGGGAAGGTGCAGGAAAAGCGCATGCTGAGTTTTTTAAGGACATCAAACCCGCTGCAACCATGGTTGAAGTTTCAGGGTTAATCAATCCCGAACTACTTATTGAAATTGAGGTGACAGCAATACTAAAAGATTGACCAAAAGTTATCATAAGTCAATAAAATACGCCCAATGACGGTCTATCTTTGCCGCGTAAAATCCTCACCATGATGCTCAAAGAGAAGCTGTATTCTATCCTCAATAACCGTTGCCCAAAATGTCATCAAGGCGTTGTATTTGAGATAAATAATCCATATAATTTAAAGCGCTTTGACAAGATGCATTCCTGTTGTCAATGCTGCTCGGAACCCTACTTTAAAGAACCCGGATTCTATTATGGTGCGATGATCGTAAGCTATATGCTGAATGGGGCACTTTTTATATTTACGTTTCTTGGAATTTACTTTCCATTTCACCTGGAGGCAATTCCATATATTCTTGCGATGGCTGCCTTAATCGTTATCCTCTCCCCTGTCACTTTCCGGTTATCGAGGCTGGTATGGCTGAATGTATTTGTCGGATTTGACCCTCAGGTAAAGTGCCTTCAAAAGGCAGTCGTAATATCCTGATTTTTTTTCCTGATATTTTGTCATTCAATATAATATCCTATTTTTGCACCCCCTTTTCAAACAAATAATAGTACGAACCATGTCAAGAATATGTGATTTAACAGGAAAACGCGCAATGGTGGGCAATAATGTGTCCTTTTCTAATAAGAAGACCAAGCGTAAATTTAACCCGAATTTGCAGACCAAAAGGTTCTGGGTTCCGGAAATGAAGGACTGGATTACGCTAAAGGTATCCACTTCAGCACTACGCACCATCAGCCGACATGGCATTAGTGCAGTACTCGACAAAGCCATTAAAAAAGGAAGAATTTAATACACCACTTGAAAAGCATAAAGCCGACATGGACCCGAACTCCGGATCATGTCGGCTTTTTCTTTGGGTAATTTTTACGAAAACCTACGGAACCAATGGTTCGCTTGCCGGCGGTGCTTCCGGAACCACATCAAGCATTCCAAATCCCTGGTAAGTGTACAACCCCATTCCTGTCTGCCAGATAAACTTATGGACTTCAGGGTGGGCATGTAATGAAAATGGCAACAGGTATCCGTAGATGGTATGGTTGTTATTGTTTTTATAGATGCGGGCAAATTTCTTTTGAGAATCAATCACACGCTGGATGTAACCGGGATCAGGAGTGATTTCAAATTCCGCATACTCATTCAATTGAGATTCTGTGTAGCCGGCCTTTTCCATTCTGTCGAGAATGGAGTTGAACAGAAAATCAGAAAACTCCTGAGATGATGGTTCGAGTGATGGTGGAGGTGTCTGCTGATTGTCGAAGGGCTCGTCAGGAATCAACGGTGAAATACAAACATACTTTATCACAGTCTGAAACTGAGGTTCACTGATCACCTGGTACGACTTCGGAACAAGCGTAAGTTTCGCAAAGCTAACCAGCCGGCGGTCGAATATCTTTTTAACCCATGCCATCACAAACTCTTCTTCCGGTGCTGATATCACCAATGAAACCTTAGATGAAAGAAAACGGATTTGTCCGTTGAGCACTTTTGAAGTTCCCTTCAGAGATGAAAACGTATAAGAGGTAGAACGAACCGGTAACTCCTCAATTACTTCATCCATAAAAGCTGAAATAATTTTCTGGTGATGTAAAGGAACCATGCCATTGCTGCCATGTACTTTTAGAAAAGAAATTTTAAGACGCATAAATAAAGATTGCTGATTAGAAAAACGGTTTGAGACTGAATACTAAATCCTTGATTTGTAACTATTGTGCCTGTTAAAAAATGCTCACTTTCGCCGCCCCGGGGTTGTTTCCTCAATTCCGTGATAGAAAAGACCGGGAGCTTGGAAATCAAGGCAAGTATAAAGGTTTTTCTTTTACCATGTTTCGGTGAATAAAAAAAAATTATTTTTAGCCCGTAGTAAGGTACTAAGTACGAATTACGAATGTACGAAGTACGGATTAATACGAAAGTACGGATTACGAATTTAAAATTGTGTAAAAAGACGAATGTTTTGATTTCATTACTGATTAAATAATTAAAAAACATCTATGAATAAAATTAATACTGCATTCCTGATCATCATTTCGGTTTTTGTTTTTAATACGGCAAAGCTTTATGCACAATGTTCCATTGACTCTTCACAAACGGTGGCAGGCGTATATCCGGCCGTAATGCCAGATGCAACTGCGGGACAACCTTATTCCACAGATGTAACTTTTGTAATGATCCTGGATACGCTCGGTTTTACCATTTCGAATTTTCATATCACCAATATCACCGGATTGCCTATCGGTATTACGTGGCAGTGTAACAACTTCGCAAACGGGTGCAACTACGACCCGACGGTGAACCTGTATGGCTGCATCAACATCAGCGGTACACCTTTAATCCCGGGAAGCTATATCGCCCATGTAACAGTAATTGCCTCCGTTGCAATTGTTGGAGATCAGACGGTAGATTATCAGGTTCCGTTAAATGTATTGCCCGCACAATCAACCAATAACGGCTTCTCCATGACAAACAGTTCGGGTTGCGATCCGCTCACGGTTTCATTCATCAACAATGACCCCGGACAGAATTCTTACCTCTGGGATTTCGGTGATGGCATGCAGAGCAATCTTGAAAATCCTACGCCGCATACTTATACTATTCCCGGAGATTACATCGTGACTCAAACCGTGATGCCGAATATTACTCCTGACTATTACCTGACCAGTGTAACCGTGAACAGCATACCCAATAATTATGGTGCGCCCTTTGACGATCCTGATATGTATCTCCTCGTTAAAAATGCCGCCGGGACTGTAGTTCATGATTCACGCCCGGCGCAAAACGGGCTATATCCTCCGCAAACATGGGGAATGCCCAATATCCTACTGGCGAATGAAAATTACACAATCCATGTATGGGATGAAGACGGAGGATTGTTTGGCGCTGATGATGACCTTGGTGTTATTTCTTTTGCCGGTAATGGCACAAGCGGGAATGCGACTGCAACTGTTGGTGGTGCATCGGGTACTTTAAATCTCGACTACGTTATTTTTCAGACTCCGGTTAATGCTGTCGTTACTACCGATACCATTCATGTATATCCTTCCCAGGCAATGCCAGTACTTACAATTTCAGGTAACACATCTTTCTGTGTCGGTGATTCACTTGTACTCACTTCAAATGAACCTGTCGGAAATCAATGGTATGCTGACGGGAATATTTTATCAGGAGATACAGATCTTACTTATGTGGTAACCCGGAGCGGGCTTTATTCACTTACCGTAACCAATAGTTTTGGATGTTCTGCAACGGTATTTATGGTTGACACGGTTCACGTTTATGGCAACCCTCCGCACCCGACAATTTTTATCGCCGGAGATACTTTAAAATGTTTACTGCCTGGTTACAACTACCAGTGGTATCTAAACGGTACAGCCATCGCAGGAGAGACCAACTCATACACTGTTCCATTGGTAACCGGAAATTACATTGTGATGATTTCCACTGCACAGGGCTGCAGCGATACTTCTCAGGTTTTGTATTTTATTGTCACCGGAGAACTCAGTGTAATTGATCTTTTCAGGGAAGTATTAATTTATCCCAATCCGGTGAACAGAACATTGCATATTGAATGTGAACAGGGAGGAATAGTGAGTATGAGACTCTTCGACCTGACCGGAAAAACAGTTTTTGAAACTGATTTGAATTCAACTACACATCATGTACATGAAACGATTGATGTCTCTTCTGTTGACAGGGGAATTTATTTTCTGGAACTTTTAAAAGACGGAAAGAAAGTGGTGAGGAAGATTGCGGTGAATTGAGGGGAGATATGTGATGTGAGAGGTGAGCGGTGAGATCCGATCAGGTTCAAATAAGGGACATTGCTCCAATTGATAATTCATCACGGGGGTGTTAGCGGCAAGCACGACGCACGACAGTCAATTAATACAAAAAAACGCAATTAAATTATGAAAAATGTTCTTTTAATCCTTTTAGTTTTCTTAAAATTCTCGCCTTGTTTCTCTCAAGACAAATTAGTGGCATTAGATAAAGACCTTACTTCAGTAAAGTATCCGTTTGAAGTTAAATTTCAACTATTAAAATCCCAGGGACAAGACTTGAAAATGGCATATTTTGATGTGTCATCTCAAAACCCTAATGGAAAAGTCATATTGCTTCTGCACGGTAAAAATTTCAATGTAGCTTATTGGGAACAAACAATAAAAGAGCTAAACAAAAACGGCTTTCGTGTAATAGCACCCGACCAAATTGGCTTTGGAAAATCCACAAAACCACTAAACTATCAATACAGTTTTAATCAGTTGGCTTTAAACACCAAATCTATTTTGGACAGTCTTGGCATCAATAAAATTATTGTATTAGGACACTCTATGGGCGGAATGGTAGCTACAAGATTTGCATTATCTTATCCTGAAATGACAGAGAAACTTATTCTCGAAAACCCAATCGGTTTGGAAGATTACAAAGTCCTTGCGCCTTATCAAAGCATTGATGATAACTACCGAAGTGAATTAAATAATACTGTAGAAACCTATCGTAACTATCAACTTAAATTTTATTACGACAATAAATGGAAGCCACAATATGAGCCTTGGCTTAACCTTGTTGCGGGTTGGACATTAGACAAAGATTATCCCATCATAGCTTGGAATGCTGCTCTGACTACTGATATGATTTTTACACAGCCCGTTGTATATGAGTTTGGAAACATTAAATGTCCAACACTCATAATCATCGGCACACGAGACAGAACGGCAATAGGTAAAGACAGAGCCACAAAAGAAATGCAAGCGAAAATGGGACTTTATAACGAATTAGGGAAGAAAACACAACAAGCTATTCCAAACTCTAAATTGGTAGAATTAGACAATGTCGGACATCTTCCTCATATAGAAGCATTCGAGAGATTTATCAAGCCATTGATTGAATTTATAGAAAAGTAAATTTATGAAAAAGCCAGCCACATTCAAAATCACATTTTTCTTTCGCAAGAAATTCTATCTTAGTGGAAAATATGTCGTTACGAAGTTCGCCACTTCTTGAAGCGGCGGAACGTTGTATCACCCCGGCCCAAAATGTCTTACCCCGACCTTATGGTGTATCATCCCGACCCAAAAGGCGGAATTAAAACAATATTAATTTAGTGTTGAGAGTGAAGCAAATATCCATTAAAAAGGAACGTCTTCGCCTTCGTCTTTCATGTCGTTCATTCTTGAGCCGACGATGATGCGGTTGCTGCCATAATCAGTAACGGAACCACTCTGTTGTGATTCAGCAGGTGTTTCAGAAAAATCTGAATCGGCAAATTTCGCAAGGTGGTTGATGAACTTAAGTTTAACTGTATCGAGCTTACCATTTCTGTGTTTGGCAATGATCAATTCGGCAGTTCCCTTGGTGGAATTATTTTCTTCGTCAAACTCCAGTCCGTAATATTCAGGGCGGTAAATAAAAAGTACCATATCAGCATCCTGCTCAATCGCTCCTGATTCACGGAGGTCGCTAAGCTGCGGACGTTTGGAGGATCCGGTACGTGTTTCAACCTGTCGACTTAACTGTGACAAGGCAATCACGGGAATACTAAGTTCCTTTGCTATTGCTTTTAATGAACGAGAAATCGTACTGATCTCCTGTTCGCGGTTTCCGTTTTTATGGTCAACATCAGCGCGCATTAGCTGGAGGTAATCCACTACAACGCATTGTATGTCGTGCATCTGCTTCAATCTCCGGCATTTAGAACGGAAATCGAAAATGGAAAGCGACGGCGTATCATCAATGTAAATAGGAGCGTCAGAAAGTTTCCCTGTCATGGCCACGAGCTGCTGCCATTCGCTATCGTTAAGTCTTCCTTTTTTAAGGTTTTCTGAATCAATTCCTGTCTCGGAAGAAATCAATCGTTGTACGAGCTGAACGCTGGACATTTCAAGAGAGAATACAGCAATAGGTTTTTGAAATTGAACGGCGGTATTTCTTGCAAGAGACATCACGAATGCCGTTTTACCCATACCGGGGCGCGCAGCAATAATAATGAGGTCGCTTTTTTGCCAGCCGCCGGTAATACGGTCGAGCTCAGTAAATCCTGTAGGTACGCCGCTGATTCCGTCGCCGTGTTTACGCGCTGATTCGATGGCCTTATACGCCTCACTTATCATGGAACTCATGTCGCGGAAATTCCGTTTGATATTTCCGGATGCGATTTCATACAGATTTTTTTCAGCGCGATCGAGGAGGCTGAATACGTCAGAAGTATCCTCGTAAGAATCTTTTATGGTCTCAGAAGAAATACGGATAAGTTCACGCTGGATATGCTTCTGTAAAATAATGCGGGAATGAAATTCAATATTCGCTGCTGAAGCAACACGATTGGTTAACTGTGTGATGTAAAACGGTCCGCCAACGATATCAAGTTCGGCAGAATGCTTGAGCTCATTGGTAACTGTGAGGATGTCAATCGGTTCGCTCTTTTCAAATAACCTTCTTATGGCGGCGAAAATTCGCTGGTGAGCGTCTTTGTAAAAAGATTCGGGGTGAAGAATATCAATTACAGATGTGAGTGCATCACGTTCCAGCATGAGGGCGCCGAGCACAGCTTCCTCGAGGTCAACGGCCTGTGGAGGCAATTTACCAAACTGCTGCTGCATCACCTGATGCGCCGGGGACTTGCTTGTTATTCTTCGCTTCGCTGATAAAACATCATTTGCCTGGCTATTATCTGCTGTCTCAACCATATTGTAAATTTACCTAATTTGTTCAGTGGGTTGCGCTGAACTTTTCAAAATCTCCGGTTAATAATTTTTTACTGAAAAGGGTGACGAAAGTATTAAAAAGTGAAACGGGAGGAGGGAATGTTGAAAACTAAATCCTACAGGTAGTAATTAAGAATAAGGAACGAATTTACAAATTACGAATATGAGAATTTAAAATCCATTAATAATTCATTGCGATGGCTTTCAAATTGTTAGTCCTTTAGTATTTCATAAATTCGTCTCGCCTTAGGCGAGAATCGTACATTCTGTACTTTGTAAATTCGTATTCTTTCGTATTTAGTACCCCAATGAGGATTTTAATTTCAATATTGCTTCTGTTTATCACATCCTGTAAGAAGAAGGACAATCCGGAGCCTGTTATTACAATCACCAGTCCTATTTCAGGTGAAGTATTTATGCCCGGAGATACCATTCATATTGAAGCAGATATCAGTGACAACAATGTACTTTCTTCTGTGACATTAAAATTACTGAATGCGGGATATAGTCCTGAAGACCATCAGGAATCCTTTTCTATCAATGCCTCCTCCTATCACCTTTCTTATGATTATGTAATTGAAAATAAGTATCTCACATCAGGGACATATTATCTCACGCTTTCAGTTAATGACGGGGACAACAACAAGAATGAATACAGGCCCATTGTCATCCATGAAATTCCGCGATCAAGAAAAACAATTTATGTGTTTATTCAGTCAGATAGTAATAATGTAAAAGTCAACACGGTTGATTCATCGAACCAATTGAACCATCAGTTTGATGTTGCAGGCGACTATTCAGGATCGGAAATCAATTCAAGGTATAATGTGCTGAGCATGTCAGGCAAATATTCCGGCGCCATTAATCAGTTTTCATTATTGAATAACGCAAATACGTTTACGTTTCCAGCATACAACAATACGCTTCCCTCCTATCAGTATCTGACATCAGCGCATGAATATACTTTTGTAAGCTTTTATGATGGCCGCATCAGGGCTTATGATTTTACAGGACATATTCAGTTCAATTCACAGCAACCTGTATCTTATCAGCCGGGAACGATCTGCATCAATGATAAATATGTTTTCGCAGAAGGTTTTTATCAGAGTGCAGGTGAAAACCGGCTCGTTGTAATTTTCTATCCAACGGGAGTGGCGCGGCAGGAAATTAATGCAGGATTTGATATTGTTTCAATAATTAGCAGAAGTGATAACGATATCATTCTTTTCGGAAATAAAAACGGTGACGGAAAAATTTACTTGTACAATGTGACTTCAAACGGCATGAATGATTTTCACAGCATTTTCGGCAAGACAATATTTTCAGCCATTGCTATTGACAGTGACCGCTATGCCATTGCTACATCAGGAGGTTTGTACAGCTATGAGGTCTCCTCCAACAATTTAATTCCTGTGGATGTGAGTGATGCTATTTACTCGCTTGCATATGATGATATCAATGGAATTTTATTTGTGAATGCGGGAAGGGCAGTAAGGCAATACAACTTTCCGAACTCCGGAATATTGAACACGGTGATGAGTTCAGATTCAGTACTTGATGTAAAGGTGTTGTATAGTAAGTAGGATTTGAAGTCAGACGACAGCAGTTAAAAGTCAAAAGTTAAAAATCAGAGGTCCGAAATAGCAAGAGATTAGTCGACTGCGAGTTTTATCAGTTCGATTTCAGTTTCTGTTTGCACTTTGACAAAATAGAATCCCTTTGAAAGAATGCTGATGTCGGCTGACTAAGAATGCAGGTAACGTGACGACAAAACAAATTCAGGTCCCATCACCAATTCACCAAGGACATTAAAAACTTCTACTGACTTAAGTTCTTTCTCCGAAATTATTTCCAGCCAATCATGAGCCGGGTTTGGATAAATTTTTATTTCAAAATTTTCATTTGCAAAAGCTGAATGAATGACAGCAACAACATTAAATACAACTGCTTCCACTTCGCAGTCATAGGCATCCGTAGCAACTACCGTAAACCTGCTGCATCAAATAGTATCAATTCCTGAAAATCTTAATACTTTTTTTTATCTGATTTATTTTTCCACTCGTCAAATGCTTTCAGGGCTTCATCATGCAACAATTGTTTCATCACAATTTTCCTGGAGGAGAAAGGCAGATCTATTTCATCATATATGAACTGGTCGTCAAATTCAATATCGGCAGCATCCTTTTTTGTGTTTGCAAAAAATATTTTTTCAGGGCGCGCCCAGTATATTGCTGCAAGGCACATGGGGCAAGGTTCGCAGCTTGTGTAAATTGTACATCCTGTGAGTTGAAAATCATTTAAAACTTTACACGCTTCCCTGATGGCAACGACTTCAGCATGCGCAGTTGGATCGTTTGTTTGCAAAACCCTGTTCACACCCCGCGCAATAATTTTCCCATCTTTAACTACCACAGCTCCGAAAGGACCTCCGGTATTGGAGCGCATGGTTTCAAATGAAAGGCGGATGGCTTCACGCATGAAATCTTCACCGGACGTTTGAGCATCAGAATTGGTAGTGTCTGTCATCGAAGAAAAAAGTACTATTTATTTATTAATTTTCTCTTATGGTTTGTTCTGCTTCAGCATATACACCCATCGAACAGAATTTTTCAATCCTTTGGCGTACGAGTTCACCCGGTTCTATTACTGTTAGCACCTTGAGATTATCTTTAATGGTTGCTTTTACGGTTGCGAAAATTTCTTCAGGTACCGTCTGCGCTCCGCCAATTGGTTCTTTTATGATTCCGTCAATCAGTTTATTAGAAAGCATGTCGTCAGCGGTGAGTTTCAAAACTTCAGCTGCACGTTCTTTAAAATCCCAGCTACGCCAGAGGATAGAAGAGCATGACTCAGGAGAAATAACAGAATACCATGTATTTTCCAACATCAATACACGGTCGCCGATGCCAATGCCGAGTGCACCACCTGAAGCGCCTTCGCCGATGATGATACATATCACAGGTACGCGCAACCTTGCCATCTCAAATAAATTTCTTGCAATGGCTTCACCCTGCCCACGCTCTTCCGCTTCCAGTCCGGGGTATGCGCCGGGCGTATCAATAAACGTGACGATGGGCTTACCGAATTTTTCTGCCATCTTCATCAGTCGCAGGGCTTTTCTATATCCTTCCGGATTTGCCATACCGAAATTTCTGAACTGTCTTTGCTTTGTACTGGTACCTTTTTGCTGACCGATAAACATCACCGTTTGTCCATCAACAGAACCGAAACCACCGACGATTGCTTTGTCGTCTTTCACAGTCCTGTCTCCGAAAAACTCCATAAAAGTTCCATCAGTAACTGAACGGATATAACTCAGTGTATATGGTCTTTCAGGATGGCGGCTTAACTGAACCCGCTGCCAAGGCGTAAGTTTACTGTAGATATCCTTCCTGGTCTCCTGTACTTTCTGTTGCAACTCCCTGATGGTAGCGGAAATATCAATTTTACTTTTCTCCGCTATCTGCTTTGCCTTTTCAATCTGCTCCAGCAATTCAGCAATGGGCTTTTCAAAATCTAGAAATGTCATTGTTTGATTTGTTTGTTGGTGCAAGGTAGCATTCAAATGGAAAATATAGAAAAAAGAATTGAAAGAAGTGGTGTGGAATGGAGATATGAAATTCAATTATTGATCCGTATATTTCAGTAGTTTCGTCCTTCCTGCATCTTATGATCACATTTCCGAATGCTAAAATAAATCTCGGACTTCATATTCTTATGAAGCGTGATGACGGATATCACAATATTGAAACCGTTTTTTATCCTGTGGGATGGCATGACATTCTCGAAATTATTCCGGCGGTAAAAAAGATCAACCGGAGAACAGATGTTCAGTTTCGTTCAGGAGGAATAAAAATTGCAAGAAGCATAAAGAAAAACAGTTGTGTAAAAGCATATCAGGTTCTGAAGGAAAAATATGATTTACCTCCTGTGGAGATGTATCTGCATAAAATAATTCCGGCCGGCGCAGGTCTTGGCGGTGGCTCATCAGATGCAGCATTTACTATAGTGATGCTGAACAATATCTTTTCGCTGAAGATTGCTGAAAATGAAATCGAAAAACTGGCCACAAGCATTGGTGCTGATTGTGCTTTCTTCATTAAAAACAAACCCCTATTTGCTTCAGGAATTGGAAATGAATTTGAAAAAATAAATGTTGACCTCTCAGGATATTTCATTGTCATAGTTAAACCTGATGTGCATGTAAGTACGCTCTCTGCCTATAAAAATGTTATTCCCGGAACTCCCGCAATTTCATTGAAAGAAGTTTTACTAAAACCTGTTTCTGAATGGAAAGAATTTCTTTTAAATGATTTCGAAAAAACTGTTTTTAAAAAATACCCCGGGATAAAACATATAAAAGATCAGTTGTACGACTCCGGTGCTTTGTATGCTTCCATGAGTGGCTCAGGAAGTTCAGTCTTCGGAATCTTTGAAAAAGAAATTAATTTAACGGAGAAGTTTGGCGGGTATAAGGTGTGGCACCAGCATCAATAGCCGGGACTGCATTTACTCTGATCGTCATAATCAACATAATTTTCAAATATTATATCTTGGCGAAAGCTACTTACATAAGCAATTCCACGCTTACCCTGAATCCCTAAAGGGAGCCATCGCGCAGTACGGGCTTGGGCTTGCCGCAGTGGCGAAACCAAAAGTAGAAATTAAAAATCGAAAACGTTTACTCCTATTTAGAAAAAAGAAATAATACCATTAGTACCAAGCAAAGCCATTGCGACAAGCCACCTGTTACAAGCACACTCGGCTTTCAATCGAAGGTTGGCTCTTGGAATTTTGCTACGTTTTTTATTCGACAGTTTTGAAACTACGAAGCGACTCTCTCAGTCTCTCAGTCTTGCGCACACTTCTGCGACACACTTTGCAAGGGCATACAAGCTCCTTTTATTTATTTTATTCCATTTAAAAAGACAAAAGAAAAAATAATAAAGTGTGCTTGCATGTGGGGAAGGCTAGTTGGGGGGATTGTTGTTTCCTCCAAATTGATTTACGAAAAATATTTTTGCTTTTGTGTACTGTATATTGAAATGTTGTGTATATCTTTAACTCCACTAAAGAATATATTTATTCTTTAACCAAAAAAATCAAGGGTATCATGGCGGCTCCAGCAACAAGATTCAATCCCTATTATCCAACAGTCGGAATACAGTTTACTGACGGGCTCGATGCAATTATTGCTGCACCGGATATTACTGCAGAAGAAGAATTATTTGAAAGAGTTGTTACTTACATTGCAGGGCTTTATTATACTTCGCCAACAATTGCACAACTGATAGAGTTGAAGGCGGTAGTTATTACTGCTGCTAACAATTACATGAATGGAGGAGTGAATGCTGCTGCATATGACGGAAGGCAACGCACATTCATTAATATGTTGTGTGGTGCTGCGCTGACAAATTATATTACTGCTGATACTATTGACAGCCGCATTCTTGATGTTGAGTCGAACATTCCGAAATCAGGTTTGAGCTTTGACGGACAGTCACCTTTGTTTCTTGCGACATTGATGGGAACTTCTTGCTACGATTATTTTCATTCGCTGATTGTTTCTCCACCCACGCCAAACCCTTGGGGAACTTATCTTGACGATGCTGAAGTTTCTGCGATTGCCAATCTTCCCTTCTGGACTTCCGCTTGCATGGAAGGCGCGTTGATTGGTGATAAACTTTCTGTAAGAGGAATGATTGAACCGACTACTGACATTGTAGGGATTGAAATTATTTGTTCTCTTGCTGTTGCCCTGACCGTTACTGCGGGAAAAATAATGTTCAAGTGGATTCCGAAAATGAAAGTGTGAAGTGCAATTTGTTTGCATCAACTATTAGTGTTCATTTTTTTTATTCAATAAAAGATGTCGGAAGAAACGGTTAACCCTTACGTAATACTCGGAGATGCAGTGCCGGGGTTTCTTGATACAATTATTGCTGTGCTTCCTGTTAGTCCTCCGCCTTCAGTTGATGATTTGGTTGACGCGGTGCAGGTATTAATCCTTGCTCTTTTTTATCCTTCGGCAACAGCAGCACAGGAAATAGAAATACGGGCAATGATATATGCTGCGGTGAACGCATATATTAATGGTGGTATGGATTCAGCAGCATACAATACCAATCAAAAAAATTTTATTGAAAAGTTGTCGGTTGTTTCTTTGACTGATACAACTGCTGATACTTTGTTGGTAAGAATAGATGATACGGAAAATAATATTCCGATTGGAGGAATGAATGATGATGAACAGAAGCCGTTGTTTATTGCGACTGCAATTGGAGTTGGTGTTTACAAATATTTTAAAACGATTATTGATAGTCCTCCTACTCCTAATCCGTGGGGAACTTATCTTGATGTTGCAGAAGTGTCGGCACTTGTTAACCTGACGCATTGGACTTCTGCAAGTATGGAAGGGGCTTTGATTGGTTTTAAATTGTCTCCTCGCGGATTGATTGAGCCGACTACTGATGTGGTGGGTGTTGAAATTGTTTCTGCTCTTGCTGCTGCGTTGGTTGTTGTGGCGGGGAAGATTATTTTCAGGTTGATTCCAAATGTTCAATTCGTTTGGCCAGACATACCCTACACTGGTCCTCTTCTCATTAATGATTCTGTACCAATTACTGCTGACAACCGTTCGTTAAAAGTTAATGGGTTTGATGTAATTCTTGGAAACGTTGGGCTTGAAAACACGCTATTACAATATGCAGTTAATAATGGCTTTGGACAAATACAGCTTTATGATTTATATCCTGTTTTTAGAGATACAACTCCGTACCCGAATAATAAAAAAGATAAACTTGCCAACTTCATTCTTAAAGCTCGTCTTTCGTATGGGATTATGAATATTGGTTGTATAATGGGTGCCGGTACTGAGGGTTTTCAATTGGCTTTAAATTATAATAGAGAAGTATTACATGGTGCGCACGATACGTTGCATTATCCTTTAGCTGGTTCGCAACCGTTAGCACAGTTTAATATTTTCAATAAGGAAAGTGAGTTTTGGTTTGGGCACGTAATTAATTTTGTAATAGAGGGTCCTGTAATGGTAAACGATGTGTTTTCAATTACCATAAATGGTACTCCTTATAGTTACACAGCAGTGGGCGGTGAGTCGGTTGATGATATAGCTGGTATTTTGGTTCAAAGTATCATAACCTTTGGCGACACCTTAATTAATGGTCCAGCTTCGAATTTTATTTCTGAGGGCGAACCACCTGTTGCACTTGGAGGAGGAACTGGTAAATTTAAAATTTCAATTAATCATGCGACTGCTGTTTCTTTAGGAATATTTGCTAATCTAACATTGAATTTTACTAATTTGAGTAATATTCATGTTGATTCTATTCTTCGAGATTCATTTGATGAGTGGATGGCATCATTAGTTTGGCTAAAACCTCAGTTGCAGAATTGGCAATTTACTTCTGCGTACATACAGAATAGCACTCCAGTTTGGGATGCTCTTGAAGCAAATCAATTAGTTCAACAAATCGGAGGCGCTGATGTAATTGATGTTATCGAGGCAACTAACTATACACCTTGGAACGGAAGTACAACAGCGCCAAATATGGCTCAAGAGCCAAACGTAAGTGGAAGGATTCTACAGAGGATTGCTTTAGCAGCTTATAATTTCATTCCTCCCAAGATTCAAAAATTTCGTCCATTGTTTAGTGCAGAATTAGATTTTCAGGGGTATTTTTTTCAGAACAATGCTATTTTACCTTCTGAAAATATTTGGAGAGGCGCTTATGCTGGTGACAATGGATTTGCATTTACAAGCAAGGCAAATGTAGCTTTGACTGGCTTTTCTTATTTTGCTTATTCGTTTATGTCCAATATACATTTGGTTAGAAGTAGATAGAATAATTGTTATGAGAAAAATTTTATTTTTAATACTAATTACGGTCAATGCATTTGCTCAACAATCTACTTTTGAGACAGTAGCGGGGGCGGAATATCATGACTCTCCTGCTTCTGTAGTTGAAGTTAATAATATGTATGCAGTTGGTGGTAATACCAAATTTTCAATGGGTTCGGACCAACTATTCTACTTATTAAGGTGGGATACCTCAGGGCAATTTATACCTCCAACCTATGAGCATAATTATGGTGCATACTGCACTAAAATGATAAGCACACCTGATGGAGGGTTCCTTTATTCCGGTGTTATCTATACAGTCCCACACCCGCTTTCTATTCTTGTAAAAATAAGTTCTCTGTATGCGCAAGAGTGGGTTCATCAGGATAGTTCAGTATATTTATTCACAGATGTTATTGCAACTACTGACGGTAATTATTTGATTGCAGGGAGAGGCGATTCCAGTTCGATTCACTACATTAAAATTAATCCAAGCGGAAATGAAATTTGGCATAGACATTTTGCTGCTAGTGGATTTTATAATACATCAGTCAATATAAAAGAAGTTGGCGATGGTTACATTTCTTGTTATTATGGTTCAGCGTTCTGTGTAAATAAAATTGACAGCTTGGGAGATACCCTTTGGACAAAATCATTCGAAGTATTTGGTGGTGGTAAAATTGAATATGCTGGGAACCACATTTATATTTCCGGAGGCATCTCAGCTTCCTTTCGACCTGATAGTTTAGATGCTGCTGCTCTTCTTTGTTTGAATAATGTTGGGGATTCTCTTTGGACACAAACATATTCATTTAATGGAGGAAATGTTTCTGCTGCAAATATTCATTCGACACTTGATGGAAATTTATTACTCTGTAGTTCGGGAGTAGATACCGGAGATATTTTTGGGTATAACTATGCTTTTATGTTTAAGACGGATTTATCCGGTAATTTATTGTGGGAATATTTTTATGGAATTGGTGATTCATTATATGAAAATGGTAGGGATGCGATAAGTACAACTGATGGAGGGTATTTGATGACTGGTCCATGGGAACAATCTGCTACTTTTCTTGTAAAGGTTGACAGTACGGGACACCTGAACTTTATAAATTTAATACCTAATCAGGATAATTTTCTGATATACCCAAACCCAGTAGCCAGTAAGCTTTTCATAATGTCTTATTTTAATGCTTTTATGCGATTGAGAATTTTTAATCTGATGGGAGAACTACAAATGGATATTCTTAACCCCAAGAATGAAATTGATGTATCTTTTCTTGCTCTTGGTATGTATTTTATTCAACTGCAAACTGAAAAAGGCAGTGTTGTCAATAAGTTTGTAAAGGAATAATTTTTTTACAATTTAAATTTAGCAGGCACTTTACTACGAAGAAGGGGAGCGGAGGGTAAAAATAAATGTGGCAAATACCGCTGTGAAAAAAATAAGCAGAAGTATTTGCCTCTTTTATTTTTACGAAGGGATAGCCAAAACGGCTTTGCCGCGTTTCGGAACTACACACTTTCGGTTTGCTGTGCCGCAAAATCGGAGCTGTTCGAGTTGCTGATAACACTGTAATAAATTTTATTGTACTATGCAAATGCCGCGCTCACCCTGAATCCCTAAAGGGCGCCTACTCGCATTACTTCGATATATATTTTATTGTGCTATGTAATCCCGCAGGTATTCAAATCGCTCCGTCAGTTTTCCATTTTTCACAATTGATGCGCGCGAAATGAGTCCGTCTTTATCCTCTCCGAAAAGTGATGGAAGCACGCGTTCAATTAAATGTTTGCCGAAACCATCGCTTGCATCACGGGGTAATTCGCATGGGAGATTATCAATTGCCATTACTGTGATCGCACTTTTTTCAAATGAATCAACAACCTTTTCTGTCATTGGATCAAAGCCATAAAATTTATCTTCAATGGTAGTTGCTTTAACAGTTGACGGAACGCTGCCATTCAGATCGCAGGTTACATCTGCAATAACTCCAATGCGAAAGTCGGGATCACGCATCCGCCTCAGAGAAAAAAGTATGTCGGCATTGGGATCCCAGTAGGTACAATGTATCAGCATGTCGCAAACTGATGCATAAGATCCGGAATCGCTGAAGGTACAACGGTAATTTTCAGGGTTGTGGTGAAAATCATAAGCGCTGAAAGGTGAATGGTCCTTTGATTCATAATAATCTTCTGAATGCAATTGCACATACACTGCTTCACGAAATGCGTAATTCAGAAATTCATAAGGTGTAACTTTTCTGATGTTCATCGCTCCCATCGTTTCACATGCACCATTGGCCACGCGCCCGCCGCCGGTTACAACAATCTTGATATTCGGCAAGTGGGCACTGTCGAGCAAAGAAAATATCTCCTTTTTGTCGTGAGAAAGATTGGCCGGTTTCAAATCAAACAAATGATATTTTTTTCCGTAAGCCATCAGTCCGTTGTAAGCACCAACGATTCCTGCATATCTTCCAAAGCCGATGACTCTGTTATCTTTATGGTCAACGAGACATTCGTAATCAATGAGCGTAATATTTTTTTTCAATGCTGTACGAAGGAGTTCCCTGTTGTGCGGTTGTTTTTTGATGGTATGAGAAAAGAACAAGTATCTTTTTCCTTCGATCAGATTTTGCTTCGGCACCTCTTTAATTCCGATGAGAATATCACAATCACTAACATCTTCTTTTAAAGTTATACCCACTTTTGCATACTCTTCATCTTTAAATGCCCGCCAGTCACTAGGTTGAATAATCAATTCAACTCCGGGATAGTCCTTAACAATCTGACAGCATTGCTCCGGCGTAAACGGTACGCGCTTATCATGCGGCACTTTCTCTTCTCTTATTATTCCAACTTTAATTTTAGTCATGGCTTATTTTCGGCGGGCTAAAGTACAATGGAAAAGGAAGTAACCGGCAATAGCATATCCGTTGTTTATAACAGCCACTCCGCCACAAAATCCGGTTCAGGAAAAAATTACTTCTGTAGCTCCATGGCCAAATTTTTCGTAAGGCGCTTCACCAAACCTGATGTCGGCATATTTCTTTAACTCTTCTCTGATGGCTGATTTCAGAATGCCCTCTCCTACCCCGTGAATAAAAATAATTTTGTAGTAATGGTTGATGATGGCCTGATCCATTTCATATTGAAATTTTTTCAACTGGTAAGAGATGATCTGGGAATTACTCATATCACTGTGGTCTTTCAGTAATTCCTCGATGTGCAGGTCCACCACTTTTTCCTTATTCAGGATGACAAATTTATCCGTCTTTTTCTTTTTTCCTTTTACATCAGGAACTTCCCGACGTTTCGCATTTTCTCCTTTTTGAAATTCATACCGGTCTATGAGTTTCTGCATATCCACATCTGCTTCGCGGCCGAGGACGTACAAAGGCATCAGTAAAGTTTTCCTGTCTTTGTGCTTAATGGTATCCCAGTTTTCCCCCTCTACAAAATCGGAAGAAGAAAATTTAAGCGATTTTTCTGCGAACGGCCTTGGCTTATACATTCCCTCACTAAAGAATAAAAACTGAAAAACAAAACCATTGAAATGATGTAACTCATCCTGAGAAAATACGCCGATGACAACTTCATTCTTTGACTTCAACACTCCCGCTGAAACACCGATTCTCAAATCATCATCTTTTCTTGCAACCGTAAAAGAAACAGAACTGTTGCAGTTATTTACAAGTCTCAGTTCAATGTCACTACTTAGCGGAGAAACGCTGTCCAGTAAAATGATCGCTGCATAAATTGTCTCATCTGCATCCAGGGATGAAATAACAGATGTCTGTTTGGGAGAAACAGTTGGCTCCTTTATATCCTTCATCTCTTTTTCCTCCCGGCCCGGCGAATGCAATCTTTCATCCATCTGGAATTCAATTCGCACAAGGTATTTTGCAGGAGCAGTATGTGTGAAGCCGAATTCATCGGTTACCTCTACCCTGTCGTTGTTCAGTAGTTTGGTAACGACTCCTTCAATCGCTTCATTTAAAAATCTGACTTTTTCTCCCGGTAGTAACTTCATGAGTTGTCAAAAGTACAAAGCCCTGAACTTAGTTGCACGTCCTTCATTAATTTCTATTGCCGGAGAAGGCAAATGGATAATATTGATGATCTTAAATATTCCTCCCAGAAATTTTGAACGGGTATTTATCCTTGCAAGGTCGAGGTCAATGGCAATATAATACTGCCTGTACCTGTCGAAAGACGGAATCGGTTTACCATTTGCTTCAGTAGGATTTGTATAACCACCCGTCATACCTTCTGCGCCATACCCCAGTCCAAGGCTCAGCCATTTCGGGAATCGTGAATTTTTTTTCATAAATGAATAAGGATTGATGCTCATCCAGCAAGTCAATCCGTTATAGTCTTTTAATATTTCCTCAATCAGATTTGATCCAAGCACATTCGGGCGGTACTTTGCATATTTCGTCTGATGAAATGAATATTTCAATGTGATGCGTTGTTCATCCCACAAAAGTTGCTGCGATAATATTGTTCCGGCACCCAATGTATTTGCAATCACATCACCGGAAGAGAAACCCCATTCCGAGGAGAAGCCATCAAATACTTCAACTGTTGTCTGAAAAAGATATGCAATACCGGTACCATATAGCGCAGATTTTTTTTTGCTCACTCCCGACCAGTAAAACAATTGCATGATGGGCTTACTCACGCTGTACGCATCCCACATGTGTGCGAATTTGTCCATCTGTTGCCATTCGCCATTGTCGTTGAAAAAATGAAATGAAGATTGCGGATAGCCCCGGTACCACTGCGTATAAAGCCACAACATACTCGCCGGATAAACGGCAGCAATAGAATAATTAATAAAATGTATCCTGTGTTTATCAGGAAACGGTGATACTTCAAATAGTCCGACGGAATCCGACCGCAATGAAAACTTACCACTTTCAGGAGAGAAATCACCGGCAAAAGAAATTGACGACCGGAACAAAAGGAAAATCAGAATAAAAAAAATTTTCCGCATACTTTATTTCTTCATCAGTTCTTTGCGGTAAATTTTATTGTCTCCTGCATTTCCGGGGCCGGCGAATTTAATTTCCAGCCAGTACAATCCGTTTGCAAAAGCCTGAAGGTCGATGTTGATTTCCTTTTTATACTTCGAATCAATTCCATTTATTGATATTATTTTTTTTCCGATGGAATTATATAAACAAATTTCTTCCACAAACATTTGCGTGCCGTGTTCTAAACTGATCGTAAGTTTATCCGTCACCGGATTCGGATAAAACGAAAATGGAATATTATTTCCAATGTTATTTAGTCCGGCAACAACATCAAATATAGCGGCCTCTACTTCACATCCGTTTCCATTGGTAGCAACAAGATTGTAATCCCCACCTTCAGGGGCCACATAAAAATAATCCGTCGCGCCTGAAATGGCAATTCCATTGAGATACCACTGATAGCCAGCCGCACCGGCATTTGCAAACAGTGTATCTCCGCTTTGTGAAATTCCCTGTGGAGAAGGATACGGATATACAGTGATAAAATTATTCAGCGTAAGGGTATCTGCATCGGTGGCATTGGATGCAACCAAAGAAACGGAATATGTACCCGGAGAATTGTAGCAAATATTTGTTGGGTTGGCATCAATACTTGTTGATGGACTGGCACCGGTAAAAGTCCATAGGAATGAAGATGCATTCAATGACAAATTATTAAAGTATGTGCAAGTGCCGGGACAAATGTGATTGGGTGCACTGAAGATTGCCACAGGTGTAAGGTTGCACCAGATATTGCCGTAATGGCCGGGTAAACCCCAGCAGGTATTCACCGCACCAAGAAATAATCCTGAGTCTGCATAGTTGCATGCAACGCCTAATGTATTCGGATCGTTGATGACGCCAAGGTATTCAAAAGTGTATCTGCCAACATAAATTTTATTGTCGGGACCGAGTTGAAGTGCGCCAAGATTGGCCCCATAGGCGGTACCTATAATTATCCCTGAGGCAATTATAGCTGCAGGAGATCCTGCGTTGAGGTCAAACTGATAGATTTCTCCCGTTCCATTTACGCCTCCGTACAAACGGCTACCATCAGGAGAAAATTCAACACCATAGCTGCCAATTGAAGCACCCACTGTAGATGGAAGTGCGAGTGTACCGGAAAGAACTCCCGTGCTGTTATTAAAGTCTGACAGATCGAAAAAATTGCCACCTGTATTTGCATATGCGATTTTGTTTCCGCAAGGAGATGGTTTGATATAGCCGATCTGATCATAAACATCAATTGCACCGATCATATTTCCTGTAGTAGAAACTACGGGCGACTGAATGCCGGCTGCATTAACCGGAAAAGAATAATAATCTGCTGTTCCGAATTTATGTGTCACAATCCAGTAGTCCACGCCATTTGCATGCGGAACAATCGTGCTTCCCTCTACAACAGAGTCCATCAGCCATACATTCAGGGAAGTAACATCTCCCAATCCGCCCTGAAGATTCATGTCAACGATTGAATAATGAAACCCGCTGTTATTGCCTGCGGAGGGTGTTGTAACTATATAATATTGCCCCGGAGATCCGACCACAGGAAGTATGTTGGCCGACTGTGTTGAAGAACTTCCACCAAGCAATGAAAAACTTCCGCCCGGCATTGCGATATGGTTTCTGTTCCAGACTGAAACACCATCTGTATAAAACTGAAGGACGCCACTTGCATCAGAAATACTTGCACAACCCTCATAGGTTGAAATGGCGCCATTGGTAAGGACGACAGGAGCGCCCGTATTAAAATCTATCCCGGCACCGAATCCGAAATACCAGATATTAAATTCATTCTGTGCATTTACAATGAAGGAACAAAAAAGAAAAACAACAAGGAAAATTTTTTTCATAAGAAATAGATTAACAGATTTTTAATGAAGCACAGATTTCAATATTTTTTTTCTGATCAGATTACTACCGCATCTTATTTCAACAACATAAATCCCGGAAGATAAATTGCTCACATCCGCTTTAATACTACGACCTACGGGTTGCCCGGGTAAATTATTCTCAGGATATATTGTCAGACGTATTTCACCCATTACGTTGTATAAAACAATTTTCGATATGGAAACCGCATTTCCCCAATTGATAACAATTACATCGGAAGCAGGGTTCGGATAAATGTTAAGCAACTCATCATTCATGTTTAGATTGTCATTTACGGTTGCGACTACATTAAAAACCACTGCCTCTACCTGACAACCGTATTCATCAACACTCACGACATTATAATCACCGCTCTGCAAGGCAACATAGAAATAGTTGGTTGCACCGGAAATGATGTTACCATTGTAATACCATTGGTATGATAAAAAGCCCTGCAGGGAAACAAGCGTATCTCCGTTCTGAGAAATGGATTGGGGAAAATAAGAGAGGACTGAAATATAATTTGAAAACGTCAAGGTGTCACTGCTGCTGCCATTGGTTGCGATAAGGGTAACATCAAAATTGCCGGAAATATTATAACATATACTTTGCGGATTTGCATCAATACTTACTGATGGTGCTCCTCCCGTAAAAAACCATTGATAAGATGTGGCGTTGACAGAAATATTATTGAAGTTGATACATTCACTCTGACAAATGGTGGTATCATTGGCTGTGAATGCGGCCACAGGTGGCATGATATTACAGACGTCAGGTGAATTGTAAAGCGTTACAATTTCAGAATCATTCAGCACACGATTATAAAAGCGGATATCGTCAATTTCCCCATCCAGACAAGCAAGTGTGGATCCTTTACCAATCCAGAATGGTTTCACCTTATTGGCAATTACTTCGTGCTGATTTATATATTTAACCAACACACCATCTTTATATTCCGACATAAAATCCTGCGAGGCACTGGAGATAAACACATAGTGTTCCCATTGCGTGACGAATGGAATATCAATGGTATCATATCGTCCTGTGGTGAAAATGCTGCCATAATCCCAGAAGGTAGATGGAACACCGTTGTGAGAATAATGGACTGAAATATTAAACCGGTCCGCGGCGTCATCGGGCTGAAGCTGAAACTGCGCATGCGATGCAAAGGTTCGTACCCTGCACCAGAAACTTACACTTATTTCATCCGTGGGGATCAGAGAATCAAAACGCTGCACTTCAATGTAGCTGCTGAACCCATCAAAGTGATACGCAGAATTTAAATTTCCAAAACGATCAGCAGTTAGAGTTGCGCCGAAAACTGTTCCGTGGTGATTGTTACCACTCAAATCATCTGCATTTCCTGTGAATGGATAACAAGCAGTAAGCATGCTATCGAGCGCAACCTGCCCACATGCAAACTGAGAAATAAAAATGAATAAAAATAGGAGGTTTTTCATTTTGAAATATCAAAATTATATCTTCATTCAGCAACCGACTTCACAAATTTGCAGCGGAATGTTTTGTCGGGAGCATTAATTTCCAGCCAGTACATACCCGATGAAAAGCGGCTGCAATCAATCGGACTTATCTTAGAATCATTTTCGGAATAAATTCTTTCGCCCACGATATTGTAGATATTCACATTTAATTTTGTTCCGGCATTAAAAACAAATCTGTCAGGCATATTTATTTCAAGTTTCGAATGCACGGGATTTGGAAAAATAAAAACTCCGTTTTCTATATTCATAAATGTGTAAATGCCTGCAACAACATCAAAAATTACAGCTTCCACTTCGCACCCGTTTCCATCTGTAGCCACTACGCTGTAATCACCACCTTCAGGAGCGACATAAAAATAATCCGTTGCGCCAGCTATAAGAATAGCATTGTGGTACCACTGATAATTCAGGGCTCCGCTGTTTGCGAAAAGTGTATCTCCGCTCTGAGAAATTCCCTGTGGTAAAGGGTATGGATACACCGTGATATAATTGTTCAGCGTAAGTGTATCGCTTGTAGAAATACCTGTGGCGATGAGCGATACTGTATAACTTCCGGGAGAATTGTAACAGATATTTGTTGGGTTTGCATCGGTACTTGTTGAAGGGTTTGCACCCGGAAAACTCCAGAGATAATCAGTAGCAAACTGCGAGAGATTAATAAAATCGGTACACGTACCCGGACATATATGATTCGGCGCAGAAAACAATGCAACCGGAATCAAAGAGCAACCTCCACACGATTGATCCGGAACATAGCGCCATAAATCATTTCTGTAATTGTTCGTTGTTGGCGTTTGCCCGAATCCCATCCATAGATTTCCATTTTTATCCTGCCATGCATAAGATCCCATCCGACCGGGTGGTACATTGGCCGGTGAGCTCATGCCAATGGTTCCGTAAACACCGGGATCATTGACTCCCGTGCTACCACTCACCCATGTCCAGTTACCAGTCAGGGTATTATATTTCCACAGATCATTTTTAGAAAGATAGCTACCGGTTGCAGTTACGCCGCCAAAAGTCCAGAAGTTGCCACATGAATCCATCCAGCAACTTCTGTTTTCATTGTGCGCTGAAGGATTATTCAGACTGTCTTCAATACACTGTGTACCGTAAGTACCAGGGTCGTCGGTTACATTCGGACCTTTCATCCACGTCCATTCATTGGTTGCGATGGAATATTTCCACACGTCACTATATGAACCCTGCGCATAAAATACGCCACCGAATAACCAGAGGTTTCCGTTTTTATCAGCCCACCGTGAATAGGAATTTCTTGCACCGGGAGTATTAGCAGGATCTGAAACGCCACGCACACCGTAAACAGGAGGATTTGCCGCGGCGGGATTTCCTTTCATCCACGTCCACATATTGGTTGAAATATTATATCGCCAAAGATCATCCGTCTGTCCGAATCCATATCCTCCGAAAAACCAAAGGTCATCATTGACATCAACCCATGAACAGGTACATTCATGACGTGCTGAGGGTTCATTGGTGATATTCGGAACACCCAGCGTACCGGGGTTTCCGGCTGAGCCTGAAAAATTTGATCCCTTCATCCAGGTCCATTCATTAGTAGCCGTATTGAACATCCACAGGTTATTCATGTCAGCGGTAGCAGCATTACAACCTGCAAACATCCACAGGTTATTGTTGTTGTCAACCCATGAAGAAGGCGCCCATCCCCTGGCTCCGGGATTATTGGCCGGCGCCGGCATTCCCTGCACACCATATACCGCTCCGGAATTGATCGTTCCCGGCCCGTGAACCCATACCCATTCATTGATTACGGGATCGTATTTCCACACGTCAGCATAAAAATTTCCTGCCGTAGGCTGACCTCCGAAGAGCCAGAAGTTTCCGTCATGATCGGTCCACTCGCAACCTTCATAAACTGCAGGAGGTTTATTTGATGGACTTGAAATTCCCTGCGTTCCGAAGTTTCCTGACTGATTAGGAGCAGCATCTCCATGCATCCATGTCCATTCTCCTGATTGGGCAAATACGGAATTAAAGATAATGGAAGTATAAATAAATAATCCTGTAATTGCTTTCATAAATAATTTCTTAATAAAAAGTACATGCAAAGAAATTTATTGTTTAACAAACGGAGCTCTTATGTTTCCGCTTTCCGTTATTATTTCAAGCAGGTAAATTCCGGGAGTAAAATTTCTACAATCAATTGTTGTTTGTTCAGGAATACTTGTTGAATAAACTATCTCACCGATTACATTGAAGATTTTACAAGCTGTTACATGGCTACTGTATTCCTCCCGCAACCTTATTTCCATTGTCTCTGAAACCGGATTTGGAAATATAATAATTTGCCTGTTGACCAATGTCAACTGATTTAGTCCTGCGACCACATCATAGATCACCGCTTCCACTTCACAGCCATTCAAATCGGTTGCGACAACACTGAAGTTCCCACTGCCTGTTGCTATGTAAAAATAATTTGTTGCACCGGAAATCAGAACGCCGTCAGCATACCACTGATAACTGACTGCCCCCTGAAAAGCAATCAGGGAATCACCCGCTTGTAAGATTCCTTGTGGCGCAGGATAAGGCAATACTGTAATGTAACCGGGAAGCGTAATGGAATCGGAACCACTTGCATTAGTTGCAATCAATGTAACATCATAGGTACCCGGAACATTGTAACAGATACCTTGTGGATTAATGTCATTGCTGAGTGATGGATTTGCTCCCGGAAAAAACCACTGATAAGAATTTGCACGCTGTGATAGGTTTAGAAAATCAGAACAGTTTCCGGGACATATCGTATTCTCATCAGTGAACAAACCAGCTAAAGGCAATGCAGCGAGAGAATCACAAAAATGTGTTTTCAGACTCATATCTTCCAGACCGAAATCAAAACCAAGGTATACACCTCCAACCTGACTCACCGTAATCGTAATCGAAGTAGTATTTGTGAGGGTAGTGAAAACATATCCAAAAGTAGTCCAAACATACACCGGCGGAACGTTACTGTTGGCGGCAGGAAGAAGACCGGTGCTTCCGGTGAAAAGTATCGTTCCAGCCTGGTCGGTAACTGTTGTCAATAATTCCGGCTGAACGAAAGAATGATTTACGTCAAGGTTTGTCATGAGGAATGAAAACGTATATGCAGAAGACGGAAAAATATTTGTCAGGCTTTCACTCCATACAGTTGTACCCGAAGTGAGGCTGCCATCGCACATAAAAAATGGCGTGGTATCAGGTGAAATTGCAGCCCAGTTTCCATTGTGGAAATAAGCATTGGTGTCAATTGAATACTGGTCCGGCGACATCCCGCCTGTGGGGACATAAGTAAGCGGAGTATTAAATCCGGTATTGTAATTATTGAAGTTGCCGTTTACCAGAAGGTTTACGACTGAAGAAGGATAAACAGAAATATACCCCGCAATATAAAGTGTGTTACTTCCGGAAGCGTTGGAAACAGTAAGTGAAACAAAATACGTACCTGCAGTATTGTAACACACATTTGAAGGATGCTGCTGCGATGAATTTAATATTGATGCGCCCTGAAAGCTCCACGACCAGGAAGTTGGATTGTTGGCAGACAGATCTGTAAAGTTGATGCATTGTCCCTCGCAAATAGATGTATTCCCGGTGGTAAAATTTGCAACAGGAATGGCAGCGGAAAATAATTTATTACAGAATAATAAAGAAAGCACTAAAACAGAAAAAAGAAATCCGGTTTTCATAAAAATATATATTGTTTTATAAATTTTGTATTGATTATTTTATCATCTGAAAAAATCCGGAGCCGGTACATTCCTGATGGAAGTGCTTGTGTATTAATCAGATTAAGATTTACCTCTGAATGAAAGTCAGTATTCAAAATAAATTCTCCAATATCAATGTGTACATCGTAAATTGCCGCCTCAACTTCGCATCCATTGATATCTGCACTGGTGACATTATAGTCTCCACTATCGCCAATGATTAAAAAATAATCTGTAGCACCGTTTATAATATTGCCGTTGTGGCACCATTGATAGACTGAAAACCCCTGATTGGAAATAAGTTTATCAGTGCTTTGAATAATTGCTTGTGGCGGAGTGAAGGGATATATGGAAATATAATTGTTAAACGTAAGGGTATCGCTGCCTGCTGAATTTGTAGCAATAAGCGTAACCTCATAATTACCCGGGCTACTGTAACAAATATTCTGCGGATCTATATTATTTTGCTTCTGTGCAGAAGAAATAGCGGGGAATGAAATAAGGAATAAAAAAAATATTTTTTTCATCACCTCTTAAAACTACAATTTAACAAAATTAATTCTATAGGTTCTGCCATTTATTTCTATCTCTAACCAATACATTCCTGCAGGGATTTGATTAACATCTATCCCTCCCGGTATAATGCAAAATTCTCCAGAACAATCAAGTGAAGACAGTTTATAATCCATCTGTCTTTTACCAAGCATATTCCATACTGATATTTCAACCGGAGACCCTTTAGCAGAATTAAAATTTATGATTGAAATTTTGTCCTCAACAGGGTTCGGGAATATTGTCCATAGCTCGCTGCCATTCGCTAATTGTATTTCCGCCACGACATCAAAAATCACCGCCTCTACTTCGCATCCGTTTGCATCTGTTGCCACCACATTATAATTTCCTCCTTCAGGTGCAACATAAAAATAATTTGTTGCGCCCGAAATCAGCACTCCATCATGATACCATTGGTAACCCAATGCTCCGCTGTTTGCAAAAAGTGTATCTCCTGATTGTGAAATTCCCTGCGGTGCCGGATAAGGATAAACTGTGATGAAATTTTGGAGCAACAAAGTATCGCTTCCATTTGCATTGGAGGCAATGAGTTGCACGTTATATTGCCCCGGAGAATTGTAACAGATGTTTGCAGGAAATGCGTCCACACTGGTGGATGGATTTGCGCCGGGAAAACTCCATAAGTATGATGTTGCATTGATGGAATAATTGGTAAAATCAGTGCACGTACCCGGACAAATATGATTCGCAGAAGTAAATATTGCTGTTGGCAACAGGTTACCTGCAAACAAGCTGGCTACATTACCGGGAAGTCCAATCTGACAAACTCCTGCTCCGAGCGGAACAGCATTGTCCAAGAAGTTACATCCCAATCCTGTTACATTCGGATCATTAATTACTGCAAGAAAGTTTGAAGTATAAAGGGTGACATAAATTTTAAGGTCGGGACCGAGTTGCATTCCTGCAGGCAAAGTGGTACCTGTTGTACCGATAACTACAGCAGAAGCAATAATCGCTGCCTGAGATCCTGCATTCAAATCATATTGTGAAATGCCGAACCAGCCATTCTCACCGGTATTATAAAGTTTGCTTCCATCAGGTGAAAATTCAATACCATAAGATTGCGTTGCATTCAATGTAGGAATTCCGAAACCATTGGATGCTATTCCTGTTGCAGGATCAAAATCACAAAGCGAAACAGTTTCCGGAGTATTAAAAAGTCCGCAGGCAATTTTATTTCCGACAGGAGATACTTTCATCTGACCAACGATTCCATTGTCGGAGAAACCTGTATTGGAATGCACCGGAACCGGGTTGATACCTGAGGCCGTAAGCAAGAATGCGTTGAAACCATCCGATCCACCCTCGTGCATAATAATCCATACATCGGAACCATTCGCATGTTTCACAGCACATAATTTTTCTGCGCTGTTCATCATGAAAACATTTTTAGCAGCGGTGACGTCACCAAAGCCACTATTGAGTGTCATGTCAACGACAGAATAATTGAGCGTTAAAAATGTAGTAAACACATAATATATATTCGTATTCCCCGGTTGCTGTACGATCATGGCCGACTGCGAAGATGAATAATCTCCCGTGAGTCCGGTTCCGTTTGGCATTGTAAAATGGTTGCGGCTCCAAATGGTTAGTCCGTCAGAATAAAATAAAAGATTCCCGTTTCCATCACAGATGGAAGAACAGCCCTCATAGGTAAAAATCATTCCGCCTGAAATTGATACCGGCGATCCGCTGTTGAAGTCAAGCCCTGCTCCGTTTCCGAAATACCAGATATTCGTTTCATTGGAAGCAGAAACTGCTAAAGCATAATAAATAAAAAAAAGTACAACAAGTTTTTTCATAAGAAGTAGATTTAATATACTGCTATTGCAGAGATGATTTCACAAATTTTAAGTGTGTAGTTTCATGATCTGATTTTATTTCCAGATAATAGATTCCATTTGAAAGTGAGCGCACATCCACTCTACTGATTTCTCCCGGTTTAAAATGATGATGTACTGAGGCATACACCACTTCGCCCAATGCGTTATAAATAATTATCGAATTATATTTCTTTTCATTCAAATCAGAGACAGGAACTCTAATTTCAACTATATCATTTACCGGGTTTGGAAAAATTGAATACTGCAAATTTCCGGTTGCCAATTGAATTCCGGCTAAAACATCGAACAACACCGCTTCCACCTCACAACCATTTGCGTCAGTTGCAACGATACTGTAATCACCACCTTCAGCGGCCACATAAAAATAATCCGTAGCACCCGGAATGAGTATGCCGTTGTGATACCATACGTAATTGACAGCTCCTCCATTTGCAAATAGAGTATCTCCGTTTTGAAAAATTCCCTGTGGAGGCGGGTAAGGATAAACAGTAATGAAATTTGGAAGCAGCAAAGTATCGCTGCCTGATGCATTGGAAGCGATAAGCGTAACATCGTATTGACCGGGAGAATTATAACAGATGCCGACCGGATTCAGATCAACAGAAGTAGAAGGATTGGCTCCTTGAAAACTCCACAGGAAAGAAGTGGCGTTGACAGAAATATTATTAAAGTCAGTACACGTACCCGGACAAATGTGATTGGGAGCACTGAACAAAGCCACGGGTAAAGCATCTTGTGAAAAGAATCCCTGAAAAAAATTTGGCAATCCATACTGGCAACTGGTTCCCGGTGCAAGGGGAACAACGTTATCAATAAAATTACATGCAAATCCCGCTGAATCCGGATCATTGATAACACCCAGAAACGTACTTGCAGATCGTTTGGCGAGGTAAATTTTCTTATCAGGTCCCAGCTGCAAAGCTGCGCATGCTGATGTTCCATTGCCAATAACCATTTGCGATGCAATAATTGCAGCGGGTGATCCTGCGTTCAGGTCCCACTGAATGATGAGTGCAGGATTTTCTTCTGTTGCATATAATTTGGAATCATCGGGAGAAAATTCCAGTCCGTATGCCTCAGAAATTCCCGGGAAACTTATCGGGTTTGAAGGAATTCCGGTGCTGTTGTCGAAATCAAAAACTTCGACAAGATCCATATTGATGGTACAAGCATATGCAAGCCGTTGGCCGTTGTGAGAACCTTTCATATAACCGGCAAAACCAAGGTTTGTAGAATGTATCGTTCCAACAGAAGTAATAACAGGAACAGGATTCACTCCTCCTGCAGTGAGCAGGAAAGAATAAAAATTATTTGTATTGAACTCATGTCCTATAATCCAGACGTCTGTTCCGTTGGCATGACGTACAGCAGTAACTTTCTCTGTGGAGTTGGTAAACATGGGTGTGTTCTTCGTTGTTACATCACCAAGACCTCCCTGTAGATTCATGTCAACGACGCTGTAACACATATCACCCACGCCCCATGTCGGGGTAGTGAAAATATAAAACGAGGTGCTGCTTGCCGGGTCAGGAACCATGATGGCCGCCTGCGCTGAATTATTGTCTCCGAGCAATCCGAATCCATTCGGCATCTGAATATTGTTGCTGTTCCAAACCTGAGAACCATTGGTATAAAATAAAGTGTTGCCTGATGTATCTGCGATGGACGCGCAACCTTCAAGTTGATTCATTGCACTTCCGCTGAAAGCGACGGGAGGGCCACCATTAAAATCAACACCGGCAAAACTACCGAAGTACCATTTGCTGGCGGCTTTCTGTCCAAAGGAAAAATGAATTCCTAAAATCAAAAAACATAAAATAACAACAGGTAACTTTTTTTTCATTGTACAGAATTTAATGCATGTCTACTATTTAGCAGACTTTACAAATTTACTTCTCAATATTTTATCTCCTGAGATAACTTCAATGCGATACATTCCATTTGCAATGGAGCGAACCTCAATTTCTTTTTGCAAAACTGACGACATCACCACTTCTCCGAGCATATTATAAATGACAATTTTTACATCAGCAACGTTTTTCAGCACCATGCCGCCATGTATCTTTATTTCAAGTACATCACTCACCGGATTCGGGAATATTGCCAATTGCGTACTGACTGCCAACAACTGCTGAAGGCCCGCCACTATATCAAATATCACGGCCTCCACTTCACAGTTATTTGCATCGGTAGCAACTACACTGTAATCTCCGCTTTGCGAAGCAACATAAAAATAGTCCGTCGCACCCGAAATTAAATTCCCGCCATAATACCATTGATAGCTATTGGCACCCGGGTTTGCAAACAGCGTATCACCTCCTTGATAAATTCCCTGTGGTGCAGGATAAGGATAAACGGTAATAAAATTATTCAGCGTTAATGTATCGCTGTCTGTTGCATTGTATGCAATCAATGTAACTGAATATGTTCCCGGATTATTGTAACAGATACCAATCGGGTTCACGTCTGTGCTTGTCGAAGGATTTGCGCCCTGAAACATCCACAAAAAAGATGTGGCATTGACGGAGATGTTATTGAAATCGGTGCATGTACCAGGACAGATGTGATTCGGTGCATTGAATAGTGCAACAGGTACGGAACTGCAGGAACCGCAAGCCGGATCAATTGTAAATTTCCACATGTCATTTCGGAAACTGCCGAATGGATTTGAAGTCCCACCAAACAAATACAATTCGCCCGTGAGCGACCTCCACCCCAAGCTTCCCATTCTTCCACCCGGCACATTGAGTGGACTTGAAATACCAAGGGTTCCCCAGTTGCCAACGGGATTCGGAGTGTTGTCGCCACTTATCCACGTCCATTTATTTGTAGTCACACAATACATCCATAAATCATTTTTATAATCCGTAGTGAGATACCCCACATTTCCGCCAAGCGTCCAGAGGTTTCCGTTGAGGTCAGTCCATACCGTTCTGTTTTCATATCGTGTTCCGGGATCGTTGAGTGAATCAGTTACGCATTTCGTACCAAAAGAAGCAACAGCGCCTTGCACATTGCTGCCATTCATCCATGCCCAGTTGTTGGTAGATGGATTGAACATCCACATGTCGTTGTAATCATTGGCAGAAAAATCTTCGCCACCAAACAACCAGAAATTTCCGTTGTTATCTTTCCAGTGCGTGTAAGCGCAGCGTGATGAAGGAACGTTCGCCGGGTCTTCGACGCGAAATATTCCATAAACTCCCGGTTGAGAAATGAGCGGAGATCCTTTCATCCATGTCCATTCATTCAATGCAATGTTATACCTCCACAAATCATTCACTGCACCAGATCCAATCCAACCTCCGAAGAACCACAGGTCACCGTTATTGTCAGTCCAGGCAGATGCCGCTTCTTCTCTCGACGAAGGATTATTTGCAGGAGAACCGACTCCCTGAACACCGTAAGTTCCGGGATCATAAGAAGTATTCGGGCCTTTCATCCATGTCCATTCATTGGTAGAAATATCAAACTTCCAGAGATCGCTGAGGTCTCCAAGTACTGAATTACCTCCATACATCCAGAGGTTGTTTGACAAGTCAGTCCACGTCAACACACCATGCTCTCTCGATGGCGGTTGATTTGTAGCAGAAGAAACGCCCTGCACGCCAAAGTTTCCCGCATTACCGGCAATTCCATTTCCTTTCATCCATGTCCATTCATTTGTTATGGGATTGAATTTCCACATGTCACCATATGGAATGAAACCTGATCCCAGTCCGCCAAACAACCAGAAGTTTCCGTTTATATCTGTCCACTCACATGCTTCATAAAAAGCCGGTGGCATATTGGCGGGAGATGAAACCCCTTGCACACCAAAAGATCCGGGAGAATTAACTGAACTCAATCCGTGAACCCACACCCATTCACCCGTCTGCGCATAAGTAAATGAGAATTTTAAAATACATATAACCAGTGTAATATTTTTTTTCATGGAATGTAATTTAAATTATTTGTGACCGGCAGATTTAATAAACTGAAGATGAAAAATATTTTTGTCTGTTTCCAGTTGCAGCGAATAAATTCCCTCCGCCAGAAAACTGACATCAGCCACCCATTTTTTCTGATCACTTGAATACACTGTCAGCGGAGAAACGTATTTCCCAACCACATCAAATACTTTTATCGTTGCCGCTATTCCATTATCACCATTAATAAAATCAGGAATCCTGATCCATAACTTTTCCTCCACCGGAACAGGATATACAACCAATGACTGATGATTGATGACCAATGACAGGCTGCTTGCAATTACATCAAACACTACAGCTTCCACTTCACATCCATTCTGATCCGAAGCCACAACACTGAAGTTTCCGCTTTGCGGGGCAACATAAAAATAGTCTGTTGCTCCCGGAATCAATGCCCCTTCATAATACCACTGATAACTTATTGCTCCCTGATTTGCATAAAGGGTATCACCACTTTGAATTATTCCCTGCGGAGAAGGATAAGGATATACGGTTATAAAATTCGGCAAAAGCAACGTATCATCTCCATTCGGATTGGAAGCAATGAGCATCACGTTATATTGTCCGGGTGAATTGTAACAGATCTGAACAGGGTTAACATCAGTACTTACTCCGGGATTTGCTCCACTGAAGATCCACAGGAATGATGATGCATTCACTGAAAGATTCTGGAAATCGGTACAGGTACCCGGGCAAATATGATTCTGCGCAGAGAAAATTGCCACCGGTGCTCCGTTACATAAATTATTGATCATGTTTGGCAAACCGAGTGAAGATGATCCTACAAGTGGAATTGATCCGCCGGAATAATTACAACCTGTTCCCGGTACATCAGGATCATTGATCACACTTAAAGATGACTGCGAATATTCAGCCACATAAATTTTACGATCAGGTCCGAGTTGCAATGCCCATACATCATTACTGATATATGTTTTTGAGGCCATCATACTTGCAGAATCATGGAGGGTAATATCATATTGACTTACCTGGCTGCCATCGGAAGTATAAAGCAAATTTCCATTGGGAGAAAATTCAATGCCATAGGACTGGATATTGCCCGTTGATGGAAAACTGATTGGCGCTGATACAACTCCTGTTGCTGTATTGAAACTATCAAGTTCAAAACTGTAGAGGTATCTCATGGCAGATGCCAATTGTCTGCCGTCACATGAAAATTTCATGTAACCGATCTCGACCCCGCTTGTGACAGTATGAACAGTTCCAACTGAAGAAATCACCGGCGCACTTACGCCTGCAGAAGATAGCAAATAAGCATAAAAATTATCCGTACCAATTTCATGTCCAAGAACCCAGATGTCTATTCCGTTGTTGTGTTTCGTTCCGCAAACTTTTTCTGCGGAGGGTGTAAAGAGCTGAACATTTTTTGTGGTCACATCTCCCAGGCCGCCCTGCAAACTGATATCGACGATAGAGTAACAAAAACCATTTCCACCCTGTGCTTCTGCTGTGGTGAAAATATAGTAGATGTCGGGTGTTTGTGGCTGGGGAACAATCAAGGCGGATTGCGTAGAAGATCCGCCGCCAAACAAACCGGTGCCATTCGGCATTGCGACGTTGTTTTTATTCCACACCGTAATTCCATCTGTATAAAACAATAGATTTCCTGCTGCATCAGCAATATTTGAGCTTCCTTCAGTCGTACCCACCTGTGAACTCACGGCAACAGGCGAACCGGAATTAAAATTCAGTCCGGCGCCAAACCCAAAACGCCACTGATTATTCTCTCCCTGTGAAAAACATAATGTTGAAATAAAAAACAAAATCAGGCTCAGTAATTTTTTTTTCATATGCTCGATTAAATAAATCTATCATTCAGAAATTTTCAGAAATTTTTCAGTGTACACTTTTGAACCGCCTTCTGCATAAATACGGTAAACACCCCCGGATAAATCCGAAACATCAATTATATATGTGTTGTCTTTACTATAACCGACAATAAATTTTGTCAATACCAGTTTTCCGTCTGCAGAATAAATTTTAATACTAAAATCAGCTTGCTGAAAAAGTTCCGTTTGAATTAACAATTGATTCTTCACAGGATTAGGAAACACATCCAGTTGACGGTCAGAAATCAATTGATTGAAACCCGCCACCACATCAAACACCACTGCTTCCACCTCGCATCCATTTGCATCTGTTGCAACCACAGAATAATCCCCGCCTTCTAAAGCCAAATAAAAAAAATCTGTCGCACCCGGAATTGCATTTCCATTCTGATACCACTGATATCCTGATGCTCCTGCATTTGCAATCAGAGAATCCCCGCTCTGCAGAATTCCCTGTGGCGAAGGATACGGATAAACAGTAATGAAATTATGCAGCAACAAAGTATCAACTCCATTTGCATTAGATGCAATAAGGGTTACGTCGTATTGCCCGGGCACATTGTAACAGATTTGTACCGGATTCGCATCCGTACTTACACCGGGATTTGCGCCCTGAAAAATCCACTGATAATTATTTGCGTTCACCGACAGGTTTGTAAAGTCGGTGCATGTACCCGGGCAAATATGATTGGGTGCAGTAAAAACAGCAACAGGAATAAAATCATAATGCGCAATCTGATTCGGCAGTCCGAACGTTGACATACCACCATTGAGAAATACAGCCGTGTCAATATAGTTGCACGCCAATCCCGAAGCGTTGGGGTCATCAATTACACCTACGTAGGGAGTGATATACCTTGCACAATATATTTTTCCATCAGGAGCAAGTTGCAACGGTCCTAAAAATGCATTGCTTGTATTTCCAACCAAGATACCTGAAGCAATGATGGCCGCAGGAGAACCCGCAAGCAAATCAAACTGGTAAATTGCGGCGATAATTCCAACACCTGATAAGGCAACATAAAATTTGCTGTTGTCCGGCGAAAATTCTACACCATAAGGATAATCAAAAGTAGCAGGGAAAGTTATTGGATTAGACACTACGCCTGTGGAATTATCAAAGTCAAGCAATTCAATTCCATCCGTCTCCCCTACAGCAAGTCCAATCTTAGTTGCATCCGGAGTGAATTTCAGATAACCGTGATAGCCGGTATGAATCAGACCTACATAGCTGATGACAGGAACCGGGTTTACACCGCTTGATGATAAATGATAAGCATAAAATCCATTCGTGTTGAATTCATGAGCAACAATCCAGTAATCCATTCCATTGTTATGGTGCGTGGCGCAAACTTTTTCACCGATGGGCGCATGAAGCAACGTATTCAGCACTGTTACTTCACCAAAACCACCCTGCAAAGTCATGTCTACCACTGAATAATTGAATCCTGAAAAACTACCCTGATCCGGCGTGGTGAAAATATAAAATGTCGAACTGCTTCCGGGTAGCGGAACAATGATGGCTGATTCAGTGGATGAATTACCTCCCAGGAGACCACTTCCATTTACCATTACATTATGTACCTTATTATAAACGGTAACGCCATCTGTATAGAACAATAAACTGCCGGACGAGTCAGCAATTGATGCGCAACCTTCAGTTGTATACATCGCTCCGTTGTTGAGAACTACAGGACTTCCGCTATTGAAATCCAACCCCGCGCCATTTCCAAAATACCAAATATTATTTTCTTTCTGCGCAAATGCTGACGAGGTCACAAAAAATAAAACAACACATAACCCAATCAGAATAACATGATAAAAATGTAAAAGTTGCTTCATAAAAACCGGTAAGTTCGGTTTCCAAAGCTAATGAAGTATTTGAGCTTTCAAAAGGGTATTTTGGCGAATATCTGTCTCAATCCGCGGATTATGCCGTGGTTTTCAGGGTTTAATGAATCGTGTATATTTGAAAAGTAATATTTACCAAAACAGCTGAAAAGGAACTTATGGTTTCAATGAATAAAATTCTATTCCTAGCCTTACTTTCGGTTTTGTCAACTGAAATATTAAAGGCACAAAATGAAAATAATATTTGGTACTTCGGCAAATTTGCCGGACTGGATTTTAATTCCGGCGCGCCCGTTCCATTAACAAACAGTGCGATGAATACCTGGGAAGGATGTGCTTCCGTTGCCGATGCAACAACAGGCGGACTTCTGTTTTATACCAATGGTGAAACTGTATGGAACAGGAACCATGCGGTAATGCTGAATGGTACGGGGTTATGGGGACATTATTCATCTACACAATCTTCTCTTATCGTACCCATGCCCGGAAACAATGATTTATATTATCTCTTTACTACTGACGCCGCCACATTTGGTTTTCCCTATGGAGGCGAAATGGCTTATTCAATCGTTGACATGAATCTTGCTGCCGGTATGGGAGGAGTATCCTTAAAAAATGTTGCGCTTTTCGATACTACCGCTGAACAATTGACAGCAACACTCAATGCCGATGGCTGCAAGGTCTGGGTGCTGGCACATCGCTGGAACTCAAATGAATTTTATGCATATCTGGTTTCTGATTCCGGCATCAGCGCACCGGTTATATCTCCGGCAGGAAGTATTCACAACTGTGCTTACTTCGGTCAAATGAAGGTTTCTCCCGACGGAAAAAAAATTGCGCTGCCTTTGCCTTGTGATTCTCTGGGAGACTATTATGTTGAGTTACTTGATTTCGATAACCAAACAGGGACCGTTAGCGGGGGAATTTTATTGCCGCAGGATCATTACGTATACGGACTTGAGTTTTCACCCGGCAACCAATTCCTCTATACCGTTGATCACAATAATTCTGGAGCTATCATTTACAAGCAGGTCTCACAGTATAATGTTTCTCTCGGGAATGCAGCAGCAATCATTGCATCAAGAATAATTGTTGGTGCCGTGTGGAATGCAACAACTTTCTTCAATGGCGCAGCACAACTGGCACCGGATGGAAAAATTTATGTTGTGCCTACTGACAATGATTCCATTTGTGTAGTCAACGATCCTGACAGTACAGGACTCGCTTGTAATTTTGTAGTTCCGGGATTGTATCTCTCAAGGCAAAATGACCACGGACTTCCGAATAAAGTCGTAAAGGCAAATGCTCCTTGCGCATTGACGGCGTTGTTCACCGGAGTGAATCACATTTGTCCGGGTACGTGTACTGATTTTACAAATCTTTCTATTGGTGCAACATCTTATATATGGCAATTTACGGGCGCCAATCCCAATGTGAGCACCGACGTAAACCCCGTTCAGATATGTTACAATACACCGGGAACATATTCAGTCACACTCATTGCAACCAATGCGAACGGAAGTGATACGCTCGTATTGAATAATTACATAACCGTTTACCCCTACCCTTCAGCACAGGGAATTATTCAAAGCGGTGATACACTTTTTGCCAATCAGGGCGCAGTTACATTTCAGTGGTATCATGATGCAATATTAATTTCCGGTGCAACGGATTATTATTTTGTGGCTGAAGATGGCGGCAATTACAGTGTTGTGGCAACGGACATGAACGGATGTGAGGTGGAAGCAGTGGTGTTTGATGTAGTGGCAAGCAGCCAGTCATTCGTCATTCGTCATCAGTCATTGGTCGTATATCCGGTTCCGGCACAGGAAAAGTTATGGATCAGGATACCTGAATTTATAAATAGGGAAAAAGGAGTTACAGAATCACTAAAAATATTTGACGTGGCAGGGAAATACATTTCGGAATTCATTCCTGTTTATTCAAGCGATCAGAATATCCCGGAAGCAGATGTCAGTTTATTGACTCCCGGATTTTACTTTCTTCAGATGACAGGGAAAAATAATGAAATGCATACGTTCAAATTCGTTATTCAACGATAGGTATTCAAATTCTTTTTTCTGTAACTATGCAAACTCAATGAGTTAAATTACTTCAACCTGACACCCCGATACTTCGTACTGCGTTTCCGGAATACTTTACTGCTAACTGCGGGAGTGATACTCATTGTCTTTTATCTCTTCAGTTTTTTACCTGCTGATCCGGCAAGGGCAATGCTGGGGCAACGAACGGACGCGGTTTCAAAAAACATGATCGATCATGACTTTGCACTGGATCAGCCGGCCTCCATGCGATTTCTCATTTACCTCAACGATCTTCTTCCGTTGTCAATTTACAACAGAAAAGTAATTGAAAGTCCAATCTATCTTGATCCGGCAAAATATAAAAAGGCATTTAAAATGTTTTATTTCGGCGCAGACAAAACGATTGTTTTGAAACCACCGTACCTGCGCAGGTCTTTTCACAATAAAGATGACGTTTACGAAATGCTTAAATCCCGTTTCACTGATTCTGCTGTTTTGGTAACGGGAGCAATAATCATCGCACTTGTATTTGGGATATTGCTGGGAATTATTTCAGCCATCAAAAAAAATACCTGGATTGGAAAAATGATCCTTTCATTTTCAATATTGGGAATTTCACTCCCGGTATTTTTCATCGCAATATTATTTGCATGGGTATTCGGATTTATACTGCACCGATTTACCGGACTGAATATGACGGGAGGACTTTATAGCATTGATCCTTTCCTGGGTGAATATATCAACTGGACCAACATTATACTTCCCGCGCTGGTATTATCACTCAGGCCACTGGCACTCATCATTCAGCAAACGCGCAAACGTTACCTTGATGTGATGAGTCAACAATACATTCTTACCGCAAAAGCCAAAGGAATAAGAAGGTCTATGATCATTCTCAATCACACCTGGCTGAATACAACAGCCCCGCTCGTTATACTTTCGCACCGCTGGCTGGGATCAATGCTAACCTCATTGATTTTTGTGGAATTTATTTTCGGGTGGAATGGAATCGGAAAAATGGCAGTTACCGCAATCAATTATAGAGATATTCCTGTCCTCATGGGACTTGTTTTATTTGTTGCAGTAGTCTACCTTTTTTTGAGAATGCTGACAGCTTTAATCTACAGCACGATTGATCCCCGTGTTGATTTACAAACTAAAATATGAGAACAAAAATTATTGCCGGCAACTGGAAAATGAACCTGAATTACGCACAGGCCATGTCGCTGGTGGATGGAGTCATTCAGATGACTGACGACGCCATGCTTACACGCATTGTCATTGCTCCACCCTTTCCATACCTGACACAGATTGAAATGCAATGCAAACTCCGCACGAATATTTTTATCGCTGCTCAAAACTGTTCTGACAAAATAAGCGGTGCGCTCACCGGAGAAGTGTCTGCTGCTATCTTACACAGCATTGGTGTAGAGTCCGTCATCATCGGTCATTCCGAGCGGAGGTCAATCTACAATGAAACAGATGATGTTATTGCAGAGAAAATAAAACGTGCAGTTGAAAATGACCTTCAGCCGATTTTCTGCTGTGGGGAATTGTTGCACGAAAGAAATTCAGGTTCTCATTTTAAAATCGTAAAAAGTCAGGTCGAAAAAGGACTTTACCATCTTCATTCAAATCAAATGGAAGATGTCATCATTGCATATGAACCGGTGTGGGCCATTGGTACCGGCGTAACTGCCTCATCTGCACAAGCACAGGAGATGCATCACTTTATCCGGAACCTGATAACGGAAAAATTTGGAACGGTGGTTTCAGAAAAAATCAGAATACTATATGGCGGAAGTGTGAATGCAAAAAATGCATTTGAACTTTTCAGTTGCGCTGATGTAGACGGCGGACTGGTTGGTGGAGCATCACTCAAAGCGGAGGAATTTTCTTCCATCATAGCAGCAATGGAAAAAGTTCACGCTTAAGAAAGATACCTTTCACTGATCACTTTCATGTGGTGCGCCTGGTGAACATAAATCATAAATATTTTTGCCCGTACCGATACTTCAGCTTCATTGGCAATTCCTGTTTTGTCAATCATTTCCGGACTGAAATTTTCAATCAGCGAAATTGTTGCATCCCTTACCGTCATGAGCTCAGCAGCAATATTTTTCAGAGTGCGGTTACGATAGTTTGAAGCCGGAGTATATGTATTTTCATCAAATCCGGCCATCGGCGTTTTGTCGTTTCTTGAAATACGCAACGCACGGTAACTGAGAATTCTTTCGGTATCGCATACATGCCCCACAACTTCCTTGAGCATCCATTTTCCGGGAGCATAAACCAAAGCCCCTCTGTCATCTGAAATCCCTGAAAGAAATTTATCAGTCTCATCCTTCTGACTTTTGATGAGTTCAAGCATGTCATCCTCCGGTTTTACATATTTCAGATACGACTGATAATACGTTGATAATTCCTCTGCTTTAGGTACTGCAATCATGACATAATTTTTTTAGAAATCAATTCCCCGCAATTTTCATTTTCTCAAATGTATTGTCTTTCAGCGCTTCTAAAGCTTTCTTCAATGCATTATTCCGTTCATTGTAAACCTCTATAGCACCTTCCACACTCCACAAATTCTGCGCAATGATTGCTTTGATGTTCAGTTTGATCAGATCAGCGGATAATTTCAAACCCGCACTGTCATTTTTCACTTTCAGTTTCTCAGCATTGGCAAGAAAATCATTCATGAATTTTTCAGTCACCACAAACTTCGCCCTGAAATCCTCAAGCGTAGGATAATTCTTTTTCAGTTCATTCCTGTTATCATCCACATACGTTAGAACAAAATCATTGAAAGCATTTTGTCTGCGTAAATCAGTGAAGAAGGCACTAAACTCCGTAGTATCGAGTGGCACAAACAAATCAGGCATAATTCCGCCACCACCATGAACCAATCGTTTATTATTTGTAAAATATTCGGTGGAGTCGTTGAAATGAATGCTATCGGGATTGGTAAGCTCACCGTTTTTAATTCTGTTTGCAAAATCAAGTTCATATTCTTCCTCGTCACCCATTTCATATGGCTTTTGAATGCAACGACCGGAAGGAGTATAATAGTGCGCTACTGTTAAACGTATTGCCGAACCATCAGGTAGCTGAATCGGTTTCTGTACGAGGCCTTTGCCAAACGAACGTCTTCCGATAATCAGTCCGCGGTCCCAGTCCTGCACTGCGCCGGATACAATTTCACTTGCCGAAGCAGAACTTTCATCAATCAAAATGGCAAGTTTTCCTTTTTCCCATCCACCGGTACTTGTTGAATTATAATCTTCACTTTGTGTGGTGCGGCCACGGGTGAAAACGATTTTCTTCCCTTCAGATAAAAACTCATCACTGAGTTCAACGGCACGATTCAGGTATCCGCCACCATTTCCCTGAAGGTCCAGGATGAGCGATTGTAAACCCTGGCCTTTCAGTTTTGCCAGTGCAGCTTTAAATTCCACCACCGTATTATCTGCAAACCTGCTAATCTTGATGTAACCGACAGTTGGTGAAACCATATAAGTTGCATCAATACTGAACAACGGAATCTGGTCTCGGGTAATGACGTAATCAATCAGGTCAGCATTTCCTCTTCTCAATATTCCCACAGTAACTTTTGTTCCCTTAGTACCACGAAGCAGTTTGAGGACATCATTGTTGGTAATCTTCACGCCGGCTTTCACAACACCGTCAATCTTTACAATTCTATCGCCCTGGCGTATACCTAGTTTTTCACTCGGCCCACCGGCAATCGTTTGTGCAACCATGATGGTATCATTCAGTATGTTGAACTGAATGCCGATCCCGTCAAACTTACCTACAAGCGGTTCGTTCATCTCCCGCATTTCTTCCGCGGGGATATAAACAGAATGCGGATCGAGGTCCTTCACCATTGCACGAATGGCATCATCAGTCATCTTCTTCTCATTGATTGTATCCACATAGGCATACTTAATTGCCTGCAATGCATATTCAATTTTATTGGTTTGCGAAAAAGGCTGAGAAAATGTAAACGTGGAAGTGAAAAGGAAAATTAAAACAAGAAAATTCTTTACCGGCTTTATCATAGATTTTTTTTTAACTGCTGCAAAATTACACAAAAGAAAAGTCTGTAAAATCAAATTAATATCTCGTTAACAGTAAATTATCAGCCAACACTCCTTATTTTAAAAAATCAACAGATCAATCAATTTACTCAACGGCAGTAAACCAATGCTTAAAAAATTATGGAGCAATTGTTCCCGGTATTAATGGAGTCCTGTCCCGCTGTACACTGCAAGTCCTCCCCTGAAGCAAAGCGCAAGCGCTTGCTACAGGGTCCGGGCTTTCCGTTACCATCGGGGCTGCTGTAGCAGGTTTGCGTATCAGGCTTGTCACACGTCCATCGGAGTTTAATAATACTTCATACATCAGATTTTTTAAGTTCCTCCATCGCTAAAATACTGAATACAATCCCAAAAACTATTTCAAATAAGGTCCCTGGATCCGCTTTTATAGTACACCTTTACCGAATATTGAATTCTCTGATTTTAAAACGCAGCACCCTGTGTTGCATTGCAGAAAATTTAACGACAATATGTTTATTTGAATTGAAAATTACTTTTACTCCTATTACTTCCATTTTCATCTATTTGAATTTGCATGAACTGATTTCTCACCAGGAATAAATTTATCTGAATTTTATTATTACCTGTCAGGTGCCTCACAAATAGGTAAGGTGGGTTTGTATTGCCATTATCCAAACAACAATAATTTAATATTAAAAATAAATAAAAACAAATAAATGAAAAAAACAATTACTTTTTTAGTCGCGCTTTTAACAAGCACCACAATTTTAATGGCTCAAACAACATTTCAAAAAAATTTCGGTGGAACAACGATTGGTAACATAAGCATCAGCCATCAAACCACTGATGGCGGGTATATCCTGGGAGGATGGAGCGGAAATTTGCCGATTGATTATTTTTTGGTAAAAACCGATTCACAATCAAATATCGTCTGGACTAAAACTTACGGTACACCAAACGGCGCCGAATCCCTTTATGATGTAATACAAACCTCAGACGGCGGATATATGCTAGCCGGTGACCATGGTGCTACATTTAATTCCTACAGAGACATGTTTTTTGTAAAAACAGATTCAAATGGCGACACATTATTTACCCGAACGTTTGGAGGATACGCCGGAGAATCTGCAACCTGTATTATCCAAACAGCAGATGGTGGATACCTTGCCGCAGGTCAATTTTCTGACAATACAGGTAACACCTCTGTCCTATTATATAAAATGAATGCAGCAGGCGATTCATCATGGACGGCATTACTAAATTCTGCAAATGAAAGTGCCCGTGCAATCGGACAAACTTCCGACGGAGGATTCATCATCGGTGGCTCGTACAACCCCAATCCTTATGAAACTGATTCGTATTTAATTAAAACCGATAATTTAGGTAATGTGCAATGGAATAATAGATATCTGATACTTGGAAATGATCATCTTCTATCAGTTGGACAAACAAGTGATGGTGGTTATTTTATGGGAGGCGCGACCATACCTGTGGGCGGACTTAATAATAAACTTTTCCTGATCCGTACCGATGCTGCCGGAGATACTTTATGGACATCGACCTATGGAGGAACCGGCTTAGATGATGGAGGAGAAACAGTGCAAACTTCAGATGGAGGCTTTATTCAATGCGGACGAACAGAAAATTTCGGAGCGAATTCAAATGGTGACGCATGTCTGATTAAAACAAATGCAAACGGAACAATAGAATGGAGCAAAAGATATGGCGGAAACGGGCCTGAAGAATTTTCTTCAATTAATGAAACTGCCGACCATGGCTTTATTGCAGGAGGTTCATGCGGAAGTTTTGGAACAGGATATTTATACACTGTTAAAACAGATTATCTTGGAAACAGCAATTGTTCAGAAAATGCAACACCTGCACTTGCGTATCATCCTCCTGTTACCGTTTCCACTTCAACGCTGATCAGTACTTTACCATCTGCATGGGTTGATGCTCCGGCAATTACCGTAGGATCACTTGATACGGCCATTCATAGTATTTGTATTTCAATAAGCGGAACAATTGAACTTGAAAATAATTCATTTTCTTTTTCGGTTTATCCAAGTGTTGTTACCAATGAATTTAATGTTTTTATCAAAGAACCGGAAAACAATTCAAAAATTGAAATTTACAATATACTAGGCTTACCGGTATATAAACAAGTTACAGCAACTCAAAACAACAGCATTAATTTCAGTAGTTATCCGAATGGTTTATACCTGATAAAAGTAATAACAGAGAATAAAAATACAGCCACACAAAAACTTATAAAAGAATAAAGTTCAGGTATTCAAAACGGATCTTCAAAACAATTTTAAAATCGCCCTTAATGAATAATTAGGGCGATTTTTTATTCAAGCTATTCCAATAAGCTTCATGCCAATACGTCGCTTCAAAATTCAACTCCGGCATTTCAACTTTCTCATCTTTAAAGGGTCAAGCACAATAAATTAAACACGATGCAATAGATTTTTCTGCCCGATGGAATTCCAACATGACAATATAATTATTCATCTTCATCCACAGGAATGGAATCGGTAGGAACAACCTGTTCGCGCGCAACTCCGGATAGTTGTACATTGGGAATGATACTATCGTATTGATTCTGTGAGATCAGCTCTTTTCTCAGTAAAAAATTAGATACGACACGATAATAATCAGCGAGATATGGCTTGAGGTTTCCTTCCTTGTCAAAAGAGTATTTAAACCATTTCGGGTGAGGCAACAGACTTGCGAGAAAAATACTTTCTGACAATGTGAGGTCTGCCGGCTTCTTACTGAAATAAAAACGTGATGCCTCCCCTACTCCATAAACTCCCGGACCTAACTCAATGATATTGAGATAGACTTCAAACATCCTTTCTTTGCTGCTCAGGCGGTTGGTTTCAATGAGCCAGACGATCAATGCTTCTTCTGCTTTTCTCGCTACTGTTTTATGCCGGCTAAGGAAAACATTTTTTACCAGTTGCATACTGATGGTACTTCCTCCTCTTACGAACTTCCCCTTTTTGTAATTCTCCGCGATTGATTTCCTGAAAGCATCTTCATTGAATCCGGCATGAAAGAAAAAACTGCCGTCTTCAGAGGTAAGAATGGCATTTTTCAGGAACTGCGAAACCTGGTCAAGCGGCGTAAAATCCGGATTGGATGGCCCCACGAGGAAAGACCTGTATGGCCTTTCGTATTCATAAACCGTATACATGAATTCGTCATTCATTTTAAATAAATTCTCCTTGCCGGATTTCCTTAAACGGAATTTTATCTTCTTCATCTTCGAATCAAAAGCTACACTGTCGGGCTCCGAGGTATTCATTTTAAATTGCAAGGCATACTGCAAACTTCCATCGGCTTCAATATCTCTGGTTTCATTAAAAATTCCCGGTGGTAAAGAATTAAAAAAATCAGTCGCTTCAGTGGTTTCTGTCCTGAATAAAAACTCAATCGTTTTACCTTCAGTAGAAGTAATTTTAACGAATGGATGCGCCTGAACTTTATTAATAACAAATAACGAAGTGCTGTCCAGTGTAATTGAATTGGAATTGATCGTGAGGTGGTAGTCAAAAGTTCCATTCTCAACCCGGATGGTATCATCAGAAATTTTGTGGTGATAAAAGGTAAGTCCTGCTGCTGAAACCCTACCGGCGATTTTGAAAACTGCCTTTGAAAAACTGCTTTCAGTCAATGCTGCGTGAACAGTGTCAATCCCGGCAGTGATGCCAAAAAGTTCTTTCAACAAAGGAAGTCTTGAAGTTCCATTGAGCGGGTATATCTCAACATCATATTTTCTGCTCCCCTGATCAAAAGTTCCCGACATTTTCCATTTCTTATCCTGTTTTACATCTTCCATCACGCCTTCCATTTTTTCCACTGAAGAATAAAATTCAGGAATCCGCACATCAGTCTGAAAGGTATCCGTGATAAAACTTAAATCCAGGTTTTTCATTTCCGTATTTTGCGGAGCGAGGTCAAAGGCCTTTGAAAAGAAACGATTAAAAATTTCCGCAAAATTCCGACCATGCACAATAGTTCTAGAGCCGGTATCCGATTTTTTTGAAAGCAAAGAAGAATAGTTACAACTGCTGTCGGTACACACCAGATGGATATATCCGTTCTTCATCACAAGAGATTCCATTTGGATCGTAAACAACAAAAGGGAACCGATAGAAGGTGTAGCAGACAACGTATCCAGCCGGAAAAGCGTGTCGCCATTATGTGGCTTAATCGTAATGGAGTTCATTTCAACAGTAATGAGTCCGCTGAAATTAGACGTTCCGATAGTGAGTTCCAGGTGGTACTCGTTCTCTAATTTTTCAGAAATTTTTTCAATTACAGAATGAAGAATGAAATTACGAAACAATAAATACAATAATATTACAAGCAGAAAACCTGCAACAACTCCCATGACTATTTTTCTCCAGTTCATAAATCTAAATCCAACGGCAAGATGGAGAATGAAAGCATGTGAAGCAAAAAAGATTTATGCGATGTCGTCCCTGTTCTGCTCTTGAATAAAAATCTCACATCGTTGTCATCCGGAATATATTTTTTAATTCTTGGAGATGATTCCTCATCTGACCACCTGCGGTTTTCAAAAAATTAATGTCGGCAGGTGATTCGGTGTAGTATTCCTCGTCAGGTTCATTCACGTCTCATCAACCGATTGCGCGCATCTTATTTCCCCTTGCTTCATGCGTGACTTCTGCCAGTCCAAGCTTTTCCATTAAGGGCGGTATGTACATGCCGAAGCGGCCACGAAGTCCTTTCTTCATTCCATACCATCCCTTCAACGGATTTTTTGGCGATCGGCCCCATGCTTCCACCGTTCCTTCTTTTGCCGGCTTCTGCTCATCAGCGCTTCCGAGCTCCATCCAGTCGCCGTGTTTTTTCAGCATCGCATGCAAGTCTCTTAGACAGCGCATATCATAGTTCAATACTGTTTTCCCGACTGTACAAACCAGTACTTCTTTACCGTCCTTCTCATCAACGTGCATGGTATATTCAGACGACAACGGAGGCGTTTTCAAAAGCATTGGTTTTTCTTTGGTTCCAATTTTATCTTTCATTGTTTATT
>JBBRAY010000010.1:0-89026 GCA_038206355.1 Bacteroidia bacterium
ACTCCACCTCATCTTGAGGTGCCAAATTGGCTCCTCAAGATAGCCCACTCAGCATCGTAAAGTTCAAACATAAAATCCTCCGGGAAAATATCAATGTTTCTTCTAACCGCCCGTTTCAATGATTTTGTTTCGACGTTATAAAGTGAGGAGAGCTCAAAATCCAGCATTACTTTTTCCCCACGGATAAAATAAATCTGTTGAAGGATATTTTCTTCTTTTATTATTAGGAATTGTTTTGGCATTGGGTTATCCATTAAAAGTAGTCACCTATTGAGACCGCTGAAAATGGAAACGCATATGCGAAAGACAAAACTACCAATGAATTGAAAATTTATAGCCCGGTAAAAGCAGGATTGTTTTTAATACCGGGGTTAATGGGAAACCAAAAAGAATATGAAAAAACCGGAGAATTCTAATTATATGATACATCTTCAAAAAAATTTCGGAATGAGAAACCCCTCCTGTGCTCATGTGGCTCCGAATGGACAATCTTCGACATAAATGTTTTTTTATTTGAATAATGTATTTCCTGAAGTAGACTTCCTTCGTCAGTCACTTCAGGCCCATGAAGCGAAATCACCCACGCTTTTGCGTGGGTGATTTCTGCTTCATGGGTGGTCCCGCCCGGAGTCGAACCGGGAACACAAGCTTCGGAGGCTCATATTATATCCATTTAACTACGGAACCAGAGGTACGAATATCGAATAATTACGAATTTACAAATTACGAATATTCCAATAACAGCCTTGAATGCGCCTGTTTCAAAATTATGTTGACGGATTTCATTCGCATCTTCGCAAGCATTGGATATTCGTACCTAAAAGTTTGCAAAACTAAAGTAATCTTTGGATGTTCGGCATTCAATTGAAATTGGCCGGATCTCATCGAAGTACGAATGTAAGCTTACGAACATACAAATCAGGAAATATGGCGATTTCAAAAGATTCGTATTTCGTATTTTTGTATGTACCCTTTCGTACTTCGCAGAGATCAAAAATTACTTCGCTACAGGTGTCATTACGAGATGATCTTTTGAATCCCGCACAATCTCTTCTCTCCCCATCCACTCCGTCCTCGTTTTACAATTGATGAACATCTCCGCCTGGTCGTCATAGTGTTTACTCATCAGGTTCCCGGATTGACCCGTTGGTAAAATACTCTGACCATGTTCGGGATCTGCAAAATCAAGCGTGCGCCTGAGGGCCGGACCGAATTTCACTATGTAGATTCCGTTTGAAGCCAGATCAAAACCGGCATTGTTCACCGTCTCATTTCCGCCCGGCGCCGGAAACGGCCCTACATTGAAAAATTTATTGAGTGGCTTCTGCTTGCCAACAGGGTGAGCATGCTCAATCGTATGCACACGTCCCCATTTCCATTCGCTGATGTCATCCCCGAATTGTTTTTGTAAAGCAGTGATCATATTATCAAACGCCAAATCAAAAATCTGTTGACGGTTCTCAATTTTGTCTTTTGTCGTAATGTCATCATACCACACACTTGAATCATTCATCAGCATCGGTACAATGGAATTTTTCTCAATGTGCGTTTGCTGGAAACGGAAAAAATCTTTTTCTCCGAGTTCATCGCCCATCATATTCCAGAGGATTTCATATTCCAGTTTGTAAAAAATCGTTGGCGCAACATCATCCATTTGCATCCTGCCGTCCCATGCTGAGAGAATCTCCGTAACTTTGTTAGCCAACACTGATTTTGATTTTACGTTGTCGCTTGTATTTGAAATAATATAATGCGCAAGTTCACCGGCAACAACGGAGGTCACATTGTTGTTGAGTTCATTCATGTCACCAATGGAAAATTTTTGATCCCGGTTGAGAAATTCAGTAACCACACGCGCCCTGTCCTCGGGCGTATAATACCCGGGAATAGAAACACCACTCACCGAATCAGGTGCATTGTTGCAGGTGTACACGTATCCTGATGGTGGATTGATGCTGTGTGGGTTTTCAGAAAAATCATAAAACCCGAGCCAGTCGTCATTGCCTGTTGAACCATCAAGCAGCAATCTCGATTCCACATGCGCAGGACGTTTCACGAGCTTCGCTGCTGCCCACCAGGCAATGTTACCTTTTGCATCGCCGTAAATTACATTCAATCCCGGCGTCGCCAGCTCAGAAATTCCTGCGCCAAACTCATCCAAAGAATTTGCTTTCACAAGGTTATAAGTGATTTCACAAAGGTTGCTCGGGAATTGTAAGAGTGTCCAGCATGCTGAAACAGGTGAAGCCGTGATGTCCTTGAAATCATGAATCACGTCATTGCAAACCGGACCATGAACTGTCGAACGGCAAGTAAGCTTCATGTCACCGCTGTCTTTCACGTGAATGATTTCTTCCCGAAGATCAAATGGCTTCCACTCTTCTTTATATTCATACTGACCGGCATGCAATGAATCTGTTTTCTCCAGGAAAAAATCGAGGTCATCATTTTCTAAAATCGTCAACCCCCAGGCATGATCCTTTGTATGTCCGATAGCAGGAAATGGAAATCCGGCAAGGAAATTTCCATAGAGATTGAAGCCCGGACATTCCAGATAAGCCTCATACCACACACTTGGTTGCTGAAAACCGATGTGCGTGTCGTTGGCAAATAAAACTTTTCCCGACTGAGAATGGGAAGGCGCCACTGCCCAGGAATTACTTCCCAGCCACGGTTGAATGGGAAGGCGATTGAAAATGTCATCAAACAAACAGGCTTGCGAATTATTTTTTACGTACGAAGAATCACTTACATCAGATTGAACGCGTAACGTTCCGGGAACATAATCAAGTGCAATGTCTTTCAGGTAATTGTCGCCAAGTTTTTGTTTAATCTTTGTCATCAACGGATCGGTGCGGAATGCCATCTGAAAATTAAATGACATGAAGTCAACAATTAAAAACATGTCGTTGATGGTGTATTTATTTTTCGCAATTCCAAGCAAACGAAATTCTACAGGCGTCTTTCCATTTTCAATATATTGATTGATCCCGGCGATATAAGCCACGGCATTTTTATAAAATTGCTTGTTCTGCTTCTTGGTAAATTCCCTTGCACTCCACTCTGCATGTTGTGCCAGTCCAAGCATCCTGAAAAATTTATCCACGTCGGTCACCGAACTTCCAAAAAGTTCACTCAGCCTGCCGGCGCCAACCCTGCGGATGAGCTCCATCTGAAAAAGCCGCTCCTGTGCATGCACATATCCCAAAGTACAGAAAACATCTTCTTCGTTATTTCCAAAAATGTGAGGAACTCCGAAGTCGTCAAAATATACGTCTGTCTTTTCATTTATACCGGCAAGAGATATTGTTCCGCTGTAAACGGGTTTTTGTGTGAGCAGAAAAATATAAACCGCTGCGATGACTACACAAACCAAAAGCAGCAATCCAAAAAAAATGCGTTTAAAATATTTCATTAATTAATTATATTCCCCGGAGGAAGATTAGCAAATAAAAAAATTGCCAATGATTCACAGACTATTTTTTATGGTTTCCTAATATCTGGCATCTGTGGCAATTTAAAATCTTAATACATCTTGCACCAAATCAACCTCACTCATTTTCTTTTTTCATCCTGTTCAGAAAACTCATCAGTGCTGCCCAATAGTCCTGGTTTCCGGGACTTGAACTCCACAGCACCTTTGATCCGTGATCTCCTTCCTCCTTCGGAATAAACTGCACCTTGAGCATTGAAACAATATCCTTTGAAAGTTCAGTAACACCTGCCGCTTCTGACTTTGAGGAGGTGATCAGAACGGGTTTCCTTAGTCCGCTCACTTTTGAAGCGATATAATTTTTCTCTTCAAAATATTCTCCCGGACTAAAAGCAACAGCAGCAAAGACATGACCATTTTCTGCAGCGATTTTTAATGCCAGTGATGCAGAATAAGAACTGCCGATAATAATAATCCTCCGGTGATATTTTTCATAGAGCCAGTTGACAGCAGCAACCATATCCTGTTCGGCATTGATAAACGTCTGCGCTTTATTCTTCTGTTTTGCATCCGCCGCAGTTTCGTTCTTTACACCATTTACTTCAGCACCAACGCGCTGATCTATGGAAAGGCAATTGAATCCAAATGTGTTCAGTTTTTTAGCCGTTTCAAGATATTCACCCCTACTGAAACCATTCTGATGACAAAGTAAAATTGTCTGGCTTTCGGAGTTAACCGGGTACCAATCGGCTGTAACGGTAACGCCATCAGGTGACGGAAACGTTACTTTCAATTGTGCATATGTATGCTGAAAACAGGTGAGAAGAATAATCAGGAAAACGCTGGGTTTCATTTCTTGTAAGGACTAAAATTAGGAAGGCAATTTATATGAATCATTCCTGAAATTCTAAATATTTAAATAATTAAATTATTGGTTATCCAGATATGAATACAAAACCAGAATGCATTCATGATAAAATCCACTCTTCATTTTTGCTGAGCAAGTATTTTTTCGATGACGGCCGGATAGTGTTCATGCTCGAGTGCGTGAATTTTTTCTGCAAGCGATACCGGCGTTTCATTATTTTCCAAGTCACAAACTGACTGGAAAATAATTTCTCCTTCGTCAAATTTTTCATTTACATAATGAATGGTAATGCCTGATTTTTTTTCGCCGGCGCTGATCACTGCTTCATGCACCTTCATCCCGTAAAATCCTTTTCCCCCATGTAAGGGAAGCAAAGCGGGATGTATGTTGATGATTTTACCGGGAAATTTTCTGATGAGTGAATCCGGTACCAGCCATAAGAATCCCGCCAATACGATCAAATCAATTTTCAAACGCAGCAACAGTTTTTCAATCTTGTCTGACTCATAAAATTCCTGTCGCGTAAAAACCATGGAAGGAGTATGCAGGTTTTTCGCGCGTTCAATTACAATGGCTTTTGGATTATTGCACATCACTACCTCTGTGATGACTTTTCCCCGGGCTTTAAAATGACTGATGATTTTCTCTGCATTCGTTCCTGATCCTGATGCAAAGATGGCAATGCGTTTCATGAATTTTTCCGGATATAAGTATACTGTAATCAGGGTACTACTGATCTTCACACGACGTTGTGTGGCAGGTAATATTACAACTTCCTCAACGGAAGTTAAAAACAGTTGCCTATAGAAATCATTGAGTTTTTAACATTCTGTTTACCTGAAACAAATTTCTCTACTTTGGCGGAATAATCAAAAAAATTATGTCAGCCAATTCAATATTTCAGTTTTTAGTACCCAAAGACAGAAAATTTTACCCGCTTTTTGAAGAAGCATCTGCCAACCTGGTAGAGATCGCAAAGGTTCTTTGTGAAATGCTCAATACCAGCGGTATGGAAAAACGAAAGGTGCTGATCCGTCAGATCGAAAAGCTTGAACACAAGGGCGATGAAATCACCCATCGTATATTTAAAGAGGTCGGCGTCACTTTTATCACTCCATTCGATCGGGAAGACATACAGCGACTGGCCTCTGTGCTTGATGATGTGCTTGATTTTATTCATGGTGCGGCCAAGCGCGTTGACCTATACAAAGTGGATCCGATTCACCCATCCATGATTAAACTTGCGGATCTTATTTTACAAAGTGCTGAACAGGTCAACATTGCCGTCTCCGGATTACGCAGCAGTCGTACCTATACCAGGGTTCGTGAGGCGCTTGTAAAAATAAATTCCCTTGAAAATCACGCTGATGATGTTTTTGACAATGCCGTAGCGCGTTTGTTTGAGGACAATGTTACTGCTATCGAGGTGATAAAAGTGAAAGAAGTATTGTCAGCACTGGAAACCGCCACCGATAAATGCGAGGATGCTGCCAATGTAATGGAGTCCGTGATTGTAAAATTCTCCTAAACCCATTCTGACACCGATTTGCATAAAAAAACACCATGACATTATTCATTCTTGTTGTAATACTTGCGCTGATTTTTGATTTTATTAATGGTTTTCATGATGCTGCCAACTCCATCGCAACGATCGTTTCAACCAAGGTACTTTCGCCGGTTACAGCTGTATTGTGGGCCGCAGGATTTAACTTCCTCGCCTTCTGGCTTTTCAAACTGAAAGTAGCAGATACTGTTTCAAAGACAGTGCAGACAAGCGCCATCACACTTGAAGTTATTCTTTGCGGAATTATTGCTGCCATCATCTGGAATCTTTTCACCTGGTGGAGAGGAATTCCTTCGAGTTCATCACACACACTCATCGGAGGATTTGCCGGTGCTGCCATTGCACATGCCGGATGGGATGTTGTCAGATTAGATAAAGTAACCCCTGTACTTCAATTTATTTTGCTGGCACCCATCATTGGATTGCTGGTGTCGTACCTGATTTCAGTACTGATGCTTCACATATTTAAACGCACCAATCCGCATAAGGTCAACAAACTTTTTCATGTCCTGCAACTTGTATCCTCTGCTGCATTCAGCCTTGGACATGGTGGTAATGACGCGCAAAAAGTAATGGGAATTATCGGTGCGGCGATGATTGTGAACGGCACACTCACCGATATTAATTCTTTGCCGGCATGGGTTGAAATTGCATGCTACACTTCCATTGCATTTGGAACGCTCTTCGGCGGCTGGCGCATTGTTAAAACAATGGGCAGCAAAATCACCAAACTTGCACCTTTCGAAGGTTTCGCTGCGGAAACAGCGGGGGCCGTTACACTTTTCAGTACGGGTGCACTCGGCATTCCTGTGAGCACAACACACACCATCACAGGTGCCATCATTGGCGTTGGAATAACGAAACGGATTTCTGCTGTAAGATGGGGAGTTACGATCGACCTGATTTGGGCGTGGGTACTTACCATTCCTGTTTCAGCCTTTTTGGGTGGCGTCATCTACTACTTGCTGGTGCTCTTTTCGAAGTAAGAAAAAAATTATTTCGCGTTTGAATTGACCAGACACCGTGGCACATTCCAGTGGCCTGCATATTTTTTCATGTCTAAGACTCTCCTTTCACAATCCAGTGAACGACCCTGATTATCCTTCAGAATAATTTTCATTTCACCGTTTAGAATTCCTGTGATGATGATTTTTTGAATCTCCTCTCCCGAAAGTGATTTGTTTTTTATTGCTGCTTCAATTCCTTTTCTGTTATTGAACAGATCCATGGCCCCGGCAATTGAATCGGAAAAAATTTCTTCTCCCTGAAGTCGTTTTTTAAAGTCAAGATAATTTCCTTTCTCATGTGCTTTTCCGAGAGACATTGCTTTGCGACTGCACATTACCTGTGATAGCCGCGCCATCCAGTATGCATGTCTGAAGGCATCTACTTGTCCGCCGTCGGCATCATGATCGAGCAAGGAATCATTTTCCATCTCCTTCGAAAGCGCCCTTGCTTCAACACTCATGCGGTATGCTTTCTTTGCAACAAAAGGATGAAACACCACCCAGCATTTTTCAGGTCGTGATAATTTTTTGAAATCAGATTTTTGTGAATAGGAGAATGCGGGAAGAAAGAAAAGAAAAAATAATATCCGGAGTTTCATCTCATACAAAGGTACAAAGGCAGTCGTTCACATCAGATTAGACAAATTAACAATCCGGAAAAGCCAGCAACTCCCTGTCTCCTCTTCTCCATGTCTCCCGTTCTCCGGAGACCCCTACTTCTCTTCACGAATTACTTCAATCCACCCATGATAACTGCGCTTTCGGGTTTCAAGGATGAAATAAAAAACATCTGCCTTTAATCCGTGCGCATCCCAGTCATTCTGATAATCATTGGACGTATAAACCATCAATCCCCAACGATCCCAGATTTTTAATTTGCTGCCCGGAGGTAAATTTTTGATTGCGAAATAATCATTGTATCCCGGTGTTCCCGGAAAAGGTGTAAAGACATTTGGAATAATGAAAGGCTCAAAGTCAATCACAAAATAATCCGAGGCAGTTCCACATGGTCCCGTAACGTTGGCTGTGATGATTACTGAATCCAGCTCGTAATCAGCAGCACTTGGAATGTAAACTCCATTAATTGAAGAATCATTCGGTGAAAATGTTCCTGACCCGCTTGTAGTAAAATGAACGGACGTTACATAATTTGTGCTCGTACCCAAAGGTATTTCTACACCACTTCCATTTCCGTCACTGATCAATGTATCCCCGCGCGTTTGTACAAATGGCAGATTACTAAATGTTATCAGAATAGTATCGGTGAGATTGATGCATGCTCCCGTTGCATAAGCCACCAGATGAACTGATCCAACGAGAGTATCATTTGCTCCGGGATAGTAAAAAGTATTTTGCTGCAGACTGTCAGAAAATAATCCATCACCCAACGAATTCCAGTACATCTGTCCGGCATTGACTACTGATCCTGAAAGTGCAACAGAATCACCAAGGCAGGAAATCATATCAGCGCCGGCAGCAGGAATCCCCGGAGGAATAACATGAATGGTGACTGATTCCGTGTCAGGACAATTGAAATTATTATTTACGATAACAGTGAAAACCGAATCGGTAATCGGACTTGCAAAAATGGTTGCTGTTGCTGCTCCATTATTCGTCCACTGATATGTTCCTCCCCCGGTTGCAGTGATTGATGTGGTACTTCCCCAGCAAAGCGTATCAGGGAAAGCGGTGATCACAGTATTGGGAGCAGGAACGACATTGAGTATTACATGCGCCGTATCATTCCCGCACATTGCGGAAGTAAGCACCATCGTCAGGTTCACCATTCCTGAATCGGATGGTCCGGGAATATAAACAGGTGAAGCGATTGTGCTGTCGCTGAAAGTTCCGCTGCCTGAAGTACTCCATTGTATTGATCCGAAATTTGTATTGCCGGAAATCTGCAATTGAATATTTCTGCAAAGCGTAATTGAATCGGGAGTCGCCGTTGCAACAGGCAGCGGATTCATCGTTACAATGAAATTAGATAGCGCACTCACGCATCCATACTGATTAATCGCAATCAGCGTAACGATTCCCGTAGATGCCGTTGAATCCCAGTTTACAAAAATGCTGTCTGTATTTAGTCCGCTTGCTATCGTACCACCGGTTACCGACCAGCTATACGTTACTCCTCCGACGAGTGGCGTTGTATAAATCTGCATCGTATCACCCGCACAAACTGTTGAAGCACCAAGCACTGAAGGTTGTGGCGGAACAGGGAAAATATAAACGGTCATCTGAACACCGGCTCCGGTACAGCCCACAGCGTTTGTTTCACTTACCGTAAGCGTTCCAACACCCGTACTTCCCCATTGAATATTTACTGTATTGTTAATGTTGCTTCCTGTAATTATTCCATTGGTAACGCTCCAGTTGTAAACAGAACCGGCATTGAAGGTGACAGCATATGTTACAATGCTGTTCTCGCAAACAGAATCCGGACCACTGATCATTGAAGTTACGGGAAGCGGATTGATCGTAACGGAAATTGTTTGCGGAGTTCCGGGGCAACCGAACGCATTTGTATCAACAACAGATAGTGTTCCCGTTCCTGCACTATCCCAGTTGACGCTAATGGTTCCTGTCCCCTGTCCTGTCACAATGGTTCCGTTTGAAATCGTCCAGGTATAATTTCCGACCGATGGCGTTACTGAATAAATAATTCCGAGCGCACTGTCACAGGTAATGAGGGCGCCGGAAATTACAGATGTTTGCGGAACCGGATTTACTGTAACAGTAATTGTATCAGATGCAGAACAGGTATTGATAGCGCCTGTAACAATGTATTGATAAGGCGAACCTGCTGATGTAAGTCCGGATAAATTAATGGATGATGTGGTATCTCCTCCGGGGCTCCATAAAAAGGTATTCGCTCCTGCTGCACTCAATGTAGTGGAGCTTCCCTCGCAAATAACCGGGTTCGCAGAAACCACAAGTGTAACACCGTTTACAACAGTAACCGTTTGGTTTACGCGTTTGATACAACCGGTAATGGCATCGGTAACCTCAATTGAAAACAAATACACGCCAGCTCCACAGGTACTGAAATCAAATGATTGCGATGATGTGTTTGTTGCATTCGGAGTTACACAACCCGGAATGGTATCCCACAAATATGTTGAGCCGGGGCTTGCACCAAAAATCGAAATGGTTGAAGTTAGTACAGGATCATTGGTGCAAATAAAAGGATTGGCTGCAGCAACAGATGGTGTCGGGTAAATGGAGATGGTATCTGCATAAGTGGAATCACATCCGAGCGTATCAGAAACGGTGAGGTAAAATATTGTAGCAGAACCTATCGTTGCAGTGGTAATCAATGCCGTAGTATCGGCAATATTTGCAGAAGGGTTATTCGATGTCCAGTGATAAATTGTTCCTGATGTGGTATCACTTCCTGTTCCGTCGAGGAGAATGGTGGTAGTGGTTGCATCGCAGATGAGATTCGGAGTTCCCGCCACAACCGCTGCCGGCAATGGATTCTGGTGAGCAGTTACCGATGCAGTATCAGCACAACCTGACGACGGATCAATAACGATCAGCACAAATGAATCCGTAGCACAGATTACTGACGTAGCATTTGCCATCGTGGAATTACTTACGACATTACCTGATGTGCTCGTCCATGTGTAATTCATTCCCGGAGTGCTGAGTATACCTGTGAGATTTACTGTTGTGCATCCACAGAACAATGGAACCGGTGATGTTATCGCATTGGGTTTTGCATTGAATGTAACCGTATGTGTAATCGTTTGACTGCATCCTGCAAATGTTCCCGAAATGGTGAACACGGTAGTGGTGGCAGGAAAAATAATTTGTGTTGATGATGTTGAATCAGTAAATGTATATGCCGGCGATGCTGACCAGTTATAAACGGAAGCTCCGTTTGCGGTTAATACAACAGAATCTCCCGCACACACTGCTGTTGGTCCGCTAATCGTCATGTTCAATCCCGGCGTCATCGTAAATGTCTGCGGAAGGGTATTCACGCATCCGGTCACGGCATCTGTAACCGTTACAGAAAAAGAATATGTTGTCGCTATATTAGGAGGAAGAGAAATGGTGACAACGGAAGAATCGGAATTTGCAGATGTGATGAGTGAAAAATCAGGGGAAGCTGTCCAGTTGTAAACAGATCCCGGTGCTGCACCGGTTACGGTGAAAATTGTTTGTGGATTTGGTGTTGTAGCGCAAAGTGTTGATGGAGCAGCACTCAATACCGGTGGAGCAAATACATTCAGCGTTACGCATTGGCTGTCGCTGAAGCAGGAGTGAATGTCAATCACAGCAGCACAAAATGTTGTTGAAGCACTGATGGTTGCAATTGGATTTTGTGTAAGTGAATCATTCAGTCCTGACGATGGAGTCCATGCATAAAAATATGTTGGCGTTCCGCCGGAAGCATTCGAGAAAATCTGAAACGGCGTGTTCGGACAAATGGTAGAATCATTTGAAACGGTTATTGAAGGCCGTGCATAAATTGTCATCGTCCCTGTTACCACCTGCGTACACGTTCCAACAGTTCCCGTTACCGTAAATACAGTAGTGCCGGGAGGCGTTACCAATTGTGTTGAAAGTGTGGAATCAACAAACGGGTAAGAAGGATTTGCAGACCATGCATAAGTGTTGGCACCACTTGCAGAGATGGTTGCAGGAATTCCCATGCAGGCCTCAGTGGGAATACTTACGACCATATTTAATCCTGAAACAATCTGGTAAGTTGACACAACTGTATCACGGCATCCTGTGATTGCATCAGTAACCACGCAGGCAAAAGTATAGTTTGCAGCAACCCCGTTTGGAAATGAAATCGTGATGGTGGATGAGTCGGCATTGGCGCCTGAAATCAAATTGTAGTTTGGTGATAACGTCCATGAATAAACAGATCCGGGATTGGCACCATTTACCGTCATTGTCGTTTGCGGATTCGGATCGGTGGCACATAATACTCCGGGTGCTGCAGTAATTGCAGGTTGCGGGTGAACACTGATAGTGATGCATTCAGGATCAGAAATACAACCTGCAGCATCACTTACAACTACACAATAAGTAACCGGTCCTGAAATAAAAGCAACAGGATTCTGACTTGTTGAATCATTGAGTCCCGCAGAAGGAGACCACAAGAAAGTAAATGGTGCATTTCCTGTGACGATGCCGGCATTAAGTTGAACAGGTGAATAACGACATACCGTTGTATCATTACCCACATCTGCAACCGGCCTCGGATTAACGGTAACGTTCACTGTTGAATCAGCGAAGCATCCGTTGGCATCGTTAATGTGAATGGAGATCGGATATGGCCCGCCTGCAGGTAATCCGCTCAGTACTGTTGAAGCACAAGTATCACATGCAAATATTCCGACACCGGTCCACTGATACGTCACCGGTAGTGCAGCATTTGTAACAATCGCACCAATCGTGGCATCTGTAAATTCGCAGATGACCTGATCTGTTCCGGGATTCACAGTTGGCTTTGCATTTACATGAACGGATGCAGTAACGGTATCCACTCCGCAATCAGCACTTGTAACGATCAGCGTCACCACAAAATTTCCGCTGTCAGAAAATGCATGCTGAACATTTTGTCCGCCGGCCGTATTTCCTGCACCTGATCCGGGATCACCAAAGTTCCAGTCCCATGAAACAATATTTACCGGAGTAAAAGGGGGATCAGGAAGATATTGTGCATCGCCTGAAAAATCAACAAGTGAATGCTGACAAATACCGGGCGGAGGTGTAATTGTCGCTACCAGATTTTCCACGTCAATAAACTGCGTCACTGATGCACAGCCGCATTCAGCGTTACAAACTTTCAGGTCAACGGTATGACTTCCTGTCGTTGAAAAAACTATCGTTGTATCATTACCTGTTGCATTCACAAACAATCCACCATCAATTCTCCACTGGTAGGTGATGTTGCTGCCTCCGCTGAGTGCAGTGGTATTCTGAAGTAAAACAGAAAGTGGCGCACATCCCGAAAAGGTACTCGGAATGAATCCCGGCAATGGCCGTCCAATGATAGAATTGGTTGCAGAAGTAGCAAGGATCGTAAACGCTTCCTGGTTTCCGAGTGTTCCATCAACCATCACATAATATGTAGATCCTGCCAGCACAGCGAAGGTCAGGCTCATTGATCCGTTCGGACCGTTTCCGGAATTACAAGAACCGGTAGTAATAAACGATCCACATACTCCGGTGTATACTTCCATCTCCAGTCCCGGAGTGTTATTAATCTGACCCACGGTAACGGTGCAGGTTCCGGTAGTCGTCGCAGTAACGGTATACCACACACTGTTGTTTACAGTCAGGTCACCGCAGCTCAGTACAGGATCATTAATTGCTGCCGTCGCTCCAAAAGTAGTTGAAGCAATGGTGTTGTTTGCGCAAAGCGGTGTGGCATTTGAGCAATTGTTCTGTCCTCTCACTATTCCTGATAAAAGGACGGCAAAAGCAAATGCAAGAATTTCCCTCATGAATTTTAGAAGTTTCTAAATTACTCAGTACACAGCATCTGAGAGGGAAAACGAAGTTGAATTATCAACACTAAAAAGCAATGCTATTTTATTTTCTCAATCAAAAATATTTGCCCTCGCCTTGCTGCAACACTGATCAATTCAGATATTGTATGCACTTTTGCATTCCAGATGAATACCAGTCCCCGCGATCTTTTCAACATTGCCTCGAAGCTGAGCATTAAAAAAGTAGCAAATGCTGCCAGAGTGCTGGGCAGTTTTTATTATTCCAGGATGACGGGATTGCCGGGACAAAAAGGATTGCCTGTTTCGATTGCCATTGAACCAACCACTTCCTGTAATCTCCGGTGCCCGGAATGTCCGAGTGGATTACGTTCATTTTCCAGACCAACAGGAATGCTGGATAAGAATTTTTTTGAAAGAACGATTGATGAACTTTCGGGGCATCTCCTCTATCTTATTTTTTATTTCCAGGGAGAACCATACCTCAATCCCGGTTTTCTCGAAATGGTAAAATATGCATCAGGGAAAAATATTTACACGGCTACTTCTACCAATGCGCATTACCTGACTGATGACAATGCAAAACGCACGATTGAGTCGGGGCTTGATAGGCTTATCATTTCCATTGACGGCGCTACCCAGGATGTGTATGAGCAATACCGCATCGGTGGCTCTCTTGAAAAGGTGCTGGAAGGCACAAGGAATATTGTAAAGTGGAAAAAAGAACTGAAGTCAAAAACGCCGCATATTATTTTCCAATACCTCGTTGTGCGCCCGAATGAACACCAGATAAATGACGTGAAGAAAATAGCGAAAGAAATGGGCGTTGATGAAGTAGCGTTTAAAACCGCACAGGTATATGATTTTGAAAATGGAAACGAACTGATACCAACAATTGATAAATATTCCAGGTATAAGAAACAGTCTGATGGAAAGTGGAGCATTAAAAACAAACTGCTGGATCATTGCTGGAGAATGTGGCATTCATGTGTACTTACATGGGACGGAACGGTGGTGCCTTGCTGCTTTGATAAGGACGCATCGCATTCATTGGGTAGTCTGAAAGAAAAATCATTCAAAGAAATATGGTTTGGAAAATCTTATAATGAATTCAGAAAAAATCTTTTGAAGGGGAGGTCGAAGATTGATATATGCACCAATTGTACGGAGGGGACGAAGGTGTGGGCGTAGGCATCGTAAGAGGTAATATTTAAGAGGTAAGATTTAACAGGCAGACCAGGAAAAAATGGCGTCAGAAGAGAAGATATCTGTAGAAAAATTCTTTACATTAAAAGGACATGATGGTCCGGTGTATGCGCTGGAAAAATCTCCGGAAGGAAATAAGTTTTTTTCAGGGAGTGGTGACAAGATTGTAGCTGAATGGGACTCGAAAAAAAACGAGCCCGCAAAAGCATTGGTAAATGTAGGCGCCATTGTTTATGCACTCTGCTATATCAAAGAGAAAAATGAATTGCAGATCGGAACTTCTGCAGGAGCTATTCATGTTGTTGATTTAAATACAAGAAAGGAAACAAGGAATATCTCTTTTCATAAGTCGCAGGTATTTAATATTCAGTATTCCTTTCTTCACCGAAAAATTTTCGTTGCCACAGGAGAAGGGAATTTATCAGTCTGGTCACTGGATGACTACACATTGCTTTACAACATTAAACTCTGCAATGAAAAGGTAAGAAGTATTGCATTGAACAAAGACCATTCTATTCTTGCTGTTGCATGCGGAGATGGAACGGTCAGGATATTCGATGTGGTATCGATGCGGGAATTTCATCGCCTTGAAGCGCATGCCCAATCGGTAAACTGTGTTTGCTTTCACCCCGATGATAATTATTTATTAAGCGGCGGAAAAGATGCGCACCTGAAAATCTGGAGCATGGATAATTTTTCTCTCGTCAAATCCATTCCTGCACACAACTATGCTTTGTATGCTTTCTCCTTTTCTCCCGATAAAAATTATTTTGCATCAGCAAGCCGGGACAAGACATTAAAAATATGGAATGCTGATTCTTTTGAATTACTAAAGAGAATTGACAAAGAAAAAGATGATGGTCATCTCAATTCAGTAAACAATGTCCTCTGGATGGAAAATGGTTTACTCGTTTCAGCCGGAGATGACAGGGCAATATGTATCTGGAAAGTGTCTTAGCCGATTAAATTACCTTCCGATGTAAGTGATTTCCCATTGCAGAATTGCTATTTACTTCCCGTGAAAATATTTCAGCACCTGGTCCGCTGCCAGTTTTCCTGAAATAATAGACGGCGGAACTCCCGGACCCGGAACGGTAAGTTGTCCGGCATAAAAAAGATTTTCGATTTTCTTATTCCTGATTTTAGGTTTCAGATTTGCTGTCTGCATCAGCGTATTTGCGAGGCCATATGCATTTCCTTTGTAGGAGTTGTAATCAGTAATGAAATCATTTACACAATAACTTTTTTTGAAATCAATGTATGCACTGATATTTTCATTCACCTGCTTCTCCAGACGCGCAATCATCAAATTAAAATACCGCTCACGGATTTCTTCTGTATCATTCAATCCCGGCGCTATGGGCATGAGCAGAAATAGATTTTCATGTCCTTCAGGTGCAACACGATCATCAGATTTTGACGTACAACACACATAAAACAATGGATCAGCCGGCCACTTCGGATTCTTATAAATCTCATGTGAGTGCTGCTCAAGGTCTTCGTCAAAAAATAATGTATGGTGATGGAGTGAATTTATTCTCTTCGAGATGCCGAGATAAAAAATCAAACAGGATGGAGCGAACGTTTTCTTTTCCCAATAACGCTCTGTGTAATTCCTGTATGCTTCAGGTAATAAGCTGCTTTCGACGTGGTGATAATCGGCGGAAGCTATGATGGCATCACACTCCAATTCTTTTCCGTTCACTTTAATTTTTACCGCGCTTTTATTTTCAATGATGATTTTCTCCGCTGCAGAATTGAAATGAAACGTTGCGCCATTTTTTTCTGCAACCGATTTCATTGATTCAATTACTTTCCCAAAACCGCCATCGGGATACCAGGTACCCAGCTTTAAGCCCGCATAGTTCATCAAACTATATAAAGCCGGAGTATCCTGAGGCATTGCGCCAAGAAACAATACGGGGAATTCCATCAATGCAATCAGTTTGGGGTTAGAAAAGTACTTTCTCACATGTTTACTGAAAGAAGAAAATAATTGCAACCGAAAAGCGCTTTTGATGACCTCTGCATCTGCAAACTCGGCGATAGAAAGCCCGGGCATATAAACAAGCCTGTCCATTCCGCTTTTATATTTGTATTCCGCCTCCTCCATGAATTTCGCAAGTTGTACGGCGCTTCCCTGTTCAATGGATTCAAACAAAATACTTAGTTCGTCATAATTCTCCGGTACTGACATGGTATCATGCTCACCAAAAACCACATCGAACGACGGGTTCAATAATTTCAATTGATAGAGGTCAGAAACTTTAAATCCGAAGTCATTAAAAAACTTTTCAAAAACGCCCGGCATCCAGTACCAGCTTGGACCCATGTCGAATATATATCCGGTATCCGTTTTAAACTTCCTTGCCCTACCTCCGGCGGATTCATTCTTTTCAAAAACGTGTACTTCATGTCCGGCGGCTGAGAGGTATGCAGCAGCACTCAATCCCGAAAACCCTGAACCGATGATGAAAATTTTTGACACGTTCTTATTCTATTTTAAAAATATAGCTTCCTGAAAAGGCATGAATGCAATTCGATTGCCTGCTGTAATAACCTATGAAAAGTTGAATGCGCCATCAGTGATTAAAGATATGCATGTGGACGGCAGGGTAGAAAATATTTTTAAAGGCCGTGAAACCTTCTGAAACATCGTGCCGTTAGAGGTACTGTTTCATGTTAAGTTTTAAGTTAAGTAATTTTTGAATTGTTGATCAGCCCCGGTTCCAGACCGGGGTTGTTTTTTTATAAGTACGAATAACTAATCCTTACGAATTTACAAAATACTGATTGTGCGAATAACTTAAAGTGTAATCTTATATTTTTTAAAAAAGATTTCTTAATCAAAGAGAGAATTTCTTATTAGAAAGAATCAGTGTGAAGGCCCCCTTTAGGCGAAGGGTTTCGAATAACGAATGATTTCGAAAATACGAAAGCGAACCAATCAAACCGTCATGATTTCCTTTTCCTTGGATTCAAGGTGTTTGTCAACGGTAGCTATAAACTGATCCGTCATTTTCTGAATGTTCGCTTCAAGGCCTTTCACCTGGTCTTCCGGAACTCCTTTGCTGTCGCGCTTGATGGCTTCATTGGATTCACGTCTGTGATTTCGTATTCCAACCTTTGCGTGTTCTGCTTCTGCCCTTGCTTTCTTCACTAAGTCCTTTCTCCTGTCTTCTGTTAACTGAGGGACAGAAATACGGATTACAATACCATCATTTTGCGGATTGAAGCCAAGGTTTGCGGCCTGTATTGCTTTCTCAATCGGAACCAACATTGATTTCTCCCAGGGCTGAATCACAATGGTTCGTGCATCCTGTATGCTCACGTTTGCAACCTGACTAACAGGCATATACGATCCGTAATAATCTACCTGTACGCTGTCAACCATACTTGGGTTTGCGCGACCTGCCCGTATCTTGGTCAGTTCTGATTCCAGGTGCGTAACGGCTTGCTGCATTTGCGCCTTTGTCGCCTCAATGAGTTTATTGGAGTCTATCATAAGAGTTTGATGTATATCGTTTGACGTTTTATACTTCGACCAATGTTCCTACCTGTTTTCCTTCGAGGACATTCAACAGGTTACCGGATTTATTCATATCGAAAACAATGATGGGAACATTATTTTCTTTGCAGAGTGTGAAGGCCGTCATGTCCATGACTTTCAATCCCTTTTCATACACTTCCTGGAATGTTACAGTATCATATTTAACTGCGCTCTTGTCTTTTTCAGGATCAGCATTGTAAATACCGTCAACGCGTGTTCCTTTTAAGATGACGTCTGCTTCAATTTCTATTGCGCGAAGTGATGCTGCTGTATCTGTTGTGAAATATGGATTGCCTGTTCCCGCACCGAAAATAACCACTCGTCCTTTTTCAAGGTGACGAACAGCTCTGCGTTTAATATAGGGTTCACAAATTTCTTCCATCTTAATGGCGGATTGAAGTCTGGTGTTTACTCCCAACTTTTCCAGCGCACTTTGAAGCGCCATGCTGTTGATTACCGTTGCAAGCATTCCCATGTAGTCGCCCTGCACACGATCAATTACGTCTTCGGCATCATTGCCTACACCTCTAAAAATATTACCACCTCCGATCACTACTGCTACCTGTGTACCCACGTCAACGATGGTTTTTATGTCCTCCGCATATTGTTTCAGTCTGTCGTGGTCAATTCCGAATTCCTTATCACCCATGAGGGCTTCGCCGCTGAGTTTGAGTAGTACACGCTTATATTTCATTTTCCGGCTTCTTTAATTGTGGTGGCGAATTTAAGATTAAATTTTTTGTGCGAATGAGGGAACGAATATCGAAAGATTGCGAATTTACGAAAAGTGAATCGGTCTTCATTTGAAGAGAATAATGGTTTGTTCGAATAACCAATCCTTACGAATTTACAAATATTGAATTTGTGAGATTATTGCTTCACAAATTTGCTGCGAAATATTTTTTCACCGTCAGTTAGTTCTACATAATATAAGCCGGGACTAAGTTTTGAAACATCGGCCTCACCCCCTGACCCTACTCCAGAGGCGAAGGGAGAAACAGCCAGTAGCATTTCACCGAGCACGTTATTAATTGAAATCTTAACGGCTGTTCTACTTGTGACTTGTGTCCCGATAGCTATCGGGATTTTAATTGTGAATTTGTCTTCCACCGGATTCGGAAATATTACCAACTGCGCACTACCGGCGGCGGACGACTGCCAGCTACCGCTTCCTACTTCCGCTACTACATTGAGCACCGCTGCTTCCACCTCACACCCATTCGCATCCGTTGCTACAACATTATAATCTCCGCTTAATGGTGCTATGTAGAAATAATCTGTTGCTCCGTTAATTAGAGTTGTGTTAAAATACCATTGATAAATTGCTGCTCCAGTATTTGCAAAAAGTGTATCGCCGCTTTGTGTGATTGCTTGCGGTGGAGGAGAGGGATAAACATTAATGTAGTTACTAAGAAAAAGCGTATCGCTCCCATTTGCATTTGTTGCGATGAGTTGCACATCGTAGTTGCCGGGAGTGGAGTAGCAAATGTTGGTTGGATTTACATCGGTGGAGGTATCGGGTGAGGCGCCGGGGAAAAACCAACTGTAAGAGGTGGCGTTTAGAGAGTAATTCGAAAAACCTGCGCACCTCCCCGGACAAATAGAATCTATAACCGAAATAATAATGGCAGTTGGAGATACCGGAATACAATTCTGTATGCAACCTGAATCAGGGGTAAAGACCCAAACATCAGAAAATGGATTGAATCCACTTGTCTGACATCCACCAAATAAATAAAACCTATTGTCATCTCCCCACCAGGCCACTGATCCTAAACGTGAGGGTGGCGTATTTGTAGCAGAAGGAATTCCCTTTGTTCCATAATTACCGGGTTGGTTGGGAATATTTGTTCCACTTATCTTATTCCAATTTAATTGCAGCGGATCAAAAATCCATAAATCATTTAGTGAACCATTGGGGCCTTCTCCTCCGAACAACCAAAATTTTCCACATTTATCTGTTGCAGTAGCGCGGTTCTCCAATCTTGAACTTGGAAAATTTATCGAATCAAAAACGCAACCCGCTGTATATACGCCTAAGTCATTAATTAAATTGCTTCCACTCATCCATGTCCATTGGTTTGAACCAATTTCATATTTCCATAAGTCATTATATAAAATAGTGCCTGGATAATTTGAACCACCCATTATCCAAAAATTTCCTTGATTGTCATGCCATTTTGGATAACTAAATCTCGCTCCGGGGTTATTCCCCGGAGCACCAACTCTTTTAATTCCGTAATTGCTGGAAGCATTTATTACACTCGACCCTTTCATCCAGGTCCACTCATTTGTGGCGATGTTATATTTCCATAAATCATTTAAACATCCTGAAGCTCCATTTTGATCAAACCCGTATCCACCGAAGAACCATAAATTATTCAATGAGTCGGTCCATGCTGAGGATGCCTCACCTCTGCCACCCGGAATGTTGCCAATACCAGGCACACCTTGAGTTCCATAAAACCCTGGTTGATAAGGAAGATTCGATCCGCTAACCCACGTCCAATTAGCTGTTAAAATATCATACTTCCATAAATCGCTATACCTTGATGCTCCTCCGAACAACCATAAATTTCCTGTAGTATCTACCCAAGTCAAAGTACCTAAATCGCGTCGCCCGGGAGTATTTAAGGGGCTTGGAATTCCCTGTGTTCCGTAAATAGGAGGTTGATATGTATTTGCATTTCCCTCTACCCATTCCCATTGATTTGTTGCAGGATAATATTTCCACAAATCAGCATAAGGAAGTCCGCCTCCTCCATAAAGCCAGAAATTTCCCTGCTTATCTTTCCATTCACATGCCTCATATAAACCCGGAGGATGGTTATTTGAGGATGGTACATTGTGAAAGCCAAACACACCCGGTGATCCCTGAACATTCGTTCCGCTCATCCAGGTCCACACCCCACCTTGTCCTAACGAAGTCTCAAAAAAGAATACCATGCAAAAAAATAAAAGTAGATATAAATTTTTTTTCATTGCTTCACAAATTTACTTCGAAGAATTTTATTGTCAGCAGTTAGCTCAATGTAGTATAAGCCGGGAGTAAGTTTTGAAACATCGGCCTCACCCCCTGATCCCTCTCCTATGGCGTGGGGAGAAACAGCCAATACCATTTCACCAATCACATTGTATATCGAAATCTCAACGGCTGTTCCCATTGTGAATCCTGCATTATGAATTGTGAATTTATCATCCACCGGATTCGGGAAGATAGTCCACAGTCCACGGTCCACAGTCAACAGTGTATTCGCAATAACATTGAAGATCGCTGCTTCTACTTCGCATCCATTCGCATCCGTCGCAACTACATTATAATCTCCGCTTGCTTGCGCTACATAAAAATAATCTGTTGCGCCGCTGATGATGGCGGCATTGAAGTACCATTGATAAAATCCCGCTCCTGCAATTGCAAATAATGTATCGCCGCTTTGTGTGATTGATTGCGGTTGTGGTTGAGGATAAACGGTGATGTAATTTGTAAGTAATAGTGTATCACTTCCATTTGCATTTGTTGCGATGAGCTGCACATCATAGCTGCCCGGGTTTGCATAGCAAATGTTGGTGGGATTTGTTGCGGTACTTGTATCGGGGGTTGCGAATGGAAAGGACCATTGGTAGGAAGTTGCATTGAGAGAAAGATTTAAAAAATCAGTACACGTACCGGTACAAAAAATTGAACCTTGGGTTGAAATATTTAAGGTGGGCAATTCGCAAAGTTTAACAATCCAATAGTCGTACCCACCCCATGAAGCTTGCGTTTTATATCCTCCGATATCGTCATAGGTTTGATTTCCGGCAAGGTAACAACCATCCCTCAATTGAATTGCAAGACCGTATTCATCATGCCCCAACGTAAATATTGTTTTGTCCCAGACTTTCGCGCCAGCGGAATCAATCTTAATAATCCATGTCTGTTCCTGACCTAGATTATTTTCAGTTTTATCTCCACTTATTTGGGAATACGAGTCTCCCGAAAGTAGAGATCCACCATCATTGGTTTGAAAAATTCTGGAGATCTCCTCTCCTTCACTTCCGCCAAGATCCTTATCCCATTGCAAATTTCCCTGAGAATCAGTTTTGATTAACCAGAAATCTTTAACCCCCCAGTTGTTTTGTGTTTTATTTCCGCCAATATTTGAATAGGAAGTTCCTCCAAAAAGAAATTCTCCATTAGCCAAAACTTGAACTGAATTTAGCCACTCATTATCAGGACCGCCAAAATCCTTATCCCATTGTTTATTGCCGACCGAATCTATCTTCACAATCCAATAATCATATCCCCCTTTTAGATTCTGTGATTTATCGCCGCTGATTCCACTATGCGAAGTTCCAGCTAAAATATATCCTTCATCTGCTGTTTGATAAAACGTAAACAACTCGTCAGTACTGAATCCCCCTAAATCCTTATCCCATTGCTTGTTCCCAATAGAATCTGTTTTTACAAGCCAATAATCCCATCCACCCCAGGTGTTTTGCGTCTTATCACCACTAATCATGGAAGTTGACCATCCACCCAGTAAATATCCGCCATCGTTCGTTTGTCTGACACAATAAAGTAAGTCCTCTTTTGTTCCTCCAAAATCTTTATCCCAAAGTTTATTTCCTAATGAGTCAATTTTTATTATCCAGAAATCTGTTCCCCCTACAGTATCTTGTGTTTTATCACCGCTAATACCTGACCCAGACCAACCTCCAAGAATATATCCTCCATCTGAAGTTTGCTGTAATGAATAAATCCGGTCACCATTCGTTCCGCCAAAATTTTTGTCCCATTCTTTGTTTCCCAGAGAATCAAGTTTAACAAGCCAGATATCTCCATTTCCCCACGTCCCTTGTGTCTTATCTCCACCTGCGTTCGAACTTGAATTTCCGCCCAGAATAAAACCTCCATCATTCGTTTGTTCAATGCATTGTAATGCATCGTGATCCGTCCCCCCAAACCTCTTATCCCACATCTTCACCAAAGGGTTTTGGGCTGAAGCAGAATTAAAAATTAAGAATGAGAAATTAAGAATTAAGAAAAGCCTATTGAATCCAACTAAGCAAACACGATCACCTGCATCAACGTTTCGGTGGACGAATCGTTGACCTGCTAAAACTTTTTTGAGGCCTAGAGAAAATACGGATGGGTGTTTCATGGCCTCCCAAAGATAGAAAAGGATTCTAACTGACAAATGCGCAATTGGACTAAAGGCAAAGACGGATATGCGAACCGTTTATAAGGTGGAATAAACGATCTTGTCAGGATCAATAGGAATGGGTCCCTCCGGTGTATTTGGGCGCGCGCTAGCATATTTTATTCTGCAAACTCATACTCCCACCGCCATTGTGTACATCGGAAAATCCGTTTGTCTTCAATATGCTTTTTGCTGATGCACTCTGCATCCCCGATGCATAGTGAGTGATTACAGGTTTGTCTTTACGAAAGGGTTGATACGGCCGATAAAAAAGCATCTGTTTTTCAAAAGTATTCTAATGAGAAGGAAGTTAATTATCTTTGATGAAGTAAAAATATATCTATGACGACCAATGCACTCCGTAAGAATTTGCACAAATTTATTGATAAGATAAATGATGCTGATTATCTCAAGAGTATTTACACAATCCTCTTTGATAAATTTTCTGAGCCTACTTTTGAATACGATGATGAAGTGAAAAAAATGCTTGATGACCGCAAGGAGAAGCATTTGCGCGGTGAAGGCAAACTTTATACCTGGCCGGAAGCAAAGAGAAAAATTCTCCGTAAAAAGTAATTCCAACGATGAATTATACAATCCGTTTCAGAGATGATGTGTTCTTTGAAATAAATGATGCTTATGAATGGTATGAAATTCAATCGAAGGGTCTGGGGGAATTATTTCTAAAAGGACTGGACAAGTGTTTTGAAAATATTCGAATGAATCCTTTTCTGTTTGAAATGAAATATTTAAAATTCAGGCAGGCGCTAACAAAAAAATTTCCTTATCTGGTAATCTTCGAAGTGGACGGTGACAACATTATTATTTACCATGACATGCACTCAAGCCGCAACCCTAAACTAAAATTCAAAAGGTAGTCATCACCTCAATGTTAGTAAATGAAACAACGTTTATTCCTATGAATTACACACCGCTTCTTCAAGTTCGTACGTCGCTGCATTCGCAAATTCGTATCGTCTAGTTATTCGTACACAATTCGTATCGTTTCGTTATTCGCTCCATCAAAAAAAGAGCAACCATCTCCGGCTGCCCTTTTTCGTATTTCGTAAATTCGAAATCTTTGGTTATTCGTACCTCTTTAGCTTACCCCAGCTTCACTCTCTTAAAGCTGACAATCTTTAGTCCTTTGTCAATACTCTCCAGATACTGACGCACTGTTTTCTTTTCGTCCTTGATGTAAACCTGGTTCAATAAAGTATATTCATTGTAGAACTTGTTGAGCTTTCCCAAAGCAATTTTCTCAATCATGTTCTCGGGCTTGCCTTCCTGACGCGCCTGGTCTTTCCCGATTTCAATTTCACGCTCAACCATTTTAGAATCTACATCGTCTTTGTCGATTGCAACAGGAGCCATAGCAGCAATCTGCATTGCCACATTTCTTCCTGCTTCGTCTATGCCGGCCGGATTCATATTGAATGCAACAACTGCAGTGAGTTTATTTCCCGGGTGATTGTAAACGATTACTTTTTCTGCGGTTACATTCTGGTAATCCACTACATCAATCTTCTCACCGATTTTTCCCATCTGATCAAGCAGCGTTTGTGCAACAGTGATTGTACCCAGATTTAGATTTTTTAAATCATCAATAGTTGCAGGATTATTTGTCATTGCAAGATCCAAAATGGATTCGCCATATTTTATAAAATCAGCATTGTTCGCAACGAAATCTGTTTCGCAACAAACGCTTACTGCAACAGCGCGTTTTCCGTCAGCAGTATTCTTTCCATATACATATCCTTCTTTCGCCTCTCTGTCCTGGCGGTTGGCAGCGATCTTCTGTCCTTTTTTGCGGAGGATGTCAATTGCAGCTTCAAAGTCGCCATTGGCTTCCATGAGGGCTTTTTTGCAATCCATCATTCCTGAACCTGTTTGTTGACGCAGTTTGTTTACGTCTGCAGCACTAATTGTTATTGTAGTCATTTTTATAAATTATTATTTTTTGAGTAATGCTTATTAATTAAAAAAGTACCAAGCTCTGAAATCCTCAGTACTTGATACTTTCTATTTTGTACGTTGAATTTTATTCAGTAACTTTCTTTTTGCGCGGGCGCTTACCTGCAGCAGTAGCGGGAGTTTCAGTGGCAACATCTGTTGATGCGGCTACTTCTTCTTCATCAACTACAACTTCTTTCGGTTTTGCTTCTTCCATCGCCTCTTCTTCATTGGCTTTGGCTTCAGCATCTTTATCCATCTTGCGTTCGCCCAGTCCTTCTTCGATTGCTGCAACCATTACGTCTACAATAATTCCGATGCTCTTTGTTGCATCATCATTTGCAGGTATTGCAAAGTCAACTTCTGTAGGGTCTGTATTTGTATCAGTGATTGCGAAAGTCGGTATGTTGAGTTTTTGTGCTTCTGCAACAGCAATGTGCTCCTTCATGATGTCCACGATGAAGATCGCTGCCGGAAGACGGGTAAGGTCAGTGATGCTTCCCAGGAAATGTTCCATCTTGGCTTTCTGACGGGTAATCTGCAGACGCTCTTTCTTCGAAATGTTCGCAAACGTACCGTCTGTCGCCATCTTGTCGAAGTTGGTCATCTTCTTTACCGACTTACGCACTGTTGCGAAGTTAGTCAGCATTCCGCCCGGCCATCTTTCAGTGATATAAGGCATTCCTACTTTCTTGGCTGCATTGGAAACAATTTCCTTCGCTTGCTTCTTCGTCGCAACAAAAAGAATTTTGCGTCCTGATTTTGCAATCTGTTTCAGTCCTGCTGCTGCTTCATCAAGTTTCACCACTGTTTTATTGAGGTCGATGATGTGGATGCCGCGGCTTTCCATGAATATATATGGAGCCATTTTCGGATTCCATTTACTTTTCAGATGACCGAAATGTGCGCCTGCTTCGAGAAGCTGATCGTAAGATACTCTTGACATATGTTACTAATTACTGATTATTACTTATTTACTAAATACTAATTTGGACAGGGTATTTAAATCGAATGTCGTACGTACCATTTGTAAATTCGTACGCATTCGTATTTAGTACTCAATTATCGTTTACTGAACTGGAAGCGTTTCCTTGCTTTCTTCTGTCCCGGTTTTTTACGCTCTACCATTCTTGGATCGCGCGTCATTAGTCCCTTCGCTCTTAATGGCGGTTTATTGTTTTCATCCACTTTCACCAGTGCGCGTGCAATAGCCAGACGAATTGCTTCTGCCTGTCCTGTATAACCACCGCCTTCAACATTTACGTTGATATCATAAACATCTTTTACGTTTACAGTTTCCTGTGCGTGGTTAATGATGTACTGGAGAGGACCGGTTGTGAAATAATCTTTATAGTCCTTTTTGTTGATAGTAATCGTGCCTTTACCCGGCTCCATGTAAATGCGGGCAATGCTTGTTTTTCTTCTGCCGATAGCGTGAATCATTCGGTTATCTGTTGGTTATGAGAATTTAACTTCTTTTGGTTTCTGCGCTGCATGCGGATGCTCTGTTCCTGCATATACATACAGGTTGCGGAAAATTTCTTTACCGAGTTTAGTCTTGGGCAACATCATTTTTATTGCATGCTCAATCATAAACTCCGGTTTTTTCTTCATCATGAGCGTTGGCGTAGAAAAACGCTGGCCACCCGGATATCCTGTGTAGCGTACGTACTCTTTCATATTCCATTTCTTGCCGGTAAGTTTTACCTTTTCGCAATTGATGATGATTACATGGTCGCCGCAGTCAACATGCGGGGTGTAATTCACTTTGTTTTTTCCGCGCAACATAACGGCAACATTTGAAGACAAACGACCGAGAATCTGGTCCTTGGCATCAATGATTACCCAGTTTTTGGTCACCGTATTTACATTTGCATGCACGGTTTTATAACTATTCAGTTCCACTTCTTTACTGATTTAAAGGGTTTTATAATCGAAATACCCCTATATTTTGGGGGACGCAAAAGTAGAAATCTTTTCTGACCATACAAATAATGAGATAAATATTATTTAAGAGGGGGCTGTGGATTACAAAATAGTCCCCGGAACCAAGATTTAGGGGGGTTATTTTAGAAAAACGGCAAAGAAACCTGAAAAATAAGAAAAGATCAGCTTTATGCTTCCGGTTTATCTCAAGATACTTTGTAACTATTTTACTTTTCACAACTCCTATGATTACAGCAAGTGGTAACTCCTATTAGGTTTGGAACCTCGTCGGAGTTTTATCGCAATCATTGCTTTACAAACTTTTTACTCAACACTTCCTTTTCTGTTTGAAGATTCACAATGTACATTCCATTTGCAAAACCAGAACAGTTTAAATCCCCAGTGAAATAAGATGAAGACAGAGTTCCTTCTTCCTTGAATATTTCCTTGCCCATTAAATCGTAGACACTCAGCACATATTTTTCCCCCCTCAATCTTTTTGCATTGACGAAAGCGATATGCCAGCCTGAGTGATAGAAAATGTTGAGATTGCTTTTCTCCTTTTGCAATTCTTTTACAGTTACATAAGGTAAGCTATCACAACTACTTCCGCTATCTGCGGGTAAATCGTAGTTGGGGTTGTTGGGTAAGCCTAAATAAGTGCGATTACCCCCAAGATAGAAGCTGAAAGGCTGGAAATCGCAACTACTGCCAAGGTTGTCAGGATTATTTATCACTCCTAAATTCATATTTTCCTGATAGTATGCACTGTCAGGATATGGATAATTGTAATGAATTCCATCATTCCAAGCAGTTGCAAAATATATTTTATTATTGGGAGCTAATTCAAGCTGTCCTTGCGAATAAGGAATTGTATTTTGTACCCAAAGTGTATCAATTTCTTGCCAAGGATTTGAATCCAACAAGTTTAATTGGAATAGATAGGAAATTTGTTGGCCTCCGCTTATGTAAAGCCTGTTTTCATTTGAAGAGAATTCGCAATTCCATAAAAGGTTATAATTAAATGCTGTAGTTGGGAATGTAAAGAAGGGGATTGAAGAGAAATCTCCTGTGCATCTATCGAAATTAAAAATCTCGAACAAGCCATGATAGTCAACGATGGCGACCTTGCTACCGCTTTGTGAAAAATTCATATTTAACAAAGACCCATAGCTTATATCTCCTATTGATTGAATATATGGTCCAATCAGTCCATTAGGAGTTAGAAGAAATTTATAAAAATTATTATCTGAAATATCCCAGCGATGGCAAATAATCCACCAATCTCTACCATTGCCGTGTTTGATCGCCTGTAATCCATCTTGCATCTGATATGGCAAGAGTTGAATGTTTTTTTGAATAACTGTACCAAGTCCGGCATTCGCAAGCATATCAATTTTTGAATAATACAATCCGTAATCTGTTGTAGCACCTACTGAAAAAAGGTAGTATTGATTAGGGTGGTTTGGATAAGGTAAAACTACATTTTCTCTATACCAACCAAGCCCAATAATTGAATCTCCGTTTTGTAGAATTTGATTTTGAGCATTAAAAACTCTAACTCTTTTAGTGATAGTGCCCCAAGGCGTTTCGGCAGTATACAAAATAAGATTTCCCAATGTATCAGCAATGGAAGTTGTACTTCCTCTCGTCTTGCATTGTGAAGTAAATGTTTGAGGGGTTGAATAATTAAAATCAATACCTGCGCTGTCTCCAAAGCACCAGATGGCATTTCGATTATGTATTTGTCCGAGACAAAGAAGAGGAGAAAATAAAATGAGGATGACTATCTTTTTCATTTAGCAAAGATAAGAAAGGCAGCCCGCATGGCTACCCCTCGCTGGGCGTAGCATATTGCTACGTCCTGTTCCAAAACTAACTTCTACGTAGCGCATTCGTGCTAAGGTTTTTCACGAAGACCGTTCGTAGTCCACAATAACTTTAAATATCTTTTTACAAATCTTGTCGATAAAGAAACTGTTTTGAGAAGAACACAAAAAATATTTTACGTTTGCTTTACTCGAGCGAAAAAGAATTTAGTAGTATTTTATCATAGGCCTGATGCAGCTGTTATAAAGCAAGCAGAAGAATGGTTCGGCGACCATTATGTGGTAAATATCTGAAGTTTGAATTGAACTTCGCATTTTAAAAACAACAGTTTAATTGTTCACTTGAATAGCGGCTCGGGAAAAATGAATTAAAGATTTGATAATTTTTTCTCCAGTGCTTCATAAGACTGCCTGTATTTATCACGATTTTGGTCCTTAAGTTTTTGTAGATTTTGCAGCTTCCATTTTACAGCAGGAAACTTTTCAAAGTCATAATGGCTCCAATCAGGTTTCAAACCCTTTACACTTAAGATGAATTTTTTGTCGGCGTCCGTTAATTCCTTATGTACCGTTTTGACCATAGTGTCACGAACTGATTCATATTCTTCGTAGGTAAAAGCTTCTTCAGTCATGCCTGCAAATTGGTTATCCAAAGCAGAACGCTGATCTTGGAAATTTGGTACGAGAACTTCATGGATGGGCCTGTCGCTACATAGCAGAGAAAAGATAAATCCTTTCTTTACTTCATCCGTAAATCCTTCGTTACTCAAAAAATATTTTACATCGAACAAGTCTCTGGGATGTTGACGATCAAAAGCCGCGACGATTTTTCCGCCAAAGAGTTGTCCGAGAGGAACAACATTGATTGAACAAAATGCTTCAAAATCCTTTTGTGCTTTTGCGCAGAGTTCCATTTTAAATGGATCGCTGATTGTCCCCCGGATGACAGTATTAACCTCTACCTTAATGTCAACCCCGTATTCTGAGATCAGTAATTTTGATGTATCTTTTTTATGAGCGATAGTTGCTTTTGGAAATACTTTTTGAATGCGCTCTTTGCATCTTTCCAATGCATCAGAAATATTCCCCAGTGATATTTCGCGATCTTCAAGAGGAATACATGTGAGATCGATATCAACCGACAAGCGCGGCATGTCTCGCACAAAGAGATTAATTGCAGTACCTCCATGCAAGGCAAAACAATTCTCTTTGGCGATTTCAGGAAGGACGCCTAATAATAGCTTGACCTGTTTCTTATACGTTTCATTTGCCATCCGCTTCGAATTCCTTTGGGACAGTTATTTGATACTTTGGTATATAGATGCCTTGCTTCACGATACTGCGCTTGCCCTGCCCTAAGTCTATAGTTTTGACCTCAAGACTCTGAAACCATTGATGTCCTGCTTTTTCAGCCATGTATAGGAACAAACGTTTAACCTTCACGGATTGACATTTTTCAAGCAGTGATTGAACATGTGTTGGCCGTAGGTTATTCAATCCTTCCATTAGTTGATAACATTCCAGGAGTTCCTGATTTTTAGGCGCGAGATACAGGCACTCTAAGATTGCCCTTGTAGTATCTGAAACCTTTATCGAAAAATTCTTGAGTTCTATTTCTGTCAAACCTACATCTGCTGGTAAGAAGGATGTTTGGTGATATTTTATTTTAACGCCCCAGTTATGTTTGCGAAACCATGTCGGTAGTCTTTCATCTTTGCCCCCAAAGATGACCGCTTTCTCTTCTGACAATTCCAAGTAATGGGATTTACCGTGTAATGATAAAGCTGTCCGGCCGCCTGGATGGATGAATAAGTTACTTTGTTTTTGAAGAGCATATATTGCCCCGACATACTCAACCTTATCTCCAGTGCGAACCATAGCCCCTTTGCCGATAGACTCTAACCACCGGCTTTGTCTATATCGTTTTTGTAGTTCTGGACTATATCCTTGGCTGACAAGCCAAAGAGATTGCATTACTACCCCTGAAGGCAGGCTTGCCAAAAGCTGGTTTATTTTTGTTTGATTAACGGTACGCATAGTACCAATATATTGATTTTTTTAAACTCAGTCAAGAGATAGTTTATATTTATATGTGCAGAGGTACTAAATGTACCTGTTTTCACAAAATTTTAAACCGAAAAAATGCATAATAACAGCCCAATTGAGGGTGGAGTTAGAGTTTCTGTTCATAAAAATCCGCAGAAGACCTTGAAACAATGCGTTTAAATCGGGAACTTTGAGGCTGCCACTACGGCTCCACCGTTACAGAGCAAACTCTGACGAGTTCCGCCGTATGGCAGCTGGGTTCTTTTTCCGAGCATGCTACTACACCTTTTGCGGAATCTTCTCTTACAGCTTGTCTAACACCACCCTCTAACTAACAAATTGTTCACGTGAAAAAAAACTATCCCCTCGCTGGGGTAGCATGTTGGTACATCCTGTTCCAAAACTAACTTCTACGTAGCGCATTTGTGCAAAGATTTTTCGCGGAGACAGTTCGTAGACAACCCGTCACAAAAATGATAATTATCAGCTTTGTGCTTCGGGTTTATCCAAGAAATATTTTGCAACAAGTTCACTTTTTGCTGCCCCTATGATTTCTGCCAATTCATCAGTCCCCGCTTCCCTTATTCTTTTCACAGACTTAAAATGTTTCAGCAACTCTTCAGCAGTTTTATCCCCAATGCCTTTAATGTCGCTCAACTCCGTTTTTACAAACGCCTTACTTCTTTTATTACGGTGGTGCGTAATCCCGAACCGGTGGGCTTCATCCCTTATGTTTTGTATCACCCGCAATGTTTCAGATTTTTTATCCAGGTAAAGCGGTACAGAATCGCCCGGATAATAAATCTCTTCCAGCTTTTTGGCAATTCCGACCACTGCAATTTTTCCCGTAAGATTTAATTTCTCCAAACTGCTCATCGCTGCACTGAGTTGTCCTTTACCGCCGTCAATAACAATCAGCTGCGGCAACTCTTGCGCTTCGTCAATCATTCTTTTGTATCGCCTGAAAACAATTTCTTCCATTGAGGCAAAATCATCGGGACCCTCAACCGTTTTAATATTGAAATGCCGGTATTCTTTTTTAGATGGTTTGCCATTCCTGAAAACAGTAAGCGCTGCAACGGCAAAATCGCCCTGGAAATTGGAGTTGTCAATACATTCAATGTGGCGTGGTAATTCTTTTAAGCGCAAATCTTTTTTCATCACCTCCATCAGCCGCAATACTTTATTTTCAGGATTCGTTTTTTCAAACTGCAACTGTTTCTCCTGAATATAATAGTTCACATTTTTTTCTGAGAGCAGCAGCAAATGTTTTTTATCGCCGATTTTCGGAACGGTAATTTCAACATCTTTTATTTCAAGGTCAAGATGAAAAGGCAAAATGAGTTCAGTGGATTCACTGTTGAATCGCTCACGGAGTTCAGCGATGGCAAGTTCTAAAAGTTCTTCCTGCGTTTCATCCAGTTTCTTTTTCAGCTCTACCGTATGCGCCTGTATGATGGAGCCATTCATCACCTTCAGAAAATTGACAACGGCAAAATCTTCTTCTGCCTTAATAGAGAATACATCCACATTGTGAATGGAAGGATTAACGATCACACTTTTCTTATGAAACTTTTCCAGCTGCTCAAGCTTTTGTTTGATTTGCTGCGCTTCCTCATATTCAAAGTTCGATGCATGTTGCTGCATCTGTGTTTCAAGATGAGAAATTACGAAGTTGATATTTCCTTTTAATATCAGTCTGATGTGCTGAATATTATTGTTGTAATCTTCTTCTGTTTGCAATCCTTCACAGGGGCCTTTGCAATTACCGATATGAAACTCCAGACAAACTTTAAATTTCTTTTTCTCAATATTTTCGGGAGAAAGATTCAGACTGCAGGAACGGAGTTTATACAACTGCGAAAAAAGATCGAGCAGCGTTTCAATCATCCGTACAGAAGTGTAGGGACCAAAATATTCTGATCCGTCTCTGATCAGTTTCCTCGTATAAAAAATGCGCGGAAAATGTTCTTTCTTAATGCAGATCCAAGGATACGTTTTATCATCACGCAGGTTAACATTGTATTTCGGCTGGTGCTTTTTGATGAGGTTGTTCTCGAGCAATAACGCATCCATTTCTGTTTCTACGACGATGGTTTTGATGTCGCAAATCTGTCGCACCATCACTGCCGTTTTTCCGGAATCATGTTCCTTATGAAAATAGCTGCTCACCCTTTTCTTCAGCGACTTTGCCTTACCCACATAAATAAGTCGCCCGTCTTTTTCATAAAACTGATACACACCCGGACTGTCGGGAAGAATGGAAATAATGCTTTGGTAATCGAACATGGAATTTTCTCGAACACGAAATTAAGTCAATTTAGGAATATACAGGCATCTTCAACTTGTAACTTGTGACTTGTGCCTTGCGACTTTTGACTTCTAACTTGTGCCTTTTACCTTATTTAAATACCTTTGAAAAATAAACTCTCCACTATGGACCGCTACATCATCATCTCTGAACATACCGCAGAAGATTGCAGAATGGTTGTTAAAGAATTCGTGCATTACCACGCAGGATTTTTAACGCACTTTGAATGGGGCTGCTACGATAATGACCACCATGCATATACCATCCTTGAAGCTGAAAACCATGCGCAGGCAATGATGTCAGTTCCTCCGGCATTCCGTCCAAAAGCAAAAGCAATTAAGCTTACGCATTTCAAGCCGAGGGAGTCAGCTCAATCTGTTCACGGGCAATGATATTATTATAGTAAACCTTTCGCAATTGCTGTTGTCAGAGGTTTCCAAAATATAAATGACATGAAAAAAATTATTGTACTCTTTTCAATCCTGATTTTTCAGAGTTTATTTATTTTCTCGCAGGCAACGTTGAAGCCATCCATAGGAATTGGCTCGTTACCTTCTGACGGTGACAGCATGTGTTATGCGCCCTGGTATCTTGGAGGGTTTGATGCCAGCGGATTGCAGGCCGGTGATACAGCGTATGATTTTACTTTATATGATTTGAATGGCGACCCGTTTAATCTGGCTGATGCATTAAACAGCGGCACTCCCGTTCTTCTTGTTGCGGGAAGTTATACGTGTCCCGTGTTCCGCGGTAAAATTCCTGAAATCAATCAGGTGGTAAGTACTTATGGAAACCAGTTGAAAGTTGCTGTAATTTACACGATAGAAGCGCACCCCAATATTGACACCAGCGTTTATTTCGGTTATGTGAATCCGACGACAACAAATATTCAGGCGGGAATTTTATACCGCCAGCCCAACACTTATGGCGAAAGAAAATTTATCGCACAGGAATTACTCGACAGCATGACCATCAATGCGCCGGTTTATATTGATGGCCCATGCAATAACTGGTGGAGCACGTACGGTCCGGCGCCCAACAATTCTTATTTAATTGATACGACAGGGATTGTTTTTTCTCATCATGGATGGTTCGATCGTTTTCCGCGTGATATTTTTTGTGACATTGATAGTTTGCTCGGAACATCGAGCGGGCTTTGTTCGGGAGGAGGTCCTGCTACGGGAGCATTTACTTTTAATCTCATTTCGAATGACACGGTATATGATGTTGCCGGAAGTACGATATCTATTGACGGTGAACTCGTAAACAATGACGCGGTTAATGATGTGCAGGTTTATGTAAGGCGACTCATCAATAATATTCCCACCGACTGGGGATCGTCGCTATGTATTGATGTTTGCTATTCCACTTCTACAGACAGTGTGGTTTTTCTTTTACCTGCAGGCTCTACGCAATCCTTCCATTTTTATTTTTACACCTCAGCCGTCGCCAATTCAGGCAAAGCACGGGTAGGATTTAAAAACCTCAACGATTCAACCAATTCTTTCAGCCAGAATTTATTTGGAATAACTACTGATGCTACTACAGGAATAAATAATGTACGACCCGCTGAACTATTTGTCATATATCCGAATCCGGCATCATCGAAATTGAACTTTTCTTACGGTGACAATAAAATAAATTCTGCAGAAATTTCAGACCTCTCCGGCAGAACTATTATTTCAAAAAGGTCAGATGGAAATTTATCCGTTGGATCAATTGAAATTCCTGATCTTGAAAATGGAGTTTACTTCCTCTGCGTTGTTGCAGGCGATAAAAAGTTTTTGAAATCTTTTGTTGTCGTTAAATGATGCTCGTCCATATTTATTTCAGTGGATGACGGGTTTTTTCAAGCGTATTTTTTTTGAATTTAAAATGTGATCGCCATCCGGTAGATCTATTCGTCTGCTGATTTCCTTTTGATAAATAATTTAAAAAGGAAGATTAAAATGATTCCACGGTAACAAATTTAATGAATGACCTTGCCTTGCCTAAGGCTAGACGAGGTATCAAAATGAATATTTGTTCCGTCCGGCATCGCTTTCGCAAAGCTTCAGCAAAGCAAAGCCTGAGGCGAGACGGGGTATTTACTAGATCCCGAAGAACTTTGTCTTCGGAATTAATTCGACTTAATGATTTCAGTGCACCCTTCGGGCTTCTGAAATCATAGTCTCATTAAATAAATTGTTAAAGTTTGTCCTGATCCGCCATTCCTATTCGTCTAAACAGTAAATAGCACATAATATTATTTACATTCACTAACAAATTAAACGAAGTAAAAATGAAAAAGAACGTCAACTCACTCAACTGGTTCGAGATTCCTGCCAAAAATATTAAGCGCTCGAAGAAATTTTATGAATCCATATTTAAGATCAAGATGGAGGAACAGGAAATGATGGGAATGAAAATGGCTTTCTTCCCCTGGAAACCGGGATCAGGAAAAGCCAATGGTTCACTGGTGCAAAGTCCCATGCATAAGCCTAGTAAAGACGGAGCCGTTATTTATCTCAACGCAAACCCGAAACTGGATAAAGTCCTCGACAAAATAAAAAAGGCCGGTGGTAAGGTCGTCATGCCGAAAACACAAGCCGGCGATTTCGGATACATGGCATTTTTTATTGATACGGAAGGAAATAAGGTTGCGCTACATTCAAACAAATAAAAATTATGATCTTCATGTCCTTATTGTAAAATGTCATTCGTCTTATGGGTAAATAAACAATATTCACAATTTAAAACTCCAATCAAAATGACAAACAAAGAAATTGCAAAGACCTGGTTTGCGGCCATTGATGCCGGTGATTTCATGACCATTAAAAATCTCATGGATGACAAACACAAATTTCGCAATGCGATGACTCCTGCACCCATCGGTGTTGAGGAACACCTCGGGATGATGAAAATGATGACTTCGTCATTCGAAGGTAAGCACACCTTAAATGTAGTATTCGGCGACGATGAACATGTTGCGGTCAGCGGCAAGTGGAGTGGTAAGCACATCGGGGAATTCAATGGCATCCCGGCATCCGGTAACCCTGTCGAATTCCATTTTGTTGACTTGTTCCAGGTTGTAAACGGCAAGGTAGTAAATGAACACATGGAATTGAATCCAATGACCATCATGCACCAGGTAAGTCCGCAAGCGGCGACTGCATGAATCCGGTTAAAAAAAAATTAGTTTTAATATTTAAAAGAAAAATCAAATGGAAAAATTTATGTTCTTATTCAGAGGTGGTGAAAATCACGCAAGCAATGCCACCGAATCAAAAGTAGCGGCCGATAACATGCAGGCATGGATGACCTGGATGGAAGGTCTGGGTAAAAAAGGAATCCTTGTTGGTGGTGAACCATTGCAGCGTACAGGCATGCAGATTACAGGGAAAAATAAAATTGTCACAGATGGTCCTTTTGTAGAAGCAAAAGAAATGGTAGGCGGCTACCTTATCGTAAATGCAAAAGACATCAATGAAGCAGTGGAGATTTCCAAAGGTTGTCCGATCTTTAATGAGAATGGCAAACTGGAAGTGAGACCGATTCAGAAAATGGAAATGTAAAGTACGAAGTACGAATCATTACGAATATACTAAGTACGAATAGCACAAATTGAAGTGAATCGAACCGGGATGGAAATTGGTGATTGGTATATTCGTTTTGATTAGTATTTAGTAATTTGAAGTAATAGACTTAAATTGGAATGGGAATTAGTAAATTCTTAAAGATTAGTAATTCGTACCTTGAAATGATGGGGATTGGTAATCAGTAAATTCGTTTCAATTCGTATTTAGTAGCTCAAAACTCATATGGAAAAATTCATGTATTTATTTCGGGGCGGAATGGCCGGTGAGCATGCCGCAGATGTACCCAAAGACCACATGCAAAAATGGATGCAGTGGATGGAATCACTCACTGAAAAGGGAATTATGGTCGGCGGTGAGCCACTGATGCCAATGGGTAAACAGGTAAATGGTTCTAAAAAATTAGTAACCGATGGCCCTTTCATTGAAGCCAAAGAGCTGGTAGGCGGGTATCTGATTGTAAACGCCAAAGATATCAATGAGGCCGTGGAATTTTCAAAGGGCTGTCCTATTTTTGAAGTGGACGGCAAACTGGAAGTAAGACCGATACAGAAAATGTAAATTACGAAGTACGAAGTATTACGAATGTACGAAGTACTGATCTCTACGAATATACTAAGTACAAATAGCACAAATTGGAGTGATCGAACTTAAATGGAAATCAGAAATTAGTATATTGGTATTAATTAGTATTTAGTACTCGATGAATGATCAATCAAATGTCCATAAAACGATAGACCATCTTTTCAGGAGTGAATCCGGAAAGATGGTTTCTGTTTTAACACGCCTCTTTGGTTTCTCTAACATAGAGCAAGCCGAAGACATAGTTCAGGATACCATATTAAAAGCGCTGGAAATATGGAAGTGGGGGAAAATTCCTGACAACCCGCAGGCATGGCTCTACAAAGCCGCAAAAAATAAAGCGATTGATATCATCCGCAGGGAAAAATTAAAATATAAAATTGAAAATGAAATTGCAGTCCTGTTGCAATCTGAATATTCTCTTGCGCCTAAGGTGAATGAACTTTTTACAGCCGGCGAAATAAAAGACGCTCAGCTCAGGATGATGTTTGCCTGTTGTCATCCATCCATTTCACATGAAGCGCAAATCACATTGATATTGAAAACACTTTGCGGATTGAGTGTCCGCGAAATCAGCAGTGCTTTTCTCTGCAATGAAGACACCATCAGCAAAAGATTATTCAGGACGAAAGAAAAAATCCGCGAAGAAAAAATTTCCATCGACTATCCCGGTGCTGATGCTATGCAAAAACGTACAGCGGCCGTGCTCAAAACACTTTACCTGCTTTTCAATGAAGGATACAATTCCTCTCATCCTGATCAGCTGATCAGAGAAGACCTGTGTGAAGAAGCGATGCGGCTGGCCATTTTGCTCACAGAAAATAAAAAAACAAACATTCCTGAAACCAACGCTTTACTCGCGTTGATGTGCTACCAGGTTTCACGTTTCAGCGCGCGCCTTGATGATAAAGGGCTCATCATACTGCTCAAAGACCAGAACAGAAATCAGTGGAACAAATTTCTGATTCAAAAAGGTAATGAATTCATGACACTTGCATCAAGCGGAGATCACTTCCATGACTTTCATATAGAAGCAGGTATAGCATCCATTCATGCCAATGCTATTTCCTATTCAGAAACAAACTGGAATGCCATTCTCGGACTATATGATTCTCTGCTGCTCCGAAGCAATAATCCGATGGTGGCTTTAAACAGATGTCTTGTATTGGCAGAAATTGACGGACCGGTCAATGCCATCAATGAAATGAAAAAATTAAAAGGCATTTCTGATAACGCACTCTTTAATACTTCACTCGGTGAGATGCATCAACGCACAGGAAATAAAACCGAAGCGAAATCATTTTTTCAGAAAGCCCTTGGCCTTACTACTTCCAAAGCTGAGGTGGAACTTATACAAAGAAAATTGAATTTGCTGGAAGGATGAGATTAAAGTCACGGGGCAAATTTTTTATTCCTGTTTACAGGGTAAAAGTATATTTTTGAGAATAATTTTTTGCCACATGCAGGAAGCCACCATCGAAGAACTCAGAAAAGTAATTTGCCTCAAGGATTTACCTAAAGAACATTTGGAATGGATCCTCGCTCATGGTACTGTTGAGGAACATGCAGACGGAGAACTCATTGTAAAAACCGGTGAACCTATTGATGAAATGTTTCTGGTTATGGAAGGCAAGAGCCACTTCTATATGAATGTGAATGGCAAGCTTGTCTATTATTTTACTTTTGAAAATGATGTGCTCACCGGTGGCGCGGGTGGCATGCTCCCCTATTCCCGAATGAAAAATGCTCCCGGGAATAATTATGCCGTTGGGAAAATCAGGCTCTTCCGGCTACACAAAAGACACTTCAGGGAACTTGAACAGCTTAATCCTGAATTTATCCAACGGCTCATCGGATACATGACAGAGCGAGCACGGCATTTCGCAACGCAAAAACTGCAACAGGAAAAAGTAAATGCACTGGGCCAACTTGCGGCAGGTATAGCACATGAATTAAATAATCCCGCCGCTGCCATCAACAGGATATCTTCTGAGCTGATCAAACGCCTGATGCAGAATTACGGACTTACTGAAAGACTGATGCGCGGTCATGTAAAACCCGATTTTATCAGCAGCGCAAGGCAAATTGCAGAAGAAAAAAAATTGGTCATTACGCAGCAGGTAATGCTTACGGCCATGCAACGCATCGACAGAGAAGACGAGATCAATTTATGGCTGGAAGAAAATAAAGTTTCCGACGGACAACTTGCAGAAACTTTTACCGATACAGGGGTCACTGTTGATGACCTGGAAAATGTGAGAAGTAAAGTGAGCAAAGAATCTCTTCCTGATGTACTTCAATGGCTGGAGAATAATCTCAGCTCGCAACGCATATTGAAAGACCTCGACGACGCCTCTTGCCGCATTTCAAATCTGGTGAGTGCGATAAAAAGTCACGTGCACATGGACCGCACAAGTGACAAGCAGCTCACAAATATTCATAAGGATATTGAAAATACCGTAACGCTACTCGGACATAAGTTCCGCGAAAAAAATATTACGGTGAGAAGGGATTTCTGCAACGACATGCGTGACATTCCTGCATATGTCGGCGAACTCAACCAAGTATGGACAAATTTACTAGACAATGCTATTTACGCCGTTCCTAAGAATGGAGTAATCAGCATTGAAACAAAATGCAACAAGCATGATGTCACCGTTAAAATAATAGATGGTGGTCCGGGTATTCCTGAAGATATTCAGACCAGAATATTTGATCCTTTTTTTACGACTAAAAAAGTAGGAGAAGGTACGGGCATCGGACTTGATACAGTAATGAGGATCGTTAAAAGACACGACGCAGAAATTAAAGTCATTTCAGTTCCGGGAAGAACTGTTTTTACCATTTGCATTCCATTCTCAAATAAAGAAATTCAGGAATGAAACTACCCTATATCATAATAGTAGACGATGACGCACAGGTGCTGGGAGCAATCCAGCGTGACATGCGGAATAAGTACCGTGCTGAATACCGCGTGGTCGCTACAGAATCTGCAATTGAAGCCCTTGAACTCATTAAAGAATTAAAATTAAAAAATGAAACCATCGCACTTTTTATCTCCGACCAGAAAATGCCCGAGATGGAAGGCGTAGCTTTCCTTGAAAAAGCAAAAGAGACCTATGAAGATGCCGGGATGATATTACTTACGGCGTATTCAGATATTGATGCGGCAATCAAAGCCATTAACACAGTTAAGCTCGATCACTATTTACTGAAGCCGTGGAATCCGCCTGAAGAAAAATTATATCCTGTGGTGAATGACCTCCTTGAAGAATGGCATTCGCATTACAAACCCGATCACGAAGGCATCCGCATCATCGGTTTTCAGTGGAGTCCGAAGTCGCATAAGCTTAAAGAATTTCTTTCCGGAAATTTAGTTCCGTTTCAGTGGCTCGATGTGGAACATCATCCCGATGCAGAAAAATATCTTATCAGTGCAAAAGTAACCCGCGAACAAATGCCATTGGTTATTTTAAAAGACGGTTCTGTATTCGCTGACCCTGAAATCACTGCACTTGCTTCCGGAATCGGATTGAAACAGAAAGCGATTGAAGAGATGTATGATGTAATGATCATCGGTGCCGGTCCGGCCGGACTTGCAGCATCAGTCTATGGTTCATGCGAAGGATTAAAAACATTGCTGATCGAAAAAAATAATCCCGGCGGACAGGCAGGCAACAGTGCACGCATTGAAAATTATCTTGGATTTCCTTCCGGACTTTCCGGCGGTGAACTCACGCGCAGGGCGATTGCTCAGACGTTGCGATTTGGAACAGAAATTCTCACGCCGCAGGAAGTAAAAAAAATAAAAATTCAGGACGGATATAAAATCGTCGAGATGATGGATGGCTCTGTCGTTCACACCAAAACAATTGTTGTTTGCACCGGAGTTGCTTATGCGAAACTGGAGCTTGAAAATATTGATCACTTCACGGGAGCAGGTGTATATTATGGTTCTGCTGCTGTGGAAGCAAATGCATGCCGCGACGGAGTCGTTTACCTCGTTGGCGGAGGAAATTCCGCTTGTCAGGCAGCGATGCACCTCTGCAATTTTGCAAAGGAAGTACGCATATTGATCAGGCGCGATAAATTAAAACAGGTCGCCGCCAATTACCTTGTGGAATACATCAGCAAGGTTCCGAATATTTTTGTGCATGCAAATACTGAGGTTACTGCAGTACATGGCGATAATGTTCTGGAAGAAATCACACTTATAAATTCTGCCACCGGAACAAAGGAGCGCGTTCCGGCCAAAGCACTTTTCATTTATATCGGCTCCCGTCCCGGAACTTCATGGCTGGATGAGTTTTTATTGAAAGATGAAAAAGGATATATCATCACCGGCAAGGACCTGGTAACAGAAAAAACTTTTCATCAGCGGTGGAAGTTGAAACGCGAACCCTATTTACCTGAAAGCTGTGTACCCGGCATTTTTGCTTCAGGTGATGTGCGCTCCGGTGCGCAGGCAGGAATATCCTCTGCAGTGGGAGAAGGAGCAATGGCGATACGATTTGTAAGAAAATATTTACAGGAAAATTAATATGTGACCGGAAAAATGTTTTATTTTTTTTGGAGCAAGAGTTTTCGTCTCCGTATAAAATTCCGTCCCGTCTTTCACTTCAACCCTTCGGGGTTTCCGTTGCAGCCGGGGCTATTATAGCGTAGGTGGTATTTCAAAACTATATTCTTTTTGCAGCCATCGAAATTCTAAACCACTTTCAATTAAATCACTACATTTGAATATCATAAGCCGACGGGTGCCCGCGATGTATTAATAAATCTCCTATGAGAATTTCTTTGCTCATGTTGTTAATTCCCATCTGTTTCGGTAAGATTTCAGGACAAGTGGTCTCATCTTCTTGCACGGCACATGATAGTATTATTCAAAAATACCGTGACGATGCCGACCGGCTTGCCATGAAGAAATTTTACAGGAACAACCTACCCTATAAAGACAGCGTCCTGATTCCGGAAGATCATGCCGATACCGTACTCCGGGCATTGATAGCAGTATACAATGCAACTTCACTTCCGGCAAGAGACAGCGTGATCTCGATGTATGATGTTCATACATTTCCGGATATCTACCTCAATGAAATTGCTCTTTATGCAGACAGCAGTTTGCCCTGGATGCAGCAACTAAAAAACGGAAATATTCCGACCGGTGATCCTGACATTGATTCACTTTTGGCAAAGTATGGACTCAACCTTGTTGCTTATTACACTGCTTGGGACTCGATTGATTTTGCCTGGTTTCGAACAGATTCAAACTACAATATTCCGGCAATGGGAAATTTATTCCTTGCCATACCCGGCGTGTTTTCCGCTGAGCCGAATGGTCTTGTAGGCGAAGGAAACAATATTACTGATTCAATTTACACGGACCATGTTGAGCTGATTTATTCTTACGGTTGGGGTGATTGCTGGGCCGGCTGTATCTTTCACCGGTATTGGAAATTCAACGTGGATACAAATTGTAATGTTGAGTATGCCGGAAGTTATGGCGACCTTGTCACAAGTGCGACCACATTAAATGACTTAGCTATAGAAACTGTCAGGATTTTTCCGAACCCGTTTACAAAAAATATTTTCATTACAGGGATTCAATCGTCCTTCCGGTTTTCTCTGTACGACATCGCGGGCCGGGAACTGTTCCAAGGAACATCACCAATCAATGAAGATAAAAATTTTGAAAATCTTCCATCCGGATGTTACTTCCTAACCATTGATGCGGCCCAAAAAAAATCAACTGTCAAAATATTTAAGGAATAAAGAAATAATCCCTATTAATTTAATGAATACTAAACCGATCCTGAATTTTAAACCAGTACTGAATAAAATATTACATCTTAAATATTACATATTACCTATCCGTTTATCTCTATCACCTTTGCCAACGCCTTCAATGCGGAATCATGTTTTTTAACAAATGGATTATTCAGGTCCCATACATAGCCCGCCAGTACTGAACAAATCTGTTTCTTAAAACTTTCCTTGATATCGCGTGCGAAAAAAATATCGTGAAGCGTACCATCGTACCAGCCGGAAACATAGCTGCGAAATGTATTGATGCCTTGCATCATGTGCGCTGAATATTCTTTCTGCCAGTCAATGGTTGAATCATTTCGTAAATGACGCGCGACTAATTTGGCCGCTGTGTGTCCGCTCTCCATTGCAAAGGTAACACCGGAGGAAAAAACAGGATCGAGAAATTCTGTAGCGTTCCCGGTGAGCACAAATCCATCACCATATAATTTCTTTGTAGTGATTGCATAGCCGGTTATTGCCGTCGGAGGTAAAATAAGTTCAGCACCATTAAATCTTTCTGCAGTATTCGGATCGGCAGCAATCATAGCGCGGTACGATTTTTCATCTGTACCATTGAATTGCTCGAAAAATTCGGGCGTGCCCACAAAACCGACAGAAGTAATTCCGGTGCTGAACGGAATGATCCATATCCATACATCCTTTTGGTGAACCACAACTGTAATTCTATTTCCATCAATCCCCACCGGACGTTTTGCATCTTTAATGTGGGAAAAAAATGCCTTGCGTGCGGGAAAACCACTCGGCTCATCGAGGTTAAACATGCGCGGAATCACACGGCCATAACCACTTGCATCCACAATATATTTTGCTTCAATTTCTTTTTTTGATCCGTCGGCATGTTCAACAGTAGTGACGGAATGGTCGCCATGAAATTTGATATCGGTTACACCCGTGAGGTAATCAATGGGAACACCTTTTTTTTCTACGGCGTCGGCAAGTGTTTTGTCAAACTGTGCACGTGGCACCTGCCATGTCCAATTCCATCCTGTCGAAAACTGATCGGCAAAGTTGAAATCACAAATATCATTTCCGCGTACAAACTTGGCTCCAAATTTTTCCTGGAATCCTTGCGCCTTCACAGCATCAAGCAATCCCGCTGCTTCCAGGTGATCCATACAGCGCGGAAGTAAACTTTCCCCGATCACAAAACGCGGGAACTTTTGCTTCTCCACCATTTTAATATTGAAGCCTTCCTTCTTTAAAATAGAAGCAGCTATCGTTCCGGCAGGCCCGGCTCCGATTACGAGGACATCAGTTTTTTCTTTCATGAATTATTTGGCGTGGCCACGAGGAATATTCGGGCTTTCAGGATTTACACTCAGCTTTAGTAGTTTTGGAAGTACCACGAGGTCCATATCTTCCATGGGAACAGCCCCAAGTAGAACTTCATTTCCCATGATTAATGCGCCAACAAAACAATTCCTGTTTTCAAAAGTAATACGCACAGGGCCCGCATATGGAATAGTGTGAGAGCTTCCATCAGCAGTTGTCGCTTCGCGGGTCTCTAGCGCTTTCAATTGTAACTGCGTTGCAATGTGTTGGGGAAGTACAAGGTAAGTTAATCCGCTGTCAGCAAGGCATCTGACAGTGAGTGGCTGTAAATCGGAATTTACAGGATTAGATAAAGTTATTTCAGAATATACCAGTCCCATTTTACTTTATTTCGTACAAAGGTAAATTAAAAAATGCGAGATGACTCACAACCCATATTCGCTGATCAGGAAAATTAGTCCTGCCATGGAAGCCGCGCCAAGCTCAAGTTCCCGGCGACTGACCATGTCCATGTTGTCTCTTGCCTCATGGTGAATATTAAAATACCGTTGATTGTCAACCACCAGCCCTATGCCCGGAACTCCCTTGTCTGTCATCGGAGAAATGTCGGCACCATCACCTTCACTATCCCAGTTCCACAAGCCGTAAGGAAGAAAGAGGTGTTTCCATTTCAGAATTTTTTCACGCTGCTCCTTTTTCATATTCAGCCCGAAGCCATGTGGCGTAAATCCACCAGCATCACTTTCCATGGCGGCAATGTGATTTTCCTTTTTCATTTCGGCAACGGCCGCATATTTTTTTCCACCCTTTAATCCATTCTCTTCATTCATAAATGCAATGGCGCGGATGGTGCGTTTTGGTTTCACTCCTGTAGTTTTAAATAACCGAATCACTTCAATACTTTGAACAACTCCTGCTCCGTCATCATGCGCTCCTTTGCCGGTATCCCAGGAATCAAGATGACCTCCCACCACAATAATTTCTCCCGGATATTCAGTGCCCCTGATTTCCCCGATCACATTATAGGATAGGACGCTATCAAACATCTGGCAATTCTGTTTGAGGTAAAATTGTGCTGCAGGATTTGCTTTGAGTATTTTGCTTAACAACTCCGCTCCATTTGTGCTGATTGCTGCAGCAGGAATTTTAGTAAGCGAATCATTGTAACCCATGGAGCCGGTATGTGGAAAGTCATCAAGGTCAATGGACATGCTGCGTACGATGGAACCCACTGCACCATATCGAGCAGCTTCCATTGCACCGGACCATCGGTACTTCCCTGCCTCACCATATGCCTGGAAAGTATTGATGAATGTCTGGTCAAACGGATGATTATAAAAAACAATTTTTCCTTTGATGTTTTCTGTGCCCAGTTTTTTAAGCTCCTCAAAATTCCTGACTTCAACTACGGGCGCAGTAATCCCCCACGTTGGAGTAGCAATGCTCATTCCCAGCGCACAAACGGGAACTTCCGTCATCGTCTTTCCATCCTGTATCATTCCCTTTTCTTTGCCTCCGCGCACCCAATGCGGAACCCAGACTTCCTGCAACCATACCGTATCGGCACCGGCATCAATCATGGCTTGCCTCGCCCACTCTACTGCTTTGGCTGCTTCCGGTGAACCACTCAACCGGCCGCCAATGGTATTCACCAGTTTGTCGAGGTTTTTATATCCTACACTGTTGCTCAGCGCTTCATTGTAAAATTTTCTGATCGTTAATGAATCAGCCTGCTGTCCGTTGCTGTGCAGAGAAAATAATATAAGGAAAGAAAAAAGTAAAGTCCTGACCATGATGGCTATTTTTTCCAAAGAAACGAAAATTATTGTTCTAAGGAGCTCGTTGGATATACCTGTTAAAAACCCGAAGAGATACTACTCTTGACGCCCATTAAGAACTATAAGAATATCAACGAATACCATAGGGTAACCCTGAAGAGGTACCTGTCATATTGATAATCCACAATCACAAAATGATCAACATACATAAGATAGAATCGTAAACCTCTCCGGGGTGAAGACTTCAAAAAGTTCTATCTATCTTGATAATTCACGATTCTAAAATTATTAACGGATACCATAGGGAAACCCCGAAGAGGTTCTACTCACGTTGATAATAAGCAAATACAAAATTACCTGAGAAGACAAGATAGATCCGTAAACCTCTCCGGGGCCAAAGAACACCAAACCCCTTCGGGGTTAAAACCTCCAAAAGCTCTACGCCTGATGATAACTCGCAATTCTGAATTTATCAACGAATATAATATTGAATTTCAAACCCCGGCGGGGTTAAATTTTAATAACCACCCCACCCATCCAGTTCCTCCCCGCCTGCGGGAAATAAAAGTTTTCCTGTACCCGCGAGCCGCCATAGATGTATCCGTAAGTATAACCGTTGCTCTCATATCTCTGATCAAACAAATTGTAAACGGCAAACTTCAACGCAATGTCTTTGCAAAATGAAAAGGAGAAATGGTATTGAAGCAATATATCATTCAACAGATAAGCATCGAGCTTTCTTGTTTCATCACTTGTATTATCAAGGTATTGTTTACCGACATATTTAGTGACAAGGTCAACAGAAAAATTTCTCACCGGCAACCATGAAAAAGTCGCAGATGAAATGACCGAAGGAGAAAATGCAATATCAGCGTTGCTGTGTGCTTTCACCTGTTGCCCGCCCGCATCATAATCATCGAGGTATTCATTGAACTTTTTAATTTTATTTTCACTCAGCGTTATATTTCCATTTACAGACAGCGTTTTCAATATACGCCAGCCGGCTTCCAGTTCCACTCCCATGCGCGAGCTTTGCGGAACATTCATGCGCGTGTATTCGCCCACGTCATTGATCTGTCCGGTAAGGATGAGCTGGTCTTTGTAATTCATAAAATAAAAATTCGCACCGAGGTTAATTCTGTTCCCGTTAAATTTATAACCCGCCTCGATGTCCTCCATTTGCTCCGGCCTCGGTCTGCTTGCAAGTGTGCTTTCCGTATAGTCCTTTCTTATTGGCTCCTTGTTTCCAATTGCAAAAGAACCATAGATTTTATTTTTTCGGTTTAACTCAACTGTGATTCCCGCCTTTGGATTGAAGAAATTATGCCTTGCTTTTTGCTGCACATTTTCAAATGATTCATTAAAACCTAAAAAGGAATAATCAATCATCCTGTATTGTATATCAGCAAAAAAATGTAATCGTGAGTTCAATGAGTAAATTGCTTTTGCAAAAACATTGAAATCATTCTTAGCAGCATCGTTGTCATCATAAACAAAATCCTTTGCGCCATTGCTTGCATTTTCAGCCCAGATGATCCGGTCAAAATGTCTTCCCGTATACCGATTGCCTGCAGCGCCCAAAGTGAAATGCAGTTTATCCGTTTCATAATCAGATGAAAAAGTAAACCCGGAAAAATCATTGTCTAACCATTTCTGACGAATAAGATTTGTTGATGTGATGGTATCCGTTCCCGAGATCACATCATTCAGGTTATAGTTTGCAAACGATTGATTGTATTTGTACTCCTCATAATATCCTTCTCCTTTTGTATAATGCAAAGCTGCATTCAGCATAAGGTGCGAAGTAGCAGCATAAGAATAATGTAACTGATAATAATCCTGTTGGTAATTGTCAGTCTGGTTATTGTATTTGAAAACATTGTACGTCCTGTTATCAGATGTAAACAAGTTTATGGAATCTTCCTCACTATTATATAAATACCCGAGGTTGTTGTAATAATGCGTAACGAGGGCGTCGGAGTCATTATTCAGTTTTGCTTCAGGAACACCATTCCACGATTGATATGTTTTTTCTTTTCCGCTGAAAACAATGGCGCGCAGAGTGCTCTTGTTTCCATAATATCCTCCACTGAGATAAAACGATTTTAAATCTGAAGAGCCCCGATCTACATATCCTTCAGAATTTATTTTTGAAAGCCTTCCTTCCAGGGCGATTTTATTCTTCAATAATCCTGTTCCGAAATTCAGTGTGCTCTTCAGGGTATTGAATGAACCATACGATTCGCTGATGCTGGCAAACGGATCTTTTGAAAGTGTTGACGAAAGAATATTGATACTTCCGCCGAATGCGCCGGCTCCATTCGTTGATGTGCCGATGCCGCGCTGTATCTGGATGTTGTCAATAGATGAAGAAAAATCAGGAAGGTCAACCCAGTACATTCCGTTTTCTTCTGCATCGTTGACGGGGATACCATTGATGGTAACATTTACACGCGTGGCATCACTTCCACGGATGCGTATTCCTGTATAACCCACGCCCGCTCCTGCATCGGAAGTAACCACTACAGACGGTGTTGTATTGAGAAGAAACGGTAAATCCTGTCCCATGTTACTTTTTTCCAGTTCCTTTTTATCAACTGTTGTAAATGCTGTCGGCGATTTGTCAGAGGCACGCGTAGCGGTTACAACTACTTCATCTGAGAGATAGGTTTTAACCGGAAGTAAAACTTCAACATTTTCATCTCCTGCATTCACTTTGGTCGTTTGCGACTCATATCCTATGCATGATATTGTTATGCTGATGTTTTTTCCTTTCAGCGAAGGGAAAGAAAATTTTCCATTGGCGTCACTTGAAGTTACAAGGAATGAATTCTCTACAGCAACTACAGCTCCAGGAATAATCTCTTTTGTTTCAGTGGCAATAATTTTTCCGTTCAGTTGTGCGAAACAGTGACAGGAGAACAGGATAATACCTGACAGCAATAAATTAATTTTCATAAAATGTATGCGAAATATCTGCACCTTGAATACAGATTACACGGTTAATGCGTTAAACAATGGCATAGACAAGAGGCATGTCTGCACTATAAATATCGTTCTACCTTCAATCCCTACGCAGGTACCATCCTGTTCAGGTTCTACGGGTTTGATCTCAGTCAAGCATAAACGCAAGCGTTATACATGACACCCCAAGAAGACGGTGCGAATGTATGAAGATTTTCGGGTACTGAAGAAAAACCGGCGAGCATATCCGGGATCCGACAAGTTTTGATGCATTTAGTATTTAATTTAGCACCTTTGGCGAAGAAGAATCAGGCCAAAACGTATGAATCGTAATCAGCACTGTATATTTAATTCATTAATCTGAGTAACACCATGGTTCAGCCAACTAATAATGAAGCTACTCATTTTGTTTTCAATGATTTTTTTTTATTCTCTTAAGGAACAGAAGATTTTTTTTTCCGGATAGCATCCTGACAATTAAAGGAGCTATAAAAGATACAATCAAGGTTAAGTTTAATCCTGATACAATTCCGCATAAAGGAGATACATTAATATTGCGAATTGACCCACAGAAAATGAAATGATTTTTGAATTTATCACAACTAAGTAATTGTTACCTAAAATTGTAACTTGCCGGGGATTTTCACAAGCACAATTCCAAAAAAGGGATGAAAAAAATATTTCTTATCACCATTTTTATTTCCATGACTTTCATGGCTTCGGCAAGACGCTACTATACGGGCATTGGGCTGCGTGCCGACCGTTTCGGTTTCGGCGGTACCTTCAAGCATTTCTACAATTCCGACAATGCAACTGGTTTGCAGTTTGACGCCTTCTATGGAATTTTTGGTTCTTATGGATATACAATAAAAGGGTATTATCTGAAACAGATTCCTTTTAAGATTCCGATCATTCAGTTGCCGTTGGATCTCGTGTTGGGCGCCGGACTGCACGTGGCTTATTTTCCTGCTGCAAATGACAATGGTTACCATAACAAAGCAGGGAAATATTACGTGAATGAAAAGGGGCAACCCAAATCAGTTTTTGTTGCCGGCGTAGATGCAACCGTGCAGATCGAATACAGGATTCCTGTAAAAAAGGTTCCTATTACAGTATCCATAGACGGCAATCCGTTTTTCGAATTTTACCATCCCGGACCGGAGTGGATTGATTTCGGATTATCGCTTCGGTACGTGTTTTAATTTTTCCGGGAAATGTTTTGCTATTGCATTCAAGGCATTTGACAAACGCAAATCTCCCTTCCCCTCAATTATTTCATAGCTGAAATTTCTCTTTTCAATTTCATCCTTGTACCGGTTGTAAAAAAACTCTCTGCGGTGCGGATTTTCCCGAACGGAATCCGGCTGAAATGAAATATCAGGTGTCGTCAACAGGAAGAGATCATAGCGATGATCGTCAATCATTTTTTCAATCCATGGTGGAACAGTTTTAAAAACGTCTTCACACCAGACTTTGGCAACGATCAGTTCTGTATCACAAAACAAAAAATTCTCCGCAGCTAATAATTTTTCTTCTTCTGATCTGAGTTGCGCTTTAGTGCAATACTGAATGTCATCGAGCGTATATTTTCTGTTTAGAGTAGATATGTAATCACGGGAAAATTCAGGAACCCACATGGTATTAAAATGTTCAGCCAGTTCAATAGAAAGCATGGTTTTGGCCGTTGACTCAGGTCCAATCAGTGCAATTTTTTTAACCGGCTTTTTCATCTACTGTTATTTTTTGCTTCCATTCATTATATCCTTTAATCGCCAGCAGGATGAAAATAAAATACAATATTGCTGTGAGGTGCAGGTTTTTGAAGACGTACATTCCAACATATATAATGTCGGCTGCAATCCATACAATCCAGTTTTCAATTTTCTTTTTGGCTATCATCCACTGTGCGATCAGGCTTGCAGATGTAAGCAAGGAATCGAGGTAAGGCAGGGAAGCATCGGTTTCAATTTTCAAAAAAGTGCCAATGATCACAGTTGAAAGCAAACAAATGGCTGCCAATATTATCCATTGTTTCTTGCTAATCCTTGTAATATAGAAGTCGTTTTGTGGAGACGGTTGTAACCACTTCCACCATCCATAAGCCAGCAGAATGACATAAAAGGCTTGTAATAAAGCATCTGCATACAACCGTTCCCGGAAAAACAAATACCCGTACAACCCAACATTAATAAGACCTGCCGGAAAACACCAGATGCTCTTTTTGATCGTTAACCACACCCCTGCAATACCGAAGATCGTCCCGGATAATTCTAAAAATGATAATTGTTCACCAAAAATTTCCATGGTGCAAATATGTCAGAAGTTTAAGAAAGAAATTAATGTACGATTCCTATTTATTCATCAGACCAACAGAAATCAGATATTTCTTTGGCGTTTACCTCCAGCGAAGTACTACTATTTTTTATTGTTCAATTAATGGAAATTATAATCACGACTTGTGTATCAGAAGTTTTCTAAAGCGCACGAATCGCTGTTGTCTAAATTTATTGATTCCGTCGACGTAAAATTCAAGAGTTCAGGATATTGCGAAATCATAAAACCGTTTTATTACGGAGGAGTAGTTCGAACTGTTGATGTTTTTATTGGCATTCAGAAAGGAAATATTTTTTCCGGAAATAGCGAATTGCCCGCTCCGGAGGGATCGTTTTATTTTGTACCCCGTGGTCAGAAATTAAATGCAGGATTTGGTCCGCTTCATACAGGAAAGCCGTACGAAAGCCTCGACTTTTTTGCTGATGATAAAACAAAGGAAGAATATTTAAGGAAAATAGATCCGTCGTCTGATCCCGGGAAGCGTGAAAATGTTTTAAGCTATGTGGCATTTGAAACTATTCTTTACAAAGCTATTCCGTTTTTTCCATTGCTCGATTTGCCGGCATTTGTTGTTCAGCCGGAAGAGGACCTGGCTTATCTGCTCCGTGAAATCTGCATTGAGTCAAAACAAAACAATCTCGGGAAGAACGCGCTCATCATGAATTATCTTGGTGAATTAATCGTGCGTATATTCAGATTTCTGGAGTCAAAGCCGGAATACAATGTACAGGTTGAAAAACTGAATTACCTCACCGATGTGCGCCTGATAGATATTGTGAAGTTCATAGAAGAGAACCTCGATAAAGACCTGACCAATGCTTCCATAGCCAAAATTGCTTATGTCTCAGATGATTATGTAGGACAATTTTTTAAAGTACTCACAGGCCGCACGCTGCAGGATTATATTGAAAGTCAGCGCCTCGAACGCGCCATGCACCTTTTAAAAACCGTTCCCAACAGTGTGCAGGAAGTCGCAACCATGGTTGGATTTAAAGATGCCGCCTATTTCAGCCGCAGATTTAAAATGAGGTTTGACGTGAATGCAAACATGGTCCGCCAGGGAAAATTTCAGGAGAGTTGAAAAGAATGAACAGCATCTGCAATTTCAGCGATGATGCTTTGATCCTTCTCTATTGAGTTACCAACGACAATTACGTCTGCTCCGGCAGTACAAAGTTCAAGTGCTTTCTCAGCCGTTTTGATTCCGCCACCAACAATCAGAGGCAGACCTGCATTTTTACTTACAGCGTCTATCATACTTCTGCTGATCGGATGACGAGCACCACTTCCGGCGTCCATGTACAATAACTTTAATCCCAGCAACTCACCTGCCCATGCAGTGCTTACAGCAATGTCATTTTTATCATGGGGAATTGGCAAAGTATTGCTCATGTAGGTAACAGAAGTTAAATGACCCGGATCAACTAGCATATAACCCGTTGACATTACTTCCAGTGAACTTGATTTCAAAAGTGGCGCCGCAAGAACCTGTCTGCCGATGAGCATGTCAGCATTGCGGCCGCTGATGAGTGAAAGAAAAAGTATGGCGTCAGCATGGTGGCTGATCTGCATCGTATTTCCCGGAAAAAGAACGAGCGGGATTTTGCAATGTTTCTTCAGCGTCTTCAGGCATGAATCAAGGGTACCGTTTATGAGCAGGCTACTTCCAACAAAAATAAAATCCACACCGGCCTCTGCTGATGCTTTTGCAAGCGTCTCCGCTTCACGCTCACCGGTTTTATCCGGGTCAACGAGTACGGCAAAAAGTTTTTTCGCAGAATTCCGCGCAGCAATAAGTTGAGAATGCACGCCCATGGAGCCAAAGATAGTTATTCTCCATAAAGGCCCATAGATTATTGATCAATGCACCAGGTGATGAGCAGGTCACCCTTTTGCGCATAATGAAGGGAATAGTTTTTCTTAAAATCAGCTTTGGAAACAAGTCCATTCACCACTCCTGAAAAGCTGTATTCAAATGGCCTTACCAATAGATGCTCCTTAAAAATCAGTTCGCCAATGCTATGCATTTTGAATAAAACCTCTTTCACACCCCATATCAGAAAAAGTTTTTCCAGGTTGTTTTTCCCGTCCATCATTTTTTCTTCTTCTTCAGAAACAAATTTGTGCGCGATGTTATTTATCCGGAGATTAATCCGCTCCAGGTCAATGCCAACAGAATATGCATCTGAAATAATAATTCCCGCAAATTCTTTTGTATGAGAAATGGAAATATGGATGGATGAATTTTCAATGTAGGGCTTCCCGGAATCATGATACCTGATAGAAAAATTTCTATTTAGCTTCTTCAGCAACAACCGAATGCAAATCCATTCTTTTTTTCTGGCCACGTGTGTAAATGAATTGACCCCGGCTAAGTCATTTGGGGAAAGAGATGCCAGTGAAAGTAGTTCATCAACGTCTTCGTCCATTTTCCAGACGGCTAACTGAAAAATTTTTTCTTCAAGAGAAAAGAATAATGGCATTGATGCTAAATATTATTTCCTGTAAAAGCCCATCTCTTCTATCCTGTCAAGTACTGCGTCGTCAAGCATATATCGTATATCTTTTTTATTCAGAAGACTATTTCGGATAAATGTTGCAGAAATTTCCATGACAGGAACTTCGCTGATGAGTTTCACTCTGGGATGGATATGAAATTTTGTTTCCTCCACGTGCAACCGCGGATACACATACACCATGCATGACTGCAGTATCTCTTCATAATTTTTCCATTGGTCAAAAGTGCGAAGGTTGTCTTCTCCAATAATAAGTACAAAATCGTTCGCCGGAAATTTTTCTTTGAGGTGCTGAAGTGTATGAATCGTATAACTCGGTTTCGAAAGTTTAAATTCAACATCGCTGGCCTTTATTTTTTTGTTGTTGCCAATGGCTAGTTTTACCAGTTCAAGGCGGTGATAATCCTGCAACATGTCGTTTGTCATCTTCAACGGGTTGCGTGGAGAAACCACCATCCATATTTCGTCAAGGTCAGAAAATTCAGCCATGTAACCGGCAATTACCAGGTGTCCGATATGAACAGGATTAAAAGAACCGGGGTATAAACCAATGCGCATAATAAAGATGTTATCCGTTATTAGGAAATTCGCCAATCGTTTTCAGGGAATACCCAGAAACTCTTTTACAAGTTTCGTTGCCTGTTCGAGTGCATGTTCAAGCGTATCATTGAGGATGATGTGATCAAATTTATCTTCATATGTCAGCTCATGCTCCGCTTTTGCAATTCTTGTCGCCAGAGATTCGGCAGATTCTGTATTCCGCTCTGTGAGGCGTTTTATCAATACATCAACATTCAATGGTTTGATAAAAACGGCCAGCAGATCATCTCCGTATATTTTTTTGATGTTCAGTCCACCCTCAACATCCACATCAAATGCAACGGCTTTGTTCTCATTCCAGATGCGCTCCACCTCCGACTTCAAAGTGCCGTAGTAAAGATCTTTATACACTTCTTCCCACTCTACAAACTGACCCGCTTCAATTTTCTTTTTGAATTCTTCAACGGTAAGAAAATGGTAATCTTTTCCGTCTTCTTCTGCATTTCTTTTCTTTCGTGTTGTTGCAGAAACAGAAAAACGAATCTGTGGAAAATTATCCAGCAGGTATTTGGTAATGGTTGTTTTACCACTACCTGATGGGCCACAGAATAATATGAGCTTACCTTCCTTCAATGCGATTCTCGTTTAATCAGAAATCATGTTCATATGCGAATGAAATGGTTGATTGGTTGATTTACAAGAATCAATCTAATGCGTTCAGAGGCTGTAACCAATCAACTTAATCAATCCGGTCAACGTATCAACTAAAGTATATTCATCATCAACTCCTTTATCTTCTCCAGTTCATCTTTCATCTGTACCACGAACTTTTGAATAACGGCATCGTTTGCTTTTGCACCGAGCGTATTGATCTCGCGGCCCATTTCCTGCGTGATGAATCCGATTTTTTTACCGTTGCTTTGGGGTTCATTCATGGTATCGAGGAAATAATTGCAATGACTTCGCAGCCGTACCTTCTCTTCGGTCACGTCCATTTTTTCGAGGTAATATAATACTTCCTGCTCAAAACGATTTTTATCTACTGCATCTTTGGCAGCACTTTCTTTCATCTGGTCGGCAAGTCGTTTGCGGATATTTTCAATTCTTCCAGCTTCCAGTGGTTCGACCTTTTTCAGATTGTCTTCGATGGCGTCAATGCGTTCGCGCAAATCCTTCTCCATGAATTTTCCTTCTGTAGCACGAAAAGTATTGAATGCTTTGATGGCTAGCTGCAAGGTCTCGTTGATCTTCTTCCATTCTTCTTCATCAAAATTCACCTCTTCCATATTCAATGCATCAGGAAGACGCAATATTGTGCCCAGGTAATCATCCGTATTTATCTTTAGTTCTTCATTCAGCGATTTCAGCTCAGCATGGTATTGCCTTACAACGTCCTTATTAATCCTTGATTTACGCTGCGGCTCAGAAGAATCAATGCTGATATACACTTCTACTTTTCCACGTTCCAGTTCACGGCCAAGCATGGTTCTCATTTCCATGTCTTTCTCTTTGTAAGCTGATGGAACGCGCAAAGTGAGGTCAAAAAACTTACTGTTCAGCGAGCGGATGTCAACAGAAATGGTTTTGCTGCCAAATTCTGCTACTGCGTTGCCGAAGCCCGTCATGGAACGAATCATAGGGGGAAAATTTATTTCGGCAAACGTAACTAAAAACCTGAAGTAAAAGAATTAACGAGTATGGCGCATAGAACTGATTTAGGAAAATACAAAACTGCCAGGATTAAACATGGAGGTCTGAAGGCAAGGAGATCAGCCAAATCATCTCTCAGTGGAAACTGCAGCCGATTGCGAAATGGATTTGTTCGGTAGTTTGAGATTTCAAAAAAATAAACCACGGAAATACAAAGCATGTAGTTTCAGTATTTCTCTTTGCTCTCCTTTTCTCCGTATTTCCCGGCTGTTGATTCCGGCTGTTTTCTGTGGCCCTCTGTGATTTCTCTGTGGTAAATGGCTGTTTTGATATCCGCAGCACCTTCGGTAAATCCAATACACCACAGAGAGTCACAGAGGTTCACAGAGAAGAATTTATTTGGAGCAGATCATGTTTTTGTTCCGACAATAAATTATTACTGAAAAAAAATAGAAATTCTATTTTTATTTACACATAGAATCTCCGTGGTTAAAGGATTTTTAGAATCTTCACGTCAATCAAATGTTACTCCCGTGTTTTCACTCTCATCTGAAATGAATTATTACTCACAAGAAAAACGCCAATAAAGATCAGCAAAGCAGAAAAAACCTTTCCCCAGGAAATAGAATCGTTACCTGTGGAAATGGCAATGATGGCTGTAAGTAAGGGTTGAAGATATATATAAGCGCTTACTACAGCCGGACTCAATTCTTTCAACGCATATATGTTGAGCAGGTAAGCAAGGAAAGTGGTGAAGAAAATTACAAAGAAGAGTAAGCCGTAAGCCGTTGGTGTAAAACTCTCCCAGTTGACAGCAACCAACTGGTTATATCCGATCGGTATGATGAAAATCATTGAAAACGTAAACGTCCAGCGGAGAATGGTAACGGTATGGTACTTTTTAATGAGCGGTTTCACGAGTACGAGATAAGTTCCCCATGAAAGTGCATTGATAAATATGAGCAGGTCGCCAAAAGGATTGTCATCTCTTCCTGTTGAACTCAGTCCGCTATTTAGCATAAGTGTCGCTGCGCCGGCAAAACCGATAATAATTCCTGCAGCTCTCACCCATGTAATTCTTTCTCTGATGAGAAAACCGGCCACTACCACCACAAGAATAGGAGTTGTAATCATCATGATGGCAGCGCTGATGGGCGATGTTAGGCTGAGTCCTTTGATAAACAACGTCTGATTGATAGTAACTCCAAACAGGCAAAGCAAAAAGAGGCGTGGAAGATCTTTCTTGTCTGTTTTTTCTTTGACGAATAACGCATCGGCCAGCCAGAACAAAGGCGTTACACCCAACACGCGCAAAACAACCAAAGCAAACGGACCGATGTGATCACGCATGAGCACTTTGGCGATCACAAAGGTAATGGCGTAGATAACCTGGGAAATAAGGAGGAAGAGGTGGGCTTTTCTATTGTTTGTCAAAACTTAAAATGAGCTGTTACTTTTTCAATGCCTCCTTCGCTGCCGCAACATTCTTTGCAGAATTACCAATAAAAATCTGACCATTCACAATTATCACAGGCCGCTTGAGAAAAGTATATTCTTCGAGGATGTATTTGCGATAATCTTTCTCGGTTAAAGTCATTTTATTCAATCCCCATCCCCGAAACTTGAGTGCGATACGGCTGAACAATGCTTCATAACTTCCCGCAAGCTTTTTCATTTCATCAATCTGTGCAGGTGTAATGGATTCGGTTTTGATGTCTTGCATTTCCACCTTTTTTGAAAGCATTAATTCTTTTTCAATTCTTTTCCAGGTGGAACAGGTACCGAGGAAGTAAATTTTAGCAACCGTCATTGGTCATTGGTCATTAGTTATTGAGTCATTGATCATTGGGAGCAACCGATATTAATCATGATACATCGCGCATTGGCTGTTTTAATACATCTTAAATATTACCTCTTAAATCGTTTTCCAGTTCCACCATTTCAATTTTTCCAAATCGTGTTTCGCATTGGACGCAAAATAAACAGCACACCGGAATACATACAGCAGACAACGGTCCTGAACGACTCCTACGTGTTTGTTGCTTTTGTGGTAAAGCTTTTCGGGATTCTTATCAATGAGGTCCCCGACACTTTTGATTCCGATTTCCATGAGATCATTCGCAATGGATTTTCCAACACCGGGAATGCGCTGAAGGTCTTTAAGTGATTCTTCTCTGTGGGATGTTTGAAGATATGTCTTCATGTGAGACTTTAATGTATATGATCTTTGCTCAAATGCGTGGTATCGCGCCACGAATTACACAAATTTCCACCAATTGATATGTTTATAGAAGAATGGTTTGTGATAATTCGTGAAATAAGTGGCTAACTATTAAGCTTAAAGCAATTGCAAAGTCGGGAAGAAATTTTTCGATTAAAATCACTTTGCCGGTTTTTTCAAAAGTTCAGAGTCTTCTTTTATTACCTTATCAAGGTGCTGCAACAGGTTTATGGCTCCTTCTTTCTTATCTCTGATCAGTTTGTAAACATCTTCAAGAAGTTCATCAGGCAGCTCATCTACGAGTTTTTTTAAATCAACTTTGGTGATCGTCTTTTCATTCAGCTAATATAATGCATTTTCATTTTCAACTCATTTCAGGTTTTCGATATTCTGAAAAAAGATCTTGCTTGTGCCTTCATCGTTGATAAACAGAAACGTTTGCTGCACGGTTACTTTGCTGCAGACTACTTTATATTTAAGTTCAAGCTGGTTTAGTCCTTTGTCGCTGTCGTATTCTTCCTTTGCACTGATAAATTCAAAAGACTGTATCGGTCCGGTTACTGTTTTTAGTTGTTCAAAGCGCTCCTTCTTTTTAGCTACCGGTTCGCTTTCATTGGACAAGTCAGTATAATATTTATCAATGTCCGAATAATTTTCATTCTTCAGATCGGTAAGCAGGTTTTCAGCTGTAGTGCGTGCTTCAGTCTGATTGACTTTCAACGCACAGGAAGAAAAAAACAGGAGCATTAAAATGAACGGATATAATTTCATAGGTTAAATTGAATTTTATCTTCTTCTTTTTTTCTTTCCCCTTTCCCTGTCGCGCCGTTGCAAAGGTTTTCTTCCATCGCCGTCTCTACTGTATCCTTCTTTTTTCATACTCACTCTTTCCGGATCAGGAATCAGTTTAAAATCAATCTGCTTGCGCATCAAATCACACCTGGCGACCTGTACTTTAACGGTATCGCCCATCGTATATTTGTTTTTGGTGCGTGAACCTACCACACAATAATTCGTTTCATCAAACTCATAAAAGTCATCGTCGAGGTCGCGGAGGCGGACCATTCCTTCACATTTATTTTCTACAATTTCCACAAACAATCCCCATTCAGTAACTCCACTGATGATGCCATCGAAAACCTGACCGAGCTTATCCTGTAAAAATTCCACCTGCTTATACTTGATGGACGCACGCTCAGCTTCCGATGCGCGGATCTCCATCTGTGTGCTGTGCTTGCATTGCATTTCGAGAATTTCAGGGTCAGCGCTTTCGTCTCCACGCAAATAATATTCAAGCAAGCGGTGTACCAGTACGTCAGGATACCTGCGGATGGGTGAAGTGAAGTGTGAGTAAAAATCAAATGCCAGTCCGTAATGCCCGATATTTTCAGTGGTGTAAATTGCTTTACTCATCGTACGTACAGCCAGTTGCTCGAGCACATTCTGTTCCTTTTTTCCACGGAGATCTTTCATCAGTCCGTTTAATGAATGCGCAATTTCTTTTTCATTATCAATCTTTAATTTATACCCCCATTTTCCGGCGAATCGCGCGAAGTTTTGCAGCTTCTCACTCACAGGTGAATCGTGGATACGATAGACAAAAGCGCGTGCGCCTACAGCAACCTTTGTCTCTTTCTTCTTAATATTTGCTTTCTGCTTTTCACCTTTCATCTGGTGCGTGCGCCCGGCCCATTCAGCCACGCTTCTGTTGGCCAGCAGCATAAATTCTTCAATCAGTTTATTGGCGTCCTTATTTTCTTTTAGATAGACGCCGAGCGGTTTTCCGTTTTCATCAAGTTTGAATTTCACCTCTGCCTTTTCAAAAGCAATGGCACCTTTTTTAAATCTATCAGCACGTAGTATTTTTGCAAGCTCTTGCATGTAAAGGATCTCCTCGGAGAATGGACCTTTTCCTGTTTCAATTACATCCTGCGCTTCATCATAGTGGAACCGTTTATTGGAATGAATAATTGTTTTCCCAAACCATTGTTTCAATACCTGCGCCTTATCATTCATTTCAAACACAGCAGAAAAACAAAGTTTGTCTTCCATTGGCCTTAGCGAACAAACGCCATTGCTGAGTTTTTCGGGGAGCATGGGAATTACGCGGTCAACGAGGTATACTGACGTTCCACGGTCGTATGCTTCCTTATCCAGAAAACTTCCCGGGCGTATGTAATGCGATACGTCGGCAATGTGAACGCCGATTTCTACGTTTCCGCTATCCAGTTTGCGGAATGAAAGTGCATCGTCAAAATCCTTCGCATCAATTGGATCGATGGTAAAGGTTGTGACTGAACGGAAATCTTTTCTTTTAGAAATTTCCTTCGGGTCAATTTTTTCGGGAATGGCATCGGCTTCTTTCTCCACGCGTTCCGGGAACTCCAACGGAAATCCGAATTCCGCAAGGATACTATTCATCTCCACATCGTTTTCTCCAGGCCATCCAATGATTGTTTTAATGCGTCCCACCGGATTCTTAGCGCCCTTAGGCCAGTCCGTCATTTCAGCGAGAACCTTTTGTCCTTGCTTTGCACTATTTATTTTATCTTCCGGGATAAAAATATCCACGAGCATTTTCGGGCTGTCGGGGACAACAAACACAATTTTTCCATTGACCTGCACCTTGCCGACAAATTCTGTTTTCGCACGCTTCAAAACCTCTACTACTTCGCCTTCCATTCGTTTGTGCTTATGGCGGGCATAGAGATAGATTTTTACCCGGTCGCCATTGAGGGCATTTTTTACGTTACGGGGGGCAATTTCAATATCGTCTTCATCATTCTCGCTCAGCAGGTAAGCGGTTCCAGAAGCTTTGATGTCGATGACACCTTCCATATAAGCATGCTGCGGTTTCAGTTTATAGCTGCCGCGGTCTGTTTCTATCAGGTCACCTTTTGTATGTAACTCACCCAATAAGTGGATAATTCCTGATTTCAGCTCGTCATGTAATTCATCCATATATGCATAATCGGGGATGGTTTTCCTTATAAACTCAACGGCCAACGGTTCGATCAGTTTAGAAAGCTGTTTATGGTTAAATGTCTTACCCGGGTGCTTGTTGAAAACCTTGTATAGTTCTCCCGCCAAAAAGCCGGTAAATGGATTTTCATCTTTTTTCTTCCGCTTGCTCATTGCTGAAAATTTTGTTGAAGGTAGTTGTGAAGCGGCTATAATATCAAAGGATAAAAATATTTTTTCAGCATTGTAACACTCTGTTTTTGTTCCCGTTGAAAGTGCTCTGATAAATCAGTAAAATCCAACCCGTCTTCGTCGGACGTCACCAAATTATTTCCAATATCATCAACCACTTTTACCCTGTTCAAAAGAAATTAAACAACTTCTTAAGGGGTGTGAACAAACCTTTCAATCGTCATTTACTTTTACTAATCAATAACACTAACTTTTAATTACCAATTCAATGGAAAACAACGAAGATCAAAAAAAGGGTAAAGGCACCCTTTGGATCATTTTACTTTTAATTTCGGCGATACTGAATATTTATCAGTGGCGCAATCACACCACCACCATCAATTCCTACGAGGAAAAAGTTGATACGCTCATCATCGAGCGTGTGAACGTAGAGAAGGAACTTTCTGAGACCAAGAGTGAGCTGAATAAGTATCAGGGCATTTCTGCCAACCTCGACAGTTTGCTGAATGAAGCAAATGCAAAGATCACCGATCTGGAAGCCAATGTTAAAAAGATCACGCGTTCCAATAAGAATGCAATAGCGATGAATGCAGAGCTGAAGCAACAACTGAGCGATTTGCAGAAGTTGCGCGATGAATACCTGAACAAGATTGACGAACTGATGACTGCCAACAAGCAACTTACTGAAGAGAAGCAGCAGCTTACAAGTACGGTCGAAAACCTATCCAAGAACCTGGAGTCAACGGTGAATACGGCATCCGTACTCAAGGCAGAATATTTCAAAACGCAATCTTTCAAGCGTAGAGGCAGCGGTAAATTTGTGGAGACATCAATGGCTAAGCGCACACACAAACTGAATATCTGCTTTGATCTGCTTGACAACAAAATTGCAAAAACAGGTGAGCGTACAATATATCTGAAGATTACTGAGCCGGGTGGTAAGGTGATGGGCAACAGAAGTGAAGGCAGCAATTCATTTAAGACTGCAAGCGGAGAAGAAACCCTTTTCACAGTTAGCACTACATTAAGCTATAGCGGAGCAAAACAAAACATCTGCATCCCTTATGAAGAGCAGAAAGATAAAATGTTCCCTACAGGTACATACCTTATTGAAGCATACGTAGACGGAAATCTTGCAGGAGCAAGTTCGTATGTAATGAAGTAAGAACAGCCGGCCTCTCCCCCATCCCCTCTCCATTCGCCTGTGCTGAAGCATCAGCGCAGGCATAAAGAGAGGGGAGGAACAGCCAACACAAAAGCCATCCCGGATCGGGGTGGCTTTTTTTATCATATCGCCACGAAATATAAAAGGCGAAAATGCAAGTTAATGCTTTTTGAAAATGGGGCTGAAAATTATTAACCAATCCCCTGGCCGACGAATGTATTCGTACCAATCCCCCATTCAGTTCGGAGTAAAATGCCGGATCAACTCCGACAATCTCTACAAAGGCCCGCCTGACAATGTCGATTAGATATCAAAATATCTTCAACCGCATAATTTTGCCTAACGAAATCATTATTTTCTCACCTCTTGACTCTTGATTCTCCCTTCTTTCCTCTTGCCTCTACTCTTCCGCTTCTCCGGGCCTGTACCCTTCATCAATCAGCAAATGACTTCCCATCGCCGCTTCCACAGCAAGCTCATCACAACGGTTGTTTTCTTTGTTGCTTGCATGTCCGCGCACCCAAACGAATTTCACTTTATGTTTCCTGAAAATGCGTAGGAAACGCGTCCATAAGTCAGCATTTTTTTTCTTGGCGAAATTCTTTTTCTCCCAACCGAAAACCCAGCCTTTTTCAACTGCATAAACTACGTATTGGGAATCGGAAAAAATTGTCACCGGTTGTCCTTCGTTTTTTAAAGCTTCCAGCGCAACGATAACGCTGAGCAATTCCATCCTGTTATTGGTGGTGAGGCGAAAGCCCTGTGAAATTTCTTTTCTGTGACTTCCCGATAAAAGCACAATACCAAATCCGCCGGGACCGGGATTGCCGCGGGATGAGCCGTCAGTGTAGATGGAGATCATGAATACCTATTGACTCAGCTGATGGCTATTTTCAACACACCCAGTTCTTTTCCCACTTTTGTAAAAGCAGCAATGGCAGTATCAATATGATCCCGCTCATGCGCCGCTGAAAGTTGTACGCGGATGCGGGCATTTCCTTTGGCCACCACAGGAAAGAAAAATCCTGTTACATAAATTCCTTCATCTAAAAGTTTTGTGGCAAAATCCTGTGCAAGCTTTGCTTCATACAACATGATCGGAACAATTGGATGTTCACCCTGCTCGTCCGACGCAGCTTTACGCGACGGCGGAGTGATGTCAAATCCCGCAGCAGTCATTTTATCCCGGAAATATTTTGTGTTTTCCCAGAGTTTATCACGCAATGCAGTCGTCTCGCTGAGCATGTCAATCACGGCAATAGAAGCACCCACAATTGAAGGAGCCAGTGAATTCGAAAACAAATAAGGTCGAGAACGCTGACGGAGCATTTCAATAATTTCTTTTCTTCCTGATGTAAATCCTCCCATTGCACCACCCAGTGCTTTTCCCAGTGTTCCTGTGATGATGTCAATCCTTCCCATCACATTCCTGTATTCATGCGTACCACGTCCGGTCTTTCCCATAAATCCTGACGCATGACATTCATCAATCATCACCAGTGCTTTGTACTTATCAGCGAGTTCACAAATTTTATCAAGTTGCGCAATGGTACCGTCCATGCTGAATACACCATCAGTCACAATCATTCGGTGGCGGAGGTGTTGTGTTTCCTGTAGTATTTTTTCCAGCTCCTCCATCGTATTGTGCTTGTAACGAAATCGCTGGGCCTTGCACAAACGAACGCCGTCAATGATTGAAGCGTGGTTCAGTTCATCACTGATCAATGCATCATTTTCATTAAGTAATGGTTCAAATACGCCGCCGTTGGCATCGAAGGCTGCTGCATATAATATGGTGTCTTCTGTTCCAAGAAAGTACGAAATCTTTTCTTCCAACGTTTTGTGGATGTCCTGGGTACCGCAGATAAAACGTACAGAACTCATTCCGTAGCCATGTGAATCTATCGCCTTCTTAGCCGCTTCAATTACTTTCGGATGTGATGACAATCCCAAATAATTATTCGCACAGAAATTCAGTACCGGTTTTCCATTGGCGGTAATCTCCGCTCCCTGCGGAGTACTGATGATGCGCTCCTGCTTGTAGAGTCCGTCGGATTTGATTTCTTCAAGCTCCTTTTGCAGATTGGGTTTTAGGGTGTCGTACATAGTGGTTGTTCGAATAACTAATAAGTGCGAATATACGAATTGCGAATTTCTGAGGATTACTCAATCACCAGTTTTTGTGTAAAAAACTTTTCTTCATCATTCACGCGGACAAAATAAATACCCGGAATATGATTTAAATTAATTGTTTGACTGTTGTGATGAAATGGAAATCTGTAAATGATTTCTCCTAGCGGAGTAAAGATTTCGATTGTACCGCCATTTATCTCCCTGGAAGTTATGGTAAAACAACTCTTTGTCGGATTTGGGTATATTGAAATAAGGGGTTTTGCGAAATCTTCATCAACAGAAACCTGCACGCACAAAGCATGTGGAATTATTTGTGTCGAAAAAGAGGTGGAAGGGATTACCAAGACAAAGGAATCACTGATAGATGTTGGATAAAATGGCATTATACTCCCCATGCTGGCCGAAGAATTATTGGTACTTATGTTTACAAGGGTATCAACTCCATAGTCGAATTAAAGTATGTAGGTAGGGTATAAACTTATTGGAAATGTTTGAAGAATTTTAACAATCCGACCTCTGGCAAACCACCCGTTGTATCCTTTCTCATTTGTACATTCGTACCTGATTCGCCAGCCTATCTTTAGGCAGGTACTTCGGCGAGATTACAACTGCCTTTGATCCCTCAGCTCACAATAGCTCAAACACCTTCCCCGGCAGCGCCTTCAGCATCCCGTCAAATTCAAGATTCAACAACGTACTTGAAACTTTATGTACAGGAAGTCCCGAATGAATCATCAACGTATCAATATCAGTCTTACCTTTTTCTTTCAACAAGTCAACCAAAACTTTTTCTTCAGGATTCAGATCCCTGAAAATACTTAGCTGTTTTTTGGGCTTCGATTTTTGTGTAGTATTCCAATTCATCAGTTCAGCAATGTGCTCAGCATTTTCTACCAGCGCAGCTTTATTCATCCTGATGTAATCATTACAACCCTGCGAGTACGTTGAATTGGCGCGCCCCGGTATTGCAAAGACTTCACGGTTGTAGCCATTGGCAATGTCGGCAGTGATCAATGCGCCGCCCTTGAGCGCTGATTCAATAATGATAACAGCATCCACCATCCCCGCCACAATCCTGTTGCGCGATGGAAAATTTTCTCTGTCGGGATTAGTTTTTGAAATGAACTCAGTAAGCACGCCGCCATGCCGAACCATTTTTTCTGCCGTTGGTTTATGTACAGCAGGATAAATGCGGTCAAGTCCATGCGCCATCACACCAATCGTCGGTAAATTATTTTTCACGCATGCCTTGTGGGCGATGATATCAATGCCATATGCAAGTCCGCTCACAACAACTGCATCGTACTTCACCAGCTCAGCCACGATTTGCTCAGTCATCTCTTTTCCATAAGGTGTAGAATTTCGAGTACCTACAATGGCCACCATTCGCTCTGCATTCATATTGCTACTTCCCTTAAAGTAAAGAAGCGGAGGTGCATCATCGCAGTTTTTGAGACGCAACGGATAGTCCGGTTCCGTATAAAACAGCGTAGTGATTTTATGTTTACGTATAAATTCAACCTCCTTCTCAGCGCGGTCAAATACTGCATGACTTGAAATCGCCGCAGCGCGCTCTGCTCCTATACCGGGAACCCTTTCGAGGTTTGCCTTTTTCTTTTTGAAAATATTCTCCACGCTTCCACAATAACTCACGAGATTTTTGGCAAGTACAGGCCCGACACCGGGAAGGAGCGTTAATGCAATTTGATATTTCAGTTGTTCGTCAGCGTTCAAGTGGGGAATCTTTATTTACTTTGGTCGCATTAAAAATACAGAAATCATTTTCACAGATGAAAAAAATTATAGCAGGCGTTTTTATCCTTTTCATTTTTATGGATGCCCGTGCGCAGTTTGCAACCGTTTCCGGACGTGTCATTTCGAAGGCAGACATGACTCCTCTACCGGGCGTTTCTGTGATCATGGATCAGAATTCAGGAGGGACTTCCACTGATATTGACGGAAATTATTCCCTTCCTGTGGAAGAAGGAAAACACACCCTCACTTTCCGGATGATAGGAATGAAGGAACAGAAGGAGAATATTTCACTTGTAAAAGATGAAAATAAAATCCTTATTATAATGTTAGAAGATGACGCAAAAGAGCTGGGTGTAGTCGTGGTAAGCGCCGGAAAATTTGAACAGAAGCTGGAAGAAGTAACGGTGAGTATGAATGTCATCAGACCTTCAATGGTCGAAAACAGAAACACCACAACCATGGAAGAAGCACTCGACCAGTCGCCATCAGTAAGTATCATCGACGGACAAGCCAATATCCGCGGAGGCAGCGGATGGAGCTATGGTGCCGGAAGCCGGGTGTTGATTCTGGTTGATGATCTACCCCAACTAACTTCCGATGCAGGAGATGCCAAATGGAGTTTTCTTCCGGTGGAAAATCTGGAACAGATAGAAGTAATAAAAGGTGCTTCATCGGTATTGTATGGCTCGTCGGCAATGAACGGAGTGATCAACGTGCGGACTGCTTATCCAAAATCAACACCTCAAACGCGCATCAATGTATTTTCCGGTTTCTATGACACCAACCAGAAAATGAAACTGAATGATACCATTTATAACCTCAACCCGAGTGGTAGCATCAGTCAGAAAATTTCAGGGATCAATTTCCTTCATAGCAGGCAAATCAAAAACCTCGATCTCGTGGTGGGCGCACACATGCTCATTGACGAAGGTTATCGTTTAGGCGAATACGAAGACCGCGCACGATTTAATTTTAATCTTCGTTACCGGATTAAAAATATTGAAGGGTTAAGTTGTGGCATTAATTTCAATACACAGATAGCAAATGGTACCGTGTTTTTTATCTGGCAGGATGATACCACCGGCGCTTACCTTCCCAGGGGTGGTATCGGAGAAGGAACATCGCTGAGCGGATACATCACACGCCGCACCAACATGGATCCTTACATTACCTATGTTACCGGAGGCGGGAGTACGCATAAAATCAGGACGAGATATTTCCGCACCAACAATGAAAACACCACAAACCAGGAATCGATAGCAAATTTTTATTATGGTGAATACCAGTACCAGAAAAAATTCTCGGAAGTACTTACGCTGAGTGGCGGGCTTGTAGCAACCGCTTCAAAAATTAAAAGTGAACTATACCACGACCATACCGGAAACACACTTGCCGGATATCTGCAGGCCGATGCAAAATTATTTCACCGTCTGATCCTCTCTGCAGGTGCGCGTGTTGAACAGAACAAACTCGATTCTGCAAAAGACAAACTTACTCCTGTTTTTCGTGCGGGAATGAATTACAAATTACTTGAACACACCAATCTCAGGGCATCTTACGGACAAGGTTACCGCTATCCTTCAGTTGCAGAAAAATATATCAGAACGCAGGTAAGTGGTCTCGACATTTATCCGAACGACTCTCTTGAAAGCGAAAAAGGATTTTCTGTTGAAGTTGGAATCATGCAGGGACTGAAACTTGGCGGATGGAAAGGATACCTCGATGTGGCGGCATTCTACACAGAGTATAGCAACATGATTGAATTTACATATTCGGTATGGGACCGCAATCCGATTCCTCCGTCTTATGGCATTGGATTCAAAGCGCTGAACATCGGCAATACCAGGATTAAAGGATTTGACGCAGCACTGATAGGGGAAGGTAACCTCGGGCCATTCCGCATTTCCACTTCTGCAGGTTATACGTACCTGATTCCTGAAGTCACCTATTATGATTCGGCCTATATCATCGCACAATATGCCATTGATAAAACCGCCTACCTGGGAAGCGATTCCAGCAATTTTCTGAAGTACCGTTCTTCTCATTTATTTAAGGGAGAAATCGACATCGGATACAAGAAATTTTCTTTGGGTGTAAGTGCGCGGTATAACAGCTTCATGAAAAACATTGACAAACTTTTTGTGAATTATCCCCTCGGCGATTTCATTACCCCCGGCGTAAGGCATTACAGGAACAGTCGTAAAACGGGTGACCTGATTTTTGATGCACGCCTTTCAAGTCAGATCACCGCCAACGTGAAATTTGCCGTGATCGTAAAAAACGTGTTCAACTATATTTACATGCAGCGGCCAACGGATATGCAACCACCACGTACCTTTACGGGTCAGATCACCATTACCTTCTGAGCACCGGATGAAGGTCTGTATTTGTTGAAAAATATTTGAGCAACAAAACAATTTAGAATTATTTTTGCTGACGCTGATTCAAACCACCCATGAAAATTCTCGGAATCGTTCCGGCCCGTTACAACTCTACCCGTTTCCCCGGTAAACCGCTTGCTGATATCAATGGCAAGAGTATGATTCAACGTGTGTTTGAACAATGCTCGCTTTCCAAAAAACTTTCCAGAATTGTTATTGCAACGGATGATGAGCGCATTGCAAATCACGTACGGGATTTCGGCGGACAACTGATGATGACGTCACCCCAGCACCAGAGCGGGACTGACCGATGTGCGGAAATTATCAGGAACGATGCAGAGAACGGATGGGATGCTGTGATCAATATTCAGGGCGATGAACCTTACATTCATCCCGACCAGATTGATTTATTGTGCTCTGTTTTTGAGAACAAAGAAGCAACCATTGCTACGCTGGTAAAAAAAATTACTTCACCGGACGAATTATTTAACCACAATAACGTGAAAGTGATTCTGAATAAACGAGGAGAAGCCATCTATTTCAGTCGTTCACCGATTCCATACAACAGAAATTTTCCCGAGCAGGAATGGCTGAAGTATTCCACTTATTACAAGCACATTGGAATATATGGTTATCGATCTTCAATATTGAAAGAGATTTCAGAATTACCCAAAACCAATCTTGAAATTACTGAATCCCTGGAGCAGTTGCGCTGGATCGAAAATGGCTACACCATTCATGCCGAGGTAACTTCGCTCGAAAGCATTGCCATTGATACGCCGGAAGATTTACTGAAGGTAAAAGCCGGAGTATAAAATCACTTCGCAAATATTTCCTCAAGATCAATTTTCAAATCAGAAAAAACGGAGGGAGATATATGCTGTAACTCCGAAAATACTTTTCCTTCACCATAAAGTCCATCTTCTAAAACGAAGGCAGTGACAGTTTTTTTCGAGGGATCCACCACCCAGTATTCCTTTACATGGCATCTTTGGTAGAGATAAAATTTTGTGTGAAGATCATGCCACGAAGTGTAAGGCGATAAAATTTCAATAATCCAATCCGGGGCGCCTGAAGCTCCTTTTTCATTCAGGTTTTTGTCAGTGCAAAAAATACTTAGGTCGGGCTGCACAACAATTTCGTTTTCTGATTCAGAAAGACGAACATCGAAAGGCGCTGAATATACTTCTGCATTTTTGCTTTTCAGAAAATTATAAATTGCTGCAAACAATCGCCCGGAAATTAATTGATGATTACGCCCCGGAGCAGGAGTCAAATCACTTACAATTGATGGCCCTTCCACTTTCTAATAGGCGACACCATCAATAATCTCCCACCGTTTACCTTCATTCCATGTGAGGTAATCAGCATAGGTATATCCGCCTCGCCCTTCAATCGGTCGTGCCATTGCTATGAATTTGAAATGCTAAAATAGTCGAATCAGTTTTCTTTTGCAATCCAATATAATAGAAGATTTTCGATTGAAAAGGGTTAGGAAATTACAATGACCAATGAATCCATTAAGATTTTTTTCAGATCATCCGTATAAACCACTCTTGTAAAATTTTAAGCAGCGTTCCCTGGCATAATCATATTCTACAATCCGTTTGGGATAAGAAGTCTTCTGAAATTCAGGAACCCAGCGTTTGATATAAGTAAATTCAGGATCAAACTTTTTCGTCTGTGCATCCATATTGAATATACGGAAGTATGGCGCTGCATCGCATCCGGTACCCGCACTCCATTGCCAGTTTCCATTGTTACTTGCCAGTTCGTAATCAAGCAGCTTTTCAGCAAAATAAGATTCACCCCACCGCCAGTCAATCAATAAATATTTGGTGAGAAAACATGCAGTCAGCATCCTGACCCTGTTATGCATAAACCCCGTCTCATTCAGTTCGCGCATACCCGCGTCCACGATGGGATATCCTGTTTCTCCATTGCACCACTTCGCAAAACTTCGCTCATCGTTTTTCCAAATTAGTCTTTCATAGTTTTTTCTGAAAGGTGCATTCACAACGTGCGGAAAATGCCGGAGAATCTGAATGAAAAATTCCCGCCAGATGATTTCATTAACCCACGTATCACTGAGATTCCATGCCTTGCGGACAAGCTCCCGCACACTTACAGTCCCAAAACGCAAATGAATACCGATGTGTGTTGTTCCATGAATAGCAGGGAGATTTCTTGTATCGGTATAATTTAAAATCAGATTTTTATCAATGACATCCGCCGGGAAATGAACTTCTGAATCAAAGAATCCGGCTTCCTTCAATGATATAAATGGACCGGGCTTCATTTTTTTAAATGCAGAAAAATATTTTTCAGTTGGAAATGATTTTAAAAAAGCACTCTTGTTGTCAACAACTTTTGCCCTCCATTTTTTCATATACGGCGTAAAGACCGTATACGGAGATCCGTCATCTTTGCCCACTTCATTATTTTCAAAAATAACATGGTCCTTATAAGTATGAAACGAACAGTTCTTAGAATCAAGAAATTCATTTACCTCACCATCTCTTTGAATAGCATAAGGTTCATAGTCTTTATTTGCATAAATACTTTTGACGTTAAACTCATCCAGTATTCTTTTCCATACTTCAACCGGTTTGCCATAACGGACAATCAGTACTGATCCGTGTTTTATTAATTCTTCATTTATTTTCTTTAGCTGCCTGTAAATAAAGATAATGCGCTTGTCCTTTTTATTTTCAAGACGATCCAGAATATCAGAATCAAAAATAAATAAACAGATAACAGGACGACCGAAGCGCAACGCATGGGTAAGACCGGCATTATCATGTAAACGTAAATCTCTCCGAAACCAGAAAGCGGCAATATCTTCTTTCATAAAAAACGATCTGATAGAAACGCCTTATGCGATGAATAGTTTAATAATACCGTTGAAAGTTTTTAAATGTCCATCGGACAGCCCCCTTTGTTGCTGTACCTTTTCTTCAGCATGCAGGAATTGAACTTGAAACCGAAAAAAAAATCTAAACTCCGCACGTCAGAACCCACAAAAGAAAGCAGACGATCGGTGCCAAGTACAAAAAACAAATAACGAATCGCCACTCCAAGATAAACATGTTCATATTCATAAACATTTGCAGAGACCGATGCTTCAAACTTTCTTGACTCATAACGGGGAACCAATGCAATAGAATTGGCACGCAATACTTCTTGATCCGAAAAACGCAATCGCTGCACTGCACTCAGGTTGGCATACCAACGCGGCTTGATGCAATAGTCAAACTGTAAACTTGCAGCAGCAGGCATCAGTATTCCGAAGCGGTCTGATGCAAGCGAACTTCCTGAATGTGCGCTGAGCTGCGCGTCAAAATCTTCAACACCATCAAACTTTGCCGTGTCAATATAATTCCATTGCACAGCACCATCATTGATAAGGTATCGTGAAGCTCCGCGGTTAAAATGAACGTAGCCGAGATCAATCAGTGATGCGCCAACTTTAAAATCATAACGCTTTCTTCTGTCAGCGTCCTTTCCGCATTCATAAGCACCCGCGTTGCGGTTATAAATATAAATAGCCCCAAGGTCTGCGCTTCCGCCAAAGCCCTTGATGCTGAGTAGTCCGCCGTTATTGCCCGGTACGGCATGACCGTAATCAAGATTAACATGATTCATGTAAAGCGAATTGCTGTCGGGAATAATGTATTCTCCCACATCAGCATGCAGGTACATTCCATCAAATGCCACAATGCCATTGATGGTTGTGCCCCATGCAAGCCAGTTCGGATCTCTGTCAGTAAGAACTTTTGCATAAGTAAATCCGATCTCTCCAAACAACAATCCTGCTGCATCCATCTGAAGATCACGGAAAACAACTTTCTGCAACGGCGCATAATCAAACTTTGTATAAAATGCTTTTGCAAAAGGAGTCGGAACATTATTGGCAGAAGCCACCATGCGCATCGCCGTATGTACAGCCCATGCTTTTGAATTTTTATTTCTGATGTAGGAAGGCCCGAGCAACAAACCGTTGACGTATGCATGCCTGTTGATGGAATTTTTATACTCAACAAACGTGGTTTCATTCGTTGTTGTCCCGTCACCTGTTGTTGACGTTTTAGTTTTCAGGTCAGAAATTTTTGGCAGGTAGAGATAGTTGTTGTCATAAAAAATATCTCCTGCAAGTATATTCACTTCATACTCGTATGGAACGCCAACAATACCTGCCGGATTCAGGTGCAATCCCATCACACCTGCATAATTGCTGTTGGCATAGCCCCACATTTCCTGGGCATGAACAGAGTGAGAAATACAAAAGAAAGAAAACAGAAATATGATTCTTGCTTTCCAAAAGAGGGTGTGATATTTTCTTTTTGAAGCAGCCATGAATTGATAACGACTAAAGTTACTACATTATTTGAGAATAAACTTGTAGAAACCGTTCTGTTGCTGGATTTCGACAATCAAAGATCAAGCGACTGCTGACCGCTTTCTAGGTCAAGCAGCCACTGCTTACGCCACAAACCACCCGCATAACCAACCAGGTCGGAATTGGATCCGATTACACGGTGACAGGGAATGATAATACCAATCGGGTTTTTTCCATTGGCAGATGCAGCAGCACGGATACTTTTTTCATCCCCGAGTTGATGCGCCAGCTGTAAATAAGAAATTGTTTTACCGAAAGGAATATTCAAAAGCTCGTCCCAAACCTTGCGTTGAAAAACACTGCCGTTTGGCTGCAACTGGAGATCAAATTTTTTTCTCTGTCCTGAAAAATATTCATTGAGTTGTTTCGCACAATCCTTCAGTGATGCCGGAACCCTTGTCTTTACCACATGCTGACCATCCAGAAATAAAACAGAAAAAATTACACCATGCGATCCGGTAATGGCAATCGTTCCGAGCGGAGATTCAATATGTGCTTCCTCAATGGTATTCATCAGAAATTATTATTCATGTCCCCGCTTGCGCATTTCTCCGGCAATGGCTTTTGATCCTGCGTCGTCGCGCATTTCAAGTTCGCTGATAATATTCTTGTGATCAGTTTCATTTCTGTTTTGCGACAACTTAAACCCCGATTCAATTTTCTCAACGGTCATGATAAATCCTGTCACCCCTGAAATATTCTCCCTGATCACCTTCGGAGAAATATTTTCAAAATTCTTCGGTGTGTGCGATCCCGCTTCCATTTTATTCGTGAGCTGAATAAGGTGTTCATACAACTCAAGTTCAGTCATCACTTTAATTTTCCCGTACACATGAACAGCGATGTAATTCCACGTTGATACGTTGTCGTGACTATACCACGAAGACGAAACATAAGCATGCGGTCCCTGAAAAATTGCCAACGCAGATGAAGAATCATGAAATAAATTTCCCTGTTCGTTTTCCTTTGATATGTGTCCGTTGAGAACAGTCTGACCATTCACTTCCTTGATCATCATTGGAATATGCGTGGCAACCGGTTTTTCTCCGTCATTCAAAACAAGAATACCAAAAGGATTTTTTTGAATGAATTCCAGCATCTCGGTTCTGTTTTCATTCTTGTATTCGTCGGGAGTGTACATGGTATTCGGAAAAGGAAAATCAAAAGTACTTAAGAAAATGCCTCGCCCTTCGATGGATTAAAACATTCATATATCCATGCATCGGTATGATAAACGTGTTGTATCCGCGCAAACTTCATCCCGATTTTTTCCAGCACATATTGTGATGGTGTATTGTCGAAACGCGTGGCACCAACAATCTTTTCAAGTTTTAAATTTTCGAATCCGTGCTTTAATAATTCCCTCGACATTTCTGTTGCATACCCCTTACCCCGGTGTTTTCTCATCAGGCGGTAACCGATTTCAATATCTTCAGTATCGTTCAGGTTTTTCAAAACAAACCATCCAATTAATTCTCCCGATTTTTTTTCTTCGCACATCCACAATCCCAAACCCTGATCATATTTATTTGTGGAGAGAATTCTTTTCATCGTTGCCTGTGTTTCTTCAATCGTTTTTTCAAGAGGACGGATATACTTCATCACTGCTGCATCTGCATGCAATTCAAAAAGAAAATCCAGGTCGCTTTCGGAAATCTCCCTTAACACCAACCGTTCTGCCTCAACAAAATTTTTCATTGTTTAAAGCGATCCCGTACGACCCCCGTCAACAGGAACATTTATTCCGGTGATATATGAAGCTGCAGGAGATGCCAGGAATGCCACGGCAGCCGCGATCTCCAACGGATCAGCAAATCGTCCCATCGGTATTTCATGGAGCATTTCCTTTTGTAAATCATCAATGGTTGCGCCCGACTTTGTCGACTTAATTTCAATCAACGATTGCAACCGCTGCGTATTGGTAGCACCGGGCAATACATTATTTACCGTAATACCAAATGACGCCACTTCATTGGCCAGCGTTTTACTCCAGTTCGCAACTGCTGCCCTGATGGTATTCGATACCCCTAGATTTTTCAGCGGCACTTTTACAGAAGTGGAAATGATGTTGATAATGCGACCGTACTTTTCTTTCTTCATTCCTTCTATCACTGCCTGCGCGAGAATATGATTACATATTAAATGGTTGTTGAAAGCAATACGGAATTCTTCGATGTCTGCATTCACAATCGGACCACCGCTTGGGCCGCCTGTATTATTCACCAGGATGTGAATGATATTTGTTTTTACAAATGCATCTGCTTTTTCTTTAACCTCATGCGGATGTTTGAAGTCGGCGGTGAGAAATGAATGCGTTTGTCCCTGTGAAGAATCAAGTTCTGTAATTACGCGGGCCAGTTTTTTTTCATCACGGGCCATCAGCACACAATTGGCACCCAGTTTTGCAAGTTCAATTGCCGCAGCCTTTCCTATTCCCTGCGTACTTCCGCATACGAGTGCGGCTTTTCCTTTTAGCGAAAGATTCATGCGCGAAAGATAGGGGCGGAGAGGTAATATTTAATATGTAAGATGTAATATTTTAGAACCGTACACTTAATTCGAACCCTTCGTTCAATTTTAGATCAATTTACAATTTGAAACACGTCTAATCCTCCCATTCATATTTTCGTATGATGCCCATTCGTACTTCGCTGAGATCACATCTCTAAGTTTGTACTTCGGTAGTGGCTCAGTTTGGATTTTAAAGATTCCTCATTTCATTCGGAATGACAGGTTATAAATGTTGTTTGTGGCGGAAGAGAAAATTTGCCTCCGATCCGCAAATTTTCTCTTCCGCCAACTTACCGGCAACCTTATTGTCATTATAAATGAAATGAGGAATCTCTCAAACTGAGCCACTACCCGTACTTAGTATATTCGTATGTATTCATCAGTACTTCGTATATTCGTATTTTATTAAACTCAAATCCATGTCCATTCAACGCGCTTTCAACTTCAAACAGTGGATCAACGACAACCGCCACTTATTAAAACCACCGGTAGGAAACCAGCAGGTATATAAAGGGAATGATGATTTTATCGTCATGGTTGTGGGTGGCCCGAACTCCCGCAAAGACTACCACTACAATGAAGGCGAAGAATTTTACTACCAGGTAGAAGGGAATATCATTTTGAAAATTATTGAAGACGGAAAACCCGTTGACATTCCCATCAACGAAGGAGATATTTTTCTGCTCCCACCGAAGACACCGCATTCACCCCAGCGCCCTGCAGGAACTGTAGGAATGGTGGTTGAATTATACCGCCACGAAAAAGAAATGGACGGCTGCTTCTGGTATTGCGAAAAGTGCGGCAACGAACTGCACAAAGAATATTTTCCACTCACCAATATCGTCACTGAGTTACCAAAAATTTTCGATAAGTTTTATTCCAACCTGGATCTTCGCACGTGTAAGAATTGCGGAACCATCATGGAACCACCTCCGAAGTTGAGTTGAAGAGTTGATTGAGAACATCCGAAAACCCTCATTGTGTCATTGAGATTGCAGAATGATTAATGCTCCGTAATTACCAATGAAGATGAAAGTCTGTGCGAATGCCCCCTTTAGGGGAAGGGGTGAACGATGGAGTTGAACAACATGGATTTCACTGCGAGGCACGCTTGTCATCCATAGCTTTAGCGAAGGTTGGAAGCAGTCCCCCCTTGAGTGTTGTCCCTGCGAGACACGAAGCAGTCCCTCAAAATAGTTGCGAATCTTTTGAAGCTCAAGTCCCCATTCGCCCTCGGGCTCTCTCCCGTCATTCTGCCGGGGCTATTTTAGTATATCTCCCATTCCTAAATGAAATTCATCATTGAGATTAGCGGTTGATAAATGTATAGATGTATTCATTGAAGATGAAAGTCCGCGCAAATGCCCCCTTTAGGGGAAGGGATGCGGGTAGCATTTGAAAATAGAAGTTCTATTGTCACTTACACCCCTGACCCCCAAAGGGGAACCACAATTCAAATCCCGACTTCCCGAATGATTTTTTATCTCAAATTATTTATAAACTTTTTTTTGCCTGATTCAAACTGTGGTCCATTGTTCGTTGAACTTTTCCAACTACTTCGTAGATTCGCCCCAATCCGTACTTCGTCCCGATAGCTATCGGGATTCGTACGCTTTAATTCGTACTTCGTTGACCATCCGTACTTCGTATTTTCGTATGCCTTTATTCGTATTTCGTACCCATGTTTAAAATCGACATCCACAACCACATCATCCCCGAGCACATGCCCGACTGGGTAAAAAAATTCGGCTATGGTGGATTTATACATCTGCAACACCACAAAAATTGCAGCGCACGCATGATGATCGGCGATAAATTTTTCCGTGAAGTGGAAAGCAATTGCTGGGATGCGGAAGTGCGAATGAAAGAATGTGATCATCATGGAGTGAACGTACAGGTATTGAGCACCATCCCCGTTATGTTTTCTTATTGGGCCAAGCCGAAAGATTGTCTTGACGTTTCCATGTTTCTCAACGACCACATTGCGGAAATCGTAAGCCGTTATCCGAAACGTTTTGTTGGACTCGGTACCATTCCAATGCAGGATCCGGAGATGGCTGTGGCTGAACTCGAACGGTGCATGAAAATCGGATTACGTGGTGTGCAGATTGGTTCGCACGTGGTTGACGACTGGAACCTCGGTTCGCCGGCGCTGTTACCCGTTTTCGAAGCGGCATCAAGACTCAATGCTTCTGTGTTTGTGCATCCGTGGGACATGGCCGGACAACAACGAATGGAACGCTACTGGTTGCCGTGGCTATTGGGAATGCCAACTGAAACTGCACTGGCAATTTGCTCGATGATTTTCGGCGGCGTATTTGAAAAATTACCTAAGCTCCGTGTGGCGTTTGCGCATGGCGGAGGAACGTTTCCTTCACTCATCGGAAGAATAGAACATGGATTTGCAAGCCGCCCCGATCTCGTTGCCATTCACAACAATGAAAACCCGCGATCATACGTAGGCAAATTTTTTATTGATTCACTCGTTCATGAACCCAACGTACTCGACTACCTGGTAAAATTTATGGGCGCAAACAGGATTGCACTGGGAAGCGATTATCCTTTCCCACTTGGCGAACTGGCTCCCGGAAAGCTGATAGAAAGTATGCCATACGATAATGCTACAAAGGAATTATTACTCAGCGGTTCTGCACTGGAATGGTTGAACATGGAAAAGAAATTTTTTCAATGAGAATTAAAATATTTTTGATTTTTCTTTTTTTCTTTTTGTGGAAGGCAGGCGATGCGCAAAATCCAAAACCCTTTGCCGTTGTAGAGCTCTTCACCAGCGAAGGATGCAGCAGTTGTCCCCCGGCTGAAAAAGTATTGTCAGACATCAAAGCAGATGCGGTAAAAAATCAAAAAAATGTTTTCTGTCTCGAATACCATGTTGACTACTGGAACCGCCTCGGATGGAAAGACCCCTTCAGTAGTTTTCAATATACAAACCGACAGAAAAATTATTGCAGCGTGCTTAACGAAGAAAGTATTTATACACCGATGATGATCGTAAACGGAAAAGAATCTTTTACCGGATCAAATTCGGAAAAAGCAAAAACAGCCGTTACTTCGGCGCTCTCGACTCACGAAGACATACTCCTGAAAATAAAAATCGATTCTGTTGAAAGCGATACTGTATTTGTTCAAGTTCAGTCTTCGAAAACGGATAAGAATTTTTTCTTCCGTTTTGCCATTACAGAAAACCAGCTTGTTTCAAAAATCGGCAAAGGCGAAAATTCAGGAATGACCTTGACGCATGATGGCGTGGTACGGGTTTTTGTATCAGAGGCGGTAAATGGTTCATCAGTGCAAATTAAAATTCCGTTGAAAAAATTTGTGCCCAATAAAAACTGCGAGCTGATTGCTTTCATTCAGCACAAGCAGACCATGAAAATCCTCGCTGCAACAAAAGAAAATTTCTGAAACCGATTAACATCATAGATTGAATTACCCGCAACTGCGAGGCGAATGAAATTGGAATTGCCACAGATGCACAGATTTAATGCAATCAAAAAACGATCTGCGATTTCTATGTATTGTGCAAGCCTAATAATTTGAACAGCCGTCCCGACTGATCGGGACGCTGATTTTTTATGATGGTTATGATGAGCGCTGATAAAATCTTTAAAGACCAAAATAGCCTTAATTCATCAGCGAACTATTCTTAAATAACCGAAACACTTATCAATTCTTACGGTTATGATTTACGTAGATGTAATTATCTTAACAGATCATCACCATCCTGAAAATCAGCGTTCAGTTTGTCATGATTCAATTCCAATCTGCGACTCGCGTTTAGGCAGGACAAGTTCTGCGGCCTCCTTTATCCAATCAGCTCTTCACAAAAGGAATCAACGTAGCATCAACCCTGATCTCAACCTCCTCTGCAATGTTGTGAATATACAGAGAGGGAACCTTGATGTCGAAATCAGCAAGGCGAATTTTAAAAACAGACTTAATCGTAATCTGAGATCCCTTTACGGTAACTGTTCCGGTGGCAGTAACCTGTTTTGAAACACCGTGCATGAGGAGCATTCCTGTCGCCGTTGCTTCGTATTGGCCGTCTTTGGTAAAGTCAATCTTCTCCTGAATCTTTCCTGCAAAAGACGAGAACGAAAATTTATCCGACTCCATATAATTCTCGTTGAAATGTTCCTGCATCAATGCCGAACTGAATTTGAAAGAGGTAATCGGAACCTTGAATAAAATTTCCTGCGTGGCAGTATTCATCACCGGTTTGCAAGCGGTATTATGTGCTTCAATATTTTCAATTAACGAGGCGGAAAAAAAACTAATGTCGGCTTCCTTTGCCATATAAATCTGAGCTCCGGCATTAAGGGATGCGGAAATTATAAAGGTCAGAAATAAAAATATCTTTTTCATCGCATCAGGCTTACAACGTAAATACCCTTGACACATTAAATCCAAGGCGTATTCCCGCATTGTTCCATTTGGTATCAGTATGCGTCAGGAATTGATTCTCTACCAGACCCAGCGAGTTGACAAAATGCACCTGGAATACATGTCCTCCGGTTTCAATCTCCCATCCGATACCCATGCTGTCATAGTATTTCGTTTTTGAATATTCATTGATGCGGTATGCATATTCAAAAGTGATTGCCATCCGCTTGGTAAACTTAAGTCGTGTTACACAAGCCAACCCATAGGCGTCATTTTTATCAGTAATTTTTTCAACAAGATTGTAATGTACAAACCATGGCGCTACCTGAAATGAAAATGCCGGAGAAAATTTTCTCCCAATCATTATTTCATAAGCATATGACCAGCGATTGGATTCCGGTTTGTATTTATCATATCCAAGCCGTGAAGCATTGTTGTCTTTTAGGGCAATCCTGTAAGCACTTGTGAAAAGTGTAATGCTTAAAGGTGAGCCGCCATTTGTGGCTTGTCTTAACAAACGGAATTTCAAAAACCCATCCACCATTTTCTCCATAGAAGTGCGGCCAATTCCAAACATGAACCTGCCGTCAGGACTGTATTCAAGTGCCAGGCGAATATTTACGGGCCCGTCAATTCCCCATGCATTGATAGAGCCGCTGTTGAGTGATCCGAACCTGTGAGAAATCCTGAGATCCAGTGTTCTTCTTCCAACCGTTTCAAGCGTATGCTGATTGACCAATCGTGTAGTCTTAAATGTGGCATTGGTAAATTCTTTTTCCTGTCTCTGAACGGAGTCAACAAGGTTCCACAAATCCTGAGCCTGCAACTGAATGCAACAGGATAGCAGTAAAATTGAAAAGAGGAATTTCAGTTTCATGGTTGTGTTCAGTTGTTTATGTAACCGTGATTAATCCAGGATTCTATTTTACTAATGGAACATTCATCAAGCTTACCGCCTCCCTTTGGCATTTCATTCGCATCCGGATCATGAATGATACTTAGAAGAAATCTGTTGTCGGGGCTAATACTCGCAACTACTCCTGCATAGGTTTCGAGTCCGATTTGACTGTCAGAACTATTTGTATTGTGACAGGCATTATCAGTGATACCGCAGCTTGAACTCACGATGGGTGCGACATCAGCTGCATAAGAAATGGTGACGTTTGTTGTATCGCATACACCTCCTATATCAGGATGAAGTTCTTCGAGGTTATCGTAATAACATCCGGTACATAATGCAATTGCAGCAAGAAAAAATATTCTTCTCATTCTTTATATTAGTTGTTTAAAGCACCTTGTTCAATCCAGACATATACCTGTTGAATTTGCTTCGTGGTAAGAGACGGATTTGAAGTTGGCGGCATGATCTGTCCTTCACGTCCGGTAATGGAACGATATAGTTTACTATTCCGCGCATTAGATGCTTTTACAGAACCGTTCGAAATTACATTATCATATCCGATTAATGAAAACTGCTGCCCGCCATCATGACACCCACTCATGGTACAATTCCCGGAAAGCAGGGTTTGAATCTCTGTACTGAAACGAACGGCAGGCACATTTGTCAAATCGGTTTCATGTCTACAGGAAACAAGAAAGAACAATGCTCCTGATAAAACGAGAAATTTAATTCTGATCATATGAAAAAATAAAAAGCAATGATATTGCTTTTCAATTATTGAACTACTATTTTTTCAGTGAATTTTTGTGAGCAGTTTTCTGCAGTAAGGAGATAGACACCCCTTGGAAAGGCAGAAACGGTAATGGTGCATGATTTGTTTTCAGCAATCACCGATTCTTTTATTTGGTGACCGGAGAGATATTAAAGTTTGACAATTGTCGGTTCGGATCCAAAAAAATCAGCCCTGATACGAATGAGATCATTGGAAGATGACAGCGGACACGAGGACGAAAATTAATCTCGCTGCTATCTGATTTGTAAATTCATGTGAATGGAAAATTTGCCTTTGGTTTTTTACACCGGTCAATAGATATGTTGTGCAAAATCTGAATATTGAAATGCATTATTGTATATCCCGGAACATGTTCATTTCGCATACCAATTTCATTTTTTTGATAAAAGTACTTTCGTCACTTGTTATTAGGGTATATACAGACGTGAATAACGTGTGGTGCAAACATTTGTTAATCATTTTATACCTTCACACCATGATGCCCCTTTATCACTTTTCACAATTTAAATTCTTAATCAGATCATGAAAATTCTTGTAGTAGAAGATGAAAAAGATTTATTGAACGCAATGGTTGACTACCTTCATCAAAGTGGGATGAGTTGCGAAAAAGCATCCACGCTTGAAGAGGCCCTGGAACGGATTGACCTGTACGATTACGATGGCATTATACTCGACATTGGTTTGCCTGATGGCAGCGGATTGAAAGTGATTGAGGAAATGAAAAAGAAAAATCACCAGACAGGAATTTTAATTGTCTCTGCAAAAAATTCTCTTGACGACAGACTTTCCGGTTTGAACATCGGCGCTGACGACTACATCATCAAACCATTTCACATGCCGGAACTTGTTGCGCGCATTAAATCAGTTTTCAGAAGGCGATCTTTCCAGGGTAAAAAAGAACTGGTGATGAATGAACTTCGTGTCATTCCTGATGAAATGATGTTTTTTGTAAATGACAAACAGGTTCCCCTTACTAAAACCGAGCACGATCTATTAATGTTTTTATTGAGCAATTCCAATAAAGTCCTCACCAAAGAATCTATTGCCGAGCACCTTTGGGGCGATCATGCCGACATGGCCGATTCATTCGACTTTATTTACAGCCACATCAAAAATCTCCGCAAGAAAATTATTGACCACGGCGGCCGCGACTACGTTAAATCCGTTTACGGAGTAGGATACAAATTCCACAGTGAATGAAGTTACTCAATGCAACCAACCGCTATTATATCATCATTGCCGTTGCACTGATGCTATTGGGTTGCGGGTTTCTTACCTATCGTTTATTTTATCTTTTTGACAAAGAGATCACGGATCACATGCTTTATGAAAAGCAGATCATTGATCAGCAGTTGTATGAAGAAAAGCATCTGCAGCATATGAGTTTTAAATTCGGGGACCATATTGAAGTGCAGCCCATTGATAAATTCACTTCGTTTCGTGTTCACATGCGGGATACAGAAATGTATGACCAGTTTGAAAAAGACGTAGTGTCATTTCGCATCCTCTCCTACGAACAACAAATAGACAGCACCGGTTACCGGATTAAAATCAGGAGAAGACTTACAGAAAATAAAGACGTGATGTATGGTGTACTCATGGCAGTGGGTCTCATCAGTTTGAATATGATCCTGTCTTTTTATTTTCTCAACCGGTGGTTCTCCATAAAAATATGGGCGCCGTTTTATGCCGCATTAAGACTCCTGAAAAATTTTGATTTGAGGAAAGAAGGTAAACCACAATTCCGAACAAGCGCCATTGAGGAGTTTAACAGGATGAATGACGAACTCCGGAAGCTCACCGACAAAGTCCACAACGACTACCGAAACCTAAAAGAGTTTACGGAAAATATGTCGCATGAAACACAGACGCCATTGGCCATCATTCACTCCAGACTTGACGTACTCATGCAATCTGAAAATCTGAATGAGCAACAGCAGGAACAAATCCGTACTACACTTGATGCCGTTAACAGGTTGTCAAAAATGAATAAGGGGCTTACACTGATCGCAAAGATTGACAATAACCAGTTTGCTGATGAACATGAATTACTGCTCAGCGATGTCATAGAAAAACACCTTGCACAACTGGATATTTTCATTGAAGGAAAAAGCATTCAGGTTACCAAAAATCTCAACCCGCGGATGAAAGTGAAAATGAATCCGCAACTTGTTGACATACTTCTCACCAACCTGCTTAGCAATGCGATCAAATACAATGAAGAAAACGGGTTGTTAACTGTCTCCATGGATGAAAAAGGTTTTTCGATTTCCAATACCGGAAATGCGCCGAGCCTTTCATCTGAACAGATTTTTGAACGGTTCAAACGCGGAGAAGATAAAGTTGATTCCACCGGACTAGGAATGGCTATTGTAAAAAAGATATGTGACTTTTCTGCCTGTGAAATTTCGCACAACTACTTCAATGGTATGCACGAATTTAAAGTTATGATAAATTCGTCCAAAGTGTTAAAGACATAAATCCGGGAATGGATTGGTTTGAGGCGAATTGACATGGGGGACCGATAATATATTTCAATGGGTTTGATACTCAAGTACCTGAAACGCCGGGTAAAGTATAATTTTAACCCGGTATTGTGAAAAAGACCCCACAGTTATCAGGTTTAACGGAAGTTTGCTTTGGGCAGTTTAATATTCTACTTTTGAGCCCTTATTTCAACTACGAACGAATTTTCAATTTTAAATCATATCAAATGTTTCTTCAAATTATTCTCGGCATATTAGGTGGACAGGAAGTGATCATTATCGCACTTATTCTGCTTTTACTTTTCGGTGGCAGGAAAATTCCTGAGTTAATGAAAGGTCTTGGAAAAGGAATCAGGGAATTCAAAGATGCAAGCAAGGGTGGTGAGAATGAAAAAGCTGACGAGAAGAAATAGTTGAATGGTTTCCGGGAATTAATTCCGGAGCCGCTTTCCGTTTTTGAAGAAAATTATTTTGAACTTCGTATCCTCATAATTTCCCTCACCGGTATGGTTTCCCTTACGGGTTCCAGTGCGCTCTGGTCAGACGAATGCATGTGTTGCACCAACCGACGCCCCTTTTGAACGTTTACAAAAAATATTTCGCCATCAGTTTCATCCGGCAGTCGTTCTGAATTGCCAAGAAATAGCCAGCCAACCTTTCGTTTATTATTGCGGAGGTACAGCGTTGCGATTTTGTTCAGGTGAGGAGTGATTTCTTCAAATTTCATAACGTTTTAATTTAGTCCGTTGGGTTTAAAAATCTCATTGGTTGAAATGATAAATACTGGAAACAATTTTTTCTTCTAATAATTCCTCTGCTATAACTGATTTCTTATTCCCTTCAATCGTAGCTGTAACGTCGACACGTGTGCGCCGATCATCGAGGCTTGAAATCTGAAACAACACATGTTGCTTTTGCGAAAACCATTTGCCATCCCTATAAGCAAGTACAATGGTTTCATTCAGATCTATTTTTTCAATCTCATATCCCTGCTTTCTCAGCAGTCCTTTTAAAAGTTGAATTACCTCACGCACGGAACAATTCAACAAAGCGGTTTCCATAGCCATAACTATCAGGTTTTAATTTGATTGATATGAAGCCAGGAAAAACCCGGTATCTGCGACTGCGAAGGTTGGTTGTGTTTGCAGTCCAACCGGAACATTTCAGGGCTCCGGTTGTTGAGGTTGGTCAGAAAGACAATGCGAACTTAATCCAACATTGAGCGAATGATTTTTATTTTCCGTAAACGAAGTATTAGTGAATATGAACGTTCTGTTTGTTTGGGCAAAAAGTCAGAATAGCTTGATGAATGACCTGTTTTCCAATTCAGGCCGTAACTTTGGGGTGGCGAAAAAGATTAAAATCCGACATGCGTAAGAAAATGGGCAACATTCATTCAACTTCATTGCCAAATCATCGTTAATTTTAGGAAAAACAAAACAAGTTTCTATTTTTGCCGCACACGAAGCAAGACACTTATGTAGATTGAAAACATTAAAGAATTAAACGGATGAAAAAATCCTTCCAACAGATAAAAAAAACATCGTTGCTTCTGGCTGCGATGTTTTCGCTTTTTATACCCGGGTATGCGCAGAATGCAGATTCTGATTGCCCGCCCGGAACAAAAGTATGCGAGTATGATCCGATTGTTGCAATGTTGGATAGTCTTGTTAATCTCAATTATATCGAAAGGTTAAATTTCGCAAGCGCTGGAACGCAACCGAACAATTTTCAGCCTTTCGAGATTCCATCATACTCCGACGAAGTATATGCACAACGTATTTCTAAAATTCAGAGTCCGATGGAGTTGGTATTTAACCAGGAGGTTCGTGATTATATAGAAATGTATGCCCTCCGCAAACGAGGCCTTACTGAGCGGGTGATGGGACTGGCACAACTCTATTTTCCATTGTTTGAACAAACGCTTGACCGGAATGAACTACCGCTTGAATTCAAATACCTGAGTATCGTTGAATCGGCCCTCAACCCAGTTGCAAAATCGAGAATGGGTGCTACAGGTTTGTGGCAGTTTATGCTTCAGACAGGAAAGATGTACAACCTGAAAGTGAACTCATATGTTGATGAGCGGCGCGATCCGGTGAAAAGCACACAGGCAGCATGTGATTATTTCAAAAACATGTATGCAATCTACCATGATTGGATGCTTGTTATAGCTTCCTATAATTGTGGTGCCGGAAACGTAAACAAAGCCATTGCGCGAAGCGGAGGTAAAACCAATTTCTGGGAGATCAGTAAATACCTTCCAAAAGAAACACGCGGATATGTTCCGGCATTTATTGCTGTTACGTACCTGATGAATTATTCTGCAGAGCACAACCTCAATGCTGTTACTCCTGTCATTTCTTTTTATGAAGCAGATACTGTTCTCGTTGATCAGAAGATTTCATTGCGCGATGTGGCTGAGGTGATTGACGTACCGCTTGATTTACTTACCTACCTCAATCCTGTTTACATGCGTGGAATTATTCCCGAAGCAAACGAACCGATGGTACTCCGGCTTCCAACCAGCAAGATAAATACCTATCTCGCCCGACTTGATAAACTCTATACACCTGATTCACAACCAAACATTGCCTCAGTAGATGAATCTTCTGTCGCTGATCACATTACGAAACAGATAAAAAAATATCATACTGTAAAAGGCGGAGAACACCTTTCTGCCATTGCTGATAAATACAAATGCACAATCAATGACATTAAGCGCTGGAATAAATTCAAAGGAACCAAACTTTTTAAAGGTCAACGTCTGCTGGTTTATGTCACAGTAAAAGAGAATGCGCAGATCAGCAGTGTAGTAAAGAAACCTGCCATACCTTCTGCAAATTTAAAGTCAACTCCTGCCGTTACAGCCAAAACTACAAATACCAAAGTGGTATATACCGATAGTTCAGCTTCAGAAAAATACACCTGGCATGTAGTTCAAAAAGGCGATACACTTTACAGCATAGCCAAGCGCTATGACGGTACTATTGCTGAGATAAAAACAATGAATAATCTCAATACCAACGACCTCACACCCGGTACCAGACTGCGCGTGAAGGTAAGTGGTTGATACAGCTATCCTGCGTTTTGCACCTCTGATCACAATAGCAATTTTTTCCCATACTGTGCTCAACTCTCTTTAACGAACCCCAGATCCCGCCTTTCTCCTTGCCCGCTGTGGTATTCGGCTGTTCAATGAGTTTAACCACCCGACGTTAAACCCGGCAGGGAAAAACTGATTTAATGTCCCGATTAATTTGCTCATTGAATTCTACGATTTTACGTATCCACGTACCATTTACAGGAAAAGAAAAAATCTTAGTCTGCTATTTTTAAAAAGTATTTCTGTGTTTAAGGAATAGATTTAATTCCTTTGCAGCCCTAAAACATAAAAATGGCATTACTCGAAAAACAACTCTATCTGAAAAAATCAGGATTACCCAATGCAGGCAAAGGACTTTTCACGAAAGCTGAGATTCCGAAGGGAACAGTGATCGTGGAATACAAAGGCCGTATATCGACATGGGATGAAATTAAACATGAAGACGGCACCAATGGATACTTGTATTATATCAATTCAAAACGAGTGATTAATGCAAAGCCATATAAGAAGGTAATTGCACGATATGCAAATGATGCAAAGGGTTGGAACCGAAGTGCAGGGCTCAAAAACAACGCTGAATACATTGAGAAGGAAAAGAGGTGTTTTATCAAATCAACCCGTAAGATTTTGAAAGGTGAAGAAATTTTTGTCGGCTATGGAAGGGAATACTGGGAAATGATGAAGAAGCTGGACCGTGAAAAGAATAAAGAGGGGAGATAAATTCCAGGCGCGCGACCGGTAAGATCAATACTGTTTGCATACTCCTTTTTAATTACACAGTCACCAATGGAATTGTAAACTTTCATCATGGAAAATTTTAGTCCTGATTTGAAGGTAAATATTCCATTAGAAGGATTTGTATAACAGTAAAAGGAATGCACTACATCGTGGAATTTCTTTCTGAAAAAACAACAGAAGTGTTTAACGGGGGCTATGCTACCCTACAAATTGATGTAAGCATTTTCGCCAAAGGAGTATCTTTTATAACCTTGCAAAAAGAGAAGGAAATAGTAAGCAGGAAGTTTGTCTAGGAATGAGATGAAGAAATCTAAAGCAGAAATTGAACAGATATAATTTATGCAAAGGAGATTCCTCACTTCGTTCGGAATGACAATCTGGGTTTGGGTTATGGGGAGTGGGGGGGGGGGGGGGGGGGGGGGGCGCGCCCCCCCCCCCCCCCCCCCCCCCCCCAACGAAAAAAAAAAAAAAGAAAAAAAAGCAGAATAAAA
>JBBRAY010000011.1:0-87280 GCA_038206355.1 Bacteroidia bacterium
TTTTTCGAACACAAAGCTATATCTTTAATATTCCATCCAGAAGAGTGGAGCAATTTAATAGTAAAAGTAAGTTTCATCAAATCATCCTGCAAAGAAACGATGGGTTTTAATTTATTTCCTCCCCAGTTATAGCCCATCTGAAATACGATGTTCTTAGTTCTCTCCGCAAGTGCAATCATATATTTAACGGAGTAGTCGTAAAAATGATCTACCTCAGCAATATCTCCCTTATCAAAATCAACACCGGCGTGGTGCAGCACATTAAAATGAAGTACGTATTCACTGAGTGGCAAATTTTTCAGCCCTTTCATATCTACTGACAGCACCTGCGCATCCACATTGGCCATCTTGAAATACTCCGCGATCTCTCCGATGAATGCAACGTGATCAGGGTTCATTTCACAGGCAATAAACTTCGCTTCAGGAAACCGGTGCGCTAAACTTAATGTGAAAAATCCTGTGTTGGCTCCTACATCAATCGCCGTCTCTCCGGGATTAAAATTCAATTCTTCAAGGTAAAAATTAAACCGCGCAGTATCTCCGCGCCAGTTCTCATCAATGGTTACATTGAATCCCAGTTCCTGCTGTACAAACACAGGCAGGTTCTGATAATTATCATGCTTGTTCCCTGCTGCATACAAACTTTTTAAACGCTCAATAACATCCATACTTTTCCTGACTTAGCTTAATTCATTATAAAATAATTTCTCTGTGTCACCCTTCCGGTAAACATCAGCGCTTAACCAAAGCGGTAACTCGTTGGTCAACTCCTGTGCTGTATAATTCCCGTATGCCGGAACGGAACGGTTGCGTAAATTTTCAACCAAGCCTCCAAACCAGAAATAACGGGTATTCACCTTCCAACTCCCTTGTGACCTATTATCTTTGATGATACCGAAGTCGCAGAGAAAACTCAAAAATAAATTTACTCCCGCATCAATAAATAATTGTGAAGGTCCCCAGAATCTCGGATTTGCCTCTATCATACAAGCACCTCCGGAATTCTTCTTCTCTTCTATCATAACGAGACCGCGGAAATTTAGTTTCTTAAACAAAGTCTCGTATTTATCAGACTCTCCGGAGCGGTGATAATCGGAAGAAAGACATGCAATCATTGATTTACCTCCTGCCTGCTGAACGAAATTCTGTTGCGAACACTTCGTAACCTCACCATGCTGATCGAAATAATAAAGGAGGTAAAAACTTTCACCCTGCACGAACTCCTGAAAATAAAAGTCATCCTGCTCGTGCTCCTTTTCAAATTTGTTTAGCTCCTCGTCTGAATAAATGAGCACGGGTGTGAAAACATTTTTTTGAGACCCTGAAAAATAAGTCCGGGGTTTGGCAACGACAGGAGGTTTAACAATAGCACCTTTGTCGTACTCCTTCGGAATTGTGATACCGTTTTTACTGCACAACATTCCAAAACTGTATTTATCTGAAACGCTGTTGTAAAGCTGCTCTTCAACTATAGGAATGATACATCCTGTTTTTTCAAGCAATATTCTGTGCTGCAATAAAAATCTGTTGAGGGCTTCTGCCGATGGTGCGATAAAGCAGGTTTCTGTCTGCCGCGCCTTTTTTACATTTTCTATCTGAGTAAGAAAATCTTCAAGATCAAGAGAGCTGGTGTGCCTTACAGAGACGATGTTTTTACTGTAGGAAGTCAGGAATACCGGGTCGTCAGCTGATTTTGCAACGATGGCATAATCAATCTTTTGCTCCTCCAGTACGCGGAGAAAAGATACAACGGCCCTTTGATTGAAACCGGAAAAAACAACGACTGTACTTTTTTTCTGCATGCAATTCCGGGAATCTACCCTGCACCCAAGGGAAGGAGCAACTAACTATTTAATGTTTTTATCTTCTCGCAAATTAAATCAATCATCGAATATTCAAGGTCGGGATAAATAGGCAGACAAAGCACCTCTTCCGTCACGCGTTCAGCAACCGGCAATTTACCTGGTGCCGCTGATTCCAGGCCTCTATATGCAGGAAATTGACTGATGAGTGGATAAAAATATTTCCTCGAATAAATATTTATTTTTCTGAACTCGTCATAAACATAGTCGCGGGACTTTCCATATTCGGCGGAATTGATGAATATCGGAAAATAGGAATAACAATGTTCGACATCCTTCATTTCCTCAATGAATGTAACTCCTTTAATCCCTGCAAGCTTCTTCTGGTAATAATGAAATATCTTTTTTCTTTTTGCAATTTCCCCGTCTACATATTTCAGCTGAAGCAAACCAAAAGCCGCCTGCACTTCATTCATTTTAGCATTGATACCCGGAGCGATCACCGTCGTTTCTCCTGCGAACCCGAAATTTTTCAGAAGGTCAACCCTTTTTTTCATTGCCTCATCATGGCTGATAATTGCGCCGCCTTCAAACGTGTTATACACCTTGGTGGCATGGAAACTCATGATTGACAAATCACCGAAGTTCAGCACCGGAACACCATTCATCTTCACGCCGAAGGTATGGCAGGCATCGTAAATCACTTTTAGCCCGTAAGTATCTGCGATTTCTTTTATCCGTGCCGTGTTGCATGGGTTGCCATATACATGAACAGGAAGAATGGCAGTGGTAAGTGGTGTAATGAGCGCTTCAATTTTTTCAGGATCGAGATTGAGTGAAACCGGATCAATGTCAGAAAAAACCGGCTTGATATTATTCCACCACAATGCATGCGATGTCGCTACAAAACTATAAGGTGTCGTAATTACTTCGCCTGTAATCCGCAATGCCTGAAGTGCAGTCACCAATGCCAGAGTACCATTGGAAAACAGAGAAACATATTTAACCCCGAGGTAATCGCACAGTTCCTGTTCCAGTTGCCTGTGAAATTTACCATTATTCGTCAGCCATTTGCTATCCCATATTTCTTTCAGATAGGTTACATACTCATCCAGAGGGGGTAAGGACGGCTGGGTTACAAATATGGACTCATTCATTATCTGATATACTTGAATTTACCTGAAAAGTTTACTTATTCGACCCGAAATGTTTAGTTTTTTCAATTCCATAACGAATAAATTCTGCCCTTCAAACTTAAGGAGCCGGGTAATAAAATAATAAGTTACGCCAAACATACTACCGATCACCATCATATGCGGCCAGTTACCTTCCACGTGGAAGAATCTTTGAAGAATAACAAATAATGAAACGATGACAATGTCAGCTGCAAGGTATTTCAGGAATATGGAAAAAAACCAAACCATTTTAACCTCCATTTCTCTTGCAGCAAAAAGTATATTGAAAGAAAGGTTGATCATACTTACCAGCACAAGTCCGTAAAGAAACCCCTCAATCCCGAAATAAAATCCGACGACAAAATTTACAAGTAGAATACTTTTTTTAATAGCATTCAGCCGCAGGTAAGCCCTTGAATTTCCTTTTGAAATAATAATATTTACCAGTATTACGCTGAGCGGATATACAAATCCGGCAAGCACCATTATTTTATAGTAGGCAATTACAGGTATCCATTTCGAAGTAAAGAGAATGACGATAACGTCCTTTGCACAGAGAAAGAAAAATCCCGACAGAAAAAAAGTGGTGAAACTTATGACATGAAAAAACCTGTAAACCACGGCTTCATATCGCGCCTTGTCGTCCTGTATGCTGCTGAGCACCGGAAAGAAAACCGTCATCATTCCGCCTGATGAATAATCATTCACCAGTGTATTCAGTGATTTTGCACGGTTATAAAAACCAAGCGTAACAGGATTAAATAATTTTCCGATCACGAGATTGTCGAGCTGGCTGAAAAATGTATCCAGCATATTATTCCCAAACATATGGATACCATATTTCCACAGGTCCTTCAGCGCCTTCCACTTGAAAATTAATACCGGACTCCACTTCGTGAGGAAATAAATACAGATGTTATTGACCACAGCGCTGATTAGTGATTGCGCAACCAGACACCACACCCCATAACCCCGGTATGCCATTGCAATTCCTACTGAACCTCCTGCAACCAGTGAAATGAGCGATGAAGCGGTTATGACGGAAAACTTCAGGTGCTTTCTCAGCCAGCTGGTTCTCACCATACAAAATGAGTTGATAATAAACGTAAGTGACATGACCTGCATCACTTGTTTTAATTCCGGTGAATCATAAAATGCTGAAACAGGACCAGCGATAAGAAAAACTGCCAACGTTAAAATAAGTCCGGCGCCCATGTTAAAATAAAAAACGGAGCCGTAGTCCTCGTCTGTGGCATTCTTTTTCTGAACGATAGCGCTGCCCAGCCCCATCTGATTCATCTCACTTGCGAAAAGAATAATCACGTTCACCATTGCCACCAAACCAAAATCGCGGGGTGATAAAATACGGGCGAGAATAACTGTTATGGCAAAATTAATTCCCTGCCTGGAGAAGCGGTTTATGAGGTCAAAGGCAAGTGCCTTAACGGTTCTTTTCTTTAAGTTATCCAACCTTAATTTTGTTTTAGGTCGTTAGCTGCCATGAATAAATAATTTATCATTTTTATTTCGATCCATCAGCCGTTGACTACTTTATAAATTCTGATTCTTGTGAGACGGTAAATCTTTTGCTCCGGATACTTCCATTGTTCGGGATACGTATCAGGAACCCGTGGATCGCCGGTAATAAAGCCCACATATCCATTCGCTGCAATTTCTTTCACCAACTCACACTTATGATCAAGAAAATCAAACATGCTGTCAGTCCAGGCTATTCCCCGGTCGCCATACAGCTTATTAATTGCAAAGTCGTCCAGTATTAAATAGCGGGTACCTGTAGCTTCGACTCCCATTTCAAATGACTGAGATGGCTTACCCGACTTACTCATCATAGCACCGATGGAATAATAAGGTTGGTTTTTAAAATTAAAATAATAATAATTGGTCCCGATAATTGTGGATGTTCTGTCCGGCAATGATTTCCCGACTTCACCGAGAATACGAAAATATTCTTTTGTGTATTCCCTTTGCTTTGAAATTCCATTGAAATTAGTCAGGAACAAAAGGATTAAAACGCCAAGTGTAATCGTGGTATATCTTTTTGGATTTTGGATACTGAGTTGTGAAATTGCTGAAGCGATGAGAATGGCAACAAGCGGAAATAAAATAATGAGGAATTTTCCGTTACTGCCGGAAAACAAAAGCAATGTTACTGCCGGGGTAAGAACTGCTGTTGCGATAAGCCCCAGTCTGGAAAATACAGCAGATGATTTTCCCTTTTTAAATAAATAATAAAACGCAGCGATAGCAGTCATAAAAAGAAAAAATGAAACGGGCTTGGCAAACATGTTGTAGCCTGCAAGTTTTTTGAAAAAAGCATATGGCAGGATAAAAATGCTTTTGATACCCTTGGCTATTATTGGCGGTGCCTGTGATTCCATTACTCCTCCTCCGCCATCATTCATTCCTGAATAAATCTGTGGCGCATGCAATAAGTAATAATACATATACAAACCCGCCAGCAAGCTCACACCGATGAATATTGTATTCAGGGAGATAAATCGTTTATACTCTTTGAGTAAATAAATGACTCCGAATGTTACAGGAAGTGCAATGGCATTTCCATGAATCATAATAACGATGCCCCATCCGTAAAGGCAACAAAGGGAAAGTGATATTATTTTTTTCCACCCTTCTTCCATTTCCATACTCTTCATGAAAAGCAAAAGCCCAAACAGGTATGCAGTGGCGATCATAATCTCAGGTCGCTCAGAGTGAAGCTGGCTGAAGAATTCCGGTATCATAACGAGGCAGGCAACTGAAAGCAGCGCCGTGCTCTTCTCCTGTCCGATTTTGCGACCAAACTTATAGGTCAGCAAACATAGCAGCAAACTCCATCCAAAAGAAGCGAGGCGTAATGCATAAACATTGTGAAGCGGAAGTAAAAAAATAAAAACCGCCTGTGAAAAATACCTGATCAATCCAAGAAACTGGCTTCCGGGAACAGCATTGAAAATGGTGGCATAGAACGGAGAAAGTTCCTTCGGATACAATGAATCACCCACGTGGTGGAATTTGATGAAAAAATTTACCCTTGCCGATATCCATGCTTCATCCGGTCTTACATACGGTACGTCCAGAAAGAACATTCCGAATATTAAATATCCGGTAAGCACGACGAGACAAAAAATAAAAATGTTCCGCTTATCCATGCTCAATTATAAAATTGATTTATCGTTCCAATGATATCGCTGATTTGCGAATCACTCAGTTCATAATAAAACGGAAGCCGGAGCAGACAATCAGTATAATGATCCGCGTAAGGCAAATCCCGGTCATCATGTTTGTCTTTGTAGAAAGGACTTACATGCAACGACTGGTAATGAAATACCGGCCGCATATTTCTTTTCATCATGAATTCAATAAGGCTTGTACGTTCACTTAAAGAATTACACATGACATAAAACATATGTGCATTATTGGTTGCGTAAGAAGGAAGATGAGGCAATTTCAATTTCCCGGCCTTTTCAAGGTGCGAAAAATTTTCAAAATACATATTCCATATATGCTTTCGCCTCGACTGAATACTCTCCAGATTTTCTATCTGCGCCCAAAGGAATGCAGCAATCATATCTGAAGGCAAATAGGACGAACCGATATCCACCCATCCGTATTTATCAATTTCTCCTCTGAAAAAAGCAGAACGATTGGTTCCCTTCTCTCTTATAACTTCTGCCCTGCCGGTAAACTGTTTATCATTAATGGCAATCATACCGCCTTCTCCCGAAATAATATTTTTAGTTTCATGAAATGAAAAAGCAGACAGGTTTCCAATTGTTCCCAGCGGCAGGCCATTATAATATGAATCAATTGCCTGCGCAGCATCTTCAATGACAAACAGATTGTATTTTTTTGCCAGGGCCATTATCGCCCCCATATCACATGCAATGCCGGCATAATGAACAGGCACAATGGCCTTTGTCTTTTTTGTAATCAGCGATTCTATGCTTTGCGCATCTATGTTTGGATTATCCGCGTTGCTGTCTGCAAATACGATTTTTGCACCCCTCAACACAAAAGCATTCGCCGTACTTACAAATGTGAAAGAAGGAATTATTATTTCATCTCCCGGTTCAGTATTGATAAGCAATGCAGTCATCTCTAGTGCATCGGAGCAGGAAGAAGTGAGCAATACTTTATTGAATCCATATTTCGATTCGAAAAAACTGTGACATCTTTTTGTAAATATTCCATCACCGGAAATTTTTCCCGACTGAACGGCCTGGATTATATATTCTGTTTCCTTGCCTGATAAATATGGTTTGTTGAAAGGAATCTGATTCATTATTCTTCAGTCTTTTTTTGAACCCAGTGGGCATGTCTGATTATTTTTGCGGGATTGCCAACCCACAATTCCGCTTCTCCGATATTTTTCACCACAACAGCTCCCATGGAAGCCATTGCATATTTTCCGATGGTGATATATTCCCTGATACACGCTTTCAATCCCACGAATGCTCCTTCACCTATGTTGATGCATGATCCGATACTTGCACCTGCCGTAATTGAAACATGATCTCCGATAATATTATTGTGACCCACGGTTGTTCCCGGCCTGATGATTACTGATTTGCCAAGGATGGTATTTGACGTAATACATACATTAGGCATGATTACACAGCCCGGAGATAATTTAACGTTGTGAGAAACGTATGCTGTCGGGTGAACAAAAATTGCAAGCCTGCTCTCCGGAATATTTAAAGAATCAAATAACCGTATCCGTTCAGGCTGGTCATCAAATTTATAAATCGTATAAATAAAATAATAATCCTCATCAGTTAATCTGGCAATGTCTGAAAGCTTACCCAGTACAGGCATTCCTTCGATCTCCGTTCCCGAATCGTTTACGTAACCGGCAAATTCATATTCTTTATATCCTCTTTTCACGGCATCAGAAATCGCGTCACCTATTACAGTAGCATTTCCGGGCCCGCCTATGATCAACACCTTTTTCATTTAGATATGAAATTATCACGCGTCAAATTATTTTCTTAATAATATACTTTGGTCTTTGCTTCGACTCCAGAAAAGTTCTTCCGAGGTATTCGCCGATAATTCCGAGAAATAAAAAATTGATTCCCGACAAGAATAATATCAAAACAAATATAGAAGTCCATCCGGCTGCAACGTGTCCGAAGAAACGCCTGATGATTAATCCTGTACCGACAATAAAACTCAATATGGAAATACTTATGCCGATATAAGTTGCCAGTCTGATCGGAAACATTGAAAAAGAAAAAATCCTGTCCAGTGCCAGCTTCAGCATTTTACTAATTGTGTAACCACTCTTTCCGGCAAATCTTTTATCCCTTTGCAACTCGACAGCGACATAGTCGGACCCGATCCAGTATAAAACACTCAGAGTAGTAGATGTTTTCTCCTGGTATCTTTTCAACTCTTCAATAACTGATTTATGTATGGCACGGAATACACCGAGGTTTGGCTGGTGATTGATGTTGGTAATTTTCTGAGAAACACGATAGAAAAGTTTTGAAACACTTTTCTTAAATAAACTATCCTTCCTGCTCATCCACTTGGCAATCGCCATTGACGTATCGTTATCAAGTAATGCTTCAACCAGTTTAGGGATGTCTTCAGGCCTGTCCTGCAGGTCAGAATCCATCAGCACGATAATATCATGTGCAGCATTTTCAAGCCCTGCAGTAATTGCATTTTGCTGCCCGAAATTTCTTGCCAGCTTTATTCCTTTTACAACTTGATTGTCCCTTTTTAATTTTTCAATCACCGACCACGAACTATCCTTACTGCCATCATCAATAAAAATGATTTCATAAACTGATGCCAGCTCATTCAATACCGGAATCAGTCTGTTTAATAATTCATCCAGCACATCCTCATCATTATAGACGGGGATTACAATACTTAACGACTGTTTCGGATGATTGGACATTATTCCGGATTATTAATCTTTGAAATACATATGTGGCTTTAAAGGCCGGGAGATTTCAATTTTATGATTTCCTGTAAAATTTAGCCGGACAACCAAACCATACTTCATTGTCGGGAACATTATGCCGCACCTGAGAGCAGGCTCCTATTTCAGAATTCTCACCGATGGTCACATTCGGCATGATAACGACATTGGCTCCGAAGCGTGAATTCTTTTTCAACATACCGGTTTTCTTTACCTCATTCTCCTTAAGCACCGGTGTATCTGTTACCACAAAACCATATTTCATTATCACTCCATCTTCAACAATTGTATTCGCAGAAATTGTACAACGACTTCCCATTGAAACGCCGTTACCCAGTTCACAATTGTCCCGTATTTCACAGAAAGAAGTAAAGCTGCAATTCTCTCCTATTGTAACACTCTTGCCGACCTTGGTGTAAGTGCCCAGCTTTGTTCCTTTGCCAATCTTCGACCCTTTGGAAACCATTGAATAATTTTCGATTTTGACATTTTCTCCAATTTCAACATCGTCTTCAATAACACAAAAATTACCTATTTGCACATTTTGAGCAATTTTTGCCTTTGGTGATATGATTGAATTATTCATACTCATTCTTAGTGTTTTTAGCTGATATAGTTTCAAACACCCGGCATTTAATTTGACTACTTCAGAAAAAATTTTGAAACCTTTTTTAAGGTGGAGTATTGAATATCATAGGATCTACCTGCACTTAATTTTAATCACTGAAAACAGATTTTCACGCATTGATTTTCCAACGAAAAAAATTCCGGTAATTTCTTATTTGAATTATAAATGATGTGTCGAAAAGCAGATGTTACTTCAGACTTATGCACGAACGTAATCTCCGATTGAGATTGTATTGCACGCTATACATGAAATCAATTTCTAAAAATCTTTCCTGATGAAAAAGCTAAACGGACTTGCGGCTTTCTTAACCGGCAACCATATGCATGAATGATCCCGCTTCCGAACCTTCATTAAAAATCAAATCAAGAATAGATACGCCATGATCGAAAGGAGGATGCAACTGATCATATTCAGAGTAACCGGAATAATCAAAATAATGTACTTTAATATTCTCCTTTTCAAATAAATTCTCTTCCATGTAATTTTTTGCAGCGGGACCTGAAAAATAATCTGTTGCATTCAGTTGCTTGCATACTTCAACGAGTTTCGCAGTCTTATCTCCAATCAATTCAAACTCACTTGAAAATCGTATCGCGGTCTTAATATTTAAAAAATCGCAGATGTTTTTAAGGAAATGATAATTTATCATTGAAAGGTCTTCCATGGTTGCTGTCATGTAGAGATCTTCCACAAAGCCCTGAACTTCCGTAAAGCGCTTTGCTTTTGAATAAGCAAGCTTTAGCGTTTTCCAGTGTTGCTCATTCCAGTCCCGCTGAGATACTTTTGTTTCATTTATTTTCTGGAAGAATTTTCCTTTCACTTCCACAGGTATGGTCAACCACTGTATTCCTTGTGCTGTCTTGATTTTATTCCGGTTCCTCCAGTCGCGCTTGGTATATTGCATGTCATCATAGAGAATAAATTCTTCTACTTTATTAATTGAATCAAAATATCCTTTCCACGGAATATAGTTTGATTGCGAGATAGCAACATTTTTCCCCACCTGTGATTGATTTTTATCGAGCAAAATAAAAATTTAGAATGCGCTGAATATTATTCTTTTTTTTCGCGACGGAAGAATTTCTTCTTAGGCATATCATCGTCGTAATACCCGTAGCCATAACCGTATCCATAGCCATAACCGTAGCCATATCCGTAATTTAATGCACTTCTCTTCACAGCGTTCATTAAAATTCCGACGTTCTTTATCTTGCGTTCGTTGTACAATTTATTGATTACCTCCAGGTGCTGCTTCCGTGTTAAATTTTGCCGCACTACATATATTGTGGATGTCGCATATGGAATCAACAGCATCGCATCAGTAACCAGTCCGATTGGTGGCGTATCCACGATTATACACTGGTATTTCTGCTTCAGTTCATTGAAAAGAATATCCAGCTTTTCAACCGTCAATAACTCTGAAGGATTAGGTGGTTTCGGGCCACTCAAAATAATGTCGAGGTTTTCGAAGTCCGTTTTTTGCGATATCGAATCCAGTGAAACCATTCCGATCAGGTAATTACTTAAACCGGAATCACTTTTAAGATCAAATCTTTCAGGTGGTTTTGGCTTGCGTAAATCAAAACACAACAGCACCGTTTTCTTTCCTGTAAGGGCAATCATCGCTGCAAGGTTAATCGCGCAAAAACTTTTTCCTTCAGAACTAATGGAAGAAGTAACAAGGCTCACACTTACTTTGTGCGTATCCAGATTAAAGTACTGGAGGTTCGTTCGAATTGACCTGAATGATTCAGAAATCTGTGACCGTGGATTTTTCCTTACCACAATATCAGTATTCCCCTCATTCACACCTACAACTCCCAGCATTGGAATCCTTGAAATATTTTCAATGTCTTTTTTGTCTTTTATCCTATCATCCAATACCTCCCTGAAAAAAACAAAGAGCGATGGAATAATTAAACCGATGATCAACGCGATAGAATATACCTGTCCTTTCACAGGTTCTATCGGACGGAAAGATGCAGACGCTTTATCTACAAGGCGATTGTCGGAGGTTGCCGAGGCAAGAACGATGGCGGTCTCCGCTCTCTTCTGTGATAAGTATGTGTACAAACCGGCATTCAGATCTACCTGGCGTTGAATATTCACGACTTCACGCTGTGATCCCGGCAGCGTTCTGATTTTACCTTCCACCCTGCTCAATTCCGAATACGCCGTATTCTGAGATGCCTGCATTCCTTTCTTGATATTACTCAATGTTTCAAGAAGATTTGCTTTGGTGGATTCAATCGCAATATCATTCTGTATCAGCGTTGGATTGTCAGGCGTCGCTCCGACAGAAAGTTTATCACGGCTTACATATAAATCGTTTAACTGAAAAATCAGTTTCAGCAGGAGTTCATCCTGTATGCCCATACTGGCAGGAGAAAGGCTGCGGAGATTCTTTCCCTCTTTAATATAATTTTCTACGGTATTGATGAAACTCAACTTCAGGTTAATTCCGGCAATTTGCTGATCGTATTGCTTTGCACTTTCAAGGAAGTTTTGTGCATCGGAACTGATGTCGGTAATCCCTTTCTGCGTCCTGAATCTCTCATAATTCCCTTCCGCTTCATTGAGGTCCTTTGATATCAGCGCCAGTTGTTCGTCAATAAAAGTCAATGAATTCCGGGCGATTTCATTCTTGTCTTCAATATTATTCTGCAACCAGATCTCAACCAGTTTATTCAGGAAGTCAATTGCCTTTTCTGGCGTATTGTCTTTCATTGACAATACGAGAATGGTAGTTCCTTTCGCAGCAACACCCACATCCAGTGAACCACTGTATTTCGATAGCAGACTATTGAGGGAGTTGAAACGGACAATAAAATTCCGCTTTTCAAAATTTTTATTGTTGTACGCACCTGCATTAAAATTATCTCTTTTCAGCACAGCCATGAAACCCAGCTGGGTGCTGAATCGCTCCCCAAAACGATGAACCTGAGATGTTTCCTTACCTTCCTTCTGATTGAAATAGGTAAGCTCAAACTTCTGATCATTCTGGATATTAATAGAAATAGGCGTCGAATAAGCAGTGTACTTAATTGAATCCACCACCACTTCAATCGGACTGTTTTTATAAAGCTCCCTGACTTTTACATCCTCTTTTAACTCATAGCTTACATCAAAGTCGAGTGCCTTTATTGTCTTGGTTAAAATGGTTCTCGAATGAAGAATCTGTATTTCATTCTGGAGGTTCTGATCGGTAGAAAAATTTCCAATACTCTGCAGGAGATCTGTTGCGTCTACTTTAGAGCCATTCGTTTTGATGAGGACTGAAGTGGTAGCGCTATAACTCGGAATTGCATAGTAGTTATAGTAATAATATCCTGCAACCCATGCCAAACCAATTGAGAGAACAAACAGAATCCAGTATCTGACAATATACTTCGTAACAAATTGTCGGAAGTCAAATTCAGGTTCTTTTTCAGAATCCCGAAACTGCTCATTCAGGTCATTACTATTGGTTTGCATTCAGACAAATTATTTGTTTTCTGTGATCCTGTAAATCAGGTAAATTGTGGATACGGGAACTGTGATCCACGAAAATACCCGTGTAAAATTCTCCGTGAATACCCTTTTTCGTCTTGCCGTTTCAACATAAACAATATCATTGGTCCTTAGGTTATAATATGCTGATGAAAAAAACTTTCGCGATGTAATATCAACCGATCCAAACTCCTTCTTATTATTTGTCTCCCTGATGATCATTATATTTTCTCTCAGGCCATAGTTGGAAATATCACCTGCCAGCGCAAGTGCTTCGGTGAGTGTAATTTTTTCATTCAATACAGGGTAAACTCCCGGACGGGAAACTTCTCCCAGAATTGTAACCCTGAAATTTCTGATATTCAGTTTAACGGTTGGATTGATCAGGTATTTACTTAATTTCGCTTTTACAGTATCCCTTGCATCAGAGGTCGTAAGTCCGCCCACATGCACATCCCCTACCAGTGGCATCTGAATATTTCCGAAGTGATCAACTACAAACCCGTTTACGAGGGAGTTTCCATCGTCAGGCCCGGTGGAAAAATTAAAAAACTTGGATGCTTCATCACTCACACTGGCTACATAAATAGAGAGGATGTCATTCGGATATATCAACGCATCGTAACTGGTATCAATTGGAATCTGTGACATATTCTCTCCCTTATCCTGAAAATAGGTCAATCGCTTCTGCGGTGTACAGGAGATAAAAATGACCGGTAAAAGGAAATACCAGAAAAAATAATACTTCTTATTGGTAAACAAAATGAGTAATTGATTTGGTTTATTTAATAAACAGTTTACTCAAATAAATTCAACTTGTTTCAAAGTGATATGAATTTACTCTTTTTTGAAATACAATACAGCGTCATTAGCGCTTTTTAGTACGCTGCTTCTTTTTAAACCATCGCTTCATGAAAAATTCCTTTTTATGAGAATTGTTGAGGTTGGCTGTATTTTTACTTTTCTTCATTCGCTTTCGGACCTCACGCGTCTGAAGTTTTTCATGCCGCTTTTTCCCCTTCTCAATGGCCTTCGCCGCAAACTCCTTTTGCTTTATTTTTTTCTTTTTCGCCTCCTTTTCCTTTCTGCTCATCGCAGCAGGATTGGGTGACCTCGCATTCACATCCTTGGTCTCTGCATCCTGAGCGTTTACAGTTGAAAGCATAAGAATGAATATCAGCGTGAGTAATGCCGACGCCCTTCTCATATTTACCCATTCTTTCATAAAGTATAAACGAAAGGACATTAATAATGTTGTCCTCCTGATTAACAATGATTTATTGTTTTAAAACAGGAAGTCAGACAGTAATTATCCGGACTAAAACAGAAATTTAACAGTGGCCTAGCGTTCAGCTCTTTGGCTCAAGATCCATCCCGCATGTAGGGCATTTGCCGGGCTGGTCGCTCACGACTTCAGGATGCATTGGACAGGTGTAAACGGAAGTTGCTACATGATTGGTGTCAGTTGCTACTGTGGTTGAATCTACAGTGCTGTTTTCCGATGAATTTTGGTTTCCTTTGCAGGATAAAAAGATTACCAGAACAAAAGTGAATGCTACTTTAATGATGTTATTCATACTGTTAATTTGGGTTGTGAAGGTAATAAATTGTGGTTAATATACGTTAATCGAAAAATATCTAAAAGAGTTTTACATCTTGAAAAATATATTTCTGTTCGTTCTCCCTTTATTGATTTTCTCCTGTAAGAAAAGTACGGATCAGATTCCGCCTGCATCCGTGGACTTTTATATTTACCTCACCCAACCTGATTTTCAAACACTGAATACCGTGGGCAACTATGTGTACGTTACCGGAGGCGTGAAGGGGATAATCGTTTATCATAAAACCATTGATGAGTTTGCCGCCTATGAACGTACTTGTCCTTTCGACCCCAATACTTCCGGTGCTTTGGTCGTTGTTGATTCATCAGGATTGGGACTTGTGGACTACCATTGCGGGAGTAAATACAATATCCTCGACGGCTCGATAGTTAACGGACCTACCTCCTATCCGCTTCGTCAGTATTATTGCGAGTATGACGGCGTAAGTTCTTTGCACATTCACAACTGAGAAATTAAATCCGTCATGAGTGATCCTGATGCATCTGTGCAAGCAGGCTCAGAATTTTGCAGATCTTCATGTCGTTTTCTGAAGCGCATACATCTGACAAAGAAAAAAAGACGGTGATTTACATTTTATATTCTGCATTTCAGGTTGTAATTTGCCGCAATGCAGTTTTTGAAATTTTTGCTTCTTCCTGTTTCCTGGCTTTACGGACTTGTGATTTCGTTCCGGAATTTTTGTTACGATAAAAATATTTTCCGCAGCACCGGTTTTCCAATGCCGGTCATCAATGTCGGGAACCTTACCGTAGGTGGAACAGGGAAAACACCCCACATCGAATACCTCATACGTTTGTTGAAAGATAGCTTCAGGGTAGCAACGTTGAGCCGCGGGTATGGCAGAAAAACACAGGGCTATATGCTGGTCTCCAATCCGTCAAGTACTACTGTAGTGGGAGATGAACCGATGCAATATCATTTAAAATTTCCTGACATTACTGTATCAGTCGGCGAAGACAGGGTTGCAGCAATAGAAAACCTGATGAAACTCAGCCCTAAACCGGAAGTGATACTGATGGATGATGCCTATCAGCACAGGGCTGTGAAACCGGGACTTAATATCCTGCTGCTCGACCACGATACCCTGATGAAAAAAAATTACCTGCTGCCTTCCGGAACACTTCGCGAATGGAAGCGCGGAATGAACAGAGCAGACGTAATCATCGTGAGCAAATGCCCGGATATACTGGTACCCATTGAAAGAAAACGGCTCATGGAGCACATTGAATTGCTTCCTCATCAGAAATTATTCTTCAGTTTTTTCAAATATGGCGACATTACCCGTTTAAACAACAAACAGGGTAACATGCTCATCGGTACCAATTACTATTTTGAAAAGAGATTTACGATCCTGCTGGTAACGGGAATTGCTAATCCTTCCGGACTGGCAGAATTTTTAAAACGCAAAACAGATAAGCTTGAAACAATTGTTTTCAGGGATCATCATGAATTCAAAACAAATGATCTGAAGACTATCACTGAAACTTTTAATAACATTGCAAATGCAAATAAGATCATCATTACTACGGAAAAGGATGCCATGCGGCTTCGCAATGTTGAACATGATGAAACAACACGCGGACTTCCTATATTTTATATTCCTGTGCAGGTGCAGTTTCACCAGTCAGATAAAGAACAATTTGATAATATTGTATTGAACTATGCTCGACAAAATAAATCAAACCGCCACGTACATCAGAGAGAAAACTAATTTCTCTCCGGAAATCGGAATCATACTCGGCTCAGGCCTCGGTGGACTCGTGAATGAAATCGAAACACTTCATTCGATTCCATATACTTCCATTCCTCATTTTCCCATCTCCACAGTAAAAGGTCATGGCGGAAAATTAATTTTCGGAATGCTGGGAGGTAAAAAAGTAATTGCACTGCAGGGACGCTTTCATTTTTACGAGGGCTATACGATGCAGGAGTTAACTTTTCCTGTTCGCGTATTTAAAGCACTAGGAATATCCAGGTTGTTTCTTTCCAATGCTGCCGGCGGGATGAATCCAAAATTTCAGGTCGGGGATATTGTTTTTATCAATGACCACATCAACCTGATGCCATCCAATCCATTGATCGGAAAAAATTATGATGAACTCGGTCCGCGATTTCCTGATATGAGCGAACCTTATGACCCGCAACTTATTTCCATTGCAAAAAAAATTGCTGACAAAAACCGGTATCGATCGCACGTTGGCGTTTATGCAGCCGTCACCGGACCCTGCTTTGAAACACCGGCCGAGTACAGATACATCAAAACCATCGGCGCTGATCTCGTAGGGATGAGTACCGTTCCGGAAGTCATCGTTGCGCGTCATGGCGGTACGCCTTGTTTTGCTGTGAGTATCGTCACCGATCTAGGAGGATTTGAAACCGCGCAAAAAGTTTCTCATGAGGAGGTTCTTGAAGTGGCTACTGCAGCAGAAAAAAAACTGACCACCATCATCAAAGAGATGCTGGCACAGCTTTAAATTCAAATGTCTTGAATCTCCCATCTGCCTTTGTATCGAGAATTAATGCTCAGTTTGGGGAGGAAAGCAATTTGTTTCTTGATGCCTTAGAAAAGGAAGCGCCTGTTGCAATAAGGATCAATCCCGGAAAAAAAATTGTTTTCGGTGATGAAAATATTCCCTGGTGTTCAACTGGTTTTTACCTGAATGCTCGTCCGTCATTTACACTTGATCCTTTGTTTCATGCGGGATGCTATTATGTACAGGATGCTAGTTCTATGTTTCTCGAACAGCTTTTTCTTCAGACAGGATTATCAGAAAAAAAATTACTGATACTCGATGCATGCGCTGCGCCCGGAGGTAAATCCACGCACATTGCGTCGCTGATGAATGAAGACAGCATGCTTGTCTCCAATGAAGTGATTGGCTCAAGAATTTCTGTTCTCAAAGAAAACACCATCAAGTGGGGGCATCCGAATGTGCTCATCACCAACAATGACCCTTCCGCCTTTACTGCGCTTGAAAATTTGTTTGACGTAATTCTTATTGACGCTCCATGCAGTGGCGAAGGACTTTTCAGAAAAGATCCCGGTGCGATTGATGAATGGAGCGAATCCAATTGCGAAATCAGTGCTGCGCGACAACAACGTATTCTTACTTCACTCCTTCCTTCGCTGAAACCCGGTGGTATTTTAATTTATTCTACCTGTACATTTAACAGGAGTGAGAATGAAGATAATGTCAGATGGATTTGTGAAAACAACAGGATGGAATGCCTGCCGTTAGATATCAAAGATGAATGGGGAATAAAAATTACCGGCGGGGAAGATCTTGCGGGTTATGCATTCCATCCGCATCAGCTCAGGGGTGAAGGTTTATTTATTTCTGTGCTGAGAAAAAAAGAAGTGCCGTTTAATTCGTTAAAAACGAAAACGAGGTCTGCTAATTTTTCACCATTGCAAAAAAAATCAGAGTATCTTAATAGCCGGATTGAAAACGGAAACAAGAAATACAGGTTGGTGCAAAAAAATGAAATGGTTTTCGCAATGCATGAGGAATGGTTGCCACTTATCGGATTCCTTTCAGAAAATCTTAGGGTTACCCATTCAGGAACATGTGTTGCAGAATTAAAAGGCGATAAAGCAGTACCAACACACGAACTGGCATTATCATTACTTGCCGGAAAAAATTCATTTCCAGCGGTAGAAGTCAATCACGATGATGCACTAAAGTATTTGAGAAAAGAAGATTTTAAGATTCCGCCAATGGAAAAAGGATATGCATGGGTTACTCACCGGCAACATCCACTGGGTTTTATTAATTTTCTCGGCAACAGGTTTAATAATTATTATCCTTCAAACTGGAGGATAAGGATGCGGTAGATCGGTTATAGATCGGGTAGTTTAAAACTGAATATAATTTCGCTGAGCGGATATTTCATTCAGATCATTTCAAAATATAAATTGCAGTTAAATGAAAATAATAAATATTTTTTCAAAATTGATTTTACTTTGTTTGCTAAAGACAACTGCTTTTTCCCAAACTCCATCTTACTGTTCCTCAAACCGCTTCACCGATGCCGCCACTTTCGATAGCAGCGACATCAGAATTGATATCAATATCGTTTACGGTATTGCAAAAAATTATTTCACCGGTGTAAATGATACGCTGAGGATGAATGTTTTTTATCCTGACACCACCATTGATACCATGAATGCCAGGCCTTTCATTTTGTTGATTCATGGAGGCGCATTTCTCGCCGGCAATATGCATGACATGGATTACCAGTGCAGGGAATTTGCGCGCAGGGGTTTTGTAACGGCAACAATCAATTACCGCCTCGGATGGAATTGTGCAGGCACCGACCTACTAAGCATTTGTCTGCTATGTGGTGGTTCAGGTTTCAATTTAGTTACAGCTACTTATCAGGCCGCACAGGATGGTCGCGCAGCAATGCGATATATTGATGCCAACAGCTCAGCTTATAAAATTAACAGGGATAATTATTTCATCGGCGGAACGAGCGCAGGCAGCATCACTGCAATGCATACGACATTCTGGGACCAGCAGGAAGCAAATACATTTTGTTCCTGGTGTACAGGACAGGTTGGGCTTCTAGATACTTCAGGAAATTCTTTGCCCAATAATTATCAGATCAAAGGCGTGATTGACAATTGCGGCGCCGTGAGTAAAGACAGCATAGTACTCAACAATGGGAATATTCCACTCATCGCTTTTCATGATGAAGGAGATTGCGTGGTACCCAACCAGTACGGACAGGTCATCAGTTGTTTTTGCCAGTCATTCTACTGGGTAGCGGGATCATCAGCATTATATTCAAAGTTAAATGCCAATGGAATTTGTACGCGCATGAATCTCGTTCCACTGAGCATCAACCATTGTTCTTTTCCTGAATATGAACTCGTGAACCGTGCAAGTTGTTTTATCAGGTCTGTTTTATGCGACAGTTGTACATCTGCCTACAACAACACACCCTATGTACTACAGCGATGCAGCTCTACAAATGGAATCGAAGAAAATAATTCTCTTTCATTAATACAGGCATTTCCGAATCCGGCAATGGATGAAATAAAAATAGATAACCTGATTCAGGATAAAAAATACTCATTTAGCATGTATGAAATTTCAGGAAAACTGATTTCTGAAATCGCAATATCAAATTCTTCAGAATACATTTACCGGATAAAAAATATTTCGCCCGGAATATACTTCATAAGAATTTTTTCCGGAGATGAAATAAGGATTGTCAGACTATTCATACAGAACGAAAACTAGAATCGTCCGAAATCTTCTTCCGGCAAATAAAAAAATGCTCACTTGGAGAATACTGTCAGTGCGCCTTTTATACTGATTTGTTTTCAGGCCTTATTGATGAAGAATTATCTGAGGAAGAAGAAAGGGCAATGGCGCTTTCATGCGAGATTTCTCATCTTAAAAAAAAACATGGAGACCGTTGGATGAAATACTATCCTTATCATCCGGATAAAGATTACGATGATGAAAATGGCAACCCTTACAATTATGGATTTGGCGAAGACGATGACGGAGAAAATGATGATTGGTGGCGAAAGGAATAAGTCAGGTTTTGTTTTAAGATCTGCAAATATTCTCCAGCGCTTTAATCCACAAGGGATGATCATTTAGACTTTCAACGAGCTGAACTTTTTCTCCACCATGCTTTTTAAACAGCACATTGTATTCAACGGCTATTTCATAAAGCGTCTCCAGGCAATCAGAAGTGAAAGCAGGTGAAAATACAAGCAACTTTTTCATACCCTTCTGAGCCAGCCCTTCAACAACATGATCGCTGTATGGCTTGATCCATGGGGTCCTTCCGAGTCGGGACTGAAAAGAAACCGTATAATTTTCAAAAGGAATATTCAGGTTCTTTGCAATCAGTCTGGCCGTTTCATAACATTGTGCGCGATAGCAAAATGTATTCTTGTCGCAGAGTGAATCACAGCAATTCTCCTTCAGGCAATAACTTTGAACATCCGCTTTTTTTATCTGGCGTTCAGGCAATCCATGAAAGCTGAAAAGGACATGATCATATTTTTGCGGATCGTACTTCTTACCTATTTCGGAAAATGCATTTATATAATTTACATCGTTGCAATAGCTGTTGACGAATTCAATTTCAGGAATCGCTTCCCATTTGGATACAATCTCCATTACTTTCTGTTGTACTGAACCTGTAGATGCAGAAGCATACTGTGGAAACAACGGAACGATTTTTATTTTTTTGAAAACAGGATTTTTAAATTTCTCCAGCGCCGATTGAATCGATGGACTTTGATAACGCATGGCCAGTTCTACCTGAAAATCATTGCCAAGTTTTTCGGCAAGCTGGTATTCCTGACGTGTGCTGTAAAGCAACAATGGAGACCCGAACTCCGTCCATATTTTCTCATACAACTTTGCAGATCGCGGTGCTCGTATGGGAGCAATAATAAAATTAACCAGTAGCCACCTTGCTATTGGTCCGGTATCTATTACCCGCGGGTCGCTCAGGAATTCGCGCAGGTATTTTCTCACATCTTTCACTGATGGAGAATCGGGAGTGCCGAGGTTAACGAGTAATATTCCGGTTTTCATGCACGTATAACTGTTCTACGATTAACGAATCTGTACGAATATACGAAATACGAATTTTCAAACTCAACAATCAATTTTCGGATTTCGTCCAAAAAGCAATCGGGATACGAGTTTCGGATTTCGGATTTCGTCCCGATAGCTATCAGGATTCGATATTTATTATTCGCTATTTGTTTTCAAATATGGATTGATCTATTCTCCGTTGCCGCCAGACATGCTTCCTTAAACGCTTCCGAATATGTTGGATGGGCGTGACTGATGCGTGCAATGTCCTCCGCAGAGGCGCGGAACTCCATAGCTACTACTGCTTCACCAATGACGTCTGCTGCGCGCGGACCAATGATATGAACGCCTAAAATTTCATCCGTCATTTTGTCTGCCAGAACTTTTACAAATCCATCGGTATCCATACTTGCCCTTGCGCGACCACTTGCTTTGAATGGAAATGATCCTGATTTGTAATCCCGCTTCTGCGATTTCAGTTCCTCTTCAGTGAAACCAACCGCCGCTACTTCAGGCCAGGTATAAACAACGCCCGGTATCAGATTGTAATTGATATGTGGTTTTTGTCCTGCAATTATCTCTGCAACAAAAACTCCCTCCTCTTCTGCCTTGTGAGCAAGCATAGCACCTTTTACAACATCACCGATAGCATAAATTCCTTTTGCCGATGTTTCCAGATTTTCATTCACGACAATTCTTCCGCGATCATCAGTTTTCACACCGGCATTTTCAAGTCCAAGATTTTCAGTGTATGCTTTCCTCCCAACGCTTACGAGACAATAATCCCCTTCGAGATTTAATTTTAGTCCTGACTTATCTTCTGCCATCACGCTTACTGTTTTCCCTTTAACGGAAACAGAAGTTACTTTATGCTGCAGATAAAATGTGAATCCTAGTTTTGTTAATGACCTTTGCAATTCCTTTCCCAATGAACGGTCCATATGTGCAATGATAGAATCAAGAAATTCCACCACAGTAACTTTCGATCCGAGTCGCGCATAAACAGAACCCAACTCAAGTCCGATAACACCGCCACCAATGATAACCAGATGTTTTGGAATTTCCATTAGCACCAGTGCCTCTGTGGACGTGATAATCCTTTTTTTATCAATGGTTATTCCGGGTAATGATGATGGTTTTGATCCCGTGGCGATAATTACATTTGTTGTTTCTATTTCCATTCTTTTATCCCCGTTCGCGTTTTCATTCCCGTTCGCTTCAGCGAACGGATCAATCTCAATCTTATTCCCATTCACAAATCTCCCCACCCCCTCAAAAACATCAACTTTATTTTTCTTCATCAAATATTTCAATCCGTCATTATTCTGTTTTACCACATCATTTTTCCTCGAAATCATCTTCTCAAAATTGACTTTGAGACTACTAAGTTCTATACCATGCGTTTTAAAATTATGCTCAGCATTATGAAAGTGTTCAGAAGAATCCAGTAATGCTTTAGAAGGAATACACCCTACGTTTGTGCATGTTCCACCAAGTACACTATACTTTTCAATAATCGCCGTTTTCATTCCCAGCTGGGCGCAACGGATTGCCGCAACATACCCTCCGGGGCCCGAACCAATAACTGTTACATCATACTTCATTTATAGAAATTTATTTGGGAGCGCGAAGATAACCTTTTAGAAAAACTTTGAAAGGGATACAGGAGTTTCGATAATCCGGCAGTTGAGTCGAAGAAATATAAAAATATTGGGTAGGTTTGCTTCAGAGGTTTGGAAGTAAGCTACAAAATTTTCGCACCATCGCTAAGCATCTATATGAAATTAATGATAACAGACAAAAACCAAAAATAAATATCATGAAAAAATATCTGCTTGCGATTTCCCCATTTATATTTATCATGGTGTCATCATCAAAAATATTTGCGCAGACGGCAGCATTTACCTACAGCCCTCAATCAGGATGCGCTCCTCTCAATATCGCATTTACCGATCTGTCAACAGGTGCAACCTCATGGCATTGGGATTTCGGCAACGGAGATACATCAGCATTACAAAACCCTTTGGAAGTTTATTCATCGCAGGGTATGTTTACCATTACCTTATCCATCAATGGCGGAATATCATGGACACGACAACAATTACAGATACAATGATGAAGATAATAAACTGAAAATATATCCCAACCCAGCTTCTAATGTTCTTACTATTGAATATGAAACAAGGGAAGCAACGATTGAAATCCTGAACCTTTAAGGGATAACCGTAATCACAGAAAAAATTGCCGGCTACCCATCGCGATTAAACCTTCAAGAATTGGCGAAAGGAATTTATTTTGTACGTGTCAATAATGAAGAAATGAATCTCATGAGAAAGCTGGTTATAGAATAGCACCCGTTCCTTTTACAAACAGAAAATACAATTTCAGGATGAATCACTGCTGCTACTTCCGAAAATATTTCTTGTAAAGCGTCAGGAGTATCAATATCACTGCCAGATAAGCAGCACCAACACCAAGGTAATCCCCATGTTTTGCATAGAACGTTTTGATGTTATTCTTATAAAGTGTTTTCTGAATTGCATCTTCTTCCCACCAGGTTGTTTGCATGGTGACGTCTCCCCGCTGATTGATAAAACATGAAATACCTGTATTTGCCGACCGCGCAATTCCCTTCCTGAATTCAATGGCCCGCAGTCTTGCATAATTCATATGCTGTCTGTAACCTGCAGTATTTCCCCACCATCCGTCATTGGTAATGATGAAAATAAGTTGTGCTCCGCTATTGATATAATGACTCATGAATCCGCCATAGATGCTTTCATAACAGATGGCTGGTGCGATGACGGTACTGTCACGCGCAATAAAATTCCTTCTTTCTTCCTGCGTACCCAGGCTCCCTGAAGTTCCTCCAAGGTCGAGCGCAAGTTTTTCCAGGAAGCCGAACACTTTCGGATAAGGCATCTTCTCTACCCCGGGCACCAGCCGGCTTTTATGATAAATCCGGATATGGTTTGAAGAATCAATCATCAGCGCAGTGTTGAACTCATCATAATAGTTTTCGCTGTCGTTAAATTTTCTTGCCGTCAAACTCCTCAATGAATCTTTTTCATAAACCATTGCTGTTGATGCGCCGATCATCACAGTTACATTCGGAAATGCATGAATGAATTTTTCAATGGTTTTAATCTGCTTGTGGTCGTTGAGATTTTCTTCCCATATTCCATCCGACAAAGCAGTCTCGGGAAACAAAACAAATTTTGTAGTGCTATCCACAACTGTGGATGCAAGCTGAAGCATTTTTGCCAGCTGGTCGTCACCACTGCCATTGAACTTCATATTGTACGGATCAATATTGGGCTGAACAACTACTACATTCACAGGCATACCTATTTTCTCGTGGCGTTGATAAAGTATTTGTGAAAAAATAAGTGGCGCACTCAGCAGTATGGCTGTAGCAATCATCGCAACCATTGAATTGATCCGCCTCAGTTGTGTAAGTAAATCACGGCTGAATATATTTTTAGCAATGACATAAAAGAAAAGGTTTGCAGCAATCACCCATATTGATCCGCCCAGCACACCTGTGTATTCATACCACTGAACATATTCAGGATGCGTGGCAAATACATTTCCAAGCGTTAGCCACGGCCAGGAAATTTCCCAGGTGAGGTGCAGGTATTCAAAACCTATAATGTAACAGAAAAGAGAAAAGTATCCGATTGCAAGTCCATACCTTCTTTTGGTGCTGTGAAATAGTATCCACACAATTGTCATGAGCAATGTATTCACGCCAATGGCGGCAAAACTCCCCACATCTGTACTATTGTAAATCCACCAGGTGGTCAATACATTCCATACAAGCATGGCAAAAAAGAAATGAGCAAAGATTTTTTTCCTTCTGTGTTTTACTTCATGTCTTATGAAATAATGATTGACGGCCAGCAAGGGTACGAACGCAAAGAAAATGACCGGCGTGAATCCACGATCAGGCCAGCTCATCCACAGAAGGATTCCGGTCAGAAGTGAAAGTCCTGAAAGTTGAAAAGATTTTTTTGTGAATGGCATGTAAGACTGCAAGAAAGGAAAAAAATAAGACAGGGAGAATGATAATTCAATAGGAAAATACGCCCTGCTCTGTTATAATAGTCAATTTTTTTAAATCACTTTTTTCCACCCTACCAATAATTTTAGCGGAAAGATTGAACGAACGGGCAATTTCAATCAGCGATGCAGCTATTTCCTCCGCGCAATAAATTTCCATCCGGTGACCCATATTAAAAACGGAATACATTTCCTGCCACGAAGTACCGCTTTCTTCCTGAATCATTTTATACAAAGGCGGAACCGGAAACAAATTATCCTTGACAACATGTACATCATCCACAAAGTGTAACACCTTCGTCTGACCACCTCCGCTGCAATGCACCATACCGTGAATTTCATTGCGGTGCAATTCAAATATTTTTTTCATCACAGGAGCATAAGTCCGTGTTGGCGATAACACCATTTTCGCAGCGTCCATTTTGCCTCCGGGAATATCAATTTTATCTGTGAGTGAACGGCTTCCGCTAAAAACAAATTCTGCTTTGATTAATGCATCAAACGTTTCCGGATATTTTTCACCCACACTTTTATTGAATACATCATGCCTTGCAGAAGTAAGCCCGTTGCTTCCCATTCCACTGTTGTATTCACTTTCATAAGTCGTTTTACCGTCGCTGGCAAAACCCACAATCACATCTCCCACACTGATGTTTGCATTGTCAATGACCTCACTCCTCTTCATCCTGCAAACTACTGTAGAGTCAACAATAATTGTCCGGACAAGATCTCCTACATCAGCTGTTTCGCCTCCCGTAGATTGTATTCCGATCCCAAATTTCCTCAGGTCAGAAAGCACTTCTTCGGTTCCATTGATCACCGCCGCAATAACTTCTCCGGGAATAAGATTTTTATTTCTTCCGATGGTTGAGGAAAGTAGAATATTATCTGTAGCGCCAACACAAAGCAGGTCATCTGTATTCATTACCACAGCATCCTGTGCAATACCTTTCCAAATGCTGATGTCGCCGGTTTCTCGCCAGTATGCATATGCTAACGACGACTTCGTTCCTGCACCGTCGGCATGCATCACCACACAATAATTTTCATCATTGCTAAGATAATCAGGAACGATTTTGCAAAATGCTTTTGGAAAAAGTCCTTTGTCAATGCCGCTGATGGCCTTGTGGACATCCTCTTTCCGGGAGCTTACTCCCCGCTGTTCGTAGTTGCTTTTAACTGGCATGAATGGCAAATGTATAAAGACAAGATGGAATCACTAAAGAAGTTTTTGCAGCTGTATTCAAATTGATTAGTTAAAAAAAAACGCCCCGGTTTACGAGACGTTTCCTGTATCTTAATTATTTTTTATCCTGACTTTCTTTCCCGCCCTGAACTGATCTTCGTCAATATTTTTATTCATCTTTTTCAGGTCACTGTCTTTCAAATTCGTTTTCTTAGCTACATCTTTCCAGCTCTTATCCTCCTTATCCATGGTATAGAATTTCTTGTCATATTCAGTATAGTCACCATCAGTAGTAACTTTCAGTTCCATTCCTTCATAGATCAATTCCGATTTTAAATCATTGAGCGCCTTCAGCGTCTTCACATCCATGTTGTACTTTTTAGCCACACCCGAATAGGTATCTTTCTTTTGTGCAACATAAATATCCCCGGTCACCTTCGCCATTTCCTTTATTTCTACTTTAGTAGGTACTTCTTCAGTATTCTGTTCAATGATGATATTTTCAGGTCGGTTGTTCATAGAAGCGGAATCAACAATTTCAATTACCGGCCTGTTCGGTACGTCAACATTATCCCCCTTAATGAAATTGGTACGCAATACCCTGAACTCAGTCCTGCGATTCAACTGATGCGCCTCTTCCTTCATTGCCGGTTTTTTCTGTCCGTTGATAAATGCATCAGTGAGTACATCGCCCTCCTTAAATGAGCCAATGTCTTTGTATAAAGTACGCGGCTGGTGCTGGCCATATCCCTTCGCAACAAGACGACCCGGATCAATTTTATTCTGGATAAGATAATTCACAACTGACTCGGCACGGTGCTGGGAGAGCGTATCGTTACTCATTGGAATCGGACGTGAATCGGTATGAGAACCAAGTTCAATAACGATGGTAGGATTGTCATTCATGATCTGAATCAATCCGTCAAGCGCTTTTTTAGATTCCGGACGAAGATCCCATTTACCAAGGTCATATAAAATGTTCGGTAGTTCAATGGCCTTTAACGTTGACTTCAAAGCAAAATCAAAATCTCCGATGAAGTCCTTTGAATTCTCCAGCCCTTTTGTACTCAACTCATATTGTTTGCTGAGGTAACTTGGAACGGTAGCAACGAGTTTATAATCTGTTTCCGGCTTCAGGTCAAATTTATATGAACCGGTATTATCGGTGTTGAATGGAATATTACTTCCATCACTGGCAAAAATCTCAATACGTGCACCTTCAATATTTGCTTTGCTGTCGGCGTCAAATACTTTTCCGGAAACAGAAAACACCAGCGGCGGCAATGTCCATTTATAAATGTCGTCATTCCCTTTTCCACCTTCTCGGTTGGAACTCAGAAATCCTGTCTCTCCTGTTTCATCGCTGATAAAAGCAAAATCATCTGCAGATGAATTCGCAGGATACTTCAGGTTAATCGGTTCATCCCAGTTACTGCCATTCATTTTTGTCCTGAAAATATCCAGACCACCCATTCCTATATGTCCTTTACTTGAAAAGTAAAGCGTTCCATCAGCGGCAATGAATGGAAACATTTCATCTTCCTGTGTATTTATCTTTGTGCCAAGGTTTACGGCATTGTCCCATTTGCTACCGGCCTTGTCCCAGTTGCACATCCAGATATCATATCCTCCCTGACCTCCGGGCATATTGGAAACAAAATATAACTGCTGTCCGTCAGCTGACAAACTTGGCTGACCCACAACAGTGCTATCAGGAGCAAGTGATAATAACTTCGGCTCATCCCATGTTGCACCTTTTCTTCTGGAGTAATAAATATTGCAAATACCTGTTGCACCCTTTCCAAAAACACATCGGGTAAAATACATTTCATCCCCCTTTAAATTTATTGTTGCAGCACCATCATTATCTGTCGTGTTGATGGGCTCCAGCAAAGGTTTTGGCGAACTCCACTTTCCTTTTTTATCTACTGTGGCTTCATAAAGATCCTGAAATTTTTCTCCGGTTCCTCCGTCATCATTCTTACCCATGGATTCCATCCGCGCCGATGTGTAAATGATGTGGCGTTTGTCTTTATTGGAATAAGCTGCACCAAAATCAGCATACTTGGTATTGATTGGCGACACATTTTCAACTTTAAATCTTGTAGGACGATCCTTCCATTTCTGAGCTTGCGTACTTGACTGAACCCCAAGCTCTCCCGCAGCATCGTTCGGATTTATTTTTTTATAAGCCTCATATTGTACAATGGCTTCATCATATTTTCCATTGTACTTCTGGGCATTGGCGAGAAACAATACAGCGTTTGGATTCTTGATCTTTGCTTTTACTGCCTTCCCGTACCATACTTCCTGGTTCTTGTAGTCATTGGTATGGCGGTAACACTCAGCCACACGGAATATCAATTCTGCCTTTTTTGCTTTATTCTTTTCCTTGGTATATGCCTTTTTGTAGAGGTTGATGGCATCATAATAATCGCCGCTGTCGTAGGCCTTATCAGCCGCGTAGGTAATTCCCCGTTGCGCAAAAGTAGTTGTTGAAAGAAAAAGTAATACAAGGGCGGGAATAAGTTTCAATGCTCGCATCAGTAGATTTTAGTTCAAAAGGTTATCCCACAAAGGAAAAAATAATTTCTCACCTGTGAAAGGAATGAAAATGATAAATCGGGCTTTATTGCCGGGATATTCACAATCCAATTCCTTGTAAAAGAAAGCCGCAGATTCACCATTCCCGTTTCCGGAAAAGTAAACCTGCGGCCCAATGATATTCTTCAGAATTATCTGATCATCACAAGTTCCCTGTATTTGGCAAGCGGCCACATCTCATCATCAACCACCATCTCCAGTTTGTCAACATGGTAACGGATGGTTTCAAAATGTGGTCTCACTTTGTCGCAATATGAAATGGCCTTCTCCCTGGCATCTGTCATCTTGTTTGCTTTTCTCCGGGCATCAATCATGGAAGCCACATCCTTATGAATAATAGCAATGTGTTCGCTGATTTCTTTGATCATAGAAACCTGTGTACTGTAGGATTCAGGTTTCATACCAATGTCCTTCAATCCTTCCACATTTTTCACAAGGACAGTCTGGTATTTAATGGCTGCAGGAATAATATGATTAATAGCGAGGTCTCCCATAACCCGTGCTTCGATCTGCAGCTTTTTGATGTAAGTCTCCAGCATGATCTCATGGCGCGCTTCTGCCTCGCGGTGACTGAAGATGCTATTCTCTTCAAATAATTTCAGAGATTTCTTTGATACAAAGGCATCGAGTGCAGGTGGAGTTGTGGTAATGTTATTCAGCCCGCGTTTTTTCGCTTCACGAACCCACTCATCCCCATAACCATTTCCTTCGAAGCGGATGTTTTTTGAAGATACAATGTACTGACGCAAGACTTTAAGAATGGCCTCGTCCTTCTTTACATTCTTCTTCATCAACTCGTCAACCTCAATTTTGAATTCGCGCAACTGATTTGCAACGATCGTATTCAGCACCATCATTGAATTAGATGAATTGGCCGATGAACCTACTGCACGGAATTCAAATTTATTGCCGGTAAAAGCAAATGGAGATGTGCGGTTACGATCTGTATTGTCGAGCAGGATTTCAGGAATTTTTCCGATGTTCAGCTTCAGGTCTGTCTTTTGCTCCGGACTCATCTTTTTATCTCCCACACTCTTTTCAATTTCATTGAGGACCTTTGTCAGCTGACCACCAAGGAAGATACTCATGATAGCGGGTGGCGCTTCATTGGCACCAAGGCGATGATCATTACTTGCAGATGCAATACTTGCACGAAGTAAATCGGCATGTTCATATACAGCCTTGATGGTATTGATAAAAAACGTCAGGAACATCAGGTTACTCTTTGGATTGCCTCCGGGAGTAAGAAGATTTTTTCCTGTATTTGTACTCATGCTCCAGTTGTTGTGCTTGCCGCTTCCGTTGATTCCTGCGTAAGGTTTTTCATGCAACAACACTTTAAAGTTATGCCGGCGCGCTACTTTTTCCATGAGGTCCATCAACAGTGCATTGTGATCTACGGCAAGGTTGATCTCTTCAAATACCGGCGCACATTCAAACTGACTTGGCGCAACTTCATTGTGGCGTGTCTTCAGCGGAATGCCCAGTTTATATGACTCCGTTTCAAAGTCAAGCATGAAAGCATAAGCACGTTCAGGAATACTTCCAAAGTAATGGTCCTCTAACTGCTGGCCCTTTGCCGGCGAATGCCCGAACAATGTTCTTCCGGTAATAGAAAGGTCAGGACGAGAGTTCAGCAACGCAGTATCTACGAGAAAATATTCCTGCTCCACTCCGAGCGTAGCATAAACCTTATTGATGTCCTTGTCGAACAACTGGCATACCTCTACGGCATACTGATTAAGAATGTGAAGTGCTTTGAGCAACGGCGCTTTGTAGTCAAGCGTTTCTCCTGTATAGGATACGAATATCGTAGGTATGCAAAGTGTCTTTCCGTTTGCACTTTCCATGATGAATGCGGGTGATCCCGGATCCCATGCAGTATAGCCACGTGCTTCGAATGTATTCCGGATTCCGCCACTCGGAAAACTGGATGCATCCGGCTCTTGCTGAGCTAGTGCATTGCCCGAAAAAGTATCAATGGCTTTTCCGTCATGTATGTCAAAAAAGGAATCATGCTTTTCTGCAGTAAGTCCTGTGAGGGGCTGAAACCAGTGTGTGTAATGTGTAGCGCCTTTGCTTGTAGCCCATTCTTTCATACCGACGGCAACCAGGTCGGCAGCTTTGCGGTCAATTTTTTCGCCTGTGTTGATGGCATCATTCACTGCCCTGAGGGCTTCTTTAGGAAGGAACTTACTCATGGCATCGGTATTGAAAACGTTGGTGCCGAAGAAATCACTCACCTTGGATGAAGGAGGAGCATACTTAATTGTTGTGCGCGAAAGCATTGTTTCAAGTGCGCGGAAACGGAGTGTGGACATTGTGTGTTGCTTATTATGATTTGGAATTATTTATAGCTTCTTGTCTAGTTATTACCTATTGTCCGTTTGATACCGGCTGCTGGCTACTTGCTTATCCCCCCTACCTTCAAGCGAACCGAAAACATTGCCAACTGCCTATTACCTACCGGCTTCCGGCTATTATCGATTAACTTCAAATGCACAGGGAATATTGCCTATCCGCCGAAGGACGGATTCAACTTTGGCGAACCTGCTATCTTCCTACTTTTTTCCAATCTCCTATTATTCTAAGGGGGGTATGTTACTATTTTTGTATAATTTTCGGCAATGATAGGTAAAAAAAAGGGGGTATGTCAAGAAAAATGTAAGATTTTTTATCAACAGGGGTTGATTTGTAATTTTTTACGAAATTTAGTAACCGGACCTTTTCATTAATTTTTATTCTTTTCGATACCGCCCCTTCAAATCCACAATTGCACCGGCAAGACAGAAAAACGTCGTCATTGAAATTTGCCCCAATAAAATTTAACCCTACTTTTATGATATGAATTTCTGACAGGAATGTTTTGCGATTCTGTTAAATATTTTAATACTGTAAGTGACTGACAATAATTTTTGTGAACCATCATGCGAAGAATAATTTACATCACCTTACTTTTAGTTTTTTTACTCACCGGTTACGGTATTTGCATTGCCCAATCTCCTTTGTCGAAGCAATGGGATTACCGTTTTGGTGGCGACGTGTATGACTTCCTAAATACATTTCAGCAAACAAGTGATGGAGGCTACATCCTCGGCGGATATTCCTCGTCCGGGATCAGCGGAGATAAAACCCAGCCTTCATGGGGAAACCTGGATTACTGGATTGTAAAAATTGATGCACTTGGAATTAAACAATGGGATAAAAGATTCGGTGGTGCAGGAAATGAAGTACTCAATTCTGTTGAACAAACTTCTGATGGCGGATATATTCTCGGCGGCAATTCTGATTCAGGAGTTGGCGGCGATAAAACACAACCGAGCCGCGGAGCCGTTGACTACTGGATAGTAAAAACTGATTCCCTTGGAAATAAAATATGGGACAAACGATACGGTGGAAACAATGATGAGTATCTGATCGGCGCATTGCAAACATCTGATGGGGGATATATCATCGGCGGCTATTCCGGCTCAGGAATTGGTGGTGATAAATCACAAATCAGTCGCGGGCTTCATGACTACTGGATCCTGAAAACGGATTCCATCGGCACGGTGTTGTGGGACAAGGGCTATGGTGGTAGTGATTATGATTTCCTCACCAACCTGATGATCACAGATGACGGTGGCTTTCTTCTTGGCGGATCATCAAGTTCCCCTGCCGGACCAGATAAGTCACAAAATATCTGGGGCGCTACCGATGTATGGATGATCAAAACGGATTCGCTCGGGAATAAACTCTGGGATGCCGATTACGGCGGATTTGATTACGACCAGATCAACAGTTTTTGTAAAACATCCGATGGAGGATTTATGCTGGGATGTTATTCAGCTTCCAACATCGGCGGAAATAAAACTCAAAATACGTGGGGACAAGGCGATGTATGGTTGCTGAAAACAGATGCCACCGGGACAATTCAATGGGACAAAGACTTAGGTGGAACTGATATAGAAGATGGCATCGGCAGTGTTTTTCAAATTGCTGACGGAAGCTATTTTGTGATCTGTAATTCATTCTCCGGCATCAATGGAGATAAGACGGAAAATAACCTCGGACTGGCGCAGGCGTGGTTGGTAAAAACCGACTCACTCGGCAACAAACTCTGGGACAAAACTATTTTCACTGACCCTGACCAGAAAATTTACCCATTGATGGTGGAAACTTCAGATGGTTGTTTTGCAATTGCCGAAGCAACCTATGGTGACCTGGCCGGCGACAAAACACAACCAAACCGCGATACCTCCCTTTCGAGTACAGATTTTTGGATCATCAAATACTGCGATACCACGGCATCTGCAATAGCCGGATGGACTTCAGCGAATTCCATTTGTCCTGGAACATGCATTGATTTTACAAATCTTTCTTTGGGGGCCACATCATACCAATGGTTTTTCCCCGGAGCAAATCCCGCAACAAGCTCAGACGTCAATCCGCCGGGAATCTGTTATGTTAATCCCGGAAGTTATGACGTAACATTGATCGCTTCGGGTGCATCAGGGAATGATACGCTTACCGTAATAAATTACATGACCGTATTCCCTTTTCCCCCATCACAGGGCATTTTACAAAACGGAGATACATTGTCAGCAAACCCCGGAGCCATTTCCTATCAATGGTACCACAACGGAAATATGATTGCAGGAGCCACAGATTATTTTTATGTTGCATATCAAAGCGGTGACTTTAATGTAGTTGCTACCGATGCAAACGGATGCGAAGTTGAAGCCGCCATCTTCGATGTTATTGCAGAAATGAACAATTTGCCAGGGAAAAATATTTCAGTTTATCCAAATCCTGCATCAGCATATTTAATGATTGAAAACATTGCTGAGCCATTTACATTCGATATATTTAATTTACTCGGTGAAAAAATAAAAAACCTCTCTTCCATTACCACCGGGGAAGAACAAACTTTTATTGACGTCCGGTCCTTGCCGGATGGAATTTACCGGCTTGTTATGATCATGAAAAATAAATCCATTCACCGGAAATTTATAAAGCAATGAAAAAAAATCTTCGCATTGGTATAATTGTGCTGATTGCTTTTTATCAAACAACAAAACTGAGCGCCCAAAATTTAATTCCAAATTCCGGATTTGAAACGTTCTCCGCTTTGCCGACTTCTTACGGAGAATTCAGTCTGGCTACAGGATGGGAGAACTGCAATGGTACCGGAACACCCGATTACTTCAATACAGCAGGTACGGTCGGACCATATTTCGGAACGAACCTTCCACACACCGGTGATGCCATGGCGGGATTTTGTCCTTATCACGGCGGACTTCTTGGATTCAGAGAATATCTTTCCATTATGCTTTCGTCACCGATGATTGTCGGTCAGACTTACAACGTTTCTTTCTGGTTGTCAAACGGCATCAATGGCGCATACGGGTATGGATGCAATAACATAGGTGTTGCTTTTTCTCTCGGATCACTGACACAAACAGGCAGCTTACCAATACTGATCTCCCCGCAGTTAGAAATCACAACAATATTTTATGACAGCAACTGGACCCAGCTATCATTTCAATACACTGCGACAGCTGCTTTTGATTATTTCACCATTGGAAATTTCAGAGATGATGCAGGAACGACTTCCGCACAATACGGAGCCGCATACAATGCCGTTTATTATTTTATTGACGATATTGGAGTTGAACTTTCCAATCAGCTTCCGGTGGCACTGTTCAATGCAACCAATCATATTTGTCCGGGGACCTGTACAGGATTTTCAAACACCTCCATTAATGCAACGTCCTATCTGTGGGAATTTCCGGGCGCTGCTCCGGCAATGAGCACTGATATAAATCCGGCAAACATTTGTTACAACTCGCCGGGCAATTATTCTGTTACGCTGATTGCCGGAAATGCAAACGGCTTAGATACGCTTACGCTAGTAAATTTTATGAATGTTTATCCGTATCCATCACCGCAAGGCATTCAGCAAAATGGCGATACGCTTTTTGCAAATCAGGGTTCATCAGGATACCAGTGGTATTGGAATGCCAATATCATCAACGGCGCAACAAACTATTTTTACGTCGCACCCCAAAGTGGTGATTACAACGTTGTATGCACTGATGCAAACGGATGCGAAGTAGAAGCGGTTATATTTAATGTGATCGCGGCTATTCATTCACCGCTCCATGAAAATGATGAGAAAGAAAATATTATTCTTTTTCCGAATCCGGCAACTGACCACTTAACAACCAATCTCAATCCTGAAACCGGCACTATAAAAATCACCAATATCCTTGGAAAAAATATTTCACAATCACTTTATCAAATTGAAAAACAAAATCACCAAACAACACTTGATATCAGCGTGATTGCAAATGGTATTTATTGGCTGGAATTTTCAGACGGAAAAAACATTTACAGAAAGCAATTCATTAAAAACTAAGCGGAATTATTTTACTCCTCTTACTTCCCTGTCAACCCAGGCCTTGCCCCAGTTTTCAATTTCTTCTGCACTCCACAACTCAGGATAAAAAATTCTTTTCTGAAAGCGTGGCGGTAAATATTTCTGCCAGTTGGTTCCCCCGGTTGCCGGTACGTCACCGTCCCTGGATTGGAGATATCGGGCGGCAGAACGGTAATGAACAAGGGGCCAGTTTACATTGATGTTGGCATCCAGTTCACGCAATGCACTGATCACATCAGGTCGTTGTCTGTCTGATTCAGAAAGTGATTTATATTTTGCCCACACATTCTTGACTTTGCAATCATTGGCCAGCGCAATAAATTCTGCGGAATATTTTTTCTCAAACTGTTCCAGCGTAAGTGTTTTTTTTCCTGAGACAAGTTCTGTGGCCCCCTGCTTCCAGTAGATGTGTTCATACATCTCTTCAATGGTATGCTCCCCCGATCTGTAATTTCCCCTCACTTCTTTATCCACCAGTTGAATAAAATCAGTAGAATAAATTTCAATCATCCGGTACTGCGCACTTTGAAATCCGCTGGCCGGTAAAAGCGCCATCCGGAAAGCAAGAAACTGTTCCCGCTCCATTCCCTCTCCCATGATGTCGAAAGATTTTGTAAGCGCCTCGAAGTAGCGGTTGATGCGGCCGATGCGCTCCACAAAAAACTGCGGATCGAGCTTATCCTTCCATCCCAGGTCATGACCATTGGGTTGAACATCTCTTCCATTGTGAGCGATCTGTTCCAGCTCGTGCAATGCAAGTTTGAAATACAACTCTGTGATCTGATGATAAACAATAAATATCTGCTCGTCAGGAAAATCCGTTTTGGGATTCTGAAGTGTAAGTAAAGTATCTACGTGCGTATAATCCCAGTAAGGAAGATAGTTGGCCATCAGCAGGCCGTCGAGATAGGAGACAATATTTTGTCCCATCAGTTCGTATTTCTCGTTAAGCCTTTTGAGGCGATCAAGTATTTCAGGAGTTAATTCCATGCGGACAAAGATACAGGAATCATTATACCGCCTGAATGAGATTGATCAGTAAAAATAGCAGGTTATTTATCCTTCACTATGGAAAGCGGGCCGGCAAGATTTTCATAGCCGATAAGGTCCATTTTAATTGAACCAATTAAAACATTGGCCTGCACGCGGACAGGTATATGATTGTCGTCATCACTTACCCAAACCGTCATGTCTTCATTCTCTTTAAACACGCGTCCTTGCTGAAGCATGGGCCGAAAGCCAAGACAATTAATGGTCCCCACCTTGGTTTTTATTTTATCCCGGCCAATGAATTTCACATTGAGCGGAAGGGTGTTGTCGTCAAGGTATCCGGGGATCGGATAAACATCGCCCTCTTTAACACCACGTGCATCAAATGTGCGTGAAAAATAAAATGCTGAAATCAGGTCCTGCGTATATTCCGGAATTGCAATGGTTTTCTTATCACTCCGCGCCGAATCTGTATAATGATTGAAACTCACGTTCTGGGTAATGGTATATCCACCCTCATTCACCCTTCGGAAAAAAAGCCACGGGATAATGGCCTGACTATCCACAACGCTTTCATAACGGTCCCGTACTTTAAAAAACCAATCGAAAGCACCAACGGTTTCACCGGTTCCAACGATGTCATAACAAGGGCGGCCCCCAATCATTTTCATATCCGGTTTAACTTCCATTGTCGCAGTTCCGGCATCAATAAACCCGTAATGGATTCGGAATTTTAGTTTCTCCCCTGCCCTAAAAGCCTTATTTTCAATGGTTCGCAGTACTTTTTGTCCGTTGGAAGAGTGGGCTGACAGACCCATCAATAAAAAGCAGACAACGATTATTTTTTTCATGCGGCCCCCTATGGCAAAGACTATTCCATACTGAAAATATTGCGGGCAAGAATATGAAATAAATGAGGTTCGTTCCATAAGCTATTGATAACGAAACGAAACTCGGGCAGAAATAATTTGTGAAAAGTGCTCAGGAAGGAAGGTCTTCTTCGCCTGCAGACATGGAAATTTCTCCGGACTGATCCAATGTTTCTTCAGCGGAATTTTCATTTTCTAAAAAAATCTTTTTGCGGTCAGGAATTTCAGTGGCATCAGGGTTTTCATCTGTAAGGATAATTTCTTCTTCAGGACTAATTTGTTCCTGTTCTATTGTCTCAATCAAAACAGGGTCAGTAGAATCTACAGTATTGCCTTCTGTTAATTCAGGTACATCTTCGGTTACAGGAAGTTCGCGGGTGAATTCAGATGTGCTGCCAATTTCATTTTGTGGTGCACGTAAATCTTTCAATTGCGGGAGATCCGTTACGGAATTAATTCCAAAGTAATCCATGAACACCTGACTGGTGGCGTAAAGCATTGGTTTACCCGGACCATCACTTTTTCCAAGCATCATGATCATCTCTTTTTCCAATAACTTCTGAACGGCATAATCGCAATTCACACCACGAATGTGTTCAATCTCAGTTTTAGAAATCGGTTGTTTGTATGCAATGATGGCCAGTGTTTCCATCTGTGCTACAGAAAGTTTTTTCTTGGCCTTGTGCTGCAGCAATGCCGTTAGCGTGCCATGGTATTCCTTCTTGGTAAGAAACTCGTAACCACCGGCAATTTCGCAAAGTTCAAATGCAAAATCATCTGAAAAATATTTTTGCCGGATCTCATCTATGGCCTGAATGAGTTCATCCTCCTTCACTTCCCATCCCATCGATATTTTCAATGACGCCCTGATTTCATCGAGCGAAATGCTCTCTTCTGAACAAAAAATCAACGCCTCTATATGCTGTTTCAATAATTGCATTTGTCTGTTTATGGTTTATTCTCTGATATCCGATACGAATATACTATTTGCGGCGCAAGAAAGGTGATTTGAGAAGGGTGAGAAAATTTTTTTTTCAACAATTATCGGGGATGCTGAGTTTCAACGGGGAAAGTTTAGGCCCTTTAATGCGTCCTTTCAATGGTAAATTGCACCAGGTCGCGAAGAGAATCTCTGTAAATATTGTCAGGAAAATCGCTCAAAAGCCGGAATGCTTTTTCCTGGTACTCCTTCATTCTGGATTCGGAATATTCGATTCCCTTGCTTTGCTTTACAAAAGCGATCACCTCTTTTACTTTTTTATCGTCTGTATTGTGATTTTTTACAATGTTGATCATTCTCTTTCTGTCGGAATATGTCGCCTTTGCCAAAGCATAAATGAGCGGTAAAGTCATTTTGCTCTCTTTGATATCAATACCTGTAGGTTTGCCGATTATACCATCCGGGCCATAGTCAAATAAGTCATCTTTGATCTGAAATGCGACACCTATATACTCTCCGAATAGATGCATTTTATCCACAGAAATTTTATCTGCACCGGCAGAAGATGCCCCACAGGCACAGCATGAAGCAATCAACGAAGCTGTTTTCTGTCTGATGATATCAAAGTAAATTTCCTCTTTAATGTCCAGTCGCCTCGCTTTTTCAATTTGCAGAAGCTCTCCTTCACTCATTACCCGTACAGCGGTGCTTACAATTTTTAAAAGTTCATGGTCATTATTCTCTACAGATAAAAGCAATCCCTTTGAAAGGAGGTAATCGCCGACCAATACAGCTATTTTATTTTTCCATAGTGCATTGATGGAAAAAAAGCCCCGTCGTTCATTGGAGTCATCCACCACATCGTCATGAACAAGCGTTGCTGTATGCAGTAATTCTATCAGTGCAGCTGCGCGGTAACTGGCATCGGTGATACCGCCGCAAAGTCCGGCAGAAAAAAACACAAACATCGGACGCATCTGCTTGCCTTTGCGCTTCACGATATAATGGGTAATCCTGTCGAGCAGGGCTACTTTGCTGCGCATCGACTCCCGGAAATGGGATTCAAACTTCTCCATTTCAGGAGCAATGGGCTTTTTTATTTTTTCCAGCGAAAGCATATGCGGATGCGAAAGTAAATTAAAATAATTTCCAATCAGTTCCCCTTGTTTCTGTTTCTTTACAGTCACAATGGCCACAATGAAAATTTCCGACGCTGAGTTTATTGGCAGTTACCCCAAGGTTGATCTATGTCCTAAACCTGTATTGCCTGAATATGCATTTATCGGCCGATCCAATGTGGGAAAATCAAGTCTGATCAACATGCTTGCGGGGAGAACCCACCTGGCGAAGACTTCGTCAACACCCGGAAAAACGCAACTCATCAATTTTTTTCTGATCAATAAAAACTGGCACCTCGTTGACCTGCCGGGATATGGATATGCAAAAGTATCGAAGGATAAGCGGAGTGAATTTGAGAAAATGATCCGTCACTATCTAACGGGCCGGCCATGCCTGATGACGGTTTTTATTCTTGTTGACACGCGCATCCCACCGCAAAAACTAGATATTGATTTCATTAATAAAACGGGGGCCAGCAATATCCCATTGGTATTGATATTTACAAAAACCGACAAGCTTTCCTTGCGTCAGATTTCAAAAAATACAGAAGCCGTTTTTAAGGAGCTCTCCAAGACTTGGGAATCATTGCCTCCGCACTTTATTACTTCGTCGGTCACCAGGGTGGGGAAAGAGGATATCCTGAAATATATTGAAACGACGAATAAAGTTTATTGAATATTTTTTTGTCGTTTCTTTTCCTTGTGGAAGTGTGCAGGAACAGCAGGATAATTCTCTGCATCTTGTCAGGTGAACAACGCCAATATTTATCACACAACACCTGACACCATTTTGAAACCATATTAAACCTGAAGTATATTGAAGCGACGAATTAAGTTTATTAACTCAGGGATTACCGGTTTGTATTGATCCTGTTTTGTTCTGCTTCTGATCCGGTACTACGCTGGCGTGAACGCGCAACCGTTTTCTTACCGAAGTTATAACTCAGGTGGATGCGGATAAACTGGCTATCATAAACCCTTTTGAAGTCCACGTTGATATTCTGATATTGAATAACAGAGGTTGTAATGTCGGTGTGAAAAATATCATTGATGTTTGCACGGATCCGGAAACGATCCTTGCCAAACCGTTTGCCTATTCCGGCTGATACTGAACCCAGCGGATTGGAGATGGTGGTCCCGTATAATGCAGCTGTATTGTAGAAGCCACTCAATTCAAAACTCCATCCCCTTGAAATCGCAAACGTATTGTATGAATTGAAAGAAAAAGTGGTAAGTCGTTTGTCCACCGCCCCAACTGATGAGATGCCGCTGTATTCATTGCTGTATAAATTAAAATTATTGCTGCTCTCCCACCATGAGGCAAGGTGTAACGGAATGCTTAACTGAATTCCGTAGTTGTCGTTTGTATTCAGGTTTTCAGTACTTAGAAAAGTGGTGTGCGTTGAATCAATCTGCTTTGCGATTTGTGTCATGGCATCAATGGTATGACTGTAATTGATGCTCAATGAATACATGCGCATAAAATTATACGACAATTCATACACATGCGTGAACTGCGGATTCAGGTTGGGGTTCCCTTCAAAAAAATTATACGGATCAATGAAATACCTGAACGGGTTGAGCTGGCCATAGTGCGGTCTGTCAACCCTACGGCTATATGACATCCTTGCCTGATTTTTTTCGTTGAATGTATAGGAAAGAAAAGCACTTGGAAACAGGTCAAAATAATCGTGGTGAAATGAAGAATGGTGAACAGTCTGTTCTCCGTCTGCACGTGTCTGCTCACCACGTAGCCCCAGTTGTAATCCGAATTTCTTAAACTCGCCTGACCAGTTAACATACAGTGCGTTGATGTTTTCCATATAGTTGAAATGATTTGTTTTCCCTGTATCAGGAATTGCAACACCGCTTTCATAATTGAAATATTGCACGTCATTGTCAGTAGCAACAAAACTCGTTTTGCCTCCCGCTTCAATCTTCATTTTATTTGCAAACTGCTTCACATAGTCAATCTTAAATGACTTGATCCTGATCTCAGCAGGTTGTTTATCGGTAGAAAGTTCTTTGTATGATGGTGTGCCGTCATTAAAAAAATGTTCTGTCTCAAACCTGAAATCATTTGCATTGGAATACTGTGCATAGTCAGCATCAGCGCTCAATTCGCTGCCCAGTGTATCTAACTTAAACACGTAATTAAGATTACCCGATACCGTATTCCATTTGCTGTCATTGATGTTGTCGGTTACGTAACCTGAATCGGGTGTATCACTGTAATTTTTGATGAGCGTTTTTGCTGAGGTATTGTCGTGGTTGTTAAACAGGTTTCCCTTCACTAAAAAACCGATGGTACTTTTCGGAGAGGCATAATAATCCATTCCCGCTCTGAAATTATTGGAATAAAATCCACCCTTATCAAAAGTGCGCTGTTCGAAGGAAGAAGTGTATTCCCCTTCATTGAACCTCCTGATGTTTGTGATGCGTTCAAAATAAAATGCACGCATAAAATCGTATCCGCCAAAGAGATTAATTTTTTCGTTGCGGAAATTGAGGTTGATGCCAGTTCCGAAATCAGGATAATTGCCTTGTCCGTAACTGATCCTATAATTGCCATTCAGTCCCAGGTTTTGTTTTTTTCTCAACCTTATATTGATGATTCCCGAGTTTCCGGCAGCATCGTATTTGGAAGAAGGGTTGGTAATAATTACAATCTGCGAAAGCTGATCACTGGGCATATTGCGCAGCATTTCATATAAATCTTTTGCTGACAGATAAGTTGGTTGACCATCCATCATAATCTGCACACCCTGTTTACCGGACATCCTGATGTTTCCTTCGTTGTCAACGGTTACACCGGGAGCCCGCTTCAGTACCTCAAGTGCAGTTCCACCGGCATCTATGATACTGTTCTCCACATTTAAAATGGTTTCATCAATGCGGTGTTCGATGAAAGGTTTATAAGCCGAAACACTTGCTTCCGAGAGGGTAAGTGCATTGGCGGGCAATGAGATATTCTCGATCCTGACTTGCGATTCACCGTCTTTCACAGAGAATGGAGCTGAATAATGTTTGTTTCCGATCTGCGACACGAGCACCATGTATTCGCCTGCTTCAATATCGTCAAATGAAAAATTTCCTGACTCGTTGCTGATGGCAGCTTTTACGATTGCGCTATCGGAGGCATGTATCAGTATAACATTGGCAAATGCAGCAGGTTCCTTTTTTGCATCCTTTACACTTCCTGTTATTGATGATGACTGTCTAGCGAATAAAAAAGAGCACTGAAGAAAAATAGTGCATACGAGAATGGTAGATCTTTTAATCATGCCGGCTGTGGTTAAAATGATAAGTGGTTTTCAATTCACATCGTCAAACTTACACCAACAACAAACTGAATGTCGTTAATTGCGCGTTAATAAAAAGAGATGTTCGGTTAATTTGAGTTAATTAACATTTCGAACTTTAAAAAGACCTTATAAAAAAATAACACATTTGACAATTAAATTCTGAAGCAAAAAAAACTGTCACTCAAAAATCCTCTTCAGAAAATCCTGCATATCTCTGAATGACGCTGTGTCTGCTTCTGCATGATAAGCAACGGGCATAGAAAATTTCATTCCTGTTTCAGTAGCGGACGGGTTTGTAAATGCATGTGTAGCGTTGGCATAATGAATTACCTTGTAATCTGCGCCGATAGAATCCATCTCGTGACTGAACTGCATCACTTCATCCTGTGAAACAAATTTATCGGAATCGCCATGACAAACAAGTATGGAAGCTTTGAGCAAATTTTTATCCGCCGGCACACCATTGAGCATGCCATGAAAAGAAACTACACCACGAAGGTCTTCGCCGAGGCGTGCAATATTTAATAACATGCCGCCGCCAAAACAATAACCGATCGCTGCAATCCTATCAGTGTCTGCCTCAGGCATGGACTTCACCTTTTCAAGTGCAGCATCGAATCGCTGCTTTGCAAGTTGTGGATTGGAATAAAATTGACCTGCCAGTGCATTTGCCTCATCAGGAGTATTTGCTGTATTACCGTTCCCGTATAAATCAACAGCCATTGCAAAGTACCCAAGGGATGCCAGTTGCCGTGCGCGCATCTTCGGATATTCATTCAATCCCCACCATTCATGCACGATAAGTACAACAGGGCGTTTGGTGTTTATTGATTTATCCCATGCAATAAAACCATTCATGCTGACAGAATCAGTTTTATATGTGACAGTTTCTTCTGTGATATTCATTTCATGGTTTTCCTTTTCGGTGGCATTTTTCCGGTTGCTGTTGCAGGCAAAGAGAGATGAAAATAAAACCGGGACAAGTAGGTGAATTGATTTTATCATGGCAATAAATTTATTGTTGTAGGTTCATGGATCACGATAAAGATAAAAAATCAAAACGGAATATTGGCATTGGCTCAATTTCAGGTAATGGGTCAGTTTAAGTAGAATGGATCCCTCCTTTCGGTCGGGATGACAAGTTCAACGCAATCTAAATAGGCGGAAGGCAGAATTCTACACTTATTTAGATAACATTACTTCCGCCATTTATAACAATCGTGTCTGTCATCCCGACCGAAGGGAGGGATCTTTTGAACTGACTCACTATACAATTTCATGTAGCGTTTCAGCTTGAATATGTATGTAAAACTTCGTGACTTAGTGCCTTTGTGGCAGTTTTTAAGTCATTGCCACTAAGCACAAAGACCTAAGAACCCAAATCATAAAATGAAATTTATTCCTCATTATTATACTGAGCCAATACCCTATTTCAGTCACAATCATCCTTTGCACCAGGCGTTTGCAAGCAACTTAAAATGCAAATCAGGATATATTTCGGGAAGTAAGGGCCACGAAATAAAAATGGTGCAGATGACCATTAAGAAAAATGAACATCCCCCGAAGCAGAGCGTCGAGGTATCTAAAACTAAAAACAAATTGCCACAGATTCACTGATTTAATACCATCAAAAAACCGATCTGTGCTACAGCGGCAAATATTCCCCTTTCACCCCGGAGCGTAGCAGCGAGAAATTCTTTAAATTAAATTCAAACCGGGGGCAAATTATTCCACAACAACTTTCTGCAAATAAGATTTTCCTGATTGCATCACTTTTACAAAATAGATTCCCGGCGAATAAGAAGAAATATCAATCCTGATTTTTTTTCCTTTTTCGTTTCTTGTTTCGAATAAATTTCTACCCAATGCATCGTATAAGAAAATCTGATTGGAAGAAAATGACGGAGAAGAAAATTCAATAAACAATTCATCTGATGCAGGATTTGGAACCAGCGTGAATACACCGGTCGCAGGTATTTCTACTCCCAGACAATTTTCCACAACGATTGAAATAAAATCCGCTGCCATGTCAGGGTCAGTACATTGTGCCGATGAAGTAACCCACACGCCAATTGTATCATTGGCAGTCAGAGAAGATGTGGTGTACGTTGAAGAAGTAGCAGCCGCTATTGGTACACCATTCAATGACCATTGATAAAGTGGAGATGCACCACCACCAATTGGAAATGCAATGAATGTAACCGGATCACCAATACAAACGGTATCTGGCGATGCAGAAATTGAAACCTGAGGGACAACAGTGGGTACTACCAATATACCCGCTGAATCATAGGCGCTATCAGGCAATGCGCATGCTTCTGAGGATCTCATGATCACCTGTATTGAATCACCTGTTGCAAGTGAGGAAGCAGAAAATACTGAATCTGTTCCAGTCAATACACCATTTATATACCATTCGTATGACGGTGCAATGCCTCCATTAATTGCAGAAGCGGAAAAGCGAATTGTATCACCGGAACATAAAGTATCGGGCCCGATCAGGGATACAGCCGGTGATACGGGTGGATTCACTATAACAACAACGGTATCACTTGCGCTGTCGGGTCCGCATGGATTTGGTGTGAAAATTAACAGCACTATCGTGTCCGATGAATTAAGCGTTCCGGAAGTATAAGTTGGATTTAATCCTACAAAATTTCCATTCCGGTACCACCGATAACTCGGAGGAATTGCAATATTGCTTACTGTAGAACTGAAGATGACGGTATCACCCGCGCAGATGGTATCAGCAGAAGAGATAATGTCGACAATCGGTGCGGTCAACGGTAAAATGATTATGGTAGAAGTATCCGTAACAGTATCACTGAGCGGACATGTCAGTCCTGCGATCAGCATACATACTATTTCATCACCGAAATTCACTGTTGTTAAAAAGGAATAACCTGAATCTGCTAAAACACCGTTCTGGAACCATAAAGTACGCGGGTTCCCTCCGAAGTTATGTATAGACCTCGTAAAACTTTCCTGGGTTCCGGAACAGATTGTATCTATAAACGTGTGAATGGCAACGTCAGGCAAAATATAATTCGCAACTGCTGTTTGTACAGTATCCGAAACGATTGCCCCAAGAGAGCATGAATCTGTTGAAGTCATTGTTACTACAAGTGATTGTCCATTGGTGAAAACTGATGTATAAGTTGATGAATCAGCACCGGGAATTAAATTGCCGTCCAGGTACCACTGAAACACAGGTGCTGGACCTCCGAAGTTTGCTGTTGCAATATAAGTTGAAGACGTACCCACACAAACCGAATCAGGACCGCTGATTGAAACTTCCGGTGACGAACCGGTCATCACATAAAAAGTATCAATGGTAGTAAACATGCAACTGCTGTTTCCATTTGTAACATGGTAAAGCATTTCAATGGTGCAAACAGAAGGTACACCAGGTGCTGCATAATTGACCACCTTAGTGTCAGTTATCGTATCCACAGATTGACAGTTAATTATCCAGCTGAACATGCTGTCGGGGTCGGAACTGTTTGCCGTGAATGTAAGTTGCGATCCGCCGCAAACGCTGTCGTCAGGAAAAATACTAAAGCCCGGACTTTGCCCATTGGTAACGGAAATTGTGGTGCTTGCAGTATCTGTATTTCCGCATGCGTCAGTAGCTGTTACAAAGTATGTTGTTGTATTTGCCGGACACACGTTTATTAAGTTTCCTGTCATCCCGCCCGGTGCCCAACTATAGTAATACGGTTGAACACCCCAATCAACAGTCGCCCCGATATCAATGCATCCTCCTTCACAAATCGTTTGCGACAATGAAACATTGGTCATTTCCACTGTTCTGCCGGTTACAGTCATTATCCAAGGGGAATTAGCTCCAATACAAGATCCATCACAACTACTGACCGGATACGGGTTGCATCTCCTGAATTTCATTTCAAAATCCAGATTATAAGCTCCACATTGCGGTGCAGGAATGCATGGATACAATGAAGGCAGAAGTGCCGGCCAAAAATAGCATGTACCGATAACAGGACTGATACAAGCAAAATTAGGTGTTTGACATGTTCCCACCGGAGAAGTCATTGTTATTCCAAAACCTCCTTCAGATCTGACGCACGGAAAATTTGCTAAATATGAAAAGTACATTTCGATTTTTACAATTTCACAATTTACGGGGACACTAAAATTATTGATGTAATAACTGCATCCAAAAGAATCGCATACTGTGGTATAACCTGATCCGGTAATTGCTGACTCAATTAATGAATCGGTTGCCGACACATACGGATCAATGACAACAGGATATGCTGTGGACTTGTCGTTAAGGAAACTTACAGGAACATAATAGCTGAGTATATCGTCATGCAATGCATAAGACATCTGAACATAATTCACCACTGATTCATTTGCATCATAAGCATGCGCTGACTTGAAATAAAAAAAATCTTTTCCATCACGATCAGCTACAGAAATTTTACCAACGTTCCTGTCATCACCCGCAGGTTCTGACATTGACAAATCCATATGAAGTCCTTCAGGAATTACAAGTTGCTGATTCATGGTCAGCCAGCCATCAGAGAACGACTGTTTACTTTTGATAATGAAATTCGTCTCCAGATTTCCGTACGATGCGATCATCTGCAGATCAATGCCCGAATAAAAATCAGAAATGAGAATGACAGACTGTGAAAAATTATCTGTTTGCGAAATGTGGCTCCAGTCTCCTTTCCCAAGATTTGTTTCTACGCCGGTACTACTGATGTGTACAAGCGATATATTTTTGTTGAACTGCAATACCCGTCCCGCATAGCTGATGGTTGAAACTTTATTCAGGATATCAATTTGTACGGGGGCCGGTTGCATGCGTGCAGCATACACGCCATCATGTTCTTTTTTTAGTATTGGATCAATGGTACGCCAGTATCCTTTTTCATCTTTGAAATTAATTGCACCGAGTGATTGTTGCCGGTAAATTAATTTTCCGCCGCCCGGTTCATTTTTATAAAACTCGCGCGTATCTGATAACCGTTTTGAAAGGTCTTCCACGCAGTCTTTGCAGGGCGCATTGAAAGGCAGGATTCCTTTTTCAGGATGCTGATCAGATGGATTGGAAATCTGATCGTGCTGAGCTACCAGTTTCATTGAATGAAAAAAGAAAATCAGGAAAAGTATAAACAGGTTTTTCATGGGGTTGGTTAGTGAGAAACAATATTACAAAAAAAGGCATAGAACCAAAAACAACTATTCCGTGAAAGAAAAACCGGGTAATGGACGTAGCAACAAACAAAGCCAGGCGATGACACGAAGCGCGGGTCTTACTTAGTAATTACTCTTTATCCTCCCGAACGCTCCAGTTAACTCCGGGACCGAAGATGAGTTGGAAAGCGACAATATTTATGCGTGCATATCCATTCACCACCGGCGCGTTGGCAATGGCAGCGTGAACCTTGGCTTCGGCATTCACAAAAAATGTCTTGCTGAGTTTGAATTGCCGGGCACAGGTTAGATTAAACGTAACACCACGTATCTTATGTCCGCCGAGATCAAGTCCGGATTCTTCAGGGTATTGCATTCCACGGATGGTGCTTTCAGGATGAATAAAAGCAGTACCGATTCCTCCTCTTAAGATATATTTTCCAACCTGATGACTGTGATTCAGGAACAGCATATTGTACCCATGCGATATTCCGAACCGTTGAACTTCCGGCGGGGTATTGCGCAGGAAAAATTTATGATGCACGAATTCAAGCTCGAGACTCTTTTTCTTAAACCATTTACTCAGCCTGATATTCCAGTAAGGCGGACCAATGAAGGGCTCGGAATAATAGTCGGCATATTCGATACGAATATCAGGGTACCCGTCCTGCCTGATGGTAAGCGGAAGGTCAAGTGAATACACACCACCAAATTGCAGTTCGAAAGACCAGCGCGTTTGGGAAAATGAGTCCGTGGCGAAAAAAATAAGACAGGAAATAAAAAAAATACTTCTTGAACCGGATGTCATTTTGTAAAAATAGGAATTGAGCGAAAATAAATTCGCATTTCGACAAAAGTTAAATCTGCAATGCAGATCCACTACTCCGCCGGGCGATTTCTATACGAAAATCAAGCGGTGCCACGAAGTGAATATGGCACAGATGACTGCTGCGAAAATTAAAATGTCAAATACCGGAATAAAGAATTATCCAACAACAGTTTCTGCAATTTGAAAACCAGGATATTGATATCAGGTAATCTTAAACAGTTCTGTTTCTTTGGCAAACTGTCCCGCAAACTTTTTTATTTCGCGCGTCATGTGCGCATCGTTGGTTGCACGCTGATAGGTTTCAGCCATGGTCATCATGTTCTCGTAGAAAAAACGTTTCATGTCGTCAACGAGCATTTCTTTTGTCCATAGGTCAATGCGAAGCGTAGTATTTTCTTTTCCATCCCAAACCGTAAGCATGGTGGCTTTGCATTCTCTTGTCCCTTCAAAACCACTGTCTGTGGCTTCCCACTGGATTTTTTCAGGCACTTTATTTTCGTCGAGGGTAACGGTGAATTTGATTTCTGATGTTTTCATGAGTACAAATTACGAATGTATGCGAATGTACGGATTACAGATTTACGGATTACGAAGTATTACGAATTTAGGAGTGGCAACTCCATATTTATTGTAAATTGCATTGCTATTCCTCTTCCTTCTCCTACTGCCTCCCTCCTCCTTCCGCTGGCCTCTGGCTATTACTATTACAAAATAATTTCAAGCAAACACGTCATACTGCCTAATGCCTACTGCCTACTGCCGCTGGCTACTGGCTGCTTACCGCTTCCTACTTCGCCGGTTTATACCCCGACTCCCTGAAAATTTTCCGGGTATCATTTTCATCCATGAGCTGTGACAAGGAAATCTCTGAATGTTTGTTCATGTAGGCCTTTACTATCCTGTAACCAATCCATGCACCGAGATTGCCGGGTGATTCTTTTGGAAAGCCATTGGTAGAAGGGCCGTCATTCACAAATTTACCGGTAAGACTTGCTTCAGTAGAGAACAATAACTTGTGTTCAATAAAGAATGACCAGATCATTTGTTCGTTCGAATTACACCATTCGAGTTGCTTTTGTGTATAGCCGAATTTTATGGTGTCATTTACTTCAGGGATCATGAAGTCAATGAAATACTGAATCTTACCCAGGTTGACCATCTCGCTGATAAAATCTGATTTAGAAGGGTCCGGCTCCCACTCACTTTGGGCCCAGCCACGCACGGCATCTGCAACAATATACTCCCTACTCATCTTTCTTATTTTATACATCGGCATCTCCAGCGACGGATAATATTTAGAATCACTTCCGAGGTACATGTCGAGGCCGATACCCAATATGCTGTCGGCGCTAACGATTGCATAATTGAATCCGGAAATAAAAGTGATGACACGGGGAATAACTTTCCCCGGGAAATAATATCTGTAGTGGCTGAATGCATCCGACAACTCTTCATTCAGTCCGGAAAGTTCAGCGTACATTTTTCTTTCATCAGCATAAATAATACTGATGTCGGCATCGTGAACAAAATCGCAGAGCCGCGTTTTTAAAAGCAACGTATCCGGTGTTCCAATTCGCAGCATCTGGTAATTGAAGAGGTCGAAAAAACTACCATATTTATGCTGCAGTAATAAAATATCGCCGCAATGATCTGCCAGGTCATTCTCAAACCTGTCGGCAACAATATTTACCTTTGTGGCGAAAACATCGGCCTTCCTTCTATCATTCTTACAGGAAACGATGAACAGCAAAATGTAAAGAAGAATATACCGATGAAGTGAAATACGACTTGAAAATTGACGTAACATTGCAGATTGAAATTCTGAGTGAGTGGCAAAGGTAAAAGAAAGAACACCTGACCACCGGCATCAGCTTATCATCAATCAACATTAAAAAAATAAAAAGATCTCAATGAAAAAGGCAATTCTGATTTTCTCATTTCTATCAATTACGGCGGCAGCGTTTTCTCAAAAAAACGACAACAAATTTCATTTCGGTATAAAGGCGCAACCTGCACTGGCATGGCTGAAGATAGATGCTCCGGGCGGAACGGATATTAAATCGGACGGATTGCCTTTTGGTTTCGGATACGGACTCATCACGGATTTCGGATTTGCCGACAGGTATGCATTCTCTACCGGTCTTGAAGTTGCTTACCGCGGTGGAAAAACGTTACACAATTCAAAAGATACTTCAGGGGCTACGGTAATTACAAAAACAAATTACACATTGCAATTTGTTGAATTGCCCATTACATTAAAATTAAAGACAAATGAGATCGGCTACATGACATATTTTTTCCAAGTCGGATTTGCGCCTGGAATTGCCATTCGTTCAAGAGCAGATATTGAAGTTCAGACAGAAGGAAAGTCAACAGTAAAAACAAAGAACAAAGATGTCTCCGATGACATCAATGAATTCAATTTGTCATTGCTGATTGCTGCGGGAGCTGAATACAATATCAGCGGAAATACGTCACTGCTTTTTGGCCTGACATTTAACAATGGATTTCTTGACGTGCTTGACGATACCCAATACCACGGCTCAAAGGTGAAAGGAAATAGTAATTACCTGGCGCTTACCGTGGGTATCATGTTTTGAGATTGATAATTATCGGGAGATACCGGAATTTCATTATCCCATCGAAGTACTGATCACTTACGAAAATACGAATTACGAATCTTCTATCTCTTGTTGTAATTTCGTTCCGTCACAGTCAGGATTCGATATTCAAACAATCATCTATTCGTAATTTGTAAATTCGCAATCTTTCGATATTCGCACCTATGAAGATTGCGTTAGCACAGTTAAATTATACCGTTGGTGATTTTGAAAAGAATGTTTTCAAAATCAAGGAGGCAATTGCGCGGGCAAAAAAAGAAGAGGTCCGGTTGATCGTATTTTCCGAACTGTGCATCAGCGGCTATCCTCCGCGCGACTTTCTGGAGTTCAGAGATTTTATTGATCGTTGTACAAGGGCTGCGAATGAAATTGCGTCTGAATGCATTGATGTAACTGCTATTTTCGGTTGTCCTACCGTAAACCCTGAGGTGGAAGGAAAAAATCTTTTCAACTCGGCTTATGTATGCAGCGACGGAAAAGTTATAGACGTCATCCATAAAGCGCTCCTTCCTACTTATGACATTTTTGATGAGTACCGGTATTTCGAACCCAACAGAAAATCTCATTGTATAAAAGTTGACGGAAAAAAAATCGCGCTGACGATCTGTGAGGATTTGTGGAATATAGAAGACGATCCGATGTATGTTCATTCGCCGATGGAGGAACTGATAAAAGAAAACCCTGAGCTGATGATTAACATTGCCGCATCTCCATTTGACTACGGGCATGCGGAAAAAAGAAAAAGCATCCTCAGCAGGAATGCAATGCAATACGGGATTCCATTGCTTTACCTGAATCACGTAGGGGCACAAACAGAAATTATTTTTGACGGTGGCTCATTGATGATGAATGAAAAAGGACATTTGACCGGTGAGATGAAATACTTCGAAGAGGATTTTGCCCTTTTTGATTTGACGTCAGACCGGAAAGCAACGAATGATAAAACTGTCTCGAAGATTGAAAGAATACATTCAGCACTGGTACTTGGTATCGGAGATTATTTCCGCAAACAGAATTTTACTAAAGCGATTCTGGGTTTGAGTGGTGGAATAGATTCCGCTGTCGTGCTCTGCCTTGCTGTGGAGGCGCTTGGAAAAGAAAATGTGCTTCCGGTTTTCATGCCTTCTCAGTTTTCCTCTAAAGAATCAGTGACGGATTCACTGGCGCTGTGTAAAAACCTGGAGGTTAAGCATGAGTTGATACCTATCGAAAAGGTTTATAGAGAATACATTCATACGCTGCAAAAACAGTTCAACGGATTGCAGCCGGGAATCGCAGAAGAAAATATTCAGGCCCGCATACGCGGAATGATCCTGATGGCTTTGTCGAATAAGTTCGGGCACATTTTGCTGAACACCTCTAATAAGAGTGAGATTGCTGTGGGCTACGGCACACTATACGGTGATATGTGCGGCGGGCTATCAGTGATCGGCGATGTGTATAAAACGGAGGTATATAAACTGGCTAAACACATCAACCACATCCGGGCAATTATTCCTGAAGCAATTATTATTAAGGCACCTTCGGCTGAATTGAGACCGGACCAAAAAGATTCAGACACGCTACCTGAATACGACCAGCTTGACCCGATACTTTACCAATACATTGAACAAAGAAAGGGGCCACAGGAACTGATAGAAATGGGGAATGACGCCGGCCTTGTTAGGCGCATCCTGAAGCTTGTAAATACAAATGAATACAAGCGGCATCAGACGCCTCCAATACTCAGGGTTTCACCAAAAGCATTCGGCCAGGGGCGCAGGTTACCCATTGTAGGTAAGTACCTTTCTTAATTTTCAGGGATCAGAAACTTACGGCCTGAAGATACTTTTCATTCAGGGGTTTGTTGAGGTATCTCATTACGTAGGGATTTGTGGAGGCACGGTTGATGTCCTCTGCAGAGATAGATGAGGACAGCACGATTACTTTGCAAAAGCTTTTAATGTTATCGGGAAGCTTTTCATATTCCACCAGGAAACCAAAACCATCCATCACAGGCATGTTGAGGTCAAGAAATATCACCTGAGGAAGTGTTTCCGTAGAGTCAGAATTTCTGCGCAGGTAGTCGAGTGCGCCTTCCGCTGAATTTTTCACGGTTACCTGCTTTGAAAAGTCAGACGTGGTAATCATCCGTTCATTGATAAAGTTATCAATGTCGTTGTCGTCAATCAGCAGTACCCTTTCAAATTTATAATTCATTGCTTATGATATGTGATTCCTGCTTACGCTGTAACATCCATTAGGTTTCCATTTCATGTCATTAAACAACTTCAGAAAGGCATGGAAATTTTCTTTGGCGGGTGTAAAATATTTCTACTTTTGCCAACCCTTTTTGGAAGCAGGACTGAAGCATACCAGCATTTGGTAAATCTTCCGAAAAAAAGAAATTTAGCGGCTCTTTTATATTGAGGGCCAGTATATTAAGGTGACATAGCTCAGTCGGTAGAGCAAAGGACTGAAAATCCTTGTGTCGCTGGTTCGATTCCAGCTGTCACCACAGAAGAATAGAAACCTCCGGTATTGTCCCTGCAAGGGCGGAAGGTTACCAATTAGAAATGAATCTTATTATTGATATTGGTAATACGCGGACAAAAGCTTTTGTTTTTGATGGAGATCAGTTATTAACTGAAAATATTTTCCTGAAATTTTCTGTTTCTGCGTTAAAAAAAATTACGAGTCATCATCGTGTCAGGGCTTCCATCCTGTCGTCGGTGGTTAAAAACACTGGGCCGATCAGTTCGTGGCTAAAAAAAAATACGAACTTCACAGAACTCAGTCACCGGACAAGACTACCGATAAAGAATCTCTACAAATCAAAAGAAACGCTTGGCAATGACAGGATTGCAAATGCTGTTGCCGCTGCGAAATTATTCCCGGGCCGCCATTGTCTGGTGATAGACGCCGGAACATGCGTTAAATATGATTTTATCAATAGCCGGAAAGAGTATCTCGGAGGCGCGATAAGTCCGGGGATGAAGATGAGGTTTCAGTCCTTACATGATTACACTTCAAAGCTGCCACTCGTTAAGCCTTCCGGAAAAATTGTACTGACAGGAAATAATACAAGTGAATCCATTCTCTCAGGTGTTCAACTGGGAATACTCAATGAAATGGAAGGGTATATCCGTTTGTACATTAAAAAATACAAAAATATAAGAGTCATTTTAACAGGTGGTGATGCCAATAGTTTTGCCCATCTTCTTAATTTCCCCATCTTTGCGGCCCCTAAATTGACAGCCAACGGACTCAATGAAATTTTGCAGCATTATATTGAAAAAAAATAATTTCCTTTTTCTTTTACTCCTTCTCCTCTCTTTTACAGTCCGGGCTCAGGTATCTACCAGTTCACCATATTCACGCTATGGGATCGGAGAGCTACAGTTCGGCGGATTTTCGAAAAATCTGGGTATGGGTGGAATCGGCATTGGACTCGCACAACCATTTAATATTAACTACTCCAATCCGGCGTCTTACAGTTCAATTGTGCTTACCACTTTCGAGGCAGCAGGCAAAGGAAGCATGTATGAATTGCACAATGCGACAAGCACGCATGCCTATCAATACAATGCCGACTTCGGATATCTTGCCATGGGATTTCCGTTAAAATCAAAAAAGTGGGGAATGAGCTTCGGGCTTCTTCCTTATAGTAGTATAGGGTATGAAATCACCGACAAACAGATTAATAATTTCAGCGGAGAAGTTGAAAATCATTTGTATGAAGGTTCGGGTGGACTAAATCAGGTATATCTCGGTACAGGATTCCATCTTGGAAAAAATTTCTTTGCCGGTGTGAATGCTGCATTTCTTTTCGGAACGATTAATAAGTTGAGAAAAATTGAATATCCATCGAATAGCCCTTACAATACTAAGGTCTCAGATCAGACGACTGTAAATAATTTTTATTTTAATGCCGGTTTACTGAAAACTTTTGACAGTCTTTCGATTGCAAAAAGTGACAGCATTGTTTTATTCGATAAAAGAATACAGGCACTGAATGATTCAATAGCAGTCATTCATAGACTTATTGCAGCGTTAAACAATGTAAATACTCCGGATGATGTTACCATTCAGGCGCAGCGTGAGTCGCTGGCAAAAATGGTTTCAGACCTCACAGGCCAGATGCTGAATGAAGATGCAATGCGGGAACAAGTGAGCAATAGAAAACAAAAAAGCAGCTGGTCACTTTCAATCGGATTGACGGGAGCTCCAACGATTTCACTCAACGCAAAACATGCGAAACTGGCTCAGAGTTATTATTATTCAAACAATATTGAATACATCCGTGATACGGTTATTAATCTTCAGGATCAAAAAGGTGAACTCGTTTTACCTTTTACTGTTGGTCTCGGACTTATTTTTAAAGACGGCACGCATTGGGTAACAGGAGCTGACTTTTCTCTTCAAAACTGGCAGGACTATTCTCTTTTCGGAGTTAGAGATTCGCTTGTAAACAGCTGGAGGGCATCGGCAGGTTTTCAGTGGACGCCCAATGACAGAAGCATAAAATCTTATTTCAGTCTGATCCAATACCGCTTTGGTGCACACTTTGAACAAACCTATTTACAATTACGGAATTCCCAGCTTGTAGATTACGGTTTAAGCATGGGATTTGGATTCCCGATGAAGCGCGCTGCCACTACTGTTCAAATTGCTTTTGAAGCAGGAAAGCGTGGGACCATTGCCAATAAACTTGTTGAGTTGAACTATGTGAAATGCACGATTGGTTTTACGCTCAATGACAAGTGGTTTATCAAACAAAAGTTTGATTAGAATTCTATCAACAGATTTTTTTACAGCATTATAAAACTTGATTTGAGCGAATGAACGTTCTATTGTGATTTCACAATAGTCTCGAGCAATCCGTCATGAAATTAGTCGTCGTACAATTGCCGGAACATTACTCCTCCCGGTTTATTTTCTCTCGCAAATTTAGCTTTCAGTGCAATGGAACGTTCATCGTTGTAAGCCGATATTAGTCTTCCGGTGGTGTGGATGGCATAAGGCGCTTTTGCAACGTCGTCCCATTTTTTTTCAAATCCATTTTTTTCAGAAAAAGAAACTGAGAGATATTTTTTGGAAAAGCCATGTAAAAATTTACACGGAATATATAGATCAACTTTATTTCCTTCATTCTCATATAAATGGATGTTTATATAAGTGCTGATATAAAAAAAGGCAAACCGGAACTGAATCCTGTTTGCCTGTAATTATCTCTCAATTCAATTTTGAAGATTACAAATTCTACTTTCTGCGTTGGATGACTTAGAAATTTACGTTCAATCCAACTTTTGCAATCGACACCTGATCATATCCGATTTCAGCAAAGCAACCAACATATTTTGCGAAATTGTATTTGGCACCGAGGAAAACACCTTTTACAGAATACACCCGATTATTGAGATAGTAGTATGAGTCGTTGTAATGATTATTGCTATAATGATAAAACCGGACACCAATCATAATGCCTGCATAAGGATCGAACTTATTATTTTTTTCTTTCAGTATGGTAAGGTGATATGTTCCACGGGCTGCGATGATGTAATTGCTCCAGCTTCTTTTTGAACCATCAGCATACTTATAATACGTGTTTTTCATTGCGATGATGCCGCCGATACCAATGGTGCCCGGACCGATCTCACCAAAACTACCGTGGTCATAGATGAGGCTGAAGGCCGGAAGGTTCACATAGTTCTTTCTGGTGTAGTAGGAATTGTAATAGCCGTAATCGTAACCAAAGCCGGCCGACAGTGCGATGGTATTTGAACCTTTATCAAATGCAGCCGGTTTGTCCTGTGCAAATGAAGTTGCAAGTGATAATGAAAGTACTGTTGCAAATAAGATTGCTTTGATTGGGTTGAAGGTTTGGTTTTTCATAGGATTGAATGTTTAAGAAGTTTAATTGAATTATGGTGCAATGATATATGCGTTTGCTTCCGGCATCAAGCGCCGTTTATTATTTGCAGGTGGTCACTTATTATCCGTGCCATTCTTTAAGGTAATCTTCCTGAAAAGCGGTCTAAAGCGGTTCATTTTTAATGAATAACCCTGCCTTGCCTGAGGCTAGGCGGGGTATTAACCAGATCCCGAAGTACTTTGACTTCGGGATTAGTTCGACTCAATGATTTCAGTGCGTCGCCCTTAGCGGCTTCTGAAATCATAGTCTCACTAATGAACTACCCCGCAGCATAGCTGCAAAGTATCTTGTGAAATTCTCGAAAGCCATTACCCCCCTTCGCCAAGGCTACGGAGGGTTCTCCTCGCCTTGCCAACTACGCCAAAGCAGCTTCTTCGGCTGCGTAGGCCGTGCATCCCCGCAGCAAGCTGCGAGGTATTCGGCGAAGGAGAATAAAAGAAGACTAGAAGTGCAAAATGGGGCAGGAGAAGTATTAATCCATAAATGTCAATATGGATGATTCTGTGAGTGAAAAAAAAAGGACGAGCCAAACCGATGGACAAAATATCCAAAAGTGAATTCCATATACAGGCAATGCATTTAAACACCTGTCGTGAATAACAGATATATGAAACGGAAACTGAAATATCTTGCTTCAAATCAACGAAGCCACGGCGAAGCAGCCGGAAACATCCGTCAATGAGTCAATGGTCATGAAGTGACCGGAACATCCGAATACACACTTCACACGTCACAATGTGCACGGATGAGTTATGGGTTTGATGCTTGCAATGCTTGGAAGGAAACCAGGCGCAAGAAGTAGCAGCGTTAAGCAGCCGTCATTAGGTAATTGGGAACAACCAAGAGGAAGATCAGTTCAGAATCAACTTCCCTTTTCCAATAATATCACCGTCGCCGATGAGTTTATAAAAATATATTCCCTCAGAAATTTTCAGATCTGCCTCAGATATTTCTCCGGTAATATCCAATGACAATACTTTCTCTCCGGAAACAGAATATACCTCCAGATTTCCATTTGTTGCGTTGCCCATATTTATTGTTACTCTCCCTGAAGCAGGAACAGGATAAATAGATGACAGCCGCAACAGATCAACCGGTGTTATCTGAGTTCCGCAGGAGACTTCAAAGGAGGCATCCATATGCCCACCGGTATTCGGGTGACAGGTATAATTATATGTTCCAGGAACGGTGGCGATGTAGCTAAATCCTGCTGTTGTAATATTCGGGGAATCCCAGGAAAGTGCGCCGGCAGGTATCGTGGTAGAGGCTGTAGTATGCGTACCGCTTACCTTAATCCAAGTGATGGTATCACCGCAAACAGCCATTGCAACCTGCGGATTAAACCTGTCAGTAGCAGAACTGGTACCTATGGCCTGAATGATTACAATGGTGGCGCTTGCGAAATTAAGTCCTGCAAAAGAAATAAGCAGTAAGAAGAAAAGAGTAAATTTTTTAATCATGGGATTTTATTTAATGATGCAAAATAATGAGTGACAAATATAGGATATAATAGATAATGCTTTATGGGACAATTAAAGGAAGTTAGGGCATAAATTCCAAATGTTAATGGGGGGGATTAATGAAATTTGAGCTTAATGGATTTGTTTATGATACCATACAATATCCGGAAAAAAAGACAGGAGTGACAAAAAACACATTGTAAACCCTTAGGAAAATTAAACCAACACTTAGATTTTTACACTTCTAACCACTAACCAAAACCATAATGAAAGCAAAATTACTTGCCCTGTTTTTTGGCATTCTGCCATTGCTGACTTACAGCCAAACGTGCGCCGATCTCACTATCAACGTAATTACGCCAAATCCTGACACCGCCATCACCTGCGAACCATTCTTGTTAAAATTTGTGGTTCACAATGCAAGCGCCAGCGCAGCGAGCAATGTACAGGTTGCAATTTTATTCCAGCATTCGGCATGGCTTACAACCATCCCTCTCAGAGATACGATAAGTGGTTCCTACTGGATCTATAATGTTGGACTGATAAATGCGCATGACAGCAGCATGATATCGGTGTATGTGACATACGACTGCCACAGCGTGCATTCTATAGTCTCTCCTTTTGCTGCAAATCTTGTCATCGATCATGCACGCGTTTATTTCGGAGGGGTTTGTTCAACCGATTACAGCTTTTCTTATGGATTGGCGAATCCGTATCTTAATGATAATACGGCATCAATCAGCACATTTTGGGTTACAGGGAATTCATTTACCTCAAGAGATTTTATTCTTTCCAACAACGGTTCGAGCTTTAACTACTTTAACAAATACTTTTCCTTCAGGGATTCCCTTGATACGCTCTGCTCGCAGTATTTACTTTTGGACTCGGCAATTCTTTTCAGGAACAACACGCCGCTCGATACATTCGCTGCCAACCTTGCGCATGACGTAGTTGCTTTTCATTTGGATTCCTTTCCTGTTCATATCAATCAAAGCGATGTGATAAGAGTTCGGGAGCTTTTTCAGGTAATCGGATGTCCGCAACCAGAAGGTAAAACTTATTTAAGTTACAGGTGGGGATGTTCTTCGGATACCTTATGTGGAAGTACGGATGTTGATTTAAAGATTAAGCGAATAGAGGTGGCATCGCCCCGTGTGGGCATTACGCGTTTATTGCCGAATCCCGATACGATGCAGCATGTTTGGGAAAACAAATAAAAGCATCCTCACACTGGACGGGGATACGATGGATTGTCCGAATACTTTGCCAGCGGTAATTCATGGATACACCAATACGCATGTTTTATTGACAGATGCGGGCAACATCAAGATTGGTAATGGTACACTCAATCACAATACATTTATTAATGCGACAAAAGCAATTGATGCGATTCGCACAAATGTCGTAGTCGAAAATGCCGATATTTATATTGATACAAGTATTATTACTCATCCTGACTCGGCCACTTTTGGAATCAAGCATGTCGGTTCCGGAGGAGCCGGTGTCGGAGCAGTATATACCCTGACTATTGGAGATTCCATTCCTGAAAAAGTAACTTTTAAAAACTATGGTTACGGCAGTTACAGTAAATATTTTACGATCAACCAGATTAAGAATAATTTCTTTAATAACTGCGCATACGGCGTCTATCACGAAACGGTAAGGGACGGTAATACTTATGTATTATATAATCAATTCAATGGCTGCAAGAAAACCTCAATCTACTGGTATGATATTTCCATCAGCGCCGGATATTCGAATATTAACTTCAACAATATCAATTGGGGAGGAACCGATACGACTTATGAAGGAATCCGTCTTGAAAATTTAATGAACTATCATTCGCAGGTCACGGTCGTTTACAACAAAATCGCCAAAATTAGAAACGGCATTCACATGCGTAACATGCACAACGTAGATGCGAGCAGCAACAAGATTGAATTTACACAGAAGATTGATTCCATTGGCGGTGAGCGAAATGGTATTTTATTGGAATCAAGCAGTAGTAACTACTTCGCTGAAAATTACATTTATTCAACCAACACGCCGCAACAAAATTGGGAAAAGCGGTTGCGGGGGATAAGTGCTGAGCAAAGTCCGAGCAATACTTTCCGGCATAATGATTTTGAAAAGCTTGGAACGGGATTTCGAATCAAGGGAAGTTGCAAGCCGGATTATTTGTATTGTAATCTGTTCGATACTTGTCTTTACAGCCTGTATTACAACAGCAGCGGAAGCTTAGGGGATCAGGGCACGCCGACTCAACCTTGGGATAATGTATTCCAGTCTAATATTGCTGGTTGGAAAGTTGACGGATTAGGCGGAGGTCATACTCCAAGCAACTGGTATTTCCGGGGCTGCGACACATGTGCCGGAAATACGTACAGTGTTGTGCCATCCAATCCTTTCATCGTTACTCCTTTTGATTATGTGGATGTTGATGAATACGTTTGTGATAAAGTTGAGGAAGGCGGTGGACACGGAGGCGAACGGGCACAGGCAATGTCTGCAATTATCGAGAGCGATCCAGATACCGGAGATTTCGCGAATGAAAAAAACTACATGAATAAATTTACAGTTTTCAGAGCCATCTCTGAAGAGGACTCACTCATGTATCTTGGGTTGTCTTCCGATGCCGTTCTTCAGGATTTTTATGCAGAACATTCAATTAGTAATATTGGTTTATTTGAGGAGATACGATTGTTTGTGCAAAACGGAGATGCTATTGCGGCCCATGATGAGAATGACGACATCATAGATACAAATCAAATTGAGACGAATAGCAGATTCATAAACCAGATTTATTTCAATGCAGCGCTATCCGATACTTTTTCTTTAGATAGTGTTCAAAGAATAGCCGTGGAAGATATTGCTTATCAAAGTCCAATGGCTGGTGGAGAAGCCGTTTATCGCGCTCGTGCAATGCTACGCCTGGATTTAAGAGATGATGAAGATACAGGCTTACGACTTGCACAAAAGGGTGAACATCTAGCAAGAAAATCGGATAACAAATTCCGCGTCTATCCGGTTCCTTGCCGAGACTTCTTTCTGATTAAAAACAATGACGGGCAGGCAAAAGAAATTCATTACTCCATTACTGATGCCTCGGGTCGTCTGATAATGATGGCAGACAGAAAAATCCACGAGGATATTTTGTTGTCCAGTGTAAGGCTCATGGAAGGTATTTATCGCCTGGAAATAACAACTGAAAATGTTTCAGAAACATATAAACTGATAATCATTCATTAAACAACGAATGAGGGCAGTCAATTAAGGCTGCCCTTCTTATCTTTGTCCTGTGAGAATCATAATTACGTTTTTAATATTATTTTCTATTCAGGATATTTCCTTCGCACAGGATCGAAATTCAGTGTGGTGTTTTGGGGATAGTGCAGGAATTAATTTTGCGAACACGAGCAACCCACTTCCTATTTCATCAATTATGAGAGGACGCGGAAGTTGTGTCTCAATCTCTGACAGCAATGGAGATTTACTTTTTTATGCATTTACTCGCGCAGGTATTTTGGGGGATAATACACAGATAATTTCCACCAATGATTCTCTGATGCTAAATGGTGGAAATATAGTAGGCCAAGGATGGTATCGAGAACTCGTCATCGTTACAGATCCTTCAGATACAAATAAATATTACCTCTTTTCAATCGGCGTCACCAATAGCGGAAGTGAAGGACTCTTCTATTCAAGGATTGATATGAACCAAAACAATGGCTTTGGCACTGTTGTTCAAAAAAACGTGCAATTGCTGCCTTACCAAATGCAGGATGGTATACAGGCAATAAAGCATGGCAACGGCCGCGACTGGTGGATCATTTGTCACAGATGGGATATTGCCACAAACGAGTTTCACAAATTCCTCGTTACCCCAATAGGGGTTCAGGGCCCTTTTGTCCAAGCTATCGGGGACACAAGCTATGGCGGATTTTTAAATCTCACATTCTCTAAGAGTGGGAATAAAGTCGCGATTGTTGACTATCACGGATTGTTCGAACTTTTCAATTTTGATAGATGTACAGGAAATTTCTCTCTTGATCCGTTTTATACTTATTCGGTCACATCAATGGATCATTACGATTTCTCGCATTCAGCATTTTCTCCGAATGAAAATACACTCTATATTAGTACCAATGAGGTAGTGTCGTATTTATTCCAGCTTAATCTTTTGGATAGCAATCCTGTTGCAACTAAAGATACTCTATGGATTCAATCATCAATACAGTATGCCGGTGGGCTTATTAAACTTGCGCCTGATAACAAGATTTATTATGCTTGTAACTGGTACGATGGTTTTCACTTTCCCTATCCTTATCCAGACAGCGCTCATTATCTCGAAAACGAAAATCTCGGAGTGGTAAACGACCCAAATCAATTAGGGACAGCATGCGACTTTCAGCCTTACAGTTTTTATCTTGGAGGAAAAAGAACATATTGGGGATTGCCGAACAATCCTGATTATATGCTTGGCCCGGACACGAATAGCATTTGCGATACAGTTCTTGCCATTGAATCGCTAATAGAATATCCTTCCGGCAATCTGAATGTATTTTATCATTCAGGCTGGCAACAGCTATTCATCAACGCAAGCGGTTTAAAAGGAAAAAATTGTTCACTCCGTATCTATGACTTGACGGGAAGAGAAATATTTAGAGAAGAAGGAACACTATTTTCCTCTTATTATACTAGAGATTTAAGCTGCGCTGGTTTTGCAAACGGAATGTACATTGTAAATTTGCAGACAGAAAAAGAAATGTTGAGCAGCAGGTTTATTATTCATTAGTATTTTTTTGGTCAGCTACACTTGTTGCAGAATTTCTATGCAGTACATTCATTGTGCAATATTGGCCTGTTTGAAGAAGTCCGTCTGTTAATACAGGAAGGGGATGTTGCATCAGCCACCGTTGAAAATGAGGATATTACTGATACGAATCAGATTGAATCTAACAGTAGATTTATAAATCAAGTTTATTTTGGAGCTGCGCAATACGATGCATTTTTTCTTGATAGCGTTCAACGATTCGCTGTTGAAGACATTGCAAATCATGCCGCACTACCCGCGTCCATGATGTGCGCGCTGCAATTCTTTTTTTGAGGGATGGTATGCGGAAACCGAATTTCACAAGTTCAAATATAATCAGATATTATTTCCGTTCTCAAATAAAAATCTTCTGACGTAAAGCTGGTGAGTTACCCACTTTATGAATTAAGCAACACATATTCATCACAATTATTTTTTGGATAAGCCGAATAACGGCACCGACGCAAAACTGAAATTACCAATTCCGTCAAAATAAATCGCAATAGCTGCGTACTGTTTTGAAAATCAATTCGAGAGACAATCTGTGCACCCGGTAAATTCGGAGAAGGAATTCATATGATCTACTAAACAGTGACTCAGTATCCCAAATAAAGGGTTACCGGTTTAACCAACTTCACCCACCGGCTCTCACAATGCAACACTTCCCATGTAAGCATCACACTGTTTGAGGTCCAACACCTGCATCAACTTGTCGTTTCATTGCATAACTAATAAATAATTATGAAAAATAAAATTACACCCCGCTTCTCAGCGATCTTAAATATATTAAGGAACAATATTAAAAAGGCAAGCAAAAAAATTAAATTGTTCCTGTTTTTTGTTCTGATCACTGCGTCCTCCTTTGCACAGAATGTAAAGGGCTTCTATGTGAATGGCTTCAATAGCATCCTGGGGAATACGACTTCTGAAAACACCTTACTAAATTATGCACGGGATAACGGATATAATTATTTGTGCTTATATAGCCTTGGTTCGCTCGACCTGACCAGTTCATCGGTTAAAACCAAGCTTGCAGGTTTTATCAGCCGTGCGAAAACGGAGTATGGAATCATTCAGGTAGGAGCAGCGGGAGAAATTTATTCCTTCTTCAGCAATTATATTATACCATACAACCAGGGGAGAAGCAGTGCAACAGAAAAATTTGATGTCTTGAATTTTGAATTTGAATTCTGGATTACATCAACGATCACAGGCCAATACTGCAGCCAATACCTGACTCCCGGAGGATTCTCATGCGATACTGCAGGTGCATTTGCTTTTGCAAAAACACAATTTTCACAAATTGATAATGCAGCAGCTGCCAACGGAATGATCTCGGAGGTTTATTTCGGATGGCCGAATAAAGGACAGATGCAATGGTATGCGCAACGTGCCGACAGAATACTGGTGCATGCCTATCGCACGAGCGACTCTGATATTTATTCCTACACAAAAAACAGATTGATTGACATAGCATCTATGAATATTCCCGTAAAAGTGATAATCATTTTTTCGAGTGAATCTTCCTTCATGGGACCGTGGTTAAATTCGCACCCGATCACCCAACCTTACACGACCTATGCAGCCGCTTTCGCCGCCGAAACAGGATCATGGAAAAATTATATCAGTCTTCAGGGATACCAATGGTTTAAATATTCAACGATGCCTGCTACTACAGCACCGGTTACCGCATCCATTACAGCAGGAGGACCAGTAACATTTTGCCCGGGAGGAAGCGTTGTACTTACGGCCAATTCAGGTACGTCACAAACTTATCAATGGACCAAAAATTCAGTAAACATCAGCGGTGAAACAAACACTATATGTACTGCAACATCAGCAGGCATATATGCAGTTAAGGTTTCCAAAGGAGGAGTTACTGCAACCTCATCATCTATTACAGTTTCAGTTTCAGCCAACCTGCCACAACCGGTAATCAGCGCCAACGGCCCACTTTCATTCTGCAATGGTGGTAATGTAAAATTGACTTCAAGCAGTACGACAGGAAACCGTTGGTCGAACAATGCTACCACGCAATCCATTACAGTATCCTCAGCAGGTACATACAGTGTAACTGTAACTTCAGGAAGCTGTTCGGCCACTTCTGCCATGACCACAGTTACAACCGGCAGCTCTCTGCAAGCGCCTACAATTTCTGCAAGCGGGGCGCTTTCATTCTGCCCGGGCGGAAATGTAACACTGACATCAAGCAGCGCAACAGGAAATCTCTGGTCCAACAATTCAACAGCACAATCAATTGTGGTGAGTGCGGCTGGAGATTATAACGTTAAAGTAACTTCCGGTGAATGCTCTGCCACTTCTGAAATGACTACGGTTTCTACATCGAATGCACCTTCAACACCAACAATAACTGTCAACGGATCAACAAAAATTTGTCCGGGAAGCGGAGTCGTATTAACGTCCTCTATTGCTTCTTCAGGCGGATATACCTGGTCAACCGGAGAAACGACACGTTCCATCATTGCTGATGCCGCCGGATCGTATTGGGTACGCATCGGAATTACAAGTTGCTATGCACAATCATCGGGCAAATCAATTACGCTTAAATCGGCGCCTACTACTCCGGTAATTACTGCAAGCGGGTCGACGAATCTTGGTGAAGGTGGTTCTGTGAAACTTACTTCGAGCTCCGCTTATACTTATTCATGGGTTGACGGATCTACCACCGGCTCCATCAATGTAAGCACTGCCGGAAACTACAGGGTAACAGTATCAAAGAAAAACGGATGCAGTGCGACGTCTGCATATAAAGTGGTGACTTCATCAACCTGCACACCACCACCGGTTCCTTCAATTACTTCAACAAGTTCCAACAATGTACTTGAAGAAGGGGCAAGTCTTACGCTCAAAGCAAGTCCGTCAGGGGGATATCTTTGGTCGAACGGCGAAACCACGCAATCAATTACTGTCAGCACTGCAGGAACATTTACCGTTCGTTCTTATAACGCCGGTTATTGCTACTCTACTTCAATGCCTGTTACCATATATATGGCAACTACACTTGCACGATATTTCAACGAACCTGCTGAAGAGACGGGAATATCAGCTGTGACTTTATATCCGAATCCTGCGAAGGAAGTGTTTCATATCACTTTCAATTCTGTTCAGGAAGAAATATGTCAGTTGAATATTTACGACCTTTCAGGAAGGATTGCAGTCACGAAAAACATTACAGTAACAGAGGGGAACAATACAATAGATCTGAATGCGGGTTCATTGAAAGCCGGATTGTACGTGGTACTATTAAATGGTGAACATACCAATGCACAATTAAGACTTACAGTGACTCAATAAATATTTCGTTGCAATTCATTTAAGATGCTGTTCCATGAAGGAGCAGCATTTTTTTTAATTGCCATATACAAATTGAATGTTACAAATGTCAGCATCAGAAAAAGCTAATAATTAATATACTGTTTTATGATAAGTGTCAGTGTTTACTTTGGGGGAATATCTACCTTTACACCAATAAATTTCTTTCAATGAAGCGTTACTATTTATTATTTATCCTGATCTTATCTGCATTTTTTGTTACTGCACAAACTAAAAACAAGGAAACAATTTCAGCCCAACCTGAACCGGGAATACCGTTACAGACCGTTGAAGCATCCTGCGGTCAATGCCGGTTCGGACTTGAAGGAAAAGGATGTTCTCTGGCAGTAAGGATCAACGGCCATGCCTATTTTGTTGACGGCACTGATATTCATTCACATGGAGATGCTCATGCTGCAGATGGTTTTTGTGAAAAAATAAGAACAGCAGAAGTACAGGGAAAAGTGGTCAATAAAAGATTCAAAGCAACATACTTTAAACCGGTTGCTGATAAAGAAGAAAAACTGCCTGTCAAATAACAGTATCTTTTTACAAATGCCGGGATTTGAGAAACTGAAGTAACTGATTTACTCCTCTGCCATTTTCAATAATTACCCGGTCTAAGCTTTTTTCAAAAACATCGTCTTCAATACGATTACACTGCCGTCAACCCGGCATTCCACTTCATCAGGGTCATCAGTAAGTTTTATGTTTTTAATTTTCACTCCCCGCTTGAGGACAGATGAAGACCCTTTAATTTTTAAATCCTTAACAAGATGAACCGAGTCGCCGTTGCTTAAGAAATTGCCATTGCTGTCTTTCGTTTCCATTGAATATAATTGTATGATAATTCCTATTAAAAATAAACAGTACTTCTATTACCGTAGGCTCCGAAACTTCAGGATGATTTAACGGGAAGCTGAAACATTATCCAAATGTGAAATTATTTTACGGCTCTATATTATATAGCACATATCCCTGCAACTGGTAATCAGACAAAGCCGTTTTTGCACTAAATGCAACTTTCACTTCCGGCAGCAGGTTTTCTTTTTTGATTTCCTGAAATGCCATGGATTGTCCACAGGCAATAAATTTTGCTCCCGCTTTTGCAAGGTCACTGACTACATGCAGGTTTGGATTATCAAACGAATGTGTTTTCCTGAAAGCATCATTATTCAATAGTGCTTCCAGGCCGGCACCTTGTAATATAATTACCGGGTAGATTTTCCCGGCCGGAATACCTGAGGCCACATGCAGGTTGAGTATGCGCGCCACTTCATCTATGCTACGATTGATTTCCATCGAAAGCGAATCGGGGTTCTTTGCCGAGAGTTTAAACAACAATTTATAGTCGCGTGACGGATCAGGAACATCAGCCGTATTTTCAACAGGTAAAATTCCACTCCATATACTTCCTTTGATCAGCGGATATTCTGCGACCGCATGAAGTTTTACGACTTTGAGTGAATCCGAAACCATTTTAGCCCGTGCAGGGTCGCTTTTTTTCATTTTGAATGTCGAATCAGCGGGGGCTGGTTGTGCAATAACTCCGTGTATCAAGGCAAAACCAATAGGCAGCAAAAGCAGAATTTTTTTTATCTTCATCATTGTTTAAAATTATATGTCAGGGCTGCCCCCGGCACTTCAACAAAGGCAGGAATGAGTGTGACCCCGATTGTTCTCAGAAGCGATGGATTGATTGTACGAAAGTATAAATAAGTTAGCACTATACTTTAAGGTGTGATCTTTCAGTTGTGGCTCTGTTTGAGAGACTCCTCATGTCATTATAAATTAAATGAGGACTCTTTAAAATCCAAGCTGAGCCCCTATCTTTTCTTCATTCACATTTAAAACTGATCTGTCCGAAATATAAGGGCATCGGTGTGTAAAAAGAAATACATGTATAAATCAATTCAATTGAACTGAATAAACATCCAAAGAATTTCTCGAAATATTCCGCACCTCAAACCCACCTTCTTCATTAATCTCTTCCACAAGATCGAACACTGTACAATCTTTGGGCAGGGCTGAAAAAAACAACGTAAAATAAATTGCAGCTCCGCGGCTTACGTGAGTCCATAAAGGATTCACAGAAATATTCTCTGCATGAATTAGTTTGCTTTTGTGGTCTGAATTTTTCGCAACGAGAAAAGTAGTTTTCCAGATACGGATCATATCTGCATTTGCTGATCCTGAAAAATTGCAATGCACAATTACCTGCGCCTCTTCACATGCCAGCGTTTTCCGTTCTTCCTTTTTGTCATTTTGAATGCCAATAACCGGCAGGTTGGGTATAATATAAGTTACTTCGGGATCTGACATGATTATTATATAAATATATTTTCAAATTTTATTCTGAATAGAGCGGATTATTTTCTGAACATTTTTTCTTTTAAACTGCCCAACAAGGTAACCATCCACGAATCTGTCTGCACGAATCATCACGGTAAACAGTTTACAAAGCGTGATCATGTCTGATGTCGAAAAATTCTGATCTTTCTGATCGAGCATGAGTCGGCCTTCCTTCCACCCGGCCCAATCGAATTCAGGAACGATATTGAGTTCATGCACAATATTAAAAAAGGCTGATGTAATTGGCGCCCATTCAATTGACGGAAAGACAAAAACACCCTTTTCATCTTTCTTCATCGTACTCATTCTTCCAAACTCCTTTGTACTTTCCATTTCCGGCAAGAGGTCAAAGAGCATTTGCCAGTCGGAAGGGGAAATGGTTTTCAGGTGCGCAGGAAGTGCTTCGGGTTTTATCATTTGTCCTGTTCCGGAAACGAAAGTAAGAATAAGATTTTATGAATGTAGTCTTTCATTTACTTTCCGGATCATAAACAATCGCAATTAAGTGAACTTCATTCTAAAAATAGTCAATCAGAACGAAGAAACCTGAAAACAAATGCTCAAATAGAAAAAGACGATCTTGATAATAACGGCTACTGAATTAAAAAAATTAATCTTCCGTTTAAAGCATACCGGAATTCATGACAAAGCAGGTACGCTGCATAAATTATTATGCGAATTGAAATTGTGTAACTTCGAATAGCGGTTCGTACAGAAGGTTCCGCCTAATGCAAATCTACAGTCCATTAGCGGTAATTCCGGAGCCACAATTCTAACAATCAAACCAATGTAAAAAAATTATGAGCAAAATAATCATTGACAGCGGAATATCACTTGATGGCTTTTTCGCAGGCGATAACAGAAGCCCGGCCAACCCCATGGGCGGCGTTTCAGGACAAATACACCGGTGGATGTTTAAATAAAAAGCATTTTGGAAACACATCAAAATGGAAGGCGGCGAAGAATATGGTGCAGACAGTAAATTAATTGATGACGTATTTGCACGAACCGGTGCTTACATCATGGGTAAACGAATGTTTGAAGAAGGAGAAGTTGTTTGGGCAGAAAATTTATACGAAGCAGATGTTTATGTATTGACACATGAAAAGCGGGAACCCCGGGTTCAAAAGGGGACAACAACTTTTTACTTCATCAATGATGGAATACAAAGCGCATTGGAAAAAGCCAGACAATCAGCCAAAGGAAAGGACATAAGGATACAAGGTGGTGCGGATATTATTCAACAATTCCTCAATGCAGGGCTTGTGGACGAAATTTTCCTTCACATTGCTCCCGTTTTTTTAGGAAGTGGAATCCGACTATTTGACGGCATTGACAAAGACAAGTACGATATTCATATTGCAGAATTAATACCATCAAACCTGACAACGCATTTGAGGTACAAACTGACGAAGAAATGAATACAACTACCGCTAAAATCAGCAAGTAGCAAATTTTGATATTACTCCATAAGACTAATATTTTAATTCTTTTCTCCTCTCCAATTTCAAGCGTATTCACCAATTCCCATCTTAAAAACCTGCCTCTGCCGTCGGTTTTCCTTTCTCCTTTTTCCTATTTTTACAGGATGAAAAAACTTCTTCTATACATCTCACTATTTTTCGTTCCGTTAATTTCAAATTCACAGCATCTTTATTTTTCTCCCCCCTCCCCTCCCATTCAACTGATGGATATGTCAGGTGCAATACAGCAAAATGCATGGGTGGGTGGAATTAATTTTCCAATATGGAGCGCCATTGATATGAATGGTGATGGGTTGAAAGACCTTTATATGTACGACAAAACAAATGACCGTGTATCTACTTTTCTGAATGATGGCTCCGCAGGAATACATGCTTACCATTATGCACCTGAATATATTTCACGTTTTCCAAAAGTGCTTGCCGACTCCTGGGGGATGTGCTATGATTACAACTGTGATGGGAAAGAAGATTTCTTCGCCCTTGATTCCGTTCACAGCGGCATTGAAGTATGGAGAAATGATTTTACAGTTCCTACCGGATTAAAATTTACAAGGGTTTCCAGGGAATTGCTTGAAGACTGGAGCGGACCGCAGCCTATTAATATTTATGCAACATCTATTTATGTTCCGGCATTCAGCGACATCGATAATGACGGCGACATGGACATCCTCTGTTTTAACAATCCTGCCAACGGAAAATTTGCTTTTCATAAAAATCTTTCCATGGAGTTGTACGGTGTATGTGATTCACTGAAGTTTGTGTTCGAGGATAAATGCTGGGGAAACTTTACACTTTCGCTGGGATCAAACACCGTTAGTTCGTATCACAATACTCCATGCGGAACGCCCTCCCCTATTGATCCGGGCAATGTAAACGGCGGATTGGAAACGGCCAAACGCGATGATACCATTACCACAGTTTACGTAATAGATGTGGACGGTAACGGTGCCAAAGAATTGTTGATCGGTGATCAGGCAAGCCCTACATGTCTGATGGTACACAATGGTGGTACGCCGCTATCTGCAGAAATGGACAACTCCGATCAGACCTTTCCCTCTTACGACATCCCTGTAAACATTTATGATTACGTGCACAACGCTTACATTGATGTGGACAATGACGGAAAGCGTGACCTCATTGCCAGCGCGGGTGCACTGGAAGACAGACAAGGCGTATGGTATTACAAAAACACAAACACTGATGCATCGCCTGTTTTTGCATTACAGAAAACAGATTTCATTCAGGGCGAAATGCTGGAAACAGGACAAGGGGCATGTCCCGTTTTCTTCGATTATAACAGCGATGGATTGATGGACATCGTTGTTGCACATGGAGAATATGATTCAGGTATTCCGGGAATCGTGAGCAGGCTCAGTCTCTATAAAAATACCGGCACACTTACATCGCCATCCTTCCGTCTCATTACCGATGATTATGCTTCTCTCAGCAATTACAATTTATTTTTCCCGATCGTAGCGACATTTGGTGATCTTGATGGCGACAATGATATGGATATGCTCATCGGTGATTTCGCCGGGAACATTCACTACTTCAATAATTCTGCCGGTCCGGGAAACCCTGCCAGTTTTCTGCTGGCAGCACCGGTGTATATGGGTATTGATGTAGGCAATAATGCAACACCGCAGCTTATTGATCTGGATAATGATGGTCTGCTCGACCTGGTGATTGGAAAGCAAACAGCAACTTTCAACTACTATCACAATAACGGAAGCCTGACTACGCCTTCATTTACATCGGTTGCCACCATTGATACGCTTGGCAGAATAAAACTTTCCCAAACAGGAGCCTTCAATGGTTATTCGGTATCCCATATTTTTACTCACAACGGACGCCATGAGATGTTGACAGCAAACATGCACGGAGATATTTATTACTATGATAACATTGATAATAATCTGAATGGCACTTTTAACAGGGTAGATACGGTTGCATCCGGTGAATTCGGAATTCGTTCTTCGGGCTTTAATCTTTTTGTTAGCGGCGGGGACATCAACAATGATGGATTTATGGATATGATTGTCGGGCTGTATAGTGGCGGCGTACAGATTTTTTACGGATCCAATGTTCCGATAAGCATTCCTGAATTGCAACGTGAAGAAAAACTTGTGTGCTATCCAAATCCGGTGAGCATTCATTTCACAATAGCCAATAAACATCTTAGTATAAGTACAATTGAGATTTATAATATGTTAGGAGAACTTAAAATGCATATTGAAGAAGAATCAAGAGACAAGACGCAAGACTTTTACGTTGACGCTTCGATGCTTCCTTCAGGAATTTATATTGTGCAGGCATCTGACGGTGAAAAATTACGAAGGGCACGGATCGTTGTGCAGCGGTAATCAAAAGATATAACGTGTTTGCGAGTCAGCCATGGAAAACAACCCGAATAAAGTTAGCAACCCGAAATTTCAGGATGTCCGGTTGTACTGTTGTTAACTCATCCGTTATTTTTTCGTGGAAACGTTTTTTAACTCTTAATTTTGTTTTAAATATTTTTACAATGAAAAAAGTTTTTCTGGTACTTATTGTGCTTCCGTTTTTATCACATGCACAGATGATATTCCGCTTCAATGATTCCATTCCGGTAATACAATATGGAAATCTGATAACTGATGCATGGGCCGGAGGAATCAATTTTGCACAGTGGAGTGAAGTTGATTTAAACAATGACGGTTATAAAGACCTGTTTATGTTTGACCGCTCGAGTAACAGGGTAATCTCTATGATAAATAATGGCGCCCCCGGCCCCTTTGCATTTCATTATGTTGACTCTTTCAAAACGCACTATCCTAAATTGGGTGGATGGGTTTCACTGAATACCGGCTGGGCATTTATGTATGATTATAATTTTGATGGCTTTCCCGATCTGTTCAGTGTGAGCAAACAAAACAGCGGCATCATTCAATACAAAGGGAATTATGATGCAGTGAATGGTTATACATTTACTGTTGTTGACTCAGTGATAAAATATAAATATGGTGCAGGGTTTACTTCAAATATTCTTGCAAGCTCCCTTCTCGTTCCCGATTTCAACGACATAGATAATGACGGCGATATGGACATCATCGCACAGCAGACTTCCTGCGTCGGAACGTATGCGTATTACAGGAATAACCTTATTGAAAATCAATATTCGTATGATTCATTGAATGATTATACGCTGGTAACAAATGCATGGGGAAATTTTTTCCTCCGTGCCGGCTCAAACCTGAACGCTGCCGTCGGCGGATATCATATTTCATGTATTCATGCTGATGGTGGTTTCCCATACAACCCGCAGGATGCAGCACAAAGAGACGATACTTATTCGGCGGTGCGTACCATAGACCTCGATGGGGATGGAGATATGGATGCACTCATAGGTGATTCACAGGCCTCCAATCTGCTGGCCGTATTCAATAATGGCGACTCTGCTTTTGCCGATATGAATTCACAGGACACACTTTTTCCTTCTTACAATACGCCTTCAATTCTCAACTCTTTCGCAGGTCCATCATTTGCTGATCTTGACAATGACGGTATAAAAGATTTGCTTGTCGGTAATTCTGAATTTGAAAACAGAAGAGGGGTAAAGTGGTATAAGAATACCAATACAAACCGTGCACCTGTTTATGATTTTCAAAGTGATTCAATATTTCAACCCAACATGATTGATGTTGGTGAAGGTGCTGCGGCTGTATTTGCTGATGTGGACAATGATGGTCTCACCGACATGGTGATTGGTAACATCAAAAGCACTTTTAATACGACCCAGGAAAAAACAAATCTTACTTTTTATAAAAACACAGGCACAGCAACCAATCCTGCGTTTCAGCTTGTCACAGAAAATTTTGCCTCTGTTTCCGCTCTCGGACTAACCGGTCCGTTATTTCCTGCTTTCGGAGATCTGGATGGTGACGGAGACAATGATATGCTTTTGGGTGTATTTAACGGAGTATTAAATTATTTTACAAATAACAACGGCACCTACAGTTTCACATCTACCAATTACATGGGGATTGATGTGGGGAATGCAAGTACGCCACAAATTATTGACGTGGATCGTGACGGATTGCTTGATCTTCTCATCGGAGAACAGAACGGCATGTTGAACTATTATCGCAATTCCGGAAGTACAACTGCACCATTTTTTAATTCCTTTCCTACTTCAAGCCCGTTTGGAAATATTAATGTGCATGCACAATATTATGTGGATGGATATTCCGTTCCGTTTCTTTTCAACGACAGTGGCTCTTACAAATTACTTGTTGCAAATATGGAGGGCAACATCCTTTTGTTCGACAGTATTGACGGAAACCTTGGCGGTAGTTTTCATTTTGTAGATACCATTTTCAGCAAATACTATGGCTATCGTTATGGATTCAATATTTCCGTAAGCGGTGCAGACCTGAATGCAGACGGTCTTACAGATGTATTGATTGGGTTGTATGGTGGTGGCGTTCAGATTTTTTATCGCGTAGATCCTTTGCTTGCCGTTCATGAAATCGCAGCGCCATCTTCATTTTCACTTTATCCGAATCCGGCAGAAGACATGATCAATTTATCTCTTGATAGTTTCAAAAAGAACAGAGATTATTTCCTTACCGTTTATAATAGCATTGGCCAACCGGCGTACAGGATGAAAGTCGTGAGTCAGCAAACGCAGGTCAATGTGAAAGATTTTCCGCCTGGGATTTATTTAATTCAACTGCAATCAGAAAAAGGAAGTGTGAGTAAGAAAGTGGTGATCGGGAAATAGGAATTGGGAAAAAGGTAAAAGTATATTAAACCCCTTCGGGGTTGAGATGGATACTTCACTTATAGCCCTGAATTACATTCAGGGCTATAATATATAAGCCCTTCGGGCTTTTCACCGTTCGATTGAATCCATTATTTATTTATTCAAATACCAGCCGGAAACAGGCCGGACATTTAACTTTAGTTGAATGATCGAAGAAAAAATCCCGCTCTTTATAAGAGGCGGGATTTTATTTTATATCAAAATAATATTATTAGTTCTACGCCAGCGTTCGCTTCACTTCTTCCTGTACATATCCTTCGATGATGTCTTTTACCTGAATATCGTTGAAGCCATTGATGCTTAATCCACACTCATATCCTGTGGATACTTCTTTTACGTCATCTTTGAATCGTTTCAGTGATGCTAAAGTTCCACTGTGAACAACGATACCATCACGAACAATGCGCACCTGGGTGTTGCGGGTAATTTTTCCGTCGAGCACCATACAACCTGCAATGGTTCCGGCTTTTGGAATTTTAAATACTTCACGGATCTCAATGTTGCAGACAATTTTCTCCACGAAATCAGGTGCAAGCATTCCTTCCATCGCAGCCTTCACTTCTTCAATGGCTTTGTAGATTACAGAGTACAACCGGATTTCAATTTCTTCCTGTTCTGCAATTTTGCGTGCACTCGGAGAAGGGCGTACCTGGAAACCGATCACAATTGCATTGGAGGCCGAGGCCAGCAACACATCGCTTTCGCTGATTTGTCCGACTGATTTATGAATCACATTCACCTGCACTTCAGGCGTTGTCAATTTTAATAATGAATCACTGAGGGCTTCTATAGATCCATCCACGTCGCCCTTTACAATTACGTTCAGTTCTTTAAAACTGCCGATGGCCAGTCGTCTTCCGATTTCATCGAGTGTAATGTGTTTGTGCGTGCGGATACCTTGTTCACGCTGCAACTGCAAACGTTTGTTCGCAATGTCGCGTGCTTCGCGCTCATCTTCCATCACGTGGAAAAGATCTCCTGCCTGCGGCGCACCCGTCATACCCAGTACCTGCACAGGCTGAGAAGGTCCTGCTTCACGAATGCGGAAACCGCGCTCGTTAAACAATGCCCTTACACGACCACTGTGTTTACCTGCAAGAAGAATATCACCCACCTTCATCGTTCCGTTTTGCACAAGAACTGTCATTACATATCCCCTGCCTTTGTCAAGCATGGATTCAATCACGGTTCCTGTAGCCCGTTTACCAGGATTAGCTTTCAGGTCAAGCAGGTCTGATTCCAGTAATACTTTTTCAAGAAGCAGGTCAACACTGGTACCATTCTTTGCACTTATTTCCTGGCTCTGGAATTTTCCTCCCCATTCTTCAACGAGGATATTCATTTTACTGAGTTGTTCTTTAATACGGTCAGGCGCAGCGCCGGGTTTATCTACTTTATTCAAAGCGAATACAATTGGTACTGCCGCTGCCTGTGCATGGTTGATGGCCTCAATGGTTTGCGGCATCACGCTGTCATCAGCAGAGATCACAATAATGGCTACGTCGGTCACCTTGGCACCGCGTGCACGCATGGCAGTAAATGCTTCGTGACCGGGAGTATCGAGGAAGGTAATATTTTTTCCGTTTTCAAGTGTTACTTCATACGCACCAATGTGCTGCGTTATTCCTCCTGCTTCACCTGCAATTACATTCGCTTTACGGATATAATCGAGCAATGAAGTTTTTCCGTGGTCAACGTGACCCATCACTGTAACAATGGGTGCCCGTGGTTTTAAATCCTCCGGACTGTCGGGTTCTATTTCAATTGATTCCTGCACGTCGGCAGCAACGAATTCAACTTTGTAACCAAATTCTTCCGCAACTACTGAAAGTGTTTCAGCATCTAACCTCTGGTTGATGGAAACAAACATTCCGAGTGACATGCAAGTGGAAATGATTTGCGTTACTGGAACGTCCATCATTTTCGACAGGTCATTAGCACTCACGAATTCAGTGACCTTAATTACTTTCTGTTCTGAACTTTGTTGAGCCAGCGCTTCTTTCTCTTCCGTCCTTTCATCCCGTCTTGCCCTGCGTTGTTTAGATGATTTTGATTTTCCGCCGCCACTCAGTCGGGCTAGCGTTGCTTTGATCTGATCCTGTATTTCCTTTTCAGTAGGTTCTGCTCTTGGTGTGGCAGGGTGGCCGCCCGGACGGGGACGTGGTTTGTTTTGTCCTCCGCGTTGAAAGCCCTGAAAATCTTTTTTCTTATTCTCATCAGGGATCTGAACACCCCCGGCCTTACGGTCGGTACGTTTGCGTTTTTTCTTTTCGCGTTCACCAAATGCTGATGATGATGCGACTGGTTTTTTCTTTGGCTGTTCCGCCGGTAATTCAATTTTTCCAAAAATCTTCGGACCCGCAAGCTTATCAAACTGAACACGTGTAATTTCATCTTTCTGTTCTTCCACCGGTGCTTCCGGTACTACGGGAGCAGGAGCTTCAGCAACAGGTTCCGGAATTATCACTTCTTCGGTCTTCACTTCAGCCTTCACAGGAGCAACGACTTCTTCCTCTTCTTCCTTTATCTTTTTGACTGCTTTCTTTTTCGCTGCTTTCTCTTCCTCAACTGCAGCTTCTGCTTCTTTTTTAGTGACCTTTTTCTTTTTACCTGTTTTCGAGTCTGTCGCTGAAAGGTCAATGGTGCCGAGCACTTTCGGCATTTCAATTTTATCTGACTTGGCTTTTATTACTTCGGTTTCCTTTTTAGGCTCTTCCTTCTTCTCAGGCTTCTCTTCTTTCTTCTTCGGTTTTTCTTCTTTCGATTCTACAGCGGCTCCGGTATTTTTGATGAGAACCTCGCGCACGTCTTCTTCCTGTTTGGATTCCACCTTGGTTTTTACCTGTGCGTCAAGGATTACAGGAATATCCTTTTTAATCTTTGCGGCAGTGATCTGCGCGGCTTCTTCCTTGGCGGATTTATCCGATGCAAATTCTTTTACCAATAAAGAATAGGCTTCTCCCGGCAGTTTGCCGTTGGGATTGCTGTCAATCTTGATTCCATTCTCAGACAGGTAATCCACAATGTGGTCCATGCTAAGATTGAACTCTTTGATCGCTTTACTAAGCCGTATTGTTTTTTCCTCGCTCATATTGTATTGAAGCAAAGATGGAGTTTTTGCTCCGATCTTCACTTCTTTTTCTCATTTATTTCATTTCCGGAAAAAGGTCCCGGATTGTATATTAAATCCTGATTCTATTCGAATTCAGTTTTCAGAATTCTGACTACTTCTTTAATCGTTTCTTCTTCCAGATCGGTACGTTTTACCAGGTCTTCAGTTGGAATTTCCAGAACACTTTTCGCTGTATCACAACCGATTGATTTCAACTCCTCAATGATCCATGGTTCAATTTCGTCTGAAAACTCTTCGAGATCCACGTCTTCTGTATCATCCTCAGTATCACGGTAAACGTCAATCTGGTAACCGGTTAATTTTCCGGCAAGTTTGATATTGTGACCGCCTTTTCCTATGGCAAGTGAAACCTGATCAGGCTTCAGGAAAACAGAAGCATGGTGCTTTTCATCATCCAGTTTGATGGTTGTAATTTTTGCCGGCGACAATGCCCTTGAAATATAGAGTGGCAGGTTGTTGGTGAAATTAATCACGTCAATATTTTCATTGCGGAGTTCACGAACGATACCATGTATGCGGGAACCTTTCATTCCTACGCAAGCTCCAACAGGATCAATTCTGTCGTCATAGCTTTCCACAGCCACTTTCGCGCGCTCACCCGGTTCACGAACAATTTTCTTGATGATAATCAGTCCGTCAAAAACTTCCGGCACTTCCAGTTCAAACAAACGCTCGAGGAATAACGGCGACGTTCTTGATAAAATAATTTTCGGAGTTGCATTCATCATTTCTACGCGCAATACAACAGCACGTACGCTATCTCCTTTTTTGAAAAAGTCGGATGGAATTTGTTCCATCTTCGGAAGAATGAGTTCATTCCCGTCATCATCCATGATGAGTGATTCCTTTTTCCAGGTCTGATAAACTTCACCGGTGATGATTTCACCAACACGGTCTTTATATTTCTTGAATATACCTTCCTTCTCAAGCTCCTGTACGCGCGCCATCAGGTTTTGACGTGCAGCAAGGACGGCACGTCTTCCGAAATCAGAAAAACGTACTTCTTCAGCGAGGTCTTCTCCAATTTCAAAATCGGGTTCGATTTTTACGGCTTCTGAATAGGGTATCTGAGTTGTCTCATCTGTTACTTCTTCATCTGCAACGATGAGTCGGTTGCGGAAAGCTTCCAGGTCACCTTTATCTGTATTGATAACGATGTCGAAATTATCAGCATTGCCGTATTTCTTTTTAATCATGCCGCGGAAAACATCTTCGAGGATGCTCATCATACTTGCACGATCAATATTCTTCAGCTCTTTAAATTCTGAGAATGCGTCAACCAATTGCGAATGTTCCATACTATGTTATTTGAATTTTGAAGTTTATTTTTCAGGGTTTAACTCGCCCTTTCTTTACTATTTAATTTTGTCATCAACCCATTTATTATCCACCTAATCAACAAATCTCAAGGTATTATCTTGTTGAAATTGAACACAACTTTTGTTTCCTTGATATCACCAAATGAAATGCTGTTCTCAATCGTTTGAAATGTATTTTTTCCTGCTCCTTTAAATCGTTTTGTCTCTACAATAACAATTTCATCTTCCGCAACTGATTTCAAAGTTCCGTTTTGCCTGATACCATCTTTCATCAGCACGCTTACTTCCTGCCCTATCCGTTTTTCATATTGCTTAATAACTTTCAATGGCTCGTCCATTCCGGGAGAAGAAACCTCCAGTTCATGGGTTTCAAATGCTGAGATGAGCTCCGGTTTAGCTTCTAAAAACCTGCTTATTTCAGCACAATCCTCAAGTTTCAATCCTTTTGGATGATCCACAAAGACAGCAATTTTGGAATTAGATGCTTTCACATCCACCACAAACGTCTCCGTTCCAAGTATTTTCTCCTCTACTGCCTGCTTTATCTGCTCTTTTAACTCCATTTTTGGGCAATTAAAAAGGGGACGGTGGTCCCCTTCGCAATTCTTTAAATTCGTGTGCAAAAGTATAAAAAGATTTCAAAAAACAAAATTCAGTTTGATTTGGGTTGTGATTCGCATGGTGTTTTTTGAATTAAACATTTGACAGGTAAATATCGTTTCCGTCAAAATGATGACTAAAATGACAGGACTATTGGCCATAACGCCTTCGCTAAGCTTGCGTCAACGCTAAACTCGTTTGCGATCGGCCTGAGGCAAGACGACCTATAAATTAAATGAAAATCAATTTGCCACTGCAAAATGACCCGTCCAAGCGGGATGATCAGATAAAATTAAAGGGATGAAAACTATCTGCGATTTCTACGGGGGTTAATATTAAAAGCGGCCCCAATTAGATTCGCCGGGAATCCTTACGATTAAAGCGATTAACTTTGAAAAAAAAATTTGATGGAAACCACGCATACTATTTATAATGGAGAACTCAGGACATCGTCAACGCATGTACGATCAGGTGTAAAACTGATTACTGATGCACCGCCCGACAATCAGGGAAAAGGAGAATCATATTCACCAACTGATTTACTGGCGACTGCTCTTGGCACATGCATGCTTACCATCATGGGTATTGCAGCCAGAACACATAGCATCAATATGGATGACACAAAAATAAAAGTGACAAAGGTGATGGCTGCCAATCCGAGGCGTGTATCAGAGGTGCAAGTCGTTTTCGATTTTCCGGAAAACAATTACACAGAAAAAGAAAAAGCCATTCTTGAAAATGCAGCGAGGACATGCCCGGTGGCGCTGAGTGTGCATCCGGATTTGAAGCAGGTGTTGGTGTTTAATTATTGAAGATCTTTTTTAATACACTTTTCCCGCAAATAATAATATCGTATTTTTGAACTATGAATAATCAGATTGTCAATAAAGAAATTAATACTTATTTGAGTCTTCTCACCATAGAGCAAAAAACATCTGTATTGGGATTGATAAAATCTTTTTTGAAAACGGATGAACGGATTAGCAAGAAACAATACAACAAAGAATTGAGTGCCGCTGAAAAGCGAATTGCAAAAGGGAAATCTGTCAGTCAGGAATCTTTGCAAAAATCATCAGATCGATGGTGAACAAATCCCTTAAAGTAATTTGGGATGTAGAGGCAACAAAACACCTGCGGGAAATTTACAAGTACATAAAAAAGTTTTCACCCGAAGGAGCCAGAAAAGTTCGTGACGAAATTTTTGAGGTTGTTAGAAAGCTGCCCTCCAATCCTGAAATGTTTGCAGAAGATTCGTTGAAGGAAAATAATGATGGAAACTACCGTGTCTTTTACCTTTACAGCTACCGTATTGTCTACAAAGTAACTCCAGACTGTATATTAATATTACGAGTCAGACATACGAGCAGAGAGCCGGAATCGTATTGAGAAAAAAAAACTGTTATTCGGCTACGTTCATTTACATTTTCACAATCTTCCTTAAAAATATTCTTTCTCCCAATTGGACATTGAGTACATATACCCTGCTGCAAGAATTGACAAATCAACAACCTGATCTTTTAATGCAGGTTGCACTTCGAAAAGTTTTTCTCCTAAGGTATTCAATACAACAATTAAAAATTTTTCATCCGAAGAATGGTGGGGATGAAATGTAAAAATATTTGTGAATGGATTTGGCACCCTTTTGATTTGCAAAAACCCTTTTTAGTAATCGATTTTTGCGGAATACCCTTAAACAACAAAGGCGAACCGCCTGGACGATTCGCCTGAATATTTTTAAGTAGAAAAAAGTTAACTCCTTACTTCTTTGTGATTGGCAGGTTTTGATTGCTGTCCGTATGCAGGACATTTCTCATGTGAGCGGCAAGAGGAAAATAAAATTGCTGTTGCAGCGAGGACAAGGGTTACCTGGAGGAATTTCTTCATTGTACTATAGTATTGAATTGAGACTCTTTAACGGATTATTCGGATAAAAGTTTGACTCTGCTATCGTAAATAGCTGCGCAAAAATATCTTTTTGAACGAATTGACAATGAATGTGTCTCATTATTTTTGAACATGGGATTTTTGGCGAAATTTGCACCCATACCATGTCAGGAATAGAACCAAAAATAGAAGCAAGCTGGGAAGTAAATCTACACGATGAATTTGAGGCGCCTTATTTTACTGCCCTCAAAGACTTTCTCGTCAGCGAAAAACTGAAAAACAAAACGGTTTTTCCTCCCGGACAACAAATCTTTTCGGCATTCGACCATACTCCATTTGACGATGTAAAAGTTGTGATTCTCGGACAGGATCCATACCACGGAAACGGACAGGCTCATGGATTGTCATTTTCTGTAGCTGATGGAATTAAGCCTCCGCCATCGTTGAAGAATATCTTCAAAGAACTTCATTCAGACCTCGGTATTCCCATTCCGGAAAAAGGGAACCTTGAAAAGTGGGCGCGACAAGGTGTGTTATTGCTCAATGCAACTTTAACCGTGCAGGCAAATATTGCCGGTAGCCACCAGGGTAAAGGTTGGGAAAAATTTACCGATGCAGTCATCAGAACCATTTCAGAAAAGAAAAAAGGAGTCGTGTTTTTACTGTGGGGAAACTTTGCAAAAAAAAAAGCAGAACTCATTGATGCTTCCCGACATTTTATCCTAACGGCTGCACATCCTTCTCCGCTTGCAGGTGGCGCCTTCTTCGGGTCCCGTCATTTTTCAAAAACAAATGATTTGCTGAAACAGCAGGGAATTGATCCCATAGACTGGAACCCTGAATAACTCACAGCGTTTTACGTTATCATCGTTCTGATATCAGTTATTTTGCATCAGCATATTTACTTTTCAAATCGGCCATGAAAAATAATTTACGAAATACAATTCAAGCGGCAATAGTTGCTGTCTTATTGTGTTCCGTTCATTTTGTATATGCGCAGAAAAAATATTCCCTGCAGATTCAGCTAACCGATACGGCTCAATCAGCGGCTTTTGCAGGAGTTCAAAAGCAGTTATTGTCAACTAACATATTTAAAGACACCTTCTTACTTCAGCGCGATTTAAAAAAGGCAATGCTGAAGTTGCAAAGCAGCGGATATCTGGCTTCTTCCATTGACAGTATTCATAAAGACTCTACGTCATTCACTGCATTTTTATTTCTTGGAAATAAATTTGAGTGGGCTCAACTTGAAAAAGGAAATGCCGAAGCTGTTTTCCTGAATGGTACAGGATTCAACCAGAAACTTTACCGGCAGAAGCCTTTCCGGATTGTACAGCTTGCGAAAATGGAAAATGCAATCATCGTCAATTGTGAGAATAACGGCTATCCGTTTGCATCGGTGAAACTTGACAGCATATCTATTTCTGAAAACACAGTTCACGCAAAACTAAATCTGGAAAAAAACCGTCTGTGTAAAATTGACAGCGTGATCATGAATGGAAAAGATGTGGTGGCTCCCGTTTACATTTACAATTACATTGGAATTAAACCGGGAGTGATTTATAATGAATCAAAAGTAAAACGGATCAGTACACGATTGCGGGAACTTCCTTTTGTGACTGAGTCGCGTTCCAATGAAATTATTTTCGAAGAGAAGGTGACGAAACTTCTACTGTATTTAGAGCCCCGAAAAGCAAGTCAGTTTGACGGCGTATTGGGAGTTGCTCCTGACCGTGACGGAAAAATTATGTTCACCGGTGAAGCGCATCTCAAACTTCAGAATGCATTGCGGCGTGGTGAAGTGATTGAGCTGAACTGGAAACAGCTTGCAGCAAAAACGCAGGACCTGAAAGTACATGCATTGTACCCTTATCTTTTTAATACGCCAATCGGAATTGATGGAAATCTCGCCATCTATAAACAAGATACATCATACATTGATGTGACTAAAAATCTCGGGGTTCAGTATATGTTCAACGGAACCAACTTCATCAAAGCTTTTGTGAATGATAAAGAAAGTACGTTGCTGAGTACAAAGGGTCTTGAGTCACAAACGGTACTTCCTCCGAATGCTGACATCAATATTACTTCTTACGGACTCACGATTCATTTTGAAAAGCTGGACTATCGTTATAATCCCCGCAAAGGATTCATCATTGAAACATCGCCAAGTACCGGCAACAGGGTGATCAAGAAAAACGGTGACCTCAATCCCATTATTTATGATAGCCTGAAACTGAAGGCTACGCAATATCATTTTGATTTTTCAGGAGACTATTATTTTCCGGTTACGCAACGGCAGGTACTAAATATCGGAAACAAAAGCGGATATGTTTACAGTCCGGATCTTTTCTCAAACGAACTGTTCAGGATTGGTGGATTAAAAACACTCCGTGGATTTGACGAAGAGAGCATTCTTGCTTCGCTCTATACAATCGGAAAAATTGAATACCGTTATTTGCTCGAGCAGAATTCATTTCTGTTTGCTTTTTATAATCAGGCATGGTATGAGAATCTGAGTCGTGGTGAAGTGATTGACAGAACAGACATGCCTTATGGATTTGGTGCAGGAATAAATTTCGAAACCAAGCTGGGTATCATGAGTGTGAGCTATGCGCTTGGAAAACAATTTGACAATCCGCTCTACTTTCGAAACGGGAAAGTGCATTTCGGGATTATTAGTTATTTTTGAAGAAGTAAGAAACGGAGGGAGATGGGAGATGGAAAGAGTAGTTGGCAAATAGTAGTTGGCAATGTGCAGTTGGCAAATGGCAGTTGGCAAAGAGCAATTGACATTTGGTAGTCGGCTGCTGACTCCTGGCTCCTTGCTCCTCGCTCCTGATTCCGGCTGCTTGGCTGCTCGACTGCTGGCTGCTTGGCCGCTACTTCATCACCATCCTGTAATGTTGAATATTCGCTTCGATAAACATTTCTCCATCAGCAGCAAATCCTTCTCGCTCATAAAATTTCATTGCGGTTATTTGTGCGTTCATGTAAATCTTTTTTCCTAAAGGAATTACGTCTTCCATCACCTTAAGCAATACCGTTCTTCCTGCTTTTGCATTTCTAAATTCTTTCAACACAGCAAAACGTTCAAGCTTGATGCCGTCTTTGGTAATTCTCCATCGCGCAGCACCAACAGGATTTTCATCAACGAATACCAGGTAGTGAATTGAACTTTGTTCAAACTCATCGTATTCTTCCCTTGCATCTACTTTTTGTTCTTCCACAAAAACCTTCTGACGGATTGCAAAGGCTGTATCCATCCATTTTTTATCAGAAAAGGAAAATGAAATTGCATGTTGTGACATAGATTGGTTTTTAAATATCTGCAAGCTTACCAACTTGTCAACACATTGTCAAATCAATTGACATTTCCCCCAGTGAACAAAACCAAATTATCTTCGCGCCATGAACTATAAAAACGATATGATCCTTCGTGCTGCGCGGGGTGAAAAAACAGAAAGAACGCCTGTATGGCTGATGAGACAAGCAGGGCGCATCCTACCTGAGTATAGAAAAGTACGCGAACAGGCTGGAGGATTTAAGACGATGGTGAAAACGCCCGCTCTGGCAGCAGAAGTAACCGTACAGCCCGTTGATATTTTAAACGTCGACGCCGCCATTATTTTCTCCGACATCCTTGTCATTCCCGAGGCGATGGGGCTCAATTATGAAGTGATAGAAAGTAAAGGTCCGTGGTTTGAAAAAACCATTCAATCAAAAAAAGATATCGCTGATCTGAAGATTGCTGATGGAAATGATTTACAATATGTGCTCGATGCCATTAAACTCACTAAAAAAGAACTGAACGGCAGGGTACCATTGATCGGTTTTGCAGGAGCTCCCTGGACCATACTATCTTATATGATTGAAGGCCGTGGCAGTAAAACATTTTCCAACGCAAAGAAATTCCTTTATACACAACCCGGAATGGCACATCAGCTATTGGAGAAGATTACGCTCAGTACAATCAATTATCTGAATGCACAGATTGATGCAGGTGCCGACCTGATTCAAATCTTCGATTCATGGGCGGGGATTCTGTCACCCGAACAATACCGTGAGTTTTCGTTGAAATACATTTCCATGATTTGTGATGTGTTAAATGAAACCGGAAAACAGAAAAGGGTAGACGGCAAATCTAATGCGCATACTCCTGTCATTGTGTTTGCCAAAGGCGCCTATTTTGCAAGGGAAGCAATGGGGAAATTAAATTGTGATGTGATTGGCCTCGACTGGAACATGGATATTACTGAAAGCCGCAAACTGATTGGCGAAACCAAAACCTTACAGGGAAATATGGACCCTTGTCTTTTATATTCCGATGACAAAACCATCGTCACTGAAACAGAAAAAATGCTGAAGGAATTTGGCAATCATCGCCACATTGCGAATCTCGGACATGGTTTGTACCCTGATATAGAAAAGGAAAAAGTGAAACTGTTTATAGATACCGTGAAAAATTTTCGGCACCGGGATTAATCTTTATTGCACTTGCCATACCAGGGGCAGGAAACAAAAAGATAAAAAATGTCTCAACTGAAAACATAAGGTTCAATATCTTCGCGAAGGATAAATTCCTCCTAAGCATATTTCCTTTCCTATTCCGTCCGGATTACCTCACCAGTGAATACGATAGAGTAACTAAAACAGGTAGTTGCACCATATTTTACGCTAATGTCCGAATGAAAAAGCCCCGCATTTATCTGCAGGGCTTAGAGATTTTTAAGTAAGACTGTCATTACTGTCCGACTAAAATTTATGAGATTCTTCGCTGCGCTCTGAATGACAATGTTATCCTGTGTTTGCAATGAAGGGGTTGGGGT
>JBBRAY010000012.1:0-81157 GCA_038206355.1 Bacteroidia bacterium
CAGCATATTCCTGCATCTTGCTGTTGATGGTGGTGTAAATTTTTAATCCGTCAGTATAAAGATTGTATGGCTTACCGGTGGAGTTATTGGTATGCTGTTTACACCAGCGAAGCATTTCGCCACGCAGACTTTCCCTGAAATAAGTGGCCACACCAAAATTATGGTCCTCATTCTGATAGTTCAATGCAATAGGCAATGCCTTGATTGAATCGAGTTCAGCGTTTGATAAAAACTTATACTTGTTCATCTGTGCAAGCACGGTATTTCTTCTTTCCAGAGAATGTTTCGGATTGCGGATCGGACTGTAATACGTAGGTGCTTTCAGCAAACCAACGATCACCGCCGACTCCTGCACATTCAGTTCATCAGGTGTTTTGTTAAAAAAGGCTCTCGATGCTGACTTGATACCGAAGGCATTGCTTCCGAATTCCACCGTGTTCAGGTACATGGCCATGATTTCTTCCTTCGTATAATTTTTTTCCAGTCGGACCGCAATCACCCATTCCTGAAATTTTTGAATCACCCGCTCAGTCTTTGTATGTGGTTGATCATGAAAAAGATTTTTTGCCAGCTGCTGGGTAATCGTACTTCCACCACCCGAACTTTCCTGACGTGCGAAAACTGTTTTGAACAATACCCTGAACAATCCGCGCAAGTCAACGCCGCTGTGCTCTTCAAAACGGATGTCTTCCGTTGCCTTCAGCGCATTGATCAGGTTAGGGGAGAGGTCATAATAATGAATATTGGTTCTGTTCTCAATATAATATTTACCAAGTACAACCTGGTCGCTGCTGATCACTTCGCTGGCCAGATTTGTTTTCGGGTTTTCAAGCTCCTCGAACGTCGGTAGTTTTTCTCCGATATTCCCACTTGCTGCCAGCCATACGAAGCTGACCAATGATAAAAGTGGTATCAGAAATAAAAGCCACAACGCCCAGACGTACTTGCTGTAACTCTTCTTCTGCTTCTTCTTTGCTTTTCCGGCCATGATTTTAATAAATGCTATGTAATTTGCTTTGTGCCCCGTATTGTATCGCCGTTTTTTTCAGTTTCACGACGAAACAATCCTGCAACGATTCGTGTTAGTCAATGCGATAAAAGTAGAAAATTTTATAGGCGCAATTCCGTGGGGTACATTAACTCTTATCAACGAAAATTATTTTTATTGAGACCTGGCTTTTGGAAGTCTAGACTTAGGCTAGTCGCACTAAAAGCTATAGGCGAATTTATCCCGAGAGTGTAGCGAGCGGGATCTCTTAAATACCGGGACAGGACTCAATTAGAGCTTGGTTTTTTATTGTAACTTTATAACCTCCATGAAATTATTAATCTCTTTATGTCTGTTTTTCACAGGAATTACCTGTTCATTTGCTCAGAATGAAGACCTCCTGCTGCAGTTCAGCGCCGTACAGGTCGGGAATAAGGTGCAGTTGAACTTTACCATTAAGGCCGGCAATACCTGCAACGGAATCGTAATCTACAGCTCCACTGATTCAACAAACCTGACTGAGATCGGCGACATCCAGGGCATTTGCGGAAGCAGCGACCGCAATGAATCTTATACTTATATTCATCATTCTCCTGCAAAGAACACCACCAATTTTTACCGTCTTCAACTTGGCGTTCTGGGTTATACTTACATCACCCGCCTGTTTTTTATTCAGCCTGAAGGAAACAGCGCCCTCCTTTTCCCGCATCCGCTTACCGGTGAATCCGTCATCAGATTTTTAAACGCATCCAATGAAGCAGTAAAGCTGACCATTTATGACATCGATGGAAAAGTGATTTATGAAAGCAATACAATTCATGGAAATTCATTTGGTCTCTCTAAGGAGGACTTTGGACCCGGGTTGTATCTTTATTCCATTGACAGTGATAAACGCCGGTTGTTTAGGGGGAAGTTTGTTGTGCTGTAACGGATGGTGTATTATTCTTTTCTTCGGCTAACTTTGGGCCCTCACCGCAACACAAATGAATCCTCAACCACAGATAGCTGTAATCGGTGGCGGTAGCTGGGCCACTGCCATTGTAAAAATATTATCCTCCGGAATGCCCGATGGGAAACCGGGTACAGACAAAATAAACTGGTGGGTACGCTCGGCAGAGACGGTAGAATTTATTAAAAAGTATAAACACAATCCGAACTATCTTAGTGATGCAGAAGTAAACCTTGAAAAGGTCAACATAAATAACGACCTTAAAAAATCAATCGCTGATTCCGGCATTGTTATACTTGCTGTTCCTTCTGCTTTTCTGAAAGCAACCATTGAAGAACTTACTGCTGACGACTTCAAAGACAAGGTGGTTTTTTCTGCGATCAAAGGAATTGTTCCTGATGAATTATTGATCGTGGGAGAATTCATGCAGCAAAAATTTGAAGTTCCGATCGGCAACATTGGTGTTATCACAGGGCCTTGTCATGCCGAAGAAGTTGCCATGGAACGGTTGAGTTACCTCACCATTGCCTGTCAGACGGCAAGTAATGCAAAGTTAATGGCCGATAGAATGAACTGCCGCTATATTAAAACGACGGTGAGCGACGATATTTATGGTACGGAATATTCAGCAGTTCTGAAAAACGTAGTCGCCATTGCCAGCGGTATTTGTCATGGCGTAGGATACGGTGATAATTTTCAGGCCGTCCTCATCAGCAATGCCATCCAGGAAATAAAAAGATTTGTTGATGCTGTTCATCCGATCAAGAGAGATATCAGTGATTCCGCTTATCTCGGCGATCTGCTTGTAACAGCGTACTCGTCATTTTCGAGAAACAGAATGTTTGGTACCATGGTCGGAAAAGGCTACTCTGTAAAATTCGCTCAACTGGAAATGAATATGATTGCCGAAGGATATTATGCCACGCGATGCATTCATGAAATAAATAAAAAGCACAATATTAATATGCCGATTACCGGTGCTGTTTATCGTGTGTTGTATGAAAAGATTTCTCCGCGGATTGAGATGCGTTTACTTGCAGATCAGTTAAGCTAAATCCGGCAGTATTATTCTTTATCAGAACAGATGAACACTGAGGACGTATTAATCGAATTGAAAAAATTAGCTTCAGGAAAATCCCTTGCAGCACAGGAATATTTTGGCATTGCCGCAGAAAACCGCCTGGGACTCACTGTTCCTCAGATGCGGACGATAGCAAAAAAAATCGGTACCAACCACGAACTTGCACTGCAACTCTGGAAAACAAAAATTCATGAAGCGCGGCACATTGCTTCCATGATTACCGATCCTAAGCAATCAACTGAAAAGATGATGGAGCAATGGCTGAAGGATTTTAATTCATGGGATATTGTTGATGGTTGTTGCTCATCTGTTTTCAGAAAAACACCGATTGCTTATGACAAAGCAATGGAATGGACAACAAGAGAAAAAGAATTTGAAAAACGTGCCGGCTTTACGTTGATGGCGCAGCTTGCAGTCCACGATAAAAAAGCAGCAGATAAAATGATGGAGCAGTTTTTTGAACCCATCATCGGAGAATCAGCAGACGCAAGAAATTTCGTCCGCAAGGCAAACAACTGGGCCCTGCGGCAAATCGGAAAAAGAAATGAACGCTTGTGTAAAAAAGCAATCCATGTTGCAAAAGAAATTCAGATAAAAAATGATCCCTCTTCCAAATGGATTGCTGCTGATGCTTTACGGGAACTGGAGAAATATCTGAAAGAAGGAAAAATAAAAAATTACGGAACAGAATAAGGTCCGCTATTTTTGAAATGCTTTTTCAATAAGCTCCTTTTGCTCCCTGTCATGCGCATGGTGCGAACCCGTGGCCGGACTTGCGCTTTCCTCTCTTGAAATTAATTTTAAGGAAATGCCTTTTACCGTGCGCAGCAAATAGCTCCATGCACCCATGTTCTCGGGTTCTTCCTGAATCCAAATCCTGTCTTTTGCCTTTTTATATTTGGCAGTGAGTGCTTCAAATTGTTTTGCAGGAAACGGATATAATTGCTCCAGTCGTACGAGCGCAACATCATTGACTTGATTCTTTTCCTGATACTCAAGCAATTCATAATATATTTTTCCGGAACAGAGAACTACTTTTTTAACAACATCTGCTTTTACGTTTTCATCGTCAATGATTTCCATGAATCTTCCTCCGGATAAATCATCAACAGTAGAAATGCACCTTGGATGACGCAACAAACTTTTTGGCGTAAGTACCACCAGCGGTTTTCTGAATTCTCTTTTCAGTTGCCTGCGCATCACGTGGAAAAAATTAGCGGGCGTAGTGCAGTTAACCACCTGGATGTTCAACTCAGCTGATGCAGATAAAAACCGTTCAAGTCTTGCGCTACTGTGCTCTGCACCCTGTCCTTCGAATCCATGTGGCAGCAGTAATACCAGTCCATTCATCCGGCTCCATTTATCTTCAGCACTTGTGAGATATTGATCAATGATGATTTGAGCGCCATTCATGAAGTCGCCAAACTGTGCTTCCCATATCACCAGTGAATTGGGCGACGAGAGACAATAGCCATATTCAAAACCCAGTACAGCATATTCACTCAGTAAAGAATTATAAATCTGAAACGGCGCCTGATTTTCAGAAATGTGATTTAACGGAGTGTATTGCTCCTCGCTTTCTTCCAAATTCACCACTGCATGCCGATGAGAGAATGTCCCGCGTTGAACATCCTGTCCGCTGAAACGCACGGGGAAGTTTTCATTCAGTAATGTTCCGTAAGCCAGCAATTCTCCCATAGCCCAGTCCACTTTGTTGGCTTTAAGATTGGCGATTCTCTCATTAAATAAACGAACAGACTTAGTGAAGAATTTTTTATCAGCAGGAAGGGTAGTAATTTTCTCCCCAATGAAGTGAATATCTTTTTTGGAAACGCCCGTAGCCGGCGAACTTTCAAAATCTTTTTCAGTAGCAAGGCGCAATCCTTTCCAAGAGCCCTCAAGGTATGTTGATACTTCTGTTTGCTTTTTCTGTTTTGCCAGGTCAAGATTATTCTGGAGTAAATCTTTAAACGATTTTTCCATTTCTTTTACCAGACTTGCATGCACTTCTCCTTCGTTCAACAACTTCTCATTGTAAATCTCTCTTGCATTCGGATGTGCAGCGATGGCTTTATACAATAACGGCTGGGTAAACCGCGGCTCGTCTCCTTCATTGTGACCGTATTTCCTGAATCCGAGAATATCCACAAAAACATCCCTATGAAATTTCTGACGGAATTCCATCGCAAGCTCAATCGTATATACCAGCGCCTCTACATCATCTGCGTTGACATGAAACACCGGAGACAATGTCACTTTTGCGACGTCAGTACAATAAGTGGATGAACGTCCATCCATGTAGTTGGTTGTAAATCCAATCTGGTTGTTGATGACAAGGTGAATAGTTCCGCCTGTACGGAAACCTTTTAATTGCGACATCTGAATCACTTCATACACGACGCCTTGACCGGCAATCGCTGCATCTCCATGAATAAGGATTGGCGCAATCATGTTTTCATTTCCGCCTGGCGTATTCTCGATTTTAGCACGCACTATTCCCTGCACAACGGGATCAACAGCTTCGAGGTGAGACGGATTGGGAGCGACACTAAGGTGAACTTTTTTTCCTGATGTCGTTTCTACATTGCTCGAAAAACCAAGATGGTATTTAACGTCTCCCGCAAAAGTCATCTGGTCGTATTCCAGTCCTTCAAATTCAGTAAATATTTCTTCATAAGATTTGCCGAGTGTATTGGCAAGCACATTCAGTCGTCCGCGGTGCGCCATACCGATTACAAATTCTTTAATCCCGCGATCAGCACCCCTTTCAATAATTGCATCCAGAGCCGGGATCAGTGTTTCACATCCTTCAAGAGAAAATCTTTTCTGTCCGGTAAATTTGGTATGAACGAAATTTTCAAATGCAACGGCTTCATTCAGTTTTTCAAGAATTCTTTTTTTCTCTTCAACAGAAAACGAACGCGCATTTCGACTGCCTTCCATTTTTTTCTCCAACCAGTCAATAATCTCCGGCGTCCTGATGTATTTATATTCAGCGCCAACAGATTTACAGTACGTTCCTTCTAGGTGGGCTATGATATCTTTGAGTTTCGCGGGACCAATTCCGATTTCTGTTCCGGCCTGAAAAACCATTTCAAGATCCTGTTCATTCAAACCGAAGTTTTCAATGGCCAGGGTCGGAGAATATTTCCTGCGTTCACGAACGGGATTGGTGTCAGTAAATAAATGACCACGGTTTCTGTAGCCATTCTCCAGATTCAGCACCTTGAATTCTTTCCTGAGCTGATCAGGAATAGTACCCTTTGATTCCCCGAATGACGTACGCGCAAATTCAAACCCTTCAAAAAAATCACGCCAGCTTGCCTCAACACTCTCAGGATCAGACATAAATTGCGTGTACAGGTTTTCAATTTCACCTGGATCCACACTACCGAGAAAAGAAAATTTATTCATCGATGCCTTATTAAACGGCGAAGTTACGGGTAATTTTTTGCAGTGTTTCTGCTAATAATATTAAGTAATTTTTCAGTTAAAATTTCAGGATAATCCATTATAAATAAAGGGTACCCTGGACGTCATATTTTTTTTCAGAACTAAAAATGCGGAAGGCGAAAATTACTAATCATAGAATTATTATTCCATTCTGCCACCTACATTATTTATCAACTGTCATTCCTCTCTCGCTTTAAGCGAGAGAGGAATCCCTCAAGCTGAACCACAATATTTAAACAGCTTTGAAGGAATCAAAATGATAGATACAAATTCATTATTTACCTGGCACCATCGACGAAAAGTCTGGCGCAATACCATCCCGCCTGATCAGACTTATAACCTTGTCCCGTGGGGACTACCGCTTGGTAAAAAAAAGACCCGGATTATTTCCGGAACCCTGAAAGGGGTTCAATATACCGGAATATGATCCGGAGAATGGATTAAAAAAGGTCACAAGAGTTTACACCGGATAATTGTAATGTTAGTAGTTTAATACCATCGAAGCAAAATCACTAACAACTCCATCCCGTCTTAGTAACGTATCCATCATCATAATAAAGCTACTCGCACCCTTTTTATTCATATGGTCGGCATCACGAAACTGACTGTCATCCATCGAATCAATATTCGTGAGATTATAATAGGGAATATTTTCTTCTTTAGTAATACCGGAAATCAAACCACTTCCTTCCGACGTATTCACTGAATTTTTATTCCGGTTATAGCAATTTGATTTTGGAAGTGAAACCACAACCACCCTGATCCCTTTGCTGATGGCGTCATTCAGCATCTCAATGAAAAGAGAACTGTTTTCATCGTAGAGATTTTTCCTGAACCTTTTTTCTGTAAGCTCAATAGATCTGTTCAGGCAATTTGCAGGTGATAGCGGATCTTTTTGCAAGAATAATTCTTCTTCTTCTTTTTTCTTTTGGTAAGCAGAAGAAAATAAAAATGAAAAGTCCCGGTTGGACCGCATAAAATTGCTTTTTGCCATTAGGGCTGAAGAAAAAGATTGCTCATACAACGTATCGGTGTACCTGTACAGCATCCTGTCAACGTATAAAAAATTGGAAGTCTTTAAATTATTGCCCAGGCAGTATTCATCAGCACTGATTACCATCAGCTTTAGGTTTTTCATCTGATAGGCGTATTTAATAGTCAGGTTGCGCATCTGAAATATATCCAGGCCGCCAAGACCGAGTAATGAAATCCTGTCGCCTGTCCGGTCTTTCAAGCCTTCATATACAGCAATCATGTGTGAGTTCCCAACGAGCAGTACTTCCGCATTTTCAGATGAGGTAAAAAAGTCACTCATCATCTCATCCGCTTTTGTCTGATAGCTGCTGTACTTTTTTTCAAGCATAATAATCACAAGAGTGAATATTGTACAAACAACAAGTATTTCTATGTATAGCCGCCTCATTTAAAATTGAAAATAAATAAATGACTGCTCTTCAAATATTCCGAGAAACAACAACCCGCAGAGTAAAAGGAAATTGATTATGTATGCCGGTTTAATAAAACCTGAATTCATTCCCATAAATTTTTTATCATGTCCCCTGTATTGCAACCACTCCACAAAAAGCAGTAAAATTATTGAGCCCACGGAAATGATGAATGCCTGAGCTGATACATTGGGAAGAGAAAGGAACCCGCCGCCCTTTGTGTTTAATAGATTGCTGAAAATATAGATCGCATCCGCCATGGTATTGGCACGAAAAAATATCCATGCGATGGTGACAAAAATGAAAATAAGAAAAGGCCTGATGATATGCTTTGAAGAAATAGCATTGAATGATATCCTTTCAATAATCAGATAAATACCGTGTAGCATCCCCCATACCAGAAATGTAAGCGATGCTCCATGCCACAATCCGCTCACATTAAAAACGATAAGGATGACAAGTATCCATCTTGTAAGTCCAAGCCTGTTTCCGCCAAGCGGGATATACATGTAATCGCGAAACCACGATGATAGTGAGATGTGCCACCGCGACCAGAATTCCCGAAAGGAAAATGAGAAATACGGGAACCTGAAATTTTCCACCATCGTGAATCCCATGATTGACGCAGCCCCCAATGCAATGTCGCAATAGCCGGAAAAATCACAATATATCTGGATAGCGAAAAAAACCGTCGCAATAATTAATGGCATACCGTGAAATGCAGTGGGGTTATTGTACACGGCATCAACAATAACAGATAACCTGTCGGCGATCACCACTTTTTTAAACAGACCCCACAACATCCGCCTTAATCCTTTGCTGATGCGGTTATATTCTGCCTCATGAACAACATGAAACTGCGGTAACATATGCTGCGGACGTTCGATGGGTCCTGCAACAAGCTGAGGATAAAACATGACATACAATGCAAATATTCCTGCATGTCTTTCTGCTTTGTAATTGCCACGATAGACTTCAATTGTATAACTCATCGACTGAAAAGTATGAAAGCTGAGTCCGATGGGCAGTAGAATAGAAAGTACCGGCATTACTTTTTCAGTTGCTGAATCGGAAAATATTCCTGTTAAAATTTCATTCGTAAATCCATAGTATTTGAAAAATCCAAGCAAGCTGACATTAACAACGATACTTGCTATCAAAAATATTTTTTTCCGGCTTTGGATTTTTGTTTTTTCAATCTGAATGGCAGAAACATAATCCACCAGTATTACAAAGGCGAGGATCAGAATATATACCGGTCTGAAGAACATGTAAAAAAAACAACTGGCAGCAAGTAACCACGACCACCGATACTGATGTTTCAGCAGAAAATAGCCGATGGTTACAATCGGAAAAAAAATAAGAAAGGATATGGAATTAAAAAGCATCGTGTTTCCCCTGATTTCTCAAACCGAAATCCTTCAATCACCTATTGAAAGTGCGCCCTGAAGAATATATTCTACTTCCAGCGGGTGGCGGTTGATCTGAATTTTTTCCCTTTGCTTTCCCAGCCGGACAACAATCATCCGCACATCAGGAATTACAAATACGTATTGTCCCAGTAACCCACGCATATAAAAAATATCATGGCCACTGTAATTCATCAGCCACCACTGATATCCGTAAGTAGTAACATGTGTGGTGGTGTCGTCATCATACAACAGGTCATTGGCAGTAATGGCCTGTTTGACAAACTCTTTAGAAATAAGCTGACGGCCTTTCCAGTTGCCGCTGTCAAGCATTAACTTTCCGATTCGCGCAAAGTCACGTGCATTGGAATACATACAACAAAATGCTTTTTCATGGCCGTCTTTTCTGTCAAGAGACCATTCGGCGGGAACCTCTGCACCAATCGGTATCCATAATTTTTCTGACGCATAGTCTGCTACGTGTTGTCCTGTGGCTTTTTCAAGAATGAACGCCAGCAATTGTGTGTCACCGCTTTTGTAACTCCAGATTTTCCCCGGTGGATTAACAATCTTCACTTCATTGTGCAAAAGCTTTTCAAGATTGCTTCCATAGTAACCTTTGGTGGTAATCGAAAACAAACTGGAATAACTCTCATCCCAACTGCTTCCGCTGCTCATCATCAACACATCCCTGATCGTAGTTGAAGATTCATTATAATCTTCCAGATAATTTCCAATCGATTCGTCAAGCGATTTTATTTTTCCTTCGTCATGTGCAATGCCGATCAGCAATCCAATTACACTTTTCGCCATCGAAAAAGAATTGCTCAGCGATTTTTCATTGTAGCGATCCCAGTATTCTTCATAGCGGATCGAATCATCTTTGATCACGAGATATGCCACGCTTTCCAGTTTCTCCAGTTCTGCGCGTACCGTGTCATTCAGTTTTCCTTTATTATAATCCGCAGAAACCAACCATGGTTCACCGGTTCCGTTTTTTACAGTACGGGTATGGAATAAATCGAGGTCGTCAATATTTACGTAGTTAAATACGAGGGCTTTATACACATACGTGTTGCCCGTGAGCAGGATTCCAACATTGGCGCTGATCAGCAGTAATCCCAGAATCATCAGCAATATTGACCACCATTTATATTTCCGCTTCATTCGGGAAAATTAAAAATGATTTTTGCAGTGCTGACCTGTGGAACTAAAAGTTTTCAATAATGGCCTCTCGGCAATTCTGCAAAATGCATTTCAAAAAGTTCACCAAGATGCCTCTTCACTTTACCTTTTACTTCCTCCATTTCAACCTCTCTTCCAAGTTCTTTTTGCAATGACGTGACAGCTTTGTCCTGAATACCGCAGGGAATAATATTTCCAAAATAACTCAGATCAGTATTTACATTAAATGCAAAACCGTGCATCGTAATCCATCTTGAACACCGAACGCCGAAGGCCGCAATCTTCCTTGCGCGCGCATCGTCATCAGCATCCAGCCAAACACCCGTAAGCCCTTTTATCCTTCCGGCTTCGATGTTATACTCTTTTAATGTTAGGATAATTGCCTCTTCAAGGTATCTCAGGTATTTATGAATGTCAGTGAAAAAATTTTCAAGGTCGAGAATGGGATATCCTACCAACTGGCCCGGGCCATGATAGGTGATGTCGCCGCCTCTGTTGATGTGAAAATATTCTGCATCATTTTTTTTTAATCCCTCATCATTGATCAGCAAATGATTTTCCTTACCGGATTTTCCAAGGGTATATACATGAGGATGTTCACAAAAAAGAAGATAATTGTCCGTCGGTAAATTCGCTCCCGACGTACGTTTCAGCAATTTCTGATCAGCAATTTCTTTGAGCAACTTCTCCTGCAACTCCCATGCGTCCTTAAATGTTGACAGACCCAGGTCTCTGAAAACAACTTTTCTAAGCTGCATATTTGCTACAGGATTTGACATTATTATTACCCTATTTACCTGAATTATAACTTTATGTGAAATGAACAGTATAACATTTCCATGAAATACAAGCTGTCATCTTTCCTGATCATTTTTGTGTTGACACTCCATGCAAATGTAGTTGAAAGATATTATTTCACCTCAGCAGGAAAAGTTACATTCAAATCGGATGCACCGCTTGAAGTTATCGCTGCATCATCAGAACAACTTACCGGAATTTTAGATCCTGTGAACAGAATATTTGCCTTTAAAATTCCCGTTTCTTCTTTTCATGGATTTAAAAGTCCCTCGCAGGAGGATCAGTTCAATGAGAAATATATGGAAAGCAATAAATTTCCTTTCGCAACTTTCACGGGAAAATTACCACCTGATTTCTATGAACTGAAAAAAGGCATGCAATCGCTGAAGGTCTTTGGTATTCTTAAAATTCATGGTGTACAAAGGGAAAGATATATACCGGTAAATATTTTTGTTGCCGACCAGATGCTCGTCGTCCACTCTCAATTTGATGTTGACCTTGAAAATCATAACATCGAAGTACCCAAAGTACTTTATATGAAAATTGCTTCTGAGATAAATGTAGAAGTGAATGCCATGATGAGAATCAGGTTCGGCAATGCAGACCTTAATTCTGTTTCAATCAACTAATCTGCAATTATATTTTTGACAATGCGCCTTTGAGGTCAATGATTACATTGATCTCTGATGCGTCAACACTGTTCTTGTCTGCAAGGTAACAGGATACCCAGTCGGTAAGATAAATCAGATACAGACTCTGCTCCAATGCTGAATTCCCCTTCGACCAGAGTTCATATACATGCGGTGTATATTTCGAAAAAACTTTTTTGTTGATCTCTATGCGTGCCTGCGAACGGGAAAAATCACTTTTATTGCGGAGAAGAAGTACTGCAATCTGAGCAGACCCTCCTGCCCATCCTACAAGTTCATTGTGATTCATCTCGGGAATTACGTGGTGCCAGCAGAGTACCTTGCTGTTTTCATTGAATTGTTGTCTCACCCGTGTAGCCACACCATTGTATCCATCCACAGCATATATTACCGGCGTTTTTTCAAATAGAAAATCCGTAACAATGGCAGCTTCATTTTTTATTTCTGATTCTTCATTAACGATAGTGTCAATCGCCGACTGAACCTGAGATTTAAAAGCATCACCGGTCATGCCATATTTATGAAATACAAACAATAACTGTGTCAGCGAATATCCAAGGCATGAACGCGGAGGCATCCCGGAAGGTATAAGTACCAGATCGTAGTTTTTCTCCTTTGCCATTTCTGAAACCTTTCCGCCTGATGTAATGCAAACAATTCGTGCGTTGCGTTTCATCGCTTCTTCCATTGCATACAATGTTTCTTCTGTATTGCCGCTGTAAGAACAAACAATAACAAGGGTGTTTTCATTTACAAAAGCAGGAAGGAAGTAATCTTTATTGACGTTGATGGGAACAGGACATTCTCCCGCAACAATTTCACTTACGATCGTCCCGCCGATACCCGAACCACCCAATCCGGTGATTAAAACATTCAGTGGTTTACCATGCTTCGTTGCAGATGACGTTTGGTGTAAAAATCCTTCTCCGATTTTCAATGCTTCTTTAAGTTGATTCGGAAAATTTTGTACCAATTGCTTCATTTCGCTCATAATAGAATCCTGTTATAATTAGGGCCGCAAATATAATTATATTCAACCGGACTCATAATGGGCTGCTACACACTGAAGTCCTTTTTTATCTTTGCCATCCGATAAATAAAATATGGAACTCACAGAACAGGAAATCATCCGCAGGCAAAAACTGGAAGAACTTCAAAAACAGGGCGTAAACCCTTATCCCGCAGAGCTTTTTGAAATTACCCACACCTCGAAATTCATATTCGATAATTTCGATACCCTCTCCAAAGAACAGGGTAGTGGTGAAACTATCAGCTTCGCCGGCCGGATCATCAGCCTTCGCGATATGGGAAAAGCAGCATTCACCGTGCTACAGGATAGTGTTGGAAAGATTCAGGTGTATATAAAACGTGATGAGATTTGTCCGGGAGAAGATAAATCACTTTATGATTTTGTCTTTAAGAAAATGCTCGACCTAGGCGATATTATCGGCGTGAAAGGTTATGCATTCAGAACAAAGACTGGCGAAATCTCCATTCATGCAAGCGGTTTCTCATTGCTGTCAAAAGCCTTGCGACCATTACCCACGGTGAAGCAGGATGCTGACGGAAATATCCACGACGCTTTCACTGATCATGAACAGCGTTACCGCATGCGCTATCTCGACATGATCGTAAATCCACAGGTGCGCGAAGTGTTCCGCAAACGAACGCAACTCGTCAACTCCATGCGCTCCTACCTGAATGAAAAAAGTTACCTCGAAGTGGAAACACCGATCCTTCAGCCGCTTTATGGTGGCGCTGCAGCCAGGCCGTTCACCACGCACCATAATACTTTGGACATGACCCTTTATCTCCGCATCGCCAATGAACTTTATCTCAAACGGCTAATCGTTGGTGGGTTTGATGGCGTGTATGAGTTTTCAAAAGACTTCCGCAATGAGGGAATGAGCCGCTTTCACAATCCTGAATTTACGCAGATGGAATTGTATGTGGCCTACAAAGATTACGAGTGGATGATGAACCTTGTGGAGGAGATGGTCGAGAAGATCGCCATTGACCTTCACGGAAAAACGGAAGTACAGGTGGGTGAGCACCTGATCAACTTTAAAAGGCCGTGGAAACGGTTTACCATGTATGAAGCCATTGCGCATTATACCGGCGTTGATATTACTGACATGAATGAAGCTACGCTAGCCGAAAAAGCAAGGGAATTGGGCGTACATATTGATAAAACAATGGCGCGTGGAAAAATGATTGACGAAATTTTCGGAGAGCACGTTGAACCAAAACTGATTCAGCCGACTTTTATTACTGATTATCCCGTTGAGATGAGCCCGCTGGCAAAGAAGCACAGAAGTAAACCCGGACTCGTGGAACGCTTTGAAGCCATTTGTAACGGAAAAGAAATATGCAATGCATTCAGTGAACTCAACGACCCGATTGATCAGCGCAAACGATTCGAAGACCAGCTCGAACTGGGTAAACGCGGCGATGAAGAAGCCATGGTGCTCGATGAAGATTTTCTTCGTGCCCTCGAATTCGGAATGCCGCCTACAGCAGGACTTGGTATCGGTATTGACCGTCTTTGTATGGTCATGACCAATCAGAATTCTATTCAGGACGTTTTATTCTTTCCTCAAATGCGCCCCGAATACAAAGGAGTGGCCGAAGAACCGGAAACGAAGTCTTAATTTTTTAATTGCGTTGTGAACAATGACCATTGACTTCAAATCGCAACGCAGTAAATTTTTAATTCTTTCTGCAATTCTCATTTCTCTAAGCCTGTTTTTCTTTAAGGAGAATATTGCGCTCTTCCCATCATTCATTCATGCATGGACGCAAAGCGACAGGTATGCGCTTGCGCTCGGATTTCTGAATAATGGTCTTGATTTTTTTCATCCCCAGACTTATAACCTGACTACCATTGATGGTATTACAAGAGTAGATTTTCCCATTCACGAATACATTGTAGCCATCATCATGAAACTCTCAGGCATTCATGAGCCGGTAATTTTCAGGATATATATTTTGTGTTGTGCCTTGACCGGATTGATTTTTCTTTTTCGTTTAAGTCAGTTATTTGTTGAATCATTCCTGAAAAATATTATAGTCGTCCTTTTTATTTTCTTCTCTCCGGTTTTTATTTACTATGCTGATGGTTTTTTGCCGAGTGTTCCATCCCTGGCCGGTCTTTACATCGGATATTTTTATTTTTTTCGCTATAAGAATGAAAAATCAATAAAAGATTTTCGTCTTGCGATTTTCTTTCTGACAATCGCTGCCCTTGCAAGACTTCCATTTTTTATTTTCCTTTTTGCTGTCTTTTGTCAGCAGGTACTCGGATTTATAAAAACACGGCGCACGTTTAAAAATGAAATCTATGCATTCATCTTTTCATTTCTGGTTTTTGGAAGCTATCAGTTGTACAATTTATGGCTGGGAAATAAGTACGGAACACAGTTCCTTGTCAGCTTTTTACCTGCTTCAGGTATTCATCAGCTTAAAAACTGGCTGCATGAAACGTACAGGCACTGGAGGTTCGAATATTTCACCGGCGCTCATTATCTATTAATTGGAGTATTGCTTGCAGTTGCAAGCGTACAGCTATTCATCTATAAAAAAGCACTGATCCGACACAAAGAGTTATTGACACAGTTTAGTATTGCAGCAACGGGAAGTGTAATTTATTTTTTTCTGATGTTGCAGCAATTTCCTGAACACGACTATTATTTCATCGATGCCTTTTTTCCGGTGATCTCTTTGCTGCTGATTTACCTGATTGGTTTTTCTTTCAGTAACAAATTATTGGACTCTGCATTGGTTGTTGTGCTGTCATTCCTTATTTTTCAGTCTTTCATCTCCGGAAACAACACGTTTCGAAAAAGATTTGATACCGGTTATTGGGATCGTACAGAAATTACCAGGATCAATTATCTCGGTTCGGACCGGTTCCTCGACTCAATTGGCGTAAAAGCAGATGCTAAGGTCCTGGTGCTCGATGGTTATACCACCAATGTTCCGCTGATTCTTATGAATAGAAAAGGCTGGACGGTGAACTGGACAACGAAACAAAATATCGAAGAGGGAATGTTGAAACCTTTCGACCTTGTTGCAATTCAGAATTCTTTTGTAGTAAGCGATGTTTTGAAAAATGATCCTGAGCTTGTAAAGCGTCTACAAAAATTTGCCGATAACGGACTGATCAGTTTTTATCATAAAAAAGATAATATCATTCAGACAACGGAAGAATTTCTGGGTATTAACGCTGACAATACGCTTTTTTCACTTGACTTAACGGACACCATTACGCTTGAATCACAATCGATTTTTTATAATTTATTTGCCGATTCTGTTTCAAGGTTCAATGGAGATATGCCATTTAAAGTTCTGGTAACGGGAAAAATACGGCACAATAATACAGCTCCTCAAATTATTTCTTCAGTCAACTCGGGTACCAATATTTCAGAGTATTTCAGTTTTGACCTCCGGGATTATTCCAATTCTACCGGCGATTGGCAAAAGATGATGTTTCAGTTTGTCATTCCTGCACCCCGAATCCCGGATGGATTGCTGAAAATATACTTTTGGAATTACCGGAAAGATGTTTTTCAACTTGCCGATATGAAACTGGTGATATACCGGTAATAGGTGGAGAAAAATTTACTGGGTCAGCAACCAACACACCCGTATTTCGTATCCGTATGAAATCCCGCACGCATGATCAGGAAATTTTTCATCGAACAGGTCTGCATGATGCTACTGGTATCATCTCAGGTCGCAACAGGCAGTGGCCGCGATTCAACTTTGGAATTTCATCGGCAAAAGGTCCTCATCATCCCATATGAGCCACGCATGCACTTGTCGGATGCTGACATTGACATTTCAGAATATTCCGACAGAACGCCGCAACAGGTTCGTGCCATGTTCCGCTCAGGTATCACAGAAAAAATAAATTCCAAACTTGGAACTACCTATCAAACCTATTCATTATTGCAGGATATGCGGCCGGAAGCAATAACTGAAATGGACAGGATTTATTCGGCGATAGACTATTCATTCGATACATCATATGCCATTCTTCATCCAAGACCCGACAGTACTGTATCCAATGGTAAGTGGAGTGAAAGGAAGGCCGGGAAAAAAGAACTCGAAAAGAGAACACTCGAAGGCGACGTGAAGTTTATGAATGTAAAAATTCTGGATCCCAATCTTTTATCATACCTGGGAAACAAATATGGTACTGATCTTTTTGTCTTTCTGACTCAGGCCGAGATTAAAACAAAAGCCAGGGATTGTTTTGATTTTCAGACGCAGAATTACCATCGCGATATCAAAATTCATTATGTGATTTTTGACAAAAACGGAAAAGAACTTTATGGAGATGTAGCGTTGGTTAAATTTCCTTCGAATTCCAACGACATAGGAGAGATCATGGCAAAGAATTTTCCCGCACTCAGTGAAAAAATAAGCGAATCTGTTTCAGCGAAATAATCTTTGCTTTTATTTTCTGTCGAAAATTTTCAGAAAAATATTTTCATTGCTGTAAACCTCATTCCACCGGGTAGAGTCAATTGATTGATCCGGAGAAAAAAGAATCAGGTAGTCAATTTTCATATTACTCAATAGATCAGATTCAATACTATCCCCTGACGATACCTGCCCGAGGTACCTGGATTTTGAAGCAAGTGCAATTAATGAGGCCTGCGTGTATCCGTCTGTGTTACCGGCTGAATTTTTTATAGAAGCCAGTGAAGATTCCGGTTGAATCACGGTTCCTGATTCTCTTCGTGCCTTTGCTAAATACCTGTGATCGATGTAAGTTGCTCGCATCGTACCGGCAGGGTGTAACATCGCATTCAACAGCACAGATAATTTCATTTCCCTGTCCTCGGTGAAAAGAATTTCTTTAATCGGTCGTTTAATCGAAAACCCGACGATGAAAAAAATAAAGAAAACATTGATGACAAGCGGTTGTGATTTGAATTTTATTTTTGATTCTTCCATTAGCCATGCGGTTAGCAATAGCATGAGGAGCGTACAGACCCAAATGTACCGGACGTGCACAAGTATCAATGCGTAGCCTCCGTAAATAAATATTACCGCGAAGAGGAGTGAAAAAAAGTAATCATCAGTAAATATTTTTTTACGATTTCCAAAAAACAGGAAAGCAAAGAATATGAGCAGAAAGATAAATCCGGTTTGTCGCCTGAAATCAAAATAATATATAGACTGAAAATTTCTTTTCAATACTTGCTTGTACAATTTCCAATCTGATGGTGTTGTAAAAGGATGCAACGGGGTTATCTGCGTAGCCAAACCGGGATCTTCCCATGCATTTACGGCTGTATTATTCACAGGTCTCTTAAGGCCTTCCGTCAAAACAGGTAACTTGTTTTCTTCTTCCGGCCCGGCAGCGACTTCTTTACTCAGATTAAATACCGCTGTTTCGCTGATTGTGAAATGATTGTATTTGTCACTGATAAGATATATCCATATTGAGGATATGAGTACAAAGCAAACGATTGCCTGAAAATAATTTTTAAGGATGTGGAGTTTAAAAGCATATTCCCTGGTAAGGAGTAAATTTTTAAGAACCAGAAAGGAAAAATGAATGAGAAAAAAACATAGTCCGAAAGATTTTGAAAAATAAAGTAGTACTCCCAGAACCCCTGCAATGAGGCCAAAATGTTTGTGATTATAGAATTCCTTTTCTGAAACAATCCGCAGGTATAATAAGATGACGAACAGGAATAATAGATCGGGTGTCAGGTTGAGTAGGGCATAACTTATTAGAAACGGGATTACGGCAAAAGAGAGTACGATTTGCAGAATCCGGGTGTGTACAATGGATTGGGTAAGTTTTCCGAAATTATACAACGCAAACCATCCAATCATCAACTGAAGCACTTTAAAAACAAAAATATCGTTGTGGGATAAGTTGAATAATAATGCCAGCATCCAGGAAAGCAGCGGACTCCAGTAGCCGTTTATTGCATTCGCGAAATCATGATGCTGGTATTTATGTGCAATCGTAATATAAGAAACCGTATCAGGGTTATCGACATATCCCGCCAGAAATGGAAATACCAGCGTGGCGGCAGCGGCATAAACCAACGACGAAAACAGAAACAGGCTGTTGCTTTTAAAACGGTACATAATTCTTCTCTGCCTGACAAATGTAGTTGAACTTAAACAACTAACTTCGTGCAAAATTTTATATAAAGATGAATACTGACACCCTTACAGGTAAAGATTATGGAATAGCTGAAGCCCTTAAAACGCTCGGAATTCAGAAAATTAATAATGGCGCTTCTACCGGCACGCAATGGATTGAAACGAATGGAGAAATTATTGAATCATTTTCTCCTGCCGATGGGAAAAGCATTGGTAAAATCAAACAGGCTACTGCTGAAGATTATGAAAATATTATTCTGAAGGCGCAGGAAGCTTTTCAAAAATGGAGAATGATACCTGCTCCTAAACGGGGAGAAGTGGTACGGCAAATCGGCGATGAACTTCGAAAGTATAAAGAGCCTCTGGGAAAACTCGTTAGTTATGAAATGGGAAAAATTTACCAGGAGGGGCTGGGAGAGGTTCAGGAGATGATCGACATCTGCGATTTCGCTGTTGGGTTATCCCGGCAGCTTTATGGATTAACCATGCATAGCGAACGTTCTCGCCATCGCATGTACGAACAATATCATCCGCTTGGTATTGTGGGCGTAATCAGTGCCTTTAATTTTCCGGTTGCGGTTTGGAGCTGGAATGCAATGCTGGCAATGGTTTGCGGGGATACAATAGTCTGGAAACCCTCCAGCAAAGTGATGTTGTGTGCCATTGCAACACATCACATCATTGCAGGTGTGTTGAAGCGAAATAACGTTCCTGAAGGCGTTGTAAATCTTGTTGCCGGCGGATCAAAATATGTAGGTGATAATTTCCTTGCCGATCACAGGGTGCCGCTGATATCAGCAACAGGTAGTACAAGGGTCGGAAAAAGGGTTGGGAAAATTGTTGGCGAACGTCTTGGAAGAAGTCTCCTTGAGCTGGGTGGTAACAACGCCATCATCATCAGTGAACATGCTGACATGGACCTCGCTTTACGGGCCGTCCTTTTCGGGGCCGTGGGTACTGCCGGACAAAGATGTACTTCCACGCGCAGGCTGATCATTCATGAATCAGTATATGAAACGTTTAAGAATAAGCTATTAAGTGCTTACAAGCACATCAGGATCGGACATCCGCTGGACGATAAAACACTCGTGGGGCCACTCATTGACCTTGATGCAGTAAATGGGTTTATCACTGCTCAGGATCGTGTGAAGAAAGAAGGAGGTAAAATAATTTATGGTGGTGAAGTGTTGAAGGGAGACGGCTATGAAAGCGGTTGTTATGTGATGCCATGCATTGCTGAGGTGACTAAAAATCTGCAGATCGTTTGCGAAGAAACCTTTGCGCCGCTTTTGTACCTGGTGAAGTATAAAACTATTGATGAAGCGATTGCGCTCCACAACGATGTCCCGCAAGGATTGTCATCCGCCATTTTCTCCCGCAATATTTTAGAGACTGAAAAATTTCTCTCTCACGAAGGCAGCGATTGCGGAATTGCAAATGTGAATATCGGAACCAGTGGAGCCGAGATTGGCGGTGCTTTTGGAGGTGAAAAAGAAACCGGCGGAGGCCGTGAAAGCGGAAGCGACAGCTGGAAAATATATATGCGCAGGCAAACCAATACGATTAACTATTCAACCGAACTGCCGCTGGCCCAGGGAATACATTTTGATATCTGATACACTTTGATGGGTAACTCTAAATAGACAGCCGCTGAACAAAATGTTTAGCGGCTGTTATTTTTATTCTGATCTCAAATCTCTAATCGGGAGTTTTTATTTACTTCCCTCCGGCTTTTTTGTTTTTTGGATCGAGTTCGTATTCAATTGATTTTTTCCACTCAATTATTTCCTTGTTTTCGGGATCTATCTCGAGAATTTTATTCAGGTATTCAAGTGCCGTTTTTAGATTCTTATTTACCTGTACATAATATGCTGCTAAATACCGGTATCCTTCTACAAGTCCGCTCTTGTATTTGGCGGAATTTGCTGTATCGGCCGTAGCAACTTCAATGTACTTTTCATAATGCGGCTTCGCAAGTCCGTCCTTCGAAGTTGAATCAATAAATGCATTTGCTTTTGCACGCCATAAGAATCCACTGGCATAAGTAGGTGTGAGCTCATTCACTTTTGCAAAAGCTGTATCAGCATTCAAATAATCCGTGCTGAAGAAATATGATCTTCCAAGATTAAAGTAATCCGTTACAGTTGCACCTTTACAATTCTGAATCTTCTCTTGTATGATTGCCGCGGCTTCAGTGTACTTTTTCAATTTGTCGTAACTCTTCCATATCTCCTGAAGTAAATCGCACCTTGAGTTATCCCGCAGGTAGGCTTTTCTGAGTAAGTCAACGCCCAGAGAATCCAGGTCATTCATTATACAAATCTTTCCATAGTATTCATAATCCTGAGGGATGCGCCTGTCTTCTTTTACATTTTCAAAAAGCTTTTGTGCTGCAACCAATGCCTTTGCGGAATCTTTAGTTTCATACATTGAATAAGCAGTAACCCGAAGCAGGGTTGGACTTTTGGCATCGCAGGTTTTGTTAAGCTGATTAATTTCACTAATAGCTCCGGAATAATCCTTACTCAGGTAAAGAAATGACGCATACCGGATTCGGGCACCGCAATTATTACTTGAAAGTTCGAGATATCTTTTATACTCTGATTTGGCATCTTCAAGTTTTCCAAGCCTGTAATAGCATTCTCCCAGTTCCCTGTGCGCAGGAGCAAATGAATCATCAATTTTAATGGCGTCTTTAAATTCATTTGCTGCGCCTTCATAGTTTGTAGATCGCTTATACAATCTTCCTTTATTTACAATTGCCTTCACTGATTTGGGATCCAGTTCCATTGCTTTGTTGTAATAATCTGCCGCCAGCGTACCATTATTCAGTTCAGAGTAAATATCACCGAACAAGATCTTAATTTCAGGATTTTTTGGCTGCAATGCAGCTGCTCTGTCCAGCAGCCCTTTTGCTTTTTCAAGTTCTTTATTTTTCAGATGAACAAAAGCATCAGCTGCTTCAATTAATATCTGTGCGTTCTTTGTCCCTGCTTTTACAATTGTTTCATCTATAATGCTGATTGCTGTTTTCACGTTGGCGGTTGCAGTCTGATAAAGTGCGTTGGAAGTATCAGCAATCTCCTTCATTCTCCTCAGTTGCAAATCGTCTTCCGCAGTTTTTGACGATAGTTTATCATAGTTGGTTTTTACCATCTGATAATCGTCATTCGCAATATTGCTGTTTCGTTTTGTTTCGGCTACGCTATAGAGATTGAGAAGATATTTTGCTTTTCCAATTTGAATCAATAAATTACCCTGATCTACGCTTGCGCCTTTGTTATACATCACCTGCGCCGAGTCCGGGTTTTCGCTTAACAGATAATTTTCTCCGAAATAATAATAGGTAGTTGCATTGGATGGATCTTTTGATATCAGGTCTTTGAAAAGTATTGTGGCATCTTCATACTGTTCATTATTGGTAAGCCTGATAGCATCATTCAGTGTCTGTGAAAAAACACTGGCACTCATCAGCAGCGCTGCTATAAATACACTTTTTTTCATTTTCATTTTTTCTAACTCTTGCTTTATACAATACTTTTTACAAAGATAGGTTATCAGTTTGCGCGGATCAAACGAACAGGCATCGTTGCGGGCAACATTCCCATTAACCTGATGATCCTTTGACCCTGATCCCCTGCAACAAATGAAGCAAAGCCGGTGCCAAGACCATTTCTTCCTTCCCGGCTGATGATATAAACGTCCCGGGTAAGCGGATATTGCTTTAATGCAATATATGCCTGATAAGGTTTGAAGTACTCATGGGAAAATTTTGAAGTATCAGGGGGAGAAAGTTCCGCAATTCTGACTTTTTTCAAAAACTGATTTGTCATCGGATCGTCACGGTCGCTGACCCAGTTTACACTGATAACGCCAATTGCATTGGCGTTTTTGCTTACATAGTCTGCAACATCTGCATTTGAATTGACAGCAAACCAGTTTTCGGGCATAGTATTTTTGTCAAGCTGAAATGTTTCTTGCAGGTATCTCGTATTTGAAGATCCGTTCTTATCAAATACAAGTACAATATTACCGAGCGCAGAGGCGGAATTTTTTTGTTTCCAGTCGCCAAAACTGCCGTTCACAATTTTTGTAAGCTCATTAAAACTAAAGGTGGTATCCGGATTTTCATTGTTGACAACAATAGCAACTGCATCAATTGCAACTTTTGTTACGCGGGGAATAATTTTTCGTTCTAAAAAAAAATCTTTTTCCTGCTGATTTAATTCACGGGAGGAAATAATTAAACGGACCGAATCATTCCCGATCAATTCTTTGAATGCCTCACTCTCCGGCAGATATTTAATGTGAAGATTGGCTTTCTGATACAGACTTTGAAAGGTATCAGACTCAACAGACATCAGTGGCTGATAGGATTCATCACATACAATAAGAACTTCACCGGAAGTAGGGGTATCGTTATAAGTAGGTTTGTCTTTACCGGATTTACATGCGGTGAGAAAAGGAAGAATACCTGCTACAATCAGTAAATAAATTCCCTTATTGATTGGCATGTTCCTGATCTGTTTCCGGATGCACAGAAAAAGTTTTGTATAAACGGTATCCGCGGTATGCAGCATAAAGTAAAAGTACTATACCCATCATTTTTGTATTTACTTCCGGCAATGCATCTAAGTGAACAGTAAAAAGTAGCAGAATCCCGGCGATGGCATATAATGTCATCATAATGAGATTGAACCAAAAATGAAATTTACCTGCGAATTTTTTCTGCTCTGACATTCGAAAAAATTACTTCAACGTAAAATTTACGGGGAGATTAAACTGAACCTGAACGCTTCGTCCGTTCTGACGGCCTGCCTTCCAATCGGGCATTGATTTCACCACACGCAAAGCCTCTTCATCGCACCCACCGCCAATTCCCCGAAGAATTTTGGCTTCTTTAATTTTTCCGTCTTTATCAACAACAAAACTCACATACACACGGCCTGTGATATTATTCTCCCGTGCCACCGGAGGATATTTAATATTCCTGGCAATGTACTCCAGCATTTTATCTTCACCTCCCGGAAATGAAGGCATCTCCTCAACAATCGTAAATACTTTTCCTTCATCAGGATCAACTACGGGATTTTCAGGTGGCAGATCAACCAGATTTTCTCCTTCCTGGGTTTCTGTACTAACCTGAACGTCTTTAATTTCATCAACTGTTGGTGGGGGCTCAACAACTTCTTCGTCTTTTACAACTTTCGGTGGCGTAAACTTTATAGTCTGCTGAACAGGAGGTGGAGGAATTACCGGTGGAGGGGGGGGAGTTGATTTATCTATTGGTGGTGGTTCTGCGAGCGTAATCTCTGTAAGCACTTTGTCATCTTTCCCAATGTTAGATTTTGAGATTAGGTTAGCAATGAATGGAATAGCAAAAGCAACGATAACAGCACATACAGTAATTAGCAATGCCCGGAGTATACGCCTCTCATATTCTTTGCGAAGCTGGTATGCGCCGTATTCTTTGTTCCTGTTGGCAAATACCAACTCCGCCCGATCACGGTTCGTTGCATCATTCCAGTCTAAGAGCCATTTCATTTTCTTGCTTATTTATTACCTATAACGGTTCAATTCTTAAATTCTTTTTGTCCGCAAAAATGTAATCAATCTATTGTTGCGTATTCTTTATGAGTTCCTCCTCTGTTTCTGATACATCCACAATGGCATAACGGGATACATTTGTAATCAGCATTTCATCAAGAATATCAACGAGATTCTTGTATTTTGATTTGTCATCAGGTTTAATCAGAACAATCAGCCCTTTCTTTTCGGCGGCTTTTACTGCAGCGATATGCCTTTTTATTTCGTCATTGTCATTCTTAATCAGTCCTTTATCCACAGAATCACGAACAGCCTTCACCTGGTCAAATACCAGTTTATTTTTTTCAAGTAATATATTGTGAATGCTGTTTACTCCTTTAAGAGAAAAATTTGCAAGATTTGTTTCAGGAGGCTGGGCCGGGTCATCAACACCCATATACCAGATAATGCGGTCATTCTCGGTCAGCAGCAACGATAATGTCTGTGATGCAGGAACCTTTGTTCTGTCTTCATCTTTTACCTCATCCTTTACGGGCATGGTAATGTCCATTGTCTTTGGCTTACTGAAAGTGGTAGTCAGCATAAAAAAAGTGAGGAGCAGAAAAGCCAGATCCACCATTGGAGTCATGTCAATATGAGTGGATGATTTTTTAGCACGTACTTTTTTGTGCTTCTTATCGCTACCCTGTTCCTTTTGTTGGACCTCTGACATTGTTCTTTTTTTCTAGATTATTTTATTTCTCTTCAGTTCGGGTCTCTAAATTCGTAATCAATGCAAAATGGTTTGCCTTATTATCCTGTAAGATAGATATTACCCTCTTAATGGTTGGGATATCAGCGTCTCCATCACCACGTATTGCCATGTTGTACAAGGGGCCGGCATGACGACCAAAATTTATCCAATCTGAAAGCTGGTTATCGAGGGAGTCATGTGGAATACCTTTAGTCTCCAGGTTCATTTTCTTACGCATTTCTTCGTCAGCACCTAAATATGCCTTCATGTTCTCCATCGGCATACCAAAAGTAGACAAAAGAGAAAATCGTTTTTCTTCCTGTGGAGTGAATGAAACCTTATAACGTTCTGCCATTTTATTCAGTATGGCTATGCGGACTTTTTGCCCTTCTACATTATAAAAAACCCGACCGTCCTTATCAACGGTGATCATAAAAACATTTTTCTCAGGCAATGGAATTTCCGAAACAGATGATGGCATATCAACGATTACAGGTTCTTCAGGTCGGAATTTAGTAGTGAGCATAAAAAATGTCACCAACAAAAATGCCAGATCAACCATTGGCGTCATGTCCAATACTGGGCTATTCTTCGGAACTTTTACTTTAGGCATTATTTAATTTATTAGTAAGAGGTTTGCCTGAAATGCAATTCCATAAACATATGAAATTGTTTTCCGCTCACGCGCTTCGGATAAGTTGGTCAATTAATTTTCCGGCTTATGCTTCCTTATACTTCGATGCAAATGTCTGGACAATGCTATAACCTGCCTCATCTATACCATAAGTGATACTGTCAATTTTATTTGTAAAAAAATTGTAAAAAATAATTGCCAACGCCGATGTTCCGATTCCGAGTGCAGTATTAATAAGGGCTTCTGATATACCCGTTGACAGCGCTACGGCATCAGGTGCACCTGCCTGTGCCAATGCCTGAAATGCGCGGATCATTCCGAATACTGTTCCAAGCAGTCCAAGTAAAGTGGCAATGGAAGCGATGGTAGAAATGATCACCAGGTTTTTCGATAGCATCGGCAGTTCAAGTGTAGTTGCTTCTTCCAGCTCTTTCTGAATAGCCAGAATCTTTCTTTCCTTATCGAGGTTCTTATCAGCTTCAATCATCTGATACATATTAATACCTGCATCCACCACGTTGGCAATTGAACCACGTTGTTTTTTGCATTCTGCTTTTGCACCTTCAAGGTCGCCGCTTTTCATCATTCCCCGGATCTTTGATACAAAAGATTCAATACTTGAATTCCCTTTCGACTTCCTTATGCTAATGAATCTTTCAATTGTAAATATTACAACGATCAGGAAGCATGTTATCAATATTGGCACCATGAACCCTCCTTTGTGCATCGTTCCGAAATAATTGATTGGATTATTTTCGGGATTATTATCCTGAAAATTGGCCGAGTCACCCAACACCAACATATAGAAGGCGAGTGCAATTAAAAATGCGATCGGAATTACAATTGCTACTAACATGGATTTTAATCCACCAGCGGATTCTTGCTTGCTCATATTAAATTAAGATTTATGTTTAAAATTATTCTTGTGAGAATTAAATTGGTAATGCCTTTGAAATTAAGGGACGCAATAATAGGAAATTCTGTTCAGATGCAAAACCACGATTTTTCTTTTGATAATGAGGTGACAAATTGATAAATGACTACTTCCTTCGGGAAACCCAAATGGTTTTAAGTAAGATTCCTGTTAAACACTTAGGTCATCCCGGTTATTGCATTACTAAATTCCTATTTATTCCCCTTCACGAAGCGGGCTTGTCTGGAACTTTTACCACCGTCATCTTGAAAGTTGATTTTCAAATTATATACTCCACTCTCCAGACTGTGAATATTTATCAAAATCTGATTTAAGCCTGATGATACATTCTGTTTTAGGAGCATTGCAGTCTGGCCAAGACCATCTTCAATGGTGATGTCAAAAATCCCCTCGACGTGACTATTGAATTCAACATGCAATTGTTCATCGGCAGGATTCGGAAAAACATAAATATCATTGTCACCTTTATCAATTTTCACGGCAACAACATCGCTATGTGTGAATTGGCCGTTATAATCAACCTGGGTAAGGCGGTAATAGTTGATTCCGGTAAGCGGATTAGGATCAAAGTACTCATAATTCAAGGTGATATTGGAATTCCCTGCTCCTCTCACCTTTCCGATCGTTTCGAAAGAGAATCCATTTCTGCTTCGACCGATCTGGAAATGATCGTTATTGATTTCTGATGAAGTAATCCATGAGCACATAACTCCTGAATGTTTCTCTTCCGCTATAAATGAAACGAGTGTAATCGGCAATGGGTTCCCATATTGAACAGTGGCAAAGTCGGAGAAGTTGCTCATCGATGTTCTGATTGTTGATGCAGCAGAACTTGCTCCACTGCACAATCCATTTAACGCCCAGGCTCCTGTTCCTGTTGGTGTTCGTTTCATTACCGTCCATGCAAGGCCCACATCATTCGTATAACTGCGGTTATAGAGTGTTGTAGTATAAGTTCCTGTTGGTGAGCCCGTGCTGGCATCAATAGTCCAGTAGCCGTGATTGAATGCAGGAAAGAGAGAATAATTATTCGTCGGACATTCACTTGATACAGGTCCGTTTGGAACGCCGGCCCAACTACTAAAATAGCTTAAGAGATTATAGGATGATGAAGGTGGCGCAGTAAATGAGATGTTTGCACGTTCATATCCCATTGCTGCATTTCCCACGGGAAAATCATAAGCAACGGCAGTGGTTCCGATGGCCCTTCTCAATCGTCCTTCTACGTAACTGGAAATATTTCCGGGTGATATACTTGCAGAAGCACTGTTCAGATCATTTACTTCAAGCGTCGCGCCGGTAATTATTTTTCCCAATGTAAGTGTAAGTGACCCGGCAGTTCCAATATTCATTGTGCTGTTGGCTCCGGTTAACGTAACTCCTGTTCCGGTATGATTCATTAATACATTGGTGAGCGTAATTGAGCCATTCGAATTGGTAAATGTCTGTGCTGCCGTTCCGTTAAATTCCAATGTACCTGTACCTATATTGCTGAATGTAGTGTTGCCGTTGAAGTTGTTAAAATTTCCTGCCAGCTTTATATATTTTCCGGAAGTATTAAAAATGCTGGTACCATTCGACGTCGTAAAGCTGCCTGCTATATCAAGGTCCTGGTTCAGGACGACACTTCCGCCGGCTTTATTGATCACCAGATTCGGGAAACGGTTACCTCCGGTTAAGCTGCCATTAATTGTTTGAACTGTTGATGGATTAATAAATTGAATTGTTGAAGTAGCTGCTGCATTCAAAGTACCATTGTTTGTATAGTCTCCGCAGATAGAAACGGTAACACCGGCATTGATGGTAAGTGTGGCTCCTGTGCTGATCACAAGATTTTTAACGGTCTGATTGGTAGCGATAACGGGCTGGTTCACTGTTGAAGGAACCACGATAGCATCAATGCTGCAGGTCGGTATTGCACATCCGCCCCAGTTAGGCGCCTGAACCCAGTCGGTACTTATACCTCCGCTCCAGGTAACGCTACCAGATGAAGGTGTGTAGTTGATTGGTGAACTTCCGAAATTCATTGTAAAGCCGGAAGTACTATTCGAAAAATTACTTACGTCCAATAAATAAACATCCCCTGCAGTAACGGGAAGTGAAGCATCATAAGCTGCGCCAAAACCCGGGTATGCAGGAGGTGAAGTTCCGGCTGTGCTGTAAATCCCTGTTACGCCGAGATAACTGTAATTGCAACGAACAGGCGCAGCACTTGAGGCAATGGCTGCGCAGGTAGTTGCGCCGCTTCCGCCGATTTTCCAAAGTGCAAAATCGTAATCTGTACCAACGGTACTTGGCGCACCGGGCCAGTCGTTTGGAATAATATTAAAAGTTAAGGTTCCGTTTGCGCCGATATTAATCTGGTAAAATGCTGATCCGCGCTCACCGCTTAATAGACAATTGGAGCCACCTCCCGGAAAGTCACAGATATTTCCGAAAGCCTGCCATCCCGGGTCTCCTACGGTAATTGTAGAATTACAAACGGGATTAGGTGTGGCACATTCCTGTCCGTAAGCTGGAGGTATGCTTTGCGTGGCAGGGTCTATTACAATGATTCCGAATGACCCTGTTAAATTGCTGTAGCCATCAACAACGATGTAATATGTAGCTCCGGCTGTGAGGCCTGTAAGAATTAATTCGGAGTTGTAATTCAGGGTGCTGCCGCAAGCCGGCGCATCATCATTACAATTTACATAGGTCATCGCTGCACCGCATGGACCGCTGTAAACTGCTATCTGGGAATTTGTGAGTGATCCCGGAGATGTTCTGATTCTTAACTGTCCGGAGGCCGGGGCAACGACACTATACCAAACGGAATTAATGGTATTGGGTGTCAGCCAGCATGGGTGAGTTGCAGGTTCTCCTGTACCCCCGCTGCAATTATTATTTCCTTGTGCATAAACTCCAAGCGCAAGTGGGACGGCATTGCAGGGAAGGTCATTTGCAGGTCCTGAGCCGTAGGAAATGATATTAATATTATACACTGCACTCGTTGGAGGCGCCCAGGTATCTACTATAATGTAATAAGTTCCTGCAGCAGGAAGAACAACGCTGCCGGTAAGTGTTCCGGAAGTAGCTCCTCCGTTATTTGCAAGGCAAACAGTACCACCTGATCCCGGACAACCCTGATAAACCTGGTATCCGATATAGTTGGTGCTGGTTCCCGAAAGTGTAATGCCAATACATTCGGGGCCTGATGCGATATATCTGTAAACTTTATCTTCTCCCGATTCATAAAAAGATCCGCATGAACCCAGACTTGCATTTGAGTAATCATTTCCGAAGCATGCTGTTGTTTCTCCGGACAATGAAAAAGGAAGTGCCGGAATAGAGTACGGATTTCCGCAGGTGATACCCGGCGCAACACCGGTGGGATTACTGATGCTAATGTTGTATGATGGAATACAATATGGTGATGCAAACTGATCAACAACGAGGTAGTAGGTTAATCCTGCGATCAGGTTTGCGCAGAGACTTTGATTCCCATCGCTGCTCTGAGAATAACCAACACAGGTGCCGGGCGTGCCGCTGCAACTGCTTACCATCGGGCATCCCTGAAATAAAGTAATTCCCACCCATGTGCTGAGACTGGTTACTGTAATTGTAGATGTCCCATTAAGGGCGGGGACGAAAACGAAGACTTCATCCTCTGCAGTAGTATAAGAGGGACTTCCGCAAGAGGCAGAATTTGTTGACGTGATGTCATCAACTTTACCACATGTAGTCCGGTTGATACTTGTATAAGGTAATGACGGAACGGCAATTGTTCCGGTTCCTGTTGAGCAGCCGCCCGCTACTACAGGAGCTGATATCGTGAGATTGCTGAAAGCATTACAAAATGGCGTGCTCCATGAATCCAGAACGAGATAGTAGGTAACGCCGGCCTGCAAACAAACTGCAAGTGTTTTATTTCCTGTGGAACTCTGGCTATTGGCGACACACGTTCCGCCCTGGCCGAGTAAAGGACAACCATTGTAAAGCATGAGCGCAGTGTAAGAACCGGTTGATGTGAGATTAATGGTTACTGTTCCTGTAGTTGCAGGAGTAAAAATATAAACGCGGTCTTCGCCGGTAAAATAAAAAGTACTTCCACAAATATTCGTGTTGGCCGCTGTAAGATCATCGCCGGCCCCACAGGTTGTTCCTGCTCCTGATGCATATGGTAGTGAAACAACGTTGGTAACACCACCACCAAGATTTCCCGGACAAGAAAGTGGCGCTGCATATTTATAAACCATTGTTCCGAGGTTTGCACCGGTAGCCTGACATGAAAATAAATTTATAAGTACCCGGTAGTTTGCTGTGGTAACGCACGTCCATGTCAGCGACGACTGCAATCCACAGTAGTCATCATTATATCCTCCGGCATAGATTCCGGCATTATCCAGAAGGGTGATTTGTGTGTCAAAAGCACTGTTACCTCCGTCGGCAATGCAAAAGGAAAAATAATATGTACGGCCGGCAGTTGCTGCAAAGGAATAGTAAGTGCCCGCCGGAACTGCTGCTGTACCTGCACTGCTCCATGCCACGCCGGGAACAATAACACCACCGTTAGAACCTCCTGAACATTGGGCAAATAAATTAAATGTTGAAACTGTGAAAAGAAGAAAAAAAGAATAATGTAAAACTCTTTTCATAATAAAATCAATAAACCATTCAGTAAATGTATTAAAAAAACATACCAATAATGAACAATATATTCGAATATGGGCTTCCTGTGACCTGCTTAAAATCCAACATTCGTCCTGAATAGCTTAACGGCAATGGCCAGTAATATTATTCCGAACACTTTTCTAAGGATACTGATGCCGGCAACACCCAGAATTTTTTCCACACGAAAAAGATTCCTCAATACAAGAAAAACAGGAATGAGATTGATGATGATACCAATGATGATGGTAGGAATATCGTAAACAGCACGCAATGAAAGCAAGGTGGTCATGGTTCCTGTTCCTGCAATTAGCGGAAATGCGACCGGGACGATTGAAGCTGTTTCAGGAATGTCATCTTTGTAAAGTTTAATTCCAAGAATCATTTCGAGGGCGAGGAAAAATAAAACAAGGGATCCGGCAATGGCAAATGAATGTACATCAACGCCGATAAAATTCAGTATCGTTTCACCTAAAAATAAGAATCCGACCATGATCAGCAACGATACCAATGTTGCTTGTGCAGATTTAATTCTTCCTGCCTTCCTTTTTACTTCAAGCAATACCGGAATTGATCCGACTACGTCAATTACAGCAAACAGAATTGCGGAAACGGTAAGTATATCCCTTAGGTTTAAAGTCATAAAATATTATTTATTTATTTCATCTCACAATTAGTTTTCCCGTGTCTTTCCTGTCATCAATTTTCATTTCTAAAAAATAAATACCCGGAGAAAGCGCACTGGCGTCAATATAAATAAATTGTTCACCGGTTTTTATGATACCCTGATAAACAGACCGGACCTTTCTTCCGGTAACATCTGACAAATCAAGTGAACCCAACGATTCCCTGTTTACACTTATTGAAACAGTTGCAAAGTTTGTTGCCGGATTCGGAAATGGAATGCCAAGTTTAAAGTCTGCAATGCTGTTGCTGTTAATTCCAACTGTAGACAATACATTGAACTTCCAGTATCCTGCCGGTGCCGGCATCGGACGTACCTGCGTTTTACCTGATACTGATGTTGCTTCAATATAATAATAAACCGTTGAACCGGCCGCATGTGCAGGGATGTATCCTGTCCAGTGAATGCCATCAGCAGAAGTCATAGATGCTGTTGCATAAGCCATGATTGTATCGGTGCGGAAATACAATGATGCAGAAGCTATGGTGGAGCGGTGTTTAATCAATGCGTCAACCTGATACGGATTTGTAGCGTCATAAGTATCATGAAGTGCCTGATGAGAAATTAATAACGGATCTGCGGCAGCCACTTCTTTTGTGATGCAATGGATTGCCCCAAGAGAAGGAATGATTGCATTGCAATTTATTCCTACAACATTATAACCCGGCAATGCTTCTCTGTAAATGCGTAATGCAGTCGTGTCGTGTTGCAGGGCATAGGTTGGTACGATAACCGTTTTATTTACAAAAACAGAATTGGTATAGGTGCGGTAATCGCCACCATTATTTGGATAATTTCCTCCGGCATCGGGCGGACTGGGGATGCGCACAACTTTATAAGGCGTTCCAAATACTGAATTGTAATTGTTGAGTACAAAGTTCAGGTTGGCCTCTATTTGCGGGCCATCGGCAATGCCCTGAGGATATTCCGCCATCAGAATTGTTTCTTCATCGAGGAGTTTCATGTGCATGTCAATGTGATGGATAGCATCATAAGGAAGTGTTTCCATTTTTATGTAGCGGTCAATGCCCATGAATTTTTTTAAGGTTGTATCAATCTGAGCAATGGTTTTGGTCGGGTTTTCATTGAGTATAAGTTTGGATGAAAATGCTGTTCCAAAACCATCAACCATAAAATTTCCTCCGGTATGAATGAGGTCGTAAGGCGAAGCGGACATTTCATACATAGGCAAACCGGTATAACGCATGATTCCTGAAGGCATGGTATCGTCTTTAGGTCGCGGTCGGTTATAAATCCAGTCAATCAAAGCCAGTGAATCCACATCGTCGGTATAAATATTCCATGGGCCGTAGTCACGGCACCATATTGAATTGAAAGGAACCAACAGGTAATGAACGTTAGTCAAAGGAACGCCATTGGAATTGAGATAACTGATCACTGTATTTGAATCGCTGCATATAATATAAACCTGAGTTTCAGTTTGCGAATAGCGCACAATGTCTTTCAATATGGTTGTATAGCTTGTCCATGCAATGATGAGTGCATCAATCTCTTCCCATTCTGCGCCGGCACGAACAGGGGAAACGGGAGGCGTTGTGATTCCGGATGTAACCTGGTTTTGCGGATAGTTGCGGAGGTATTCTCCCATCTGCGATTTTTCCGTTTCAGTCATTCTGTGAGAGAATGGCTGCGCAAAAAGAGAAAGGGATAGCAGGAAGAAAAATGGAAGTACTATTTTTTTCATCATCAGGTTATTTCAGGTTTTCGAAACTACAATTTTATGGTGAAGTGGTCAGCGTCTTCAAGGAATGGAAGGTGCTTGCGAAAGTCCACGAGTTCAGTTTTGATTAAAGTTACAGTTTCAATACTTTCTTCATGGGGATTGATGCCACTGATAATTTCTCCCTTGCAATTGATAATGGCTGATTCACCTGAATGATAAACGTCGTTGCCGTCATTGCCAATCCTGTTTAAGCCTGCAACATAACACTGGTTTTCGATGGCACGTGCGATCAGCAATTGATTCCAGGCGGTTATTCTTCTTTCGGGCCAGTTGGCAACATAAATGAGCAAGTCATAGTCAGCAGCTTTCGTTCTTCTGCTCCAGACAGGAAATCTGAGGTCGAAACATATTAGGGGTAAAATTTTCCAGCCTTTATATTCAATGATCTGTTTGTCTTTTCCGGGGGTATAAGTTTTTTCTTCATGGGCCAGCCGGAATAAATGTCTTTTATCGTAATGCAAAAAAGATCCGTCCGGATTCATCCAGATGAGGCGGTTGAAGAAACTTCCATTTTCGGAAATGATGAGGCTGCCTGTTACTACGCAATTTTTTTCCTTTGCTTTTTCTTTCATCCAGGTGATGGCATCTCCGTTCATGGGCTGCGCCATTGCAGCGGCATTCATGGTAAATCCTGTGCTGAACATTTCAGGTAGGATGATGAGGTCTGTCTCTTCATTTATTCCCGATATTTTTTCCGAAAACATCAGCAGGTTTGCCGCTGCATTTTCCCAGTGAAGCGCAGATTGAATAAGTGTAATTTTTAGCTGTTCTGACATCAGTCAATTACAAAAGACGAAGATCGAAAAAAAGATGAAGCGGTTAAGGCCGATTTGTTCTTTCTTTGCCCGGAGATGAAAGTACTTCATTTAAGTTCGGAAAAAAGCTGGCGCGGAGGTGAACAGCAAATGGCTTACCTCATTGAGGAGCTTCAGAAATCCGGCGTCACATCACATGCTGCCGTAAGGAAGGACTCTGCATTTGAAAGGTGGTGTGCGGAGAAGAAAATTCCGTTTACGTCGCTTGGCTTTAAGAATGATTTTGATTTTTCTTCTGCTTTTTCCCTGATGAAATATTGTAAAAATGAAAAAGTGGATGTCATTCATTTGCATTCATCACGCAGTCATGGTATAGCTGTATTTGCTGCTGCGCTTGGAAACAGGGTCCCTCTTGTATTGTCGCGGCGTGTTGACTTTCCATTGAAAAAAAATTTTCTTTCTCAATGGAAGTACAATCACCGGGCGATTAAAAAAGTTATTTGCGTCTCCGATAGGATCAAAGAGATCGTTGGCTCAGCGATTAAGCATCCGGAGCGATGTATAACGGTATACGACGGAATTGATCTGCACCGATTTGAAGGTAAAGGAAAGCGGGGAACGCTGCGAAAGGAATTCGGAATAGATTCCGATGTATATCTGATCGGCAACATCGCTGCCATTGCTCCGCATAAAGATTACTTCACATTTCTTAAAACGGTAAAATTACTTTCAGGAAAAACGAAAGCAAAATTTCTCATTGCAGGGGAAGGTCCAATGCGTGGAGAAATTGAAAGAGCAATTCATGAGATGAATCTGCAGAATGACGTCATCCTTCTTGGTTTCAGAAATGACATTGAAAATGTTTTTGCAGACCTTGATGTATTGCTTTATACGTCGAAGGAAGAAGGCCTCGGTTCTACTTTGCTTGATGCAATGGCCAATGGACTGCCTGTTGTGACTACTGAGGCGGGAGGGATTCCGGAAATTGTTAAAAACGGATTCAACGGATTAACTGCTCCTGTCGGGGATTCCCAAATGCTTGCCGGGCTGGTAATGAAAATGCTCAGTGAGAATGCGCTGCGGGAAAGAATAATTCAAGATGCGAAAGTTTTTGTAAAAGGTTTTTCAGTGGAGATAATGGCCGGAAAAACCCTCGCCGTTTACAATGAAATACTCAAGAGATAGATTGAAAATCCAATTACAATTACGGCAGTGCAAATAATTCTATGGCCCAATTTGTTTTAATTCTTTTTTAAAGCGGTTGTGATTTATTTTCAGCAGACTTCTTCTGTAGAATAGGAATAACTGACGTTTAGAAGAAAATGCCTGAAAGTATTGCATCATGCATATGCTGACTACACTGCTTATCCCCAAACCTTCAGCGCATATCAGGCATGCAGGTCCCCATATTCCTAATTGTCCGGCGGACTGCATATTGCTGCCGGCGATTTCTACAAATAATGGATTGAATAGTGAGTAGATCAGTATGAATAATGCAAATCCGATGAATGAAACTGCACCCAGTATAAAAGTGAATGCCATTCCTTCTAAATATTCCATCCTGACTTTTTTTACTCTGATCAGTTCGTACAGCGCCATGTAGGTTATGAAGAAATACAAAAAGTAATTCAGGAATCTAAATTCCGGAATGTGGGCATAGCCGAGCGTTTTCATAATCATAAAATAAAATATATAAACAGCGGTTGCCGCAAGGGCATATTTTAAGAGCACATTTTTCTTTACGGTTAGTGGTTTCATTTTGGGTATCATTTAAATGTTGATTTAATCCGCCTTCGCATCCGCTACGGCGGACAAGAAGGCTCGGTTAATTCCACGGGGATTGCCCTGAGGTTAATACCATTTTATTCTGAAAATCATTTAATGCATATGGTGGTGTTTTGATTTCGATTTGTGGTGTCTGCGGCTTTGCCACTTGCGATCGGCGTGGGTTAGCCAAAAAAAGGAGAAAATAATTACTAAGGCGAATGTTAGAAAATCATCCATGACGTTTAATTTTAAAGGTTATCTGATCTGAATACTTGACTTATAATAAGTCAGAATTTTATTGATGTTATTTTAAATTAAGTTAGAAGAACAATTGAATGTATTGTTCCTTTTGCAATCAGCAGGCCGTAGTTTCAGTATTTAAAACGGATCAAAAACAGAGAATTGGTGGTTTTAATCAGGAATAGTTGGGAAATTTTATTCCCTGTGGTGTGAGGTAATTCCCGTATTCAAAATGGCTTTATTATTTTGAAATAATACTGTCCGACTAAATTTAATCCGCCTTCTCGTCCGCTTCGGCGGACGAGAAGGCTTGGTTAATTCCCCGGGGCTTGCCCCGGAAATTTGGGTTCAGTCCCGATAGTTATCGGGATTACCCTGAGGTTAATACCATTTTATTGAGATTCCTGGCTGCGCTATGAATGACAGGACTTTTGGAGAGTAAATATCCTTGCAAATACCTGGTAACATTGTCATTCAGAGCGTAGCGATGAATCTTTTTGATCTATGCATTAAATTGAAATCGGTTGTAGCTCTCCCGATACCTGCCCGACTGCGTCATTCAGGCGGGGCTATTGGGATGGTTAGCGCATCATCCCGATAGCTATCGGGAGTGATTCTGAGGGTCGTAGCTTCGAGCCCGATCATCCTTTAGAAAAACTAAAGGCTAACCGTTTTTCTCCTTCACGTTCCCTGCTCAGATAAAGTTATTAAGACAAAAAGGATAGTAAAACAATATTTGATTTCCCGTCTTTTATTTAAAAAGTCACAATAAATTTTGTTCCTTTTCCGGGAGTACTTTCCACATCAATGGTTCCCTTGTGTGTCATGATGATATTTTGTGCTGTGGTAAGTCCCAGGCCCATTCCATTGTTTTTTTTACTGAAGAAAGGGAGGAAAAGATTGTCAAGATTTTCTTTACTGATGCCGCTACCGTTATCTTCCACTTCGACGCGACATTTTCCAAGGTCTTTAAGAGTACGAATGGTAAGAATTCCTTTCCCTTCTTCCATGGCTTCAACGGCATTGATAATGAGATTCAATAATGCCATAATTATTTTTTCTTTGTCAAGCAATATCGCCGGAATATCTGATCCATAATTTTTTTCAAGCCAGATTTTTTTCAGGTGAATACGATCTATGGCAAGTTTCAACGTATCGTCTAATATTGAATTGATGTTGCATTTTTCTACCTTGATCTCTGCAGGTTTTGATGAATCAATTAATTCCGTAATCAGTTGATTGATACGTTTTGAATTTTTTTCAATGATGTCGAGGTAAACTTCAGTACCGCCGGCGTTATCCTTCATTTCTTCCTTAACCTGTAATAGTGAGAGGTCAATGTTGGTAAGCGGGTTTCTGATTTCATGTGCAATGGTTCGGGAGATGCGTCCGGTTACAGCAAGTTTTTCCGCATCCATCAACTCTTTTATTGCATTTTTTTGCCCGGAAATGTCACCAATGGTAACAGCGATGCCGTCCTCCAGTCTTATTCCTGTCATCTGAAACCATTTATTAAAATGCGGGGAAAAGTATTCGTGATTCAGTGGCTGACCGCCGTCAATTACTTTGATGAAAAGGTCAAGCCATCCTTCTGCAAAGGTCATTGGTAGTTCTTTGCTCATTTTTTTTCCCATTAAATTTTCGGCCGGAATTCCGAGAATAGTTGCTGATACTTTATTGATCAGTTTCCATTCGAAATCTATGATATGACCTGCGGAATTTCGTATGGCTTTTAATCCCATTACAACACTTGCAGAACTATTCAATACGCCGGAAAGAATACTCTGTGTTCCCTTGCGCCGCGTTGCTTCTCTGTTTAGTTCTCTTATCATCCCTTGTTCAACTCTGTAGGTCTGCAGATAATTCAGACTTAACCCGACAAATGGAATGAAGTAAGAAAATGCAGTCATGAAATGTGCGATGTTAAAACTATTATCATAAAGTTCCGCAGAGCCGAAGGCCATATACAATTGGGTTGCGATTGCCGGAAATGCACTCAGTAAAAGTGTTTGCGAAAATACGGAAGGGTGGCGCTCATAAAATTTCGGAAAGAGGTAAAAGGCAGAAATGAGGTTTAGTGCAAGCGGAATGAGGTCATAAGATCTTGCAATATTTTTATTGGGATATCCAAGGATTTCTGTTCCCGATTTGCTCAACAGTATTTTTATTGTGATCAGTGTAATGGAGACAAACACAATGGCGCTGTACAGTACAAGTTTTCTTGCATGCTGTCTGTTTTCCTCATAGAATAAATCCTTGCGAACAAGAAAAATGCTTACGCCAAGAATTAAGATTGATGCATGAAACAGGCGGCAGAAAAACCAGGTGAATGCAGTAAGATAAATCTGCTGGTCCGGCACACGGATTACCTGGGTTGAGATAAGGATGTGAAATGTATCAAGGAGTCCTGCGCAAAACAATGCAATGCCCACGATGGGAGTACTTACATCTCGTTTTATCCGGTAATCAATAAATGCCAGAACGATGGTGAGGAAAGCGATGGCAATGGTAATTGAGACAAAGATGGTGTGAAGGTTTCTGCCGAGGAAAAAGTCCCTGATTTCTTCCTGGTGCTCGAACTCGGTAATTTTGGTGAGCTGGTAAGGATTTAATTTACTGGTTACCGTTCCAAAGTCAACTCCCGCGAGGTTAAAAAATAGCGGTAGTAAACAAACAATTCCAATAAGCCACAGTACCGGTTTGGAAATATTGTATTTCGAAAGCGGTAGCATCAGCAAAAAAAGTTTTCCATATAAATTACAGTTTTGGATTATTTTTTCGAAAACGGATACTTGGATATAAAAATGACGCGCCTTATATCAGTCGAGATTATACGCTTTCATTTTATTGTAAAGTGTTTTGCGGTCAATGTTGAGAAGGCGGGCCGCTTTACTTTTATTGTAGTTCACCTGTTTGAGTACCTTAACAATGGTTTCGTATTCTGCTTCATGTGCGGCGTTTTTGAGGTCCGTTCCTTGCGATTTCATACCCGGATGGGAATCACCCGGCTGAATAAATTTATCGGGATTTGAAATTTCCACCGGAAGATATTTGGATTTAATCACCTCTTCGCTGCAAAGTAAAGCCGCCCGCTTAATCACATTTTTCATCTCGCGGATATTTCCCGGCCATTTATACTGAAGGAAACAGTCAATTACATCGGTATCGAAATTATTAATTTCTTTACTCAGTTCCCGGTTTGACAGAGACAAAAAATGTGAGGCAAAAATCATGATATCTTGCTTTCGGTTTCTTAGCGGAGGAACCTGAATACTGAACTCATTGAAACGATGATAAAGGTCTTCTCTGAATTTCCCTTTATGGTTTGGGTCCAGTAAACTTTCATTCGATGCGACAATAATGCGCACATCCAGTTTAATTTCTTTCAATCCTCCGATTCTTTTCATGTTTTGCTCCTGCACCACCCGAAGCAATAACGTCTGAACGTCATAAGGCAGGTTGGCGACTTCATCGAGAAAAAGTGTTCCGCCGTTTGCCATTTCAAAGTGACCTGTCTTTTGAGAGATGGCTCCGGTAAACGATCCTTTTTCATGACCGAACAATTCGCTTCCGGCAAGTTCGCGGGAAATGGCGCCGCAATCGAGTGCAACAAAAACCTGGTCAGCGCGGTTACTCCTGTCATGAATTGCGCGTGCGACAGCTTCTTTACCGGATCCGCTTTCTCCATAAATGATAACACTATAATTGGTTGGGGCAACCAAGTCAATCTGCCTGAAAAGTTCTTTTGCTTCTGTGCTTTCGCCTTCTATATACCCGTCTTTTTTACCTTGTGTTGATTCTTTTATTCTCGCGGATACCGGTTGGTGCACTGTTGAATCCATATTGGAAACTTCAAGTGCGCGGTTAATTGTATGTAATATTTCATCGGGTATCAGCGGCTTGGAAATATAATCGAAGGCGCCGGATTTTATTACTGTAACCGCTGTTTTGATATCTGAATATCCTGTAATGATAATAACAGGTACGGCAGGATCAATTTTCCTGATCTGGGCCAGGGACTCCACACCATCGCTGTCGCCGAGACGGAAATCACACAGTACAACATCAAATTTACCTGCTGTCATTAATTCCAGCATTCTTTTGGAACTATGCGCTTTGCTGACGTCAAATCCTTTTTTGCCAAGGAAAACTGTGAGTAAAGTTCCGATGTCCACGTCATCATCTACTACTAATATCTTTTTCATAATTCTCGAGCATTAATTTTATTGGCCATTTACTTTTTCCAGCGACTCCGAAATTGAAATGGTATTGAATGGCTTGCCGATAAAAAAGTTTGCGCCCTCTTCTGTTGCCTTTTTTCTTTCTGCGATGCCGTCGTATGCACTCATCATGATAATCTTTATTCCCGGTAATTCCTTCCTGATTGGCCGGATTGCATTTAACCCGGATCCATCCGGCAACTGAATATCAAGAAACAGGATTGAAGGAGAAAACTGTTTGAGTTTTTTCAATCCATCGGTCAATGTACCGGCGATGATCGTTTCAAATTTTTTTTGCTTTAAAATATTACTCAGCAAAAAACAAATGTCGGGTTCGTCGTCTACAATTAATATAAGCGATGAGGTTTTCAAATATGGATCAGAAATTTCAGATGACAAAGTACAGAAGAAATGAATCCAATTTCCGGTTTGCCGGGGCAATAATAAATATTAAAAGTTCCCTCCATAAATTTGGAGGGAACCAATTCCGGATTTCATCCTGCGCATTGTTGACAATAATCGATAAAGCAGGAAACTGAGCGAGCGGACAGGGACTTAGTCCGTTGGCTACAAAGATTTAATTGAAACTATTTGTCAACAACGACTACCAAAACTTTGGATGTTTTCCAGAACTTTTCAGGGTCCGTGATAACCAGCGAGGAAACTTTTTTATTTCCTTCATGCTGAATGGTGTAGGAATCAGTAGGGTGATTCGTGATTATTTCCGCATCCTTTGCATCAATGGGAATGGTAGCGGTTTTTGTAAAATCAATTTCGGTTAACGCATTGTCATTGTAATTGCTTTTTAAAGCTTTTGATTTGCCGAGGCCAAGGAATCCCCCTTCTTTCACCAACACTTGTTTAGCGAGCAGTTCTTTGGCAGTGCCGGTAGCATAATAGGCTGTATGCAGTTTCACTGTTTGGGACTCGATCGTTTCTTCTCTGGATGCGTTTTCGGCAGTAAGGGAGGTAACGGTGTCCGTCAACTGAGCCACAGAAACATTCAATGTGACAACTTTTTCATTGAGCGATGCCAATTCATTGTCCTTCTCAGAAATCTGCTGATTCAAACCGGCAATCATATTTTCCAGCGTGTTCAGTTTAAGTCCTGAAGCTTTTAGTTTTTTGCTTAATGCAAGTAATCGGTCCTTATTCTCCTTCATAAGGCCATTGATAGAAGCGATATTTTCCTTGATGCGATCAACCTGCTTCATTTTTAATTCTCCGTCAGCCGTTGCGAGGGCCACTTTTGACTGTTTGATTTCGATGGTGGCAAGATTGGATTCAATGTCATTAATCTCATTAATAAAAGCAGCGATGGTAGAATCCTTAAAATTGGCAGAGGAAACCAACTCATTCTTCTGACCTTCGAGTTTGTCAATGTCCGCTTGATAATTATGACATGCAGTGAAAAACAGTAGTGATGCAATAAACAACAGATTCTTTTTCATAATTTTTATATTTTTAGTTTTGACTTAATTTATTGTTGTGCGGGCCATTGACAGAATAATGCCAACAAAATGGATAATGTCAGTAGGTCCCTGAAACCGTTGATGGCAAAGGGTTTAGTGTGCTTTTCTGCACTTTATGCGATTGCTAAATACCCTTTTTGGCGTGCGACGCTCATACACATGATGGGGAATAATTCCCCACTTTGAGACTTAAGATGAATAAAAAATAGAGGCAATGGCGTCAGGATTTCTACCGATGGAATGAACTCGGGCATGGCAATTCATTCAGGAAGTTTTATTCTCCTTCGCCGAATACCTCGTAGCATGTTACGGGGATGAAAAGCCTTAAAAGCTGAAGCTATTTCGGCGAAGAAGGCTCGGAGAATTTCACAAAATACCTCGCACCTCTGCTGCGGGGTAGTTCATTTTACCCGATGGATTTCAGAAAAATGATTTTTAATTAGAGGAAGAGCTCGTATTGTAAATGATGCGGCATTAAATCTTTGACAAAAGTACCATCTGGTCCATCGTCGGGGATTCGCTGCCGCCTTTAGGTTCAAGCGTTACAGCCCACATTTCCGCATCAGTTACGGCTTTTAGTTTTTGCATTCCGGCATCGGTGCCCATGTCGAAAACACCTGCATCAACGGGATGTCCGTCCACCAAAGCCCATAACTGATACTGCATTTCATCCGGCGGTACCGGAAGATCTGCGACATCAATAAAAGTCTGGCGGGTATATTTATTCCACATCACATGGGCCATGTAGTATTTGGTGGTATCAGATGACCGAAGTGTAACAATTGTAACTGCAGGATCACGCATCAGTGACAGATCGTGATTCATTTTGTCATAATTGTATCTGACCACATTGAGGTTTTGTGCGAGAACATTTTTTTCATTGATCATGGCCACATACCGGTCCTCGGCTTCACTCCATTTCTGGTAAAAGAAAACGCTTGCAAAGGTGCTGATAATGAGAGAGGCAATACAAGCAGCGATCAGGTATTTGTAAGTAAGTTCATGGGTGCTTCTCAATTGCACAATTTTTCCTTTTTCTGTAGCGGTTATTTTGCTCATCATTGAGGCCCTTACTTCCGGACGTGGATTGCGGGAATGGACTTTGGAGTAGTCGTTCAGTGTATCTTGTATCTTTCTCAATTCAGCAGCGACTTCAGGATAAGAAGTACACATTGTCTCCACCTCTTTTATTTCAGAAGTTGAAAGGGCACCCATAGCATAAAGATCAAGGACACCGGAAGATATGTATTCTCTTACATCCATTTATAACGATATGGTTTTATCAAATTGTTCCCGTAGCTTTTGAATTGCCACACGTGATCTGGTTTTCACAGTTCCCAGCGGTATATTTAATTTCTCAGCGGCTTCACTCTGTGTATAGCCACCAAAAAAAAGCAAATCAATGATCTGTTTATATTCGGGGTCGAGTTTACGAATCAGTTCTTTAAGTCCAATCGTATCGGGATTGTAAGTGGATTGGTTTCCGGAATCCAATGAAGATACGGAGTCCGATAGTTCCCGGTTTTTCTGCTTCTGTGTAAATTCCTTCGACCTGACTTTATCTATAGCCATATTCCGCGCTACGTTGATCATCCACGTAAAGAGCCTGCCTTTTCCGGGATCGTATTTTGAGAAGTTGTTCCAGATTCTGAGAAAAGTTTCCTGCAGAACGTCTTCGGAGATTTCGTCATTCTGAATAATGCGGTGAATAAATCCGTAAAGTGCAGACGAATAGTTGTCATATAGAATTTCCATTCCTTCCGGATTACGGTCGGAGAGCATGGACACTAAAGATTCTTCAGCTATTTGTATTCGTCTTGCCACAAATGTGGTAGGTAGATGGTGCAGGCAAAGAAACAACATTTAGAAGTACTAAATACGAATACACGCTAATTTACGAATGAACAAAACAGGGATAACGGCCAAGCAAAAAAAAACGGGTAACAACCGTTGAATCCAATTTGTATATTCGCAATTATTGGTATTAAGTACCTACTTTCACCTCCCGATTTTTTGATCAACATGGCAAAAACAATTTTAAAATTTGATAGCGACGAAGAGTTTGATTTTCTTCTTATCGGTATTGTTTGCCAGCATAAAGACTACCGTTTATGTCATGAGTTAAACCGGAAGCTTAAGCTGAATCTGGTGCGGGAAAAAGATTATGAAGTAAATATTGCAAAACGCATGCATCCTGCTTTGTTTTCTTTTTTCAGATATGAAAATGAGGAACGTGATTTGTTTTTTATTTTTGAGAATAAGGGGAAGCATTCCCTTTTGATACCTGAGCAAAAGCAAGTAGATTTTTTTCTGATGATAAAAGAAAGTTTTCAGCGGACGGTAATGGCCGACCTTGTTAACTCGCTCAAAGAAATACCCATTGTGCTGGGTGCATATCCCATTGATCCGCTTACGCTGAAGAGCAGGGAATATTTTTTACTGAATACATGATACCCTACAACAAGACAAAAATAATCGCAACCATAGGCCCGGCATCTTCTTCTCCTGAAGTACTTGAAGCGCTGATCCTCGCCGGAGTTGACGTTTGCCGTTTAAATTTTTCTCATGGAGATTATGAGAACCACAGTAAGGTGATCGCATCTATTCGTGAAATTAATATCAGAACGCAATCACACGTCGGCATTCTGGTTGACCTGCAAGGGCCGAAGTTGCGCATTGGTATGATGGAAAATGATGCCGCGTTGCTGGTGGCAGGAAAACAAATTTTACTCACGACAAAGGAATGCATTGGCACTTCTTCAAGGTTGTACATCAATTATCCTCAGCTTCCCTCGGATGTTCAGGAAGGGGAGCTCATTTTAATTGATGACGGAAAAATTAAACTTCGTGTTTCGGAAACAAACTATAAAGATGAAGTGAAGGCCGTGGTTGAAAACGGAGGGGTTGTTTCATCGCGAAAAGGGGTGAATCTGCCCAACACAAAAATATCCCTGCCTTCACTCACAGAAAAAGACCTGAAGGACCTAGACTTTGCTTTAAAGATGGATGTTGACTGGATCGGACTTTCGTTTGTACGTAAAGCCAGCGACATCACGGCTTTAAAAAAGATCATTGCCAAAGATGGAAAGCAGATAAAAGTGGTAGCGAAGATTGAAAAACCGGAAGCACTTGACGACATTGACCACATCATTCATGAAACCGATGCGTTGATGGTTGCCCGTGGTGACCTGGGTGTTGAGTTACCGATGCAGGATGTTCCGCTCATTCAGAAAATGCTTGTACAAAAATGTATTCGCGCTACCAAGCCCGTTATCATTGCCACACAAATGATGGAGAGTATGATAGCCAATTCAACACCTACCCGTGCCGAGGTGAATGATGTTGCCAACTCTGTAATTGACGGAGCCGATGCTGTCATGCTCAGCGGGGAAACATCAGTCGGGAAATTCCCGGTAAAGGTGGTTGAATATATGTGTAGTGTAGTTACATCAGTGGAAGAAAAGGGATTCCGGTATAATCGGGAACATTTGCCCGATGTAACGAGTGAATCATATCTTTCTGATGCAGTGTGTTACAATGCATGCCTGATGGCATCTCAGGTTGGCGCAAAAGCAATCGTCGGGATGACGCGTTCAGGTTATACTGCTTTTAAAGTTTCTTCCCAACGACCGAGTTCCGACATTTTTATTTTTACCGACAGGCCATCATTACTTTCGCAGCTGAGTCTGGTGTGGGGTGCAAGGGGTTTCTATTATGAGAGCGAAGCCGGCGCAAATCAAACCATCAACGAGTTGCAGGAAATATTAAAGGTGAGGGGATTGCTGGAAACGAATGATACTGTCGTCAGTCTGGCCAGTATGCCTTTTTATGAAGGAGGAAGGACGAATATGATAAAGATAAATAAGGTGAAGTGAGGAAAAAGACGAGAGATAGGAGACATAAGACACAAGATGAATCTATAGTTTAATTATAATAAAGAGAAAAAACATTTCAATAATATGCCACTAAACATTTCATTACTGAAAGAAATATGTGAGACGGCCGGTGCGCCAGGATATGAGCAACGGATACGCCAGATAGTACTTCGTGAAGTCAGTCCACTGGTAGATGTGGTGAGTGTTGACAACATGGGAAACGTGACCACCATTAAAAAAGGGAGGCAGCCAAAACGTGCAATGGTAGCTGCCCATATGGATGAAATTGGTTTTATCGTTACCCATATTGATGAAAAAGGATTTTTACGTTTTCATACGTTGGGTGGATTTGATCCAAAGACATTAACAGCGCAACGCGTAATTGTCCATGGAAAAAAAGACCTGATAGGAGTCATGGGTTCCAAACCCATTCACATCATGACTGAGGAGGAACGGAATAAATCGGTTAAGATCACCGACTTCTTTATTGATCTTGGTATTCCGAAAAAGGAAGTGGAAAAATATGTGACAATCGGAAATCCGATTACGCGACAGCGCGAGCTGATTGAAATGGGCGAATGCGTGAACTGTAAATCCATTGACAATCGTGTGTCTGTTTTTATTCTCATTGAAACACTGCGTAAACTGAAGAAGACCCCGTATGATGTATATGGCGTTTTCACGGTTCAGGAAGAAGTCGGAATCCGTGGAGCGAGTGTCGCATCGCATACCATTAACCCGGATTTTGGTTTCGGTCTTGATACAACAATTGCATTTGACGTTCCGGGAGCACTGGCGCATGAGCATGTAACTGAACTCGGCAAAGGCACAGGAATAAAAATCATGGATGCATCTACTATTTGTGATTCACGGATGATTGAATTCATGAAGAAGACTGCCGACAAATACAAAATACAATGGCAGCCGGAAATATTAAAGGCCGGAGGTACTGATACTGCAGGCGTACAGCGAATGGGAAAGAATGGTTCTATCGCCGGAGCGATTTCGATTCCAACCAGACATATTCATCAGGTAATTGAAATGGCGCATAAAAAGGATATTGAAGGATCTATAAATCTGCTGGCAAATTGTCTGCAGGATCTGGATAAGCATGACTGGAGCTTCGCATAAGGTTATTTTTCTCAACATTTTTTTTAGAAATGCACTGTAATAAAAGCCCTGTTGCGTTGGGAGATGCATGATGGCTCATTATTTCCGGTTAATGTTTTTAGGGGCGGGAGTGAATGTTATAGATGGGTTGAGACGAATAATATTGACGCAACAATAGGTTGCGTTTATCCGCAATACGCTCTACAGATACCGGCAACTTTTGATATATTTACTGCGGGGAGGGGGGGGCGCTATTTTAAAGTTCCGATTGAATTCCCGGATAACTTGAAACTGACTTGTAATGAAAAAACAATTTTTAATTTTAATTACAATTCTTACATGGTTTTTAATTGCGCAATGCAAACTGGTAAGAGCGCAAATACTTTGTATTAAATGTTATAACCAGAATGACTCCATAAGTGATAATGTAACTAATCTTTTGCTGAACGGTGGGTTTGAAAATGGATGTTCTGTGTTTGGCTTTTTTTGCCCCAACTCAACTGCGTATTCTTGTGATATTGCTGGTTGGACATGTATGGGAGGGGGAACCAATACATACGCCCAACTCTATAATAATAGTCCTTCAATAATTCCGGAAGGAATTTATGCGCCTTATTTTGGTAGTTCTTTCTGTAGAGCATGTTCTTTTACTCCGTATGATACATCTTGTATAAACAAAACAGATTGTACAGTCTCGGGTATTCCGGCTGGAAATCCGACAAGCGGACTCCTATTTGGAGGACTTGCAGGTGTTAGTTTAGAACAAAATGTAAATGGCTTAGTAACGGGTAATACTTATGTATTGGAATTTTGGGCAGGTGGTGAATATCAGATTTCGTATATTGACAGAGGATTATTTGCAGTTGATGTAGGCTTTGGAAATACCTTCTTGAGAAACAATCCAACAAATCCAATAGGAGGTATTGGCACAAGATATGTTGTACAATTCAATGCGACTTCATCTTCACATACTATTAAGTTTACAAACTGGGGGCATATTTGTCAAACTTGTACAGAACTTGTATTAGATGATGTTCGATTGTACACGCTTGCGCAATTGTCATTTTCGGTTCCACATTGTATTTTAGGGATAAACAATGTTTCTGCTTCGCAATGCCTGATAAGTATTACACCTAATCCTGTCACAACTGAATTGAATGTTAAAACAAGCAATAATGAACTTTCAGAAATTATTCTTTATGATGTTGCATTAAGAAAAGTTATGCAAAGAAAATTCACAAACACTACTTTGCTAAACACTGAAAAACTTGCAATGGGTTTATATCTATACGAAGTGAAAAATAAAGACGGCACAAGCGCCAATGGAAAAATAATCAAGCAATGACGCGAAAAGAAAAACGGCACACAGCAAAAAGATAAATCTAAATTTTAAATGAATTTTTTTTTGTTTAATAAACATCCCGATAGCAATCGTGAGTGCTTTTAAAGAGAATTGGAGGTTCTCGGTGAGTTTTGCTTATAGTCTCTACTAATAAAAATTTCATTTATCCCCGATGTTTCAGGCTGTGAAAAAACCTCCTTCTCCAACCATTTAACAAAAAAACGTCGTCTCAACTTTTCATTACCGAATTGTCTTTGGTATAAGCGAGCATTTTTTAAGCCGACGGTTTATACTTAAAACATTGATTAACTCTAAGCGTTTTTAATGACATCTCATTTGAAAACGAAGAGGCGATTCCCCGGTAATCCGGGGTCCTTTTTATAACTTGTTGATCAGTTCCGGAAGCATATCATTTGCATATTGCCATTCGAATTTTTGAATATATTTGGGAAGGATTATTCACGCCCGACCGTTGTATGCAATAAATGGCGACACCGCTACCTTAAATGTTCGGGATTCTAACTGGCTTTAGTTTCGTGCGAACCTGAAACTTGGAGCAATGAATAAACGAAACTGAAATTATGAGATACTTATATATCATTCCGATTATAATTGCTATTGCTACCATTGTCGCTTTTGTTGTAGTTAGGAAATATAAATTAAAATTATCAGTTGAAGAACGAAAACGACTTGGCCTTAAAGCGTCAATTGTAAGCATGATTTTAGGTGGAATGGCAATAATTGCATGTTTGACGGCATTTTATATTTCACACGATGGACATAATTTGTTTCCGATTTCTATTTGTGGAATAATTCTTATACTTGGATTTGAGAATTATAGAAGAAATAAAAAGAACTGAGTTGCAAAAGTAAAATTAGATGAAGAATTAAATCACAAAACACTAACAAACAAAATTGCGACATCCAAACAGAGGACATCGCATTGAATATGTTTTCGTGCGGACATGAAATAGTATCGCTTCGATTGACAATTTTGGACGGGAATCAACACATCTGATAACATTATCCGATTTGTGTTGGTAGCAATGGTAGCGCTCCGATGGAATAACATCACCAACTTAAAACTGACTGCAAAAAATTGACAAAAAAAACTTTCATATTAACGCTTGCATTCGTTCTCCTCCAGACATTTTCTTGGGGACAGTATGCCAAACGACTATATAAGAAATGCCTACCATCCGTGGTCAAGATTTCTGTAATCTACTTTGATGGAACAGCATCAGAAGGCACAGGATTTTTTATCGGAGAAAAAACACTCGTTACCTGCTACCACATTGTGGCTAATGCAAACACAATGGAGATTGCAACGAGTGACGGAATGAAATTCTCTGTTGACAGTGTTATTGCTTCTAACCAAAAAACTGACATTGTAAAGTTCACTGTCAAAGAGAGCAATAAAACTTGGCTTAAACTTTCGGACAAACTGCCAGAAGTTGGTGAAAGTGTTTTCATAATCGGCAACCCCGATGACTATGACTTTTCAATCAGTAACGGAATTGTTTCGGCACTGCGGGTGAAAAATTCCGTTCAGGTAATTCAAAACACTGCTCCTTGTTCACCAGGCAACAGCGGTAGCCCCGTGCTTAACAAAAACGGAGATGTGATTGGAGTAATGTCTTATGTAAAATTTGTTGGACAGAATTTAAACTTCGCTGCTACTTCGCTTAATGTAATCAACATCCAAAATGATAACACGATAAAGCAATTGAAACCAATTTCTGTATCAATAACAGGTTGGGAAATGGACAGCATCATCGACTTTGCAAACAAATCTTTTCAGGCGGGAGATTACAATACAGCACTCAATGCGATTTTACCAGTCACGAAATTTGCAGATACTTCTCAATCCATCCAATTCACAGAATTGATTGGCAACTGTCATTTCTTTTTACGGGACTATCCAAAGGCAGCACAGTATTACGAAGCACTCATAAAGACACTTCATGTAATCAAGCGGCATAAACCAGGGGATGTGTGGACATACGCACAGGCATTAAATAAAACAGCAATGTGTTATTACATTCTTGGCGATAAGGAAGGAGCAATAGAAGAGGTTGCGATTGCTGCTGATGTTTGCAAAGAAGGTTTGGCTATGGATACACTTCGTAAAGAACTTTATACATTGCTCATTCAACAAGTTTATGCCACTGATGCACTGTTCAAATATTCTTTGAACCAAACATTTGAGGCGTGCTTGAGTTGGAAAATTGCGAAGCAATATGGTTACAAAAAGGACGACTATGGATTTGACGGCATCTGTAAATAAACCTAACAAACTTCGAATTCAAAGAGCCACTGCTGCCAACATATTGCAATGTAGTCGTCACCGCTTTCAAAAATTGAATACAAGCACAATCATTTTTCTCTGACGATCTACTCACTGTTGACTGACACGTAAGACATGCCGGCGCCTCTGTTGCTCTTAATATGGGTAAGGTAAACTGTTTTCGGAGCGATGCAAAATATAAACAGGTATAGAAACTCCTTCTTGCGGTGGGGGAAAGGCAGGGGGCATTTCAAAGCTGCAGAAATATAGTAGTAAAAGGTGCAGCAAGGAATGGTTGAAAGCGCAATTGCTGAGGTAATGGCTAAATCGATTCACACGCAAGAAATGCGTTTTTTGTGAAAATATTCCTTTTGTTGTCTGCTTGGTGCGTTTGCATATCTGTGGCTCATTGGACATATGATGGCACGAAAAAATAAGAAATCCTTATGTATTTCAACTTTTGATATATTGCTTCAGATAATGGGCGTTGTATCCGATTTTAGCAGACACTAACCACGACTAGAAAGGTAAAATGTCATTTTTTATGTTTCACTTTAGGGAAACTTTATTATATTTGTAATGTGGACGAAAATCAGAAGCATAAAAGGATAACGTTTTATAAAAACTACTTTCAAAATTTTTTCGACCAGCAAAACAAAAAGTAAAGGAAAAATTGTTTGGACTTTTGACTTGGTTGAATACATGAAAAGAGTTCCAGAAATATATCTGAAACACATAGAAAATAAGGATGGACTATATGAAACCGAAAACGAAAAATAGGAATTTATTGACTCTTGAAGAGTTCAAAGAAAAAAACCACGGCAAACGTGGAACAAAAGGGCGTGACGAACTTGAAGCTGGCTATGAGAATTTTAAAATTGGTGCGTTAATTCACGACACACGTTTAGAAATGGGAATGACCCAAGAACAACTTGCGGAAAAAGTAGGGACTACTAAATCCTATATTTCTAAAATAGAGAACAACATCAAGGAAGCTCGTATTTCGACACTTCAAAAAATCATCGAACGAGGTTTTGGCGGACGATTGGAATTAAGCATAAAGGTATGATGAAAGCCTTGGCCGAAGAAAAAGATCGGGTCGCCTTATACTATTTATAACACGCACCATCTGATTGATAGAAGTGAATAGAAACAAAAACCTGAATGGAAACGAAACTGATTATTAAATACGCATTGCTTGCTATATTTATAATTTTCTATTTGGTTTATACAATCAGATATGCTATTAAATTTAGGAATAACAATTCTTTTGCAGTAAGAAGAAAGACAATTCATGCGGTTATGATTTGGCTATTTCCGTTCATTTGGATTTTAATACTTAAATCATTCTCGAAACCGACACCAGGTTCATACGAATTTAAAGATAAAAAAGACGCTGATAAATTTGACGATAATACAACTGATTGGGTTGTGTGGGCTTCTTCTACCCCGAAAGAAACGGGAAGTGGTAGTGGAGAATCGCACTAAGTATGATATTCACATAATAGATTATCGCATTGAATGAATATAGCTCTAACTTTAAACGACACGAATACTAACTAAGTGCTTACTTGCTGCCCATTGTCGTGCGTTTGCATAACTGTGGCTCACCCGGCATGTATTGACGGGATGTTATACGGTAAATTAAGTTGAGAAAATTTTCAACTACTCAATAACTACTTCATAAATCTCACCCAAGATATCATTCTTCGGGAATGGAACGAAATGCTGGAGGTAAGGTGACCCCGGCCACCAATTGGTGTTATGCCATTCTTGCGTGACAATCAAAAGCATCTGGTTATTGGGAATGGAAGTAACTTTATCATTCATATAACCCACCACGCGCATCTGATCAGGTTCGGGTCCGAGGCGCCATATTATTTCAGTTGGTTCCCAATCAATTTCAAAGTAATAATATTTTGATCCGAACAACGTATCGTCTTTTTCCGGAATGCGGGATGACAAGGCCCTGTACCAGTGATCCCAGCGGTGTGTCTCAAAAGTTTTATCCCCATAAGTAATGCTGTTGCAACCCACGCCAAAATTTTCCGGTTCCCAGCATGCCATATCCCAGTTGGTGCACGAAACAGAAAGCTTGTCGTCAAAATCGTCGAGGTCATCAGGGAATGTTACGTTCCAGTCTTTGGTATTGTATTGATTGGCCCGCGGATTCTTAAATACCGGCGGATAATACTGATCAGGGCAATAAGGCGGAGTTTTCAAAATTTCAAAATCAATTTCCGAATAAGCAACAACGGGAACACGCTTGTCATTATGACCTCCCCAATACGTTGCCATGTAACCCTCTTTATTACAAATTCTTCTCCTGTTCCAATCCTCAGAACCCGGCGCAGACTGGCCAATCATCCAGATGGCATTGGTAAGACCGTTCCAGACGTTGTCCTTGTTGAGCAGTTCAGTCAGCTTGCATTTTACGCGCCATTTTCCGTAAGTGAATGCATGACGGGACATAATTCCCACACTTTCTTTTCTCCATTTTCCGGGTTCATTGCCCGGATTTTTGATGACGATTTTTTTATTTACCGGATCAGAATATACTGTTTCGCAGGGATATTTAGCAATCTGGGGAGTCGTGGAAATTAATTCTTCCCGTTTATAGAAACTTTCATTCCATCGGTATTCCGTTTTTGAATAATTGTCATTGAGCACATCACTGACAACGGGAATATTTTCAAGCCGCATTGTTTCATTGATGTTATTCATGAACTGGGAAAATGTTGCATTGTTATAAGTGCCGGAATCCTGACCGCATCCTCCGGTGAAATGCTTTCGGCTTTCCTCGTCATCAAAGTCCATTGGTTCCACATAGATGCCGGCCCCCAGGTTCAGACGGGCAGTCACTTTCAATTCGACTTGAGATTTTACCGATGCAATATTGGCAAGCTTTTTCCCTTCGCCATGGAGGAAGTAATAATAAGGGTTTGCAAATACGTTTCCTTTTTGCAAATGAATGTTCCTGATATATGCAGGAATTTCCGAAGTAAGATTTTCTCCTGATGATACGACAAGTAAAAAGCTATAGCGACCAACTCTTGGGTTGCGTTTCCACCGGTCATTTTTTCCATTGCTGAAGAACAATTCCTCATTGCGCGGGTTGCCAACGATGCGTATCGAATCGGAAATGGTGTGAAAGTCACCATCTGCAACAATCAGAGGTGATTCTTTGAATGTCACATCCGTATTTTCCCAGCTACCGTAGAAATTCTCGGCTGCAAATCCATTTTCTTTATTTGAGATTGAATCCTTCTCATTGAATTTATAAGACTCGTTCTGATAAAAAATTTTGTAATAAAATTTTTCAGGAGATGTTTTATTGTTTTTCAGCGCAAAAGTGAAAACAAAAACACCTTCTTTCGTTTGTCTCACGGAAGGAATAATAAATCCGTCATTCATTGCGCCGGTGTAATCGAGATCCATCTTCACAATTCCGTCTTTGCTGTCACCTGCATTCGACAGGGCATTGAAATCTCTCAGTGTAAATGCCGACGTGCTGATGGAGGTATTTTCCCGTTCATCCTTCGCTGACTGATTACAGGCGAAAAACGTGAAGAGGAAACAGAGAAATAATATTCGCTTGAAGATGGCCATTACTCTGCAGCTTTATAATGATAAAATAAAAATCCCGAAGGCATTCCTTTTACTTCTTCGAATTCCCTGCAATGCCGGCCGTTAAAATTGGCATCTTTACAATTGCGCATCATTACAAGTAACGCATCAACACCGGTACCGAAAAAATCCCCTTTAATAAATTTTGAATATTCATAATACTTCGGGTTTCTGTTCTGGTCGGGTTGTTTAAAATCCATTTGCGACTGAATAGTAATTCCATTGTCGTTAAGCAAAACCTTTTTGAAGTCAAATCGCCATTCTTTATCTAAGTAAAATAAATCGTAAGAGGATTTTTCAAATTTTCCGGAGAAGAAAACAGAATGTGTGTTATAGAAAGCCAGAAAACTTTTATCTTTAAATTCAATTATAGAGCAATTGTTTTTTCCTGCACTGAAATCAAGCATACAATAATCCGGTTTATGATCTTTTTCACTGAATAAAAGAACCCTGTCACGTCCGGGACTCATTGCCACTTGCTGAACAGCACGCACAGTTTCGAATGACATTTTACCTGTTCCTTCAATTTCAAATCTCCCGTTTCTCCAGGCTAGCAGTACCCATTGGCCGTCTGATGAAATAAAAGCGATTTCCGATCTGTTGTCACCTGTAAAATTACCGGCGGTTACATTCCAGGATTTACTGCTGAGGTCAAAGCCATTAATCGTTTGTGAAAGCAGGTCCTGTTTTATTTTGTCGTCAGAATTCTTATTGCAAATCTTTTCTGCATTGCCTGAATATTTTATGCGTTGTACTTCAATTTTTCCGGATGTGTCGAACAAAAGAATTTCTTCCTGATTCATATCTTCAAAAAAACCTTTCACGGCTATTTTACCATTCACCGGATCGGTAGATTGTCCGGAAAACGACTGCACAAATTTTTTGTCATTGTTACACCAGGTATACAATGACCAACCGGTTTTGTTTGCAATGAATATGTCGTCTCCAGAGTTGTTTCGAGAGATAAATCTACCTGCCAGCACGAGGTCTTCAGGATTTAGTTCACCTTTTTTTTCATCGTTAATAAGGTAAACAGTTGACGGATTGAAAACGGAGTCGGCGGAAAATAATTCCTGCTTAAAAGGCGGCTTATTTTTTCCGGGTGTACTTATGATATCTCCTGACAGATTAATGATCACTCCTGAAGAAGCCCCTTCCGGTTTTGGAACATCACCATAAACAATTTCCAGGTCATCAGCATAAACAGTCCCGCCTTTTTTATTCCATAGATATACTTTTGAAATGTCTTCCGGCGAAGTTTTAATTTCCCTGAGATCAGCCCTGAAATTAATTTTATGCCACTGATTTTTTTTCAGATTCATTTTGTCTGTGGCTTTTCCCTGCCAGGTAATGGAAGTGCCATCTGCATGTTCCAGAGCAACCACCAGCGTGACTACAGGATCATTGTCTTTTGGGTAGATCCATATGCTGGCAGAAATGAATTTTACCGTATCGTAAGCCACATCAGAAAATCGCCGGATAATATTATCACTATAAGTATCTGAGCCGGACAATACGATAGAGTAGCTTCCTGAATGCGCAACAACATTACTCTGGTTGCCCGGGGAGGGATTATTTTCTGCCGGTTCAAAATCATAAAAAAAATTCTGCTGTTGCCTTAGTTTTATTCCACGACTACTTTCCTCTTCTGTAAAAAATTCAATTTTTATATCATCAATATAAAACAACCCTTTTCCTTCATTCCATGGATAAAATTTCAAAATGGCGTCCGGCGTCCATAAGGAAGGATTAACAGGAATGATCATTTCAACAGGATTCCATTTTTTTATGGAGGCATTCATTTCTTCCTGGTGGTATTCGAGAATTTTACCTGATGTTCCGGTAACCGCGAATACCAAGTTTGCTTTTTTCAACTGCTGATCGGAATAAATCTGAAATGAAACCCTGGCTTGTTTTATTTTGTCATATTGAGATATCTCACTTCCCTTTTTCAAAAAAGTTATTCCGTATTCAATTTGATCAGAAAGTTTGTTGGAGAATTGTCCTGAAAAATATTTTTCGGATGATCTGTCTCCGCGCCATGTTTCCTGATCCGGATTTTCCATGTCATTAAAAAAAACTGAAGTTGCTGTCAATGTCATTAATTTTGGAATGGAATCAGTTGCGACTATTTTTTCAACCGTTGGCACGGTAACAACAGGACCTCTTTTGAAGGTAAAATAAATTGCCATGGCAACGCCAATGAACAAGAGTAAAAGCAATATTATTTTCTTCTGCGACAATGATCTTGTAGATTAGTTATTCAGGCCCTGATATTTGATTTTTTAATCCGGCCAATCAAATTCAAGTTATGAATTCAGGTTACTTTCGAGTACAATATAGATTACTGCTTTGAATTTTTCGATGTCCGGGGTTTTTAAATTTTTACCATTTTCAAATGCATCGAAAATAAAAACGGATCGGTCGAAACTTTCCGCAAGAAAAGGTTCCCGTAACCTCTATATTATTTAAGTATGCGAGCTCGGAATTTCCTGAGCCGCCATCACCACAACCGGCACCGAATATTGCAATGGCTCCCAAACACAAAAGATAATAATTTTTCATCTGTAAATATTTTTTGCTTCACAATGGCCGTCCATATTCATTTCTTTTTGTATGCAATTGGCTGTGCCTGTTTCATGATATTTTAAACGGATGCAATTCTACAAAATTCATTTATTGATATGCATTTGAAGATTAAGTAGCCAATGGCGGATAGGTCAATCAGGGTGAAAACAAATCTGCCATGAGGGGAAATAAATTCAGAACTCACTACACCATGCTTCCACCATTTCCATTTCTTCTTTTCCTACCCAGCCATTCTCAATCATCAGTTGATAGCATCTGCTCAGGTTTTCAGAAAGGTGCTGAACTCCTGATTTCAGGTCCAGTTCATCCAGCAACGTACACATCCTGAAATTATTGAGGTAGCCGGGAACTTCATCGGCAAAATCTTTCAGCAGACTATGCGCATTTCTTTCCTGCCAGACATCTGCAGAATGAAATAAAATATTCCAGCCACAAGTCCATCCGATACGCTGTGCAATAAAGCTTCTCCAGATGTCTGTCATACGGAAACTGCAATAGGAGGGGAGATACATCAACGGGAATGCTTCTTTTTTCCAGACGGTATTTTGGGAGTTGAACGGACACCAGGAACCTTTTCCTAGAAGCAAGGGTGTTTTTTTCTCAAAGTTCATTGGCAGTTTCATTGTCATTCTGTAAACAGCATCAACATCAGGATTTTCATCAGCAAGGCCCTGGTAAATTTTGATATTGTCAGGTTCAATTGTGGTTACAGAGAGATATTCTTTAATGGTACCAGATTCCTGCAATTCTTCCAGTGGAAACCCCCTTGGCCAGATGTTATCATCTGAAAAATAACGGTATGCATTTACCCAGCCTTTGTTTTTCGCTACCCTTGCGGAATCAGGAGTCAGATTTTTTTTCCAGAAATTTTCTCTTGGTAAATTGTCGTCATCTGTTTCAATGATAACGTCTTTGTTTTTATTGAGAAGGTAGCCGAGGTTTTTCCTGCCGTAATGTTTTTCAGGAAGTAATTTCGCCAGTTTAAATGGCATATCTCGTTGCTCTTCAATACCTGCAAAGCGGCATCCGTTAAGGTTAAAGTCCTTTGGGGATTTGGTATCACCAATGACCATGAATTCAATTCCGTTTTTATTGCACCCTTCTGCAAAAGACTTCATTGCTTCATTTGGCGAGGAGATGGAGGTAATAATGAGGGCAGTATTCTGAGACATGAATTTTAAATTATTTGCAAAGAAAATATTTCTATTGAACTCTAAAGAATTTAGTGAACCGTCCGAAAATTGAGAAATGATAAAACAGTTACTTAATCCGGAGTTCCGAAAGCTACTGAAATAAACGTATAGCTGAGTAAACCGGAAATGAGTATGATGCGTCAGCCTGAATATTTATGCAAAACTTTGTGCTTCCGCTCTGGTGGCAGTTTTTAAGTCATTGCCGCTAAGGCACAAAGACACGGTGAAAGGCAAATCTAATAAGGATATTTATTCGTTATTCTCAACCTGAAACAGAACCGAATTGAGGATAATTTCCGTGGAGAATTTTCTTTCTATTGATATGTATTATATACATTAGCCGCCACAATAATATGGGTGCAGGTTCACTGATAATGCTGATCATTTGCGGAGTTGTTTTCTCCGGCGGGACTATATTAGTCTCGAAATTTTTCGTCCCGCGAACCTATAATGCGCAAAAACAGGAAGCCTATGAATGTGGTGTCCCTTCCCAGGGAACATCATGGGTTCAATATAATGTGGGCTACTATTTATTTGCATTGATCTTTCTGGTCTTTGATGTAGAAATTGTATTTCTTTATCCATGGGCTGTAGTTTTGAGAGAAGTAGGAATGGTTGCTTTCGTTGAAATATTATTTTTCATAGCCATATTGTTTTTAGGATTGTTGTATGCATGGAAGAAAGGAGCATTAAAATGGATGTAAGTCAAAAACCCGATATGAAAAATTTCCCCGGGGAAGTTCACGAGACGCCGGGAGGAGGAATAATAACCAGTAAACTGGACGACCTTATTGACTGGGCCAGAAGTAATTCACTTTGGCCGCTTGTTTTCGGAACCAGTTGCTGCGCCATCGAGATGATGTCCACGGCATCGGCAAAGTATGACTGGAGCAGGTTTGGTTTTGAAGTGGCACGCGCAACACCCAGGCAAGCGGATGTTATCGTTTGCGCAGGCACAATCGTTTATAAAATGGCGCCTGTTTTAAAACGGTTGTATGATCAGATGGCCGATCCTAAATACGTAATTGCCATGGGAGCATGCACCATTTCCGGCGGACCGTTCTTTTATAATACGTATTCGGTAGTAAAAGGAATTGATCACATCGTTCCCGTGGATGTATATGTTCCGGGATGTCCTCCGCGGCCTGAAGCGCTCATACATGCATTGCTTGAGCTGCAAAAAAAAATAAGGACGGAGACGCCGATGTCGGGGAGAAAAAAATGATGTACTAAATACGAATGGCTACTAATTTACATGGTACTAAATACGAATAACAACGAATATACAAATAACGAATGTGTACAAATGCAGAGTTAGTAATTCGCCTTTTCGTTGAAGATTCGTTATTCGGTGGGGTAATAACGTTGTTCGACGAAGTAATGCAATGCCATTGAAAAAGAAATGACAACTGAAGATCTGAATCAATTTATTTCGCAGCAAATCCCGGAAGCGGTTTTTGAGGAGGGGCAGTTTCTAAATGCGATTGTTGAAGGCGACAAAGCATTTGCACTTTTGAAATTGTTACGTGAAAATCCTGAAACTGAATTTGATTATCTGTTTTGCGAAAGTGGAGTGGACTGGAAAGATTTTTTTTATGTAGTATATCACCTCACTTCCAGAAAACACAAGCATACTGTTGTTGTCAAAGCAAAAATAATGGACCGAGTAGATCCCAAGATTGAATCTGTTGCCGGTATCTGGAAAACGGCTGAGATGAATGAACTCGAAATCTTCGATCTCTTTGGAATAAAATTTTTGAATCACCCGAATCTCCGAAGGTTATTTTTGGATGATACCTGGGGATTTCCGCTGAGAAAAGATTATACAGATGAAACAAATATAGTCGCTTTGTAAATGGAACCTGATCAACCTGTCATATCCGACACCGGTGATTTCACAATCAACATGGGCCCTCAGCATCCGAGTACCCATGGTGTGCTGCACCTGAAAGTGACGTTGAATGGAGAGACGATCAAAAACGTTGAGCCGCATTTAGGTTATATCCACCGCTCTATTGAAAAAATGAGCGAAGCTGCTTCTTACAGGAATTTTATTTACCTCACCAGCCGGATGGATTATTTGAGTGCGCACATGAATAATCAGGCATGTGCCATGGCCGTGGAGAAAGGATTGCAACTCGAAATTCCCGCACGCGCAAAAGTGATTCGTATGCTGATGTCGGAACTCACAAGGCTTGCATCGCATCAACTTTGGTGGGGAGCTTTAGGGTTAGATCTCGGAGCCATCACGCCCTACTTTCTTGGTTTCCGTGATCGCGAAGAAATCCTGGATATCTTTGAAGAGACATGCGGTGCAAGGTTGACAATGAATTATAATATTCCGGGCGGATTAATGTATGACATTCATCCCAACTTCGTAGGAAAAGTAAAAACGTTTTTGAATAACTTCAGAGATCACCTTCCTGAATACAAGCAACTGCTCACAGGAAATGTTATTTTCGAAGCACGTACAAAAGGTGTTGGAATTCTCACTCCTGAAGATGCAATTTCATTCGGTTGTACCGGTGCGGTTGCACGCGGATCAGGAATTAGTTGCGATGTACGCAAGTGGAATCCATATGATGGTTATGAAACGGTTCAATTTGAAGAACCGCTTGAAACCGGCTGCGATTCTTATTCCCGGTACGTTGTCCGCATCAGGGAAATGGAAGAGAGCGTAAAAATTATTGAGCAGTTAATTGACAATATTCCCGATGGAGATTTTCAGGCGAAAACAAAAGTTGTGTTGAAAGTCCCAAAGGGTGAATACTATACAAGAGTGGAAACAGCAAGAGGAGAACTGGGGGTTTATTTGGTAAGTGATGGAACAGCAAGTCCGTACCGTATTAAATACCGCTCACCGGGATTCTCAAACCTGGCTGCACTCAATACCATGGCGAAAGGAATTAAGATCGGCGATTTAGTTGCGATAATGGCTACGCTGGATTTGGTAATTCCGGATATTGACAGATAAGAAGAAACAGAACACAGATGACGAAGATTGTTATTATGAAGATGGATTATTATCTGCGATAATCAAAATGATCAGCTTAATCAGCGTTCTAAAATAATTAAATGTTCAGCTTTACAGACATCACATCTTCGCTTCACACTTTTCTCTCATCCCGCATGAGTGAAACTCCTGTGATGCTTATCGAGATGACTATTGTTGGTATTCTTGCCATAAGTTTATTTGCATTCCTTGGATTGTTGCTGGTGTACATGGAAAGAAAAGTTGCGGCATTTATGCAGTTGAGATTAGGCCCCAATCGGGTGGGCTACAAAGGAACGTTGCAGACTTTAGCAGATACGATTAAACTACTGTTCAAGGAAGGATTCGCTCCAACTGCTTCCGATAAATTCCTGTTCAATTTTGCACCAATACTGGTGATTGTTGTTGCCATGTTACTATTGGCGCCGATTCCATTTGCAAAGGGTTTTCAGATTTTCGACATCAACATCGGCGTGTTTTACATTTCCGCTGTTTCTTCTATAGGCGTGATCGGAATTTTAATGGCCGGATGGAGCAGCAACAATAAATATTCATTGCTCGGTGCCATGAGAAGCGGCGCACAGATTGTCAGCTACGAACTCTCCGCCGGACTTTCGCTGGTGGCCATTGTGGCGCTTTCAGGGAGCATGAGTCTTTCTAAAATCGTAGAGAGTCAGGCCGATGGGTGGTGGATATTCAAAGGACATATTCCTGCAATGATCGCCTTCATCATTTTTATCATTGCAGGGACAGCTGAATTAAACCGCGCGCCTTTTGATTTTGCAGAAGCAGAATCAGAACTCACGGCCGGATTTCATACGGAATATACAGGGATGCGCTTCGCCATGTTTTTCCTGGCTGAGTATATTAACATGTTTATCATCGCTGCAATAGGAGCAACTTTATTTCTTGGTGGTTGGATGCCGTTGCATTTCGGAAATCTAACAGGGTTTAATTATGTGATGGATTTTATTCCGCACATCGTTTGGTTTATTGGTAAAACATTTTTCCTCATCTTCGTGCTGATGTGGTTTCGCTGGACGTTCCCCCGTTTGCGGATTGATCAACTGCTCACACTAGAATGGAAATACCTCATGCCGATCAGTTTATTTAATTTGTTACTGGTGGCATTAATTGTAATTAACGGATGGCATTTTTAAAAGAAAAGAATCAAATACCAAATATTAAATATCGAATTTCGAAAAAATATCAAATCTCAAATAGTTACAACTACACATCTTGATTATTAATTTTTTGGTTTTTAGTTTTCTTTCGAATTTTGTATTCTAATTATGTTTAAGTTTTTAAAATCATATTTCGGAAATATATTCCGTACAGTTAAATCCCTCGGAAGCGGGATGAGGCTGACCGGATACTATTTCACCCACCACAAAGAAATCCTTACACAAGAATATCCGGATAACAGAGATACGCTCAAATTCGGAGAACGATTCAGAGGTGAGGTGGTGATGCCGCATGACGAAAATAATGAGCACCGCTGTACCGGTTGTACTGCTTGCGAACTTGCTTGTCCGAATGGCACGATAAAAATCCTAACCAAGATGGAGGTAGGGGAGGATGGTAAAAAGAAAAAGGCGATTGAGAAGTTCGTGTATCATCTGGGTATGTGTACGTTTTGCAATTTGTGTATCATTGCTTGTCCTACTGATGCAATTATAATGAGCCATGATTTTGAGCATAGCGTATTCGACAGAAAACAACTCACCAAAGTTTTGAATAAACCGGGATCTAAAATTGTGAAGGGCGTAGAATAATGGAGGTATCTTCTTTTTTCTTTTACTTCTTTTCCGCACTGATGCTTACGTTCGGAGTACTAACCGTAACCACCAAACAATTATTCCGCTCAGCCATTTATTTGCTATTCACACTAATCAATATAGCCGCTTTGTACTTCATGCTGAATTTTGAATTCATCGCTGCCGTACAGGTTGTCGTTTACGTCGGTGGAATTGTTGTGTTGATTTTATTTTCGCTCTTTCTCACACAGCAGGCCGGCGTTCACATGACAAGACCATCCTTACAACAAGTTCTTTCAGCATCCTCTATATCATTGGCAGGATTTGGATTTGTATGGTGGCTGATAGTTAATGCGGATTTTCACGCAATGCCTGGAGAAATTTCACCATCCAATTACCAGGTTGCACAGGTAGGAAGACAGATGCTGAGTTTCGGAAGAGATGGATATATTCTTCCGTTCGAAGCGGTGAGTATATTGTTGCTGGCGGCTTTGGTGGGATGTGTGGCAATAGCATATAAGCAGCCTAAATCCGAATTATAAATATCGAAAATCGAAAAAATCATAAACATGAAATTTGTTGATTCAGTATTCAAGTTTGGGAGTGATGCTCGGTTCAGAGTTAGGATTTTCTGTTTCGGATTTCGGATTTTAATATTCGGAGTTTAATACTTTGTTCTATGGAGATATCACTGCACCATTACCTCTTTGTTTCTACCGCCCTCTTTTTCATCGGCGTCTATGGCTTCTTCACCCGCAGGAACATGATCTCCATGTTGATTGCAATCGAACTTATCCTGAATTCTGTAAACATCAACTTCATCGCATTTAATAACTTTCTTTTCCCGCAAAAACTGGAAGGACTGTTTTTCACTTTATTTATCATCACCATTGCTGCTGCCGAAGCTGCTGTTGCAATTGCAATTATCATCAGTGTTTACCGCAGGTTTAAATCAATCAATGCTGAAAATATTGATTCAATGAAATTCTGAAAAGAGAACTATGGATTTTTCTTTAACCATTTGGATTTTGATATTGCCACTGGCGACATTCCTGATTACGGGTTTGCTGGGTAATAAATTTCCAAAGAAAATTTCCGGAATACTTGGAACCCTTTCAATCGGTGTTGCAGCGTTACTTGCTCTGAACATCGCTTATAACTACTTTTTCATTTCAGGGAAAATTGACGAAGTATATCAGACAATCACGCCACTCAAATATTCCTGGCTTTCTTTTTCTCCAACCCTCAGCATTGACATGGGAATTATCCTCGATCCCATTTCAGTAATGATGCTCGTTGTTGTAACCTTTGTTTCTTTCATGGTGCATCTGTATAGCTTTAGTTATATGAAGGATGAACCGCGATACCACATCTTCTTTTCTTTCCTTTCATTGTTCAGTTTTTCCATGCTCGGTCTCGTGGTGGCCAGCAATATTTTCCAGATGTATATTTTCTGGGAACTTGTCGGAGTTTCCTCTTTCCTGCTCATTGGATTTTATTACGATAAACCCTCCGCAGTCGCTGCGTCTAAAAAAGCATTCATCGTCACGCGCTTCGCCGACCTCGGATTTTTGATTGGAATATTATTACTTTCTTTCTACAGTGAGTCATTGGATTTCCAAACCATTATTGAAAGACTTTCATCACCGGATTCCTCTTTCTTGCATTCTGCTACTGCTGCTTCTTTCATCGGTGCAAGTGCGATGACATGGGCACTTTGTCTCATCTTCATCGGTGGCGCGGGAAAATCGGCCATGTTTCCGTTACACATCTGGCTGCCCGATGCGATGGAAGGTCCTACACCGGTATCTGCGTTGATCCATGCTGCGACGATGGTTGTAGCAGGAGTATTTCTGGTTGCAAGATTATTTCCACTTTATCATTTGATTCCAACAGCACAGCATCTTGTCATGTATGTCGGCGCATTCTCAGCTTTGTTTGCAGCCGTCATTGCATGCACTCAAACCGACATCAAACGCATTCTTGCATTTTCTACCATGTCGCAAATAGGATACATGATGTTTGCACTTGGTGTTTCCGGCTATGGAGGAGAAGAAGGTCTTGGCTATACAGCATCAATGTTTCACCTGTTTACACATGCCATGTTCAAAGCATTGCTTTTCCTGGGGGCAGGCGCTGTAATACATCATGTGCACAGCAACGAACTTTCTGCCATGGGGGGAATGCGAAAGCAGATGCCGGTGACGAATATTTTATTCCTGCTTGCATGCCTTGCCATATCAGGTGTTCCGCCGCTCTCCGGATTTTTCAGTAAGGAAGAAATTCTGACCGCAGCATTCAATGGCAACAAGATGATTTACGGAGTCGGTATTCTCACCGCCGGACTCACTGCATTTTATATGTTCCGCCTTTACTATTCTATTTTTTGGAATAAGCCACAGGAACATCATGCAAACGGACACCACAAAGAAGCAGATGCCAGCATGCTCATTGCATTGGGAGTTCTTGGAATCGGAACTGTTGCTGCAGGATTTATTCCCTTCACGAATTACATTACTTCAGATGGAGAATTATTTGAAAGTGAATTCCATTTGAATCTGGCTATGATTGCTGTTGCTGCCGGACTGTTGGGTATAGCGATTGCAACAGCATTTTATTTAAAAAAGAATAGCCGCTCTGATAAATTCGCCGCTGCAACAGGTGGATTGCTCCGGTATGCGCGCAATAAATTTTATATTGATGAAATATATCTGTTCGTTACAAAAAAAATTATTTTCAACCTCCTATCTGCACCTGCAGCATGGATTGATAAAAATATTGTAGATCGTACGATGGTGCTGTCCGGTGAGGTTACTTCCATGGTATCTGATGAAATTAAAACGATGCAGTCGGGTAAAGTATATGATTATGTTATTTATTTCTTCCTCGGCGTTATTGCACTTTCTGTCTTGGCTGTATTTTATTAAACTGAATTGATGAACTTAAATATACTGCTTGTTATTCCTTTGCTTACGCTGGCAGCACTCTTTGCAGTGCAGGATGCTGTTAAGGTGCGGTGGATTTCATTTGCAGGAATGACTGTTCAGCTGGTTGCCTCAATCGTTTTGCTGTTTGCTTATCTGGCGGAACGCAATGCAGGCATTACATCGCAATTGTTGTTTGAATCATCAACGTTGTGGTATGACTCCTGGAATATTCAATACCACATCGGTGTAGATGGAATTGCAATCGCCATGATCCTTCTTACTTCGGTAGTTATGGTTTCCGGAATACTGATTTCATGGAACATTCAAACACGGGTGAAGGAATTTTATATATTGCTGATTCTGCTCGGACTTGGCGCATACGGATTTTTTATTGCGAACGATCTCTTCACGATGTTCCTGTTTTTTGAACTGGCTGTCATTCCTAAATATTTACTCATTGCCATTTGGGGAAGCGGAAAAAAGGAATTCAATGCCATGAAACTGGTATTGATACTGATGTTCGGCTCTTCACTCGTGCTTGCAGGAGTTCTCGGAACTTCTTACGAAGCCGGTGTGATGTCGGGAAAACCTTCATGGGATATGATTGCTATCGGTGCGATGAATATTCCTTTTCATGCCCAGCAGATTTTATTTCCGATGCTCTTCGTCGGCTTTGCGGTTTTAAGCGCAATGTTTCCTTTTCATACCTGGGCGCCTGACGGACATAGTTCTGCACCAACGGCAGGATCAATGTTCCTTGCCGGAATCTCCATGAAACTGGGAGGCTACGGTTGTTTACGCGTGGCTACATATTTATTTCCTGAAGCGGCACGATTTTATTCTCCTTACATCGTAGCACTTGCAACGATTGGAATTTTCTACGGCGCATTTGTTACGTTGCGGCAGAAAGACATCAAGATGATGAACGCTTATTCATCTGTAAGCCATTGCGGATTTGTATTACTCGGAATCGGAATGCTTACACAAACCGCTATGACGGGAGCTGTACTGCAAATGGTTTCTCATGGCGTGATGACGGCACTTTTCTTCGGTGTAATCGGAATGGTATATGAGCGAACCCATACGCGCATGAGTAATGAACTCGGTGGTTTACTAAAAGTGATGCCATTTATCGGGACATGTTTTTTACTCGCAGGCTTAACTTCACTGGGTCTTCCCGGACTCAGCGGATTCGTTGCGGAGATGACGGTATTTGTCGGCGCATGGCAGGTGAATGAACTGTTCTATCGCACGGCTACTGTTCTTGCCTGTATGTCTATTGTGGTAACTGCAGTTTATATTCTTCGCGCTTCAGGATTTTCAATGATGGGACCGGTAAAAAATCCGGAATATAGCGCATTGCCTGATGCAACATGGAATGAAAAATTAGCGGCTGCGATCCTGATCATTCCAATTGTGCTGATCGGATCAGCGCCTTTCTGGTTGAGTGACATGATAAACTCAAGCATGGCTAACTGGATGACTAAATTGCTAACACTTGCTCATTGAACATAAATGAATGTGATTGAATTAATATCTGTTTTTGCTCCTGAGACGATTCTCTCTGCTATGCTCGTCATATTGTTGTTGGTTAAAATCTTCGGCGAAAACGTTAGCAGGAATGTGTTGCTCATGATCATCAGTTTCTTCTTCCTTGTTACTGCAGTTGTTACGCTTATGCTATTGCCGCAAGGATCACTTTTTGGTGGCATGTTCGTCACCGGCTCATTCATCGGAATTGAAAAAGCAATTTTACTCCTCGCTACCTTCATAATCTCTTTGCTTGCATTTGAGTGGTTGAGCAATTATAAAAATTACCTTGAATTTTATATGCTCTTGATTTGCATTCTTATCGGGATGTTCATCATGATTTCTGCAGGACATTTCCTTTCTTTTTACCTCGGACTGGAAATGGCAACCATTCCCCTTGCCGCACTTGCAGCATTTGATGTTGAGAAACCAAAGAGCGGAGAAGCGGGAATGAAACTGATTTTATCGTCGGCATTTTCATCCGGGATATTGCTCATGGGTATTTCTTTTATGTATGGAACGTGTGGCTCATTATATTTTGATGAGGTGCGTACCATGTTTACAGGTAATACGCTTCAGATCGCCGGTTTTGCATTTCTCGTTGCAGGATTTGCTTTTAAAATTTCAGTGGTACCATTTCATTTCTGGACAGCAGATGTATATGAAGGTTCGCCGATTGCAGTAACTGCATTTCTTTCCGTTGTTTCAAAGGGCGCGGCAGTTTTTATTTTTCTGGGCGCCTTGTATAAAGTATTCGGAACGATTTCAGGTACGTGGATTTATCTGCTTGCTATTCTTGCTGTTGCCACCATGATCATCGGAAATCTATTTGCGATCAGGCAGGATAATATTAAAAGATTCCTGGCGTTCTCAAGCATCACGCAGGCCGGATATATCCTGATTGGTATTGTCTCAGGAACAATGCAGGGATCAGCATCGGTTGTGTATTTCATTCTTGTTTATCTTTTTTCAAATCTTGCTGCGTTTACCGTGGTAGCTGTGATCTCTGATAAAACAGGAAAGGAAAGTATCACTGATTATAACGGGCTGTATAAAACAAATCCAAAGCTGAGTATGGTGATGATGCTGGCATTATTCTCACTCGCCGGGATTCCTCCAACAGCAGGATTTTTCGGCAAATGGTTTTTGCTTGCATCGGGAATGAGCACAGGAATGATGGCCCTGATACTTATTGCTTCTTTAAACCTGGTTGTATCTCTGTATTATTACCTAAGGGTAGTAAAAGCCATGTTCGTTGACGAGAATGATAAACCTATAGCGTACATTCAGAGCAGCTCGCCGGCAAAGCTTAGTCTTATCGTTTGTTCAGCGGCTATTGTTCTCACAGGATTTTTTAGTTTTATTTATCAGTATATATATTCGTTTAGTTTCGGCATACAATGAACAAGCTCAGCAAAGAGGCACATGCTTTAGAAGAAATCAATGGCGTTCGTTGCGCAGTGGTAGAAAAAAATGTTTCACCACAGCGGGCTGATTTCCTGAAAAAACTTCTTGAGCTCAACGGATATACTGTTTTGGTTGCGCCCAGCCCTCCTCCTAAAGTCATTCCCGCCAAGCCGCTACCGCCAAATGCCGACGGAACACCTGCAATTGCTCCAACGCCGACACCACCGCCTCCTCCTCCTGAAACGTTTACAGTAGGCGTTACCGACTTTTTATTTCATGCCATGCTTATCATTTATGAACGGGCATTGAAAACCCCGGAAGGAAAAATAGTGACGATCGATTACTGGAACCAGCAGGATGAAGAGCCCGGTAAATATTACTGGAAGCGAGACTTTTTTACAAACTCACTGTAGGTTCAGGCAACAGGAATAGAAATCACAAACTCAGTAAACTCATTTTCTTTACTTTCCACATTAAGTTCACCACCATGAGCTTTGATAATATCATAACAAATACTCAAGCCCAGACCGGTCCCTTCACCTGAAGGTTTTGTAGTAAAAAACGGTTCGAATATTTTCGCCTTAATATTTTCAGGGATACCTTTTCCATTATCCCTTATACTGATGTTTACCACACCATTACCATTGGCAGTGCTGAACTGAAGTACCGGTTTATAATCAGGTTGCATGATTCTTCGTTCTTCCATGGCGTAGAAGGCATTATTGAGCAGATTCAATACTACGCGGCCGATATCCTGAGGCATTGCCGAAATCTTTGGAATTTCCTTGTCGAAATATTTTTGAATTGTACAGTTGAAGTCTATGTTTTTTGCACGGACACCATGATAGGCCAGCTGAAGATATTCTTCGCAAAGAGAATTGATATCCGTCTTTTGTTTTTCTGACGATCCGGCCCTGCTGTGCAACAACATGTTTTTCACGATACGGTCGGCACGGTTTCCATGATGAGAAATTTTCTCAAGATTACCTTTCATATCCTTCAAAATTTCTTTCTTCTCTTCTTCCGATTGAAGGTCATCAATCTCACTGATCAGGTCCAGGTTAAGCTCAGAAAAATTATTAATAAAATTGAGTGGATTTTGAATTTCATGTGCGATGCCCGCTGTCATCTGACCCAGTGAAGCCATTTTTTCTGCATGTAAAAGCTGGGCCTGTGCAGCATTAATTTTATCCTCTGCATGCTTGAGGTCACTAACCATTTTATTGAACGCATCGGTGAGGTCACCGATTTCATCGCGCGCCGAAGAGCGGATCATTTGCGTGCGATCGCCTTCACCTACCCGCAACGCTGCATCACGCAAAGCAAGTACCGGCACTGATATTCTTCTCGCAAGCCAGAAACCTATAAATATTCCGATGATGAAAACGAGCGTACTTACAATCAGTGAAGTGGTGCGTATCTGACGTTTGCTTTGAATAATTTCATCCGTTGAAAATCCAAGTATAATTTCTCCTGACATTACACTGGTTTCAAAAGCAGCGGTCTTTACAATCATCGAATCACTTGATCCAATATTTGCAGAAACGTTTACGTGCTCCGGAAAAGTTTTAAAAATAATACGGTTGATTGTAAATGATGTTTTGTCATCGTTCCAGCTGGTGTCGGTCTGAGCCATGCTTATAAACCGTAGATGCGGATCGTTCTTTACAAAATCCAGCGCCGTCTGAACACCCTCGAAGTTCTGTTCTTTCAACGCAATCTTAACTCCCAGTGCAACGGTTCCTGCCAGGTTCTGAACTTCTTTGTTATAATTCTTAAGCAAATATTTTTCCTGCTGTGCCGGAAAATATATCAGGATGAAAAAAGAAAACAGCAACACAATGCTGCAAACAGTAATCCAGATTTTTGACTGAAGCGTAATCCTCACAGTAAATGTATTTCAGTTTATATTACTACAGTGTTTTTTTTCCGTCAACGATCGTAGTTTTTGATTTAATATCGGGAGACCCCTCCACAATGCCGATGGCACCCGGAGTTTGTAATATAAAAGTTTCTAGTTCATTCGCTGAATTAAAAAACACCGGTGCTTTTGCTTTACCCTGGAACACCAGTGCAAGCCAGAATTTATTTACCTCGTCCCCGGTCATCCCGTAAATTTTTTGAGAAGTTTCTTCACCCGCTGAAGTACTTGATTTCATCAGCGCAACGGAAATTCGTGTGCCGTCATTCCAGCGTTGCTTTTCTCCCCTCATCACCGAAACGAGTTCTTTGTTACTCAACTCTGTAGGTGCACCTTTAGCATTTGATATGACAATGAGGTTGTGCGTTTGTCCAATGGCAGGCGCAAGTGCCGTTAAGATCAAAATTGAAACTGCAAAAAGAGGTGTCAGTATTTTTTTCATTTGTAATTCCTTTCTGTTTTAAAATCCAATGGCAATTTGTGCTGTGATTCCGCTTGATTTTCCGGCGTCATTTTCTGTGTGGCCATATTCAAGTTTAATTACTGTCAGGTAATTAATTTCATAACGGATTCCACCGGTGAAGGAAGTCCTGGTATCATGGTGGAAATACAAATCTCCCTCCGGAACCTGTGAATAATCAGCACGCACATAGGGAATAAATTTATTAAGCCTTACTCCCGCATACGCATATCCTGCAATGGATTGTTTTGTTCCTGTACTGTCAGTTTTATCAATGGCTGATGTTGCCTCACTCAAAAATTCAAACCGTTTTCCGAAATAGGAGAGCGAGCCGGTAATGAGTTGTTGTGTAACATCTTTTACAAGATTCATCGAAGAATGCGAATCTTTTGCACCTTTAGATATTTTATCAGAATAAAAAGATGCTCCGATTCTCAGATGTTTCATAGGTTTTATAGAAACTGCCAATGTCAGAGATTTTGTATTGTCATTGTCTGCAGTTTCACCGGAACCAATTCCATTGCCAACCATAATATCATATCCGAATTTGAGTTTGCCAAGGTCGTGTCCTTGTAAACTGATCCCTGTTGTATGGATAGGAACAAAATGATCAGCGAATAAATCGGGGCGGTAAATAGTAGGAAAGAAAACCCGTCCATGATGATACGTGTCATTCCAATAATTGATAGGCGTATGGTGCTTTCCGATTAATATATTGTGGTTGCCCTTGATATTGTATTTTACCACGATGCGTTCAATACTAATGTCAAAATAAGTCGGAGAAGATGCAGAATATTTAAAAACACTTTCTCCAAGAAAACTAAAACGGTCGTTGAGCTCAGAGGTGATAAATAAATCCTGCTCGCCAAGTCCAAAAGAAGTTTTCTTATTCGCATCCTGGTAGGAAGCAAGAACTTCGGCAAAGCCGCGAATCTGAGTGTCCTGTGCACTGCAAGTTGCAACTGATAAAGGAAGTGCAATCAGTATCAGGCAGCTGAATTTTCTTTTAATGAATAATTTTATCTTCATAGTAAATTATTGTTTGGCATTTGTCGCTGATGAATTATACTGGCAATGTTATAGTAATTTCTGTAAATTCTCCTTCTTTACTTTCGACAATGATAGTACCTCCGTGCGCTTTTATGATGTCGTTGGTAATGCTTAGGCCAAGCCCTGTGTTCCCATAACCGGTTGGCTTAGTTGTATAAAATGGTTCAAATACTTTCTGGATATTGGCAGGCAAAATTCCGGTTCCATTGTCTTTTACAGAAATGCGAATGGAATTTTTTTCTTTCGATGTCGTAATAATTACTATCGGCGAAAACGCGGAAACCGTACCTGACAACTTCTTTTCACGCACCGCATAAAAGGCATTGTTCAATACGTTCAGAAATACCTTTGAGAAATCCTGCGCAATAATTTCTATTTCAGGAAGGTCGGCGCCAAGATTTTTAATAAGCTCGCAATCGAATGCATTGCCGTTGTCTTTAAAGCTGTAAAATGAAATCTCGCAGCAATCCTGCAGCAGTTTATTGATTTTGACGGATTGCTTTACACGTGATCCGGGCTGGGAATGCTGAAGCATGCTCTTGACTATCTCACCGGCCCGCTTTCCATGGTGCTCAATTTTGGTGATGTTGTCAGTAAGCATTTCCAGAATTTCATTTCTATCTTCATCATCTTTTGACTCTGACAGTTCTTTCATCAGGTCTTTTGACAGAAAAGAAAAATTATTTACAAAGTTCAACGGGTTCTGAATTTCATGTGCAATTCCTGCGGTGAGTTGTCCCAATGATGCGAGTTTTTCCTGCTGAACCAGTTGTTCCTGTGTTCTCTTCAATTCACTCAAAGTATTTATAAGCTCCTCGTTTTTTGTCTGAAGATCAGCCGTTCGCTCGTTCACAAGTTGCTCGAGTTCAGTCTGCCGTTGCCTCAGGTCAGAGATAATTTTCTGATTCTGTCCCCGCAATCGCCCGAGCATAGCCCTGATGATGTCGCGCGTTACATCAGGATATTTACTCTGTAACTGAAAAAAATATTTTTGCTCAATCTTACCCGTAACAGTAGAAACCAATGCGGAAACTGAAAGGGAACGAGGTTCGTCATCAAGCAATGAAAACTCCCCGAAAAAATTCCCGCTCTTCATCGTCGCAACTACATACTCCTTATCATGCACCTTTACCTCGCCGGAGAAGAGGATGTACATGCTGTTTCCTTTATCACCTTTTGTGATGATGGTTTCATCCGGGCCAAATGAAGAAATCTGCATCTGTTTTGCAATTTCCTCCATCACTGAAGAGGGTACATGCGTAAAAATTTCCACCTGCTTCAGCACGGATAATATATTTTCAACAGGCAATGTTACCTCGCTCATATTTGCTGATTATATAAGAAGCGTAAATGTATTGGATAATATTGTATTTTTTATCCGGCAATTTATTTTCTTTACAAGAACTTCCAATGTATTTTTTTAAGTTTGTAAGCATAAACACTATGGACGGCCGAAGACCAATAATGGACAATCAGCTTTTCGAAATTCTTTTTCAGGATGTGATGAAGATGCTGCGGGAGAAACTCCCTGAGAATCTTTATTACCATAGTCCGGATCATACCATTGACGTAATTGAATCAGTGGAACGTATAGCGCTGTCAGAGGGGTGTGATCAGAAAGAGATTGCGATGCTTAAAATTGCAGCCCTCTTTCACGACACCGGATATGTGAGGGATATGCGCGACCATGAAAAGCACGGTTGTGATATTGCAACTGAAAAGCTGAGCGATCATTTTGTTGATGGGTCAGAGATCAAAATTATTTGCGGCATTATTATGGCCACCAGAATTCCACAATCACCGAGAACGAAACTGGAGGAAATTATTTGTGATGCCGACCTTGACTATCTGGGCCGTCAGGATTATATTCCAATTGCAGAAAATCTGCACAGGGAATTTCTGGCATTTGAGAAAATTAAAAATGATGAAGAGTGGATCCGGTTGCAACAAAACTTTCTGAAGTCGCATACCTATTTTACAAATACCTCCTTAAAGTTGAGACAACCCGGCGTAGAAAATAATTTGAAAGAAATCAATAGCAGGTTATAAACGGATATCAGGATTTCTATTTATTCATACTATATCCCTTTGCAATCAGAATATCACGCAGCCAATTGATGGTTGTAATGTCAAATGTCTTCATGCTTTTTTGCGCTTCAAGATTTTTTTCTTTTACGAGTTGATCCTTTTCTGCAAGCATCTTCATGATGTCGATGACGAGCGTATTGCGCCTGTTTTTATTGAAAATTATTCTTGCCTTCAGATCTCCTTCATTCAGAAATTTTAATGTATCCGCTAAAGTTGTACGATCAACAGTTTCAAGCAGGAGAGGGTTTTTTGAATACATATCCACCAGATCCCAATCAGAGTTTTTATTGAGGTACAAATTTGAGATGCGGAACTTAATTCTGTAACGATAGCCTTCGGTGTTCGCTTTATAAATACTTTCATCACAGAGGCCCTGCATTTTACAGCGTTCTTTTCCTGTGGCACCGTAATAAAGGTATGTCTCATTCAACGACCTGTTCAGTGCAAGTAGTTTAGTCATGTCAAACCCCCCAAGGTTTTCATAGTATTCAAATTTAACCTGCATGCTGGTATATTTCCCCCCACCCATCCGTGCAATATTTTCCCATCCACCTTGTTCTCCCATGGTTGGACTATTAAGCAGGAAAATACTATTGACGATAATTCCTTTATCAACACAGGCCTGCACCCCTTTGGTATAAGGCTCACCACCTGTGGTAACAACACCATTGCCTCCGATAAATAGAACTTTGATTGCATCAGAACGTTCATTCCATGAAATATTTTCTGCACAGGCCTTTAATGCCGGACCAACAAACTGATCCCCTTTTTCTATCTGCGTTCGGATTTTCAACAGCTCATTTGTCAATCCTTCGATGTCATGTGTAAGGTCGCTGATCACCTTCACATAATAATTGTCCTTTCCGAAACTGGGCCGTGCAAATCCAACAAAACCAATCCTGAAATCTACTTTCGGATTGCAATTCGTGAACAGGTTTACATAATCCCAGATGTGATTGCGCATCCTGTCTACGATTCCATTCGTACTGCCGCTTAAGTCAAGACAAAATACCACATCTACCGGCGGCCCGTAACGCTCAGGACCTGAATTGGTCGCAGATGTGGTAATGACCAGCAATAAAACAGTAAAAAAAAGCCGGGTAATAAATCTTTTCATTTTAAGAATGTACAAATATAAAGATCATCTTCTCCTTTCTATGTACTTTTACGGACAATGGATGCAGAAGATATAAAAATAATTAAAGAAAAATGGAAACAATTGACTCAAAAGCTGAAAAATCAGTTTGATGAGGAACCTGACCTGCAGGTTATTCTATTTTTGATCGGTGTGCAGGAACTTGGCAAAGGCAGCAGTAAATTCAGTAAAGACGATAAACAAAACCTCATGCACATCGCTACCTGCAGGGTATTGAGCCCTTATGGTTATTTTGAATTTGAAACGACCGATGAAGATGGCTGGCATCATTATAAAATTCTCAAACCATTGCCTCCTATGTCAGTTGGAGAGCAAGACTTCACACTAAGAAAAGCTGTGATCAAATACTTTGAAGAAAACGGGGTGGTCTGATAATAAAGAATAACCCCCCGGAGGCACCGGAGGGTATAATGAGAAAATTATAACAAGGCAATAATTCGTTAGTTGTTACCGGTTGGAGGTAACTCCACCCGTTTTTACAGATGATGAAGGAGCTTTGGCAACATATACAGCACCAATTATATCTACACCTATACAATCACCATTCTCCAATCTGGATTTGCTTCCGTCTTTCCAGGTGACGATACCATCAAGTGAAACAGTGGCGCCATTTTGAAATGCAATGGGTTCATTGACCTGATTTCCGTCAACATTCATGATGCTTGATTTACCATTGTCATTTGTGAAACAGTATTTAGCAAGTTTGACATCCTGCTTCATATTTGTTTCAGGATTTTGTGCAAATGCAAAAGATGCAATAAGGAAATAAATAAGTGAGGCAATGCAAATTAATACCGGATGGATGGTTTCTTTTTTCATTTGGTTTTGAGGTTAAGGTTTCACTCCCATCTGAAAAAATCATACCTGTGCCGATTTCTCCCAATATTTCTATTTATACCTGTAAAAACGCGATCCGAAATGCGAACAAAATCTGTGGTGTGGAATTTTTACCCAAAGTGACTAATAAAAACCACAATTCATTTTTAAGAATTGAAATGATGAAAGCTTACGACGGCACCAATAAAATCAACGTAAGAATTATTATTCTTCTTCCTTGATCTTGCTCCGGAAATATATTTCTATCGGAACACCGCTTAAAGGAAAATGTTCCCGCATCTTGTTTTCAATAAACCGTGTATAGCTTTCGCTGATGTATTGAGGCAGGTTACAGAAAAAAGCAAACTGCGGAGTGCGCGTAGGCAACTGAGTAACGTATTTGATTTTTATGTGCTTCCCTTTTGTTGATGGAGGAGGAGTGCGTTCAATTATCGGTAGCAATACTTCATTGAGTTTGGAAGTAGGAATATGTTCTTTCCTGTGTTTGAAAACTTCGACAGCCGTTTCCAGCGTCTTCTGAATCCGTTGTTTGGTCAATACACTTGTAAATATAATAGGCACATCGCTGAACGGAGTTATTTTTTCCCGGATGAGGTCAGCCATTTTTTTTGATGAGTCCTGGTCTTTTTCAACAAGATCCCATTTGTTTACGATGATGACAACTCCCTTTCTGTTTTTTTCGATGAGATGAAAGATGGCCAGATCCTGAGCATTGATACCTTCTCTGTTACTTGCGGGATCTGCATCGAGCATAAAAAGACAAACGTCAGCGTCTTCAATTGTGCGAAGTGAACGCAGGACGGAATAAAACTCAAGGTCTTCTTTCACGCGTGCTTTTCTTCTGATACCTGCCGTATCAATAAGTACAAAGTCAAACCCGAATTTATTATAACGCTTATTGATGGTATCGCGTGTAGTTCCTGCTATTGGTGTAACAATACTGCGCTCTTCTCCCACGAGCATATTCAGCAATGACGACTTCCCCACATTTGGTTGTCCGATGATGGCAAATTTTGGCAGCCCTTCATTCGGATCTGCTGTATCCTCAGGAAATTCTTTAATAAGTGCGTCGAGCAGTTCTCCGGTACCACTTCCGCTTACAGAAGAAATGCAATACGGTTCTCCGAGACCAAATTTATAAAACTCTGAAGCTGCCGGAATGCGTTGCGGATTATCCACCTTATTCACGACAAGAAAAACTTTCTTCTTTGACTTGCGAAGCATTTTTACCACTGCATCATCAAGGTCGGTAATGCCTGATTCAACGTCAACCACAAGCATAATCACGTTTGCCTCTTCAATAGCAACCTCTACCTGCTTGCGTATTTCCCCTTCAAAAATGTCATCGCTTCCGCGCACATATCCGCCGGTATCAACAACAGAAAAAGTTCGGCCCCCCCAATCGGAAAAGCCATAATGACGATCTCGGGTTACACCACTTTGTTCATCTACAATGGCCTGGCGCGATTCGGTGAGGCGGTTGAAGAGGGTGCTTTTGCCGACGTTTGGGCGACCTACGATTGCTACAATATTTGACATTTATGATGTTGATTGTCAGATTAATACCTGATGACCCCCGTCGAATAACGAATAATAAAACGAATATACGAATTACGAATCGGGGTACCTGGATGTGTTCGGGTGAGGGGCGAAGATAGGGTAAAAAAATCAGGAGCGGAATTCGTTTGAAGAACGGGTAGTGTCCCGGTTTGAGTTGAAGAGATTCATCTCCTCCCTGAAGTTTCGCGGGCAGGTCGGAATGACATCAGTAATTTTCAAAAGTGGGAGCTACCGGGCGCCGAACCGGAGCGGATTTCCGGAATCTCCCATAGATTTTAGATTGAGCATGTCATCCTGATCCGCCAACGGGGGACAGGGTTCTCTCAAAGTGAACCACTATATTCATCCGGGCTTGTTACGGTTTATCTCAATAAAGCAGACTCGGTAAGTGACGGAATCAGCGGCGCGTTTAACTTTGATGCCAATCTTAAAGTAACATACGATATTTACCTGCATACTATTGCCCGCGATATCACTGAGTATACTGATGGACAACTTAACGACCTCGAGGATCTCGCTTACCTGTGCCCTGATGTGGAAGGGCCGGCTGTTTACCAGGCGCGCTTCCTCATTAATGCAGTAAGCGACTCGCTCATTATTTTCTCTGATACCTGCTATTCAGCAAGTCCGCGAATGGCTCATGCAAATCCTGCTTCAAAAACAAGGTTTACTGTTTCCCCTAACCCATCTTCAGGATATTACAACTTTATATGTAACGCCTCCGAAAATCCCAATTTGGAGATTATTATTACTGATGTTTTGGGAAAGACCGTGTAACAGATATCTTTACCGCCAGGGAGTTCAAATGTGGAAGTTAATTTAGGCGACTTTAATAATGGAATATATTTCTGCCATTTAATAGAGAATGGTTCCATACAGCAAACGGAAAAGTTAATGCTGATTAAATAGCATGCATAACAGAAAAAATAAAAAAGCACTTCTATCTATTCAGTGCCTTTTTATATTTATATCTATTGCTTTTTTTTCCTCTGCGCAAAACCAAGAAAATGTTTGGGTGTTTGGTGACAGTGCTGGTCTTGATTTTAATAGTGGGTCTCCTATCGCGATAACAGGAACATCACTTGATGCAGACGAACCTTCTGCCTCCATTTGTGATGCATCAGGCCAGTTGCTTTTTTATGTTGGAAGTATTGGTGTATCGTTTATTGCAGAAGTGTGGACCCCAAATCATGCTTTGATGATGAACGGTGATAGTTTGATGGGATCCTTTACTCATACCAATGGAATTCTTATCCTGCCTTCACCATCAGATTCTAATTTTTATTTTATATTTACTATTGACTTGGAGATGGTGGGAAAAAATTCTCTATATTATTCTACAGTTGATATGAATGCAGATTCTGGTAGGGGTGCTGTTATACAAAAGAACATTTTGCTCAGTTCGAATTGTTTAACAGAAAAACTTGCTGCTATCCGACATGGCAATGGAAGAAGCTGGTGGATTCTTGTACACGGATATAACCTTGGGCAAGGATTTACAAGTGGTCATTCAAAAACTTTTTACGAATACTCTCTTGATAATAGCGGTGTGAATTTTGCTGATTCATTTCTAATTGGATCGGATTATATTGATTCTATTCCCGGTGATGGGTTTGGGCTTACAGGTCAAATGATTTTTTCTAAAAATGGAAGTAAATTAGGTGCTGTTGGCTTTGGCATTATTGACGTTTTTGATTTCGACCGGTGCACCGGTAATATTTATAATTGGATAAATCTTTCACCTAGCATTGCCGGGTGGCCTTACGATAATTATTATGGTGCATCCTTTTCACCTGATGAAACAAAATTTTATGTTTCAAGATGGGGTTCAAACATGAATGTATGGGGAGGCGAACTTTTTCAATACGATTTATTAGCTCCTAATGTGTTATCAACAAAAACTCAGATATTTTCTACTAACGGAAGGCCTTATGTATTTCCCGGACAGCACCAATTAGGACCTGATGACAAAATATATATAGCTACAGAATATTATAACTATCAAACTTTCGAGGAATGGGATTCAACGGATATGAGTTTGAGCGTGATAAACGATCCTGATTCTTTGGGTCTGTCTTGCAATTATTCCCCTTACAGTGTTACTCTTGGAGGAAGAAAGTGTAAACTTGGTTTACCCAACATGCCCAATTATAACTTAAGCGCACTGCAATGCGATTCTGCAAATTCTATAGACAAAAATGAGGTATTAAAAATTGCTGCATTGCCTAACCCATCCTTTGGTTTATTCAAAATTAATTATAGTAGTATTGGCGATGCAAAATCTAATGTGATAATTTATGATGCTTTTGGAAAAGAAATCAAACAAGTATCTTTACCGGCGGGCAGTACAAGTGTTGATATTAATTTAAGCGACTTTAATAATGGAATTTATTTCTGCCATTTAATAGAGAATGGTTCCATACAGCAAACGGAAAAGTTAATGCTGATTAAATAACATGCATAAGAGAAAAAATAAAAAGGCACTTGTATTTATACAAGGCCTTATTATTTTTATATCTATTTCTTTTTTTTCCTCTGCACAAAACCAAGCAAATGTTTGGATGTTTGGTGACAGTGCAGGTCTTGATTTTAATAGTGGATCACCCGTAGCAATAACAGGAACATCAATTGATGCAGACGAACCCCGCTGGCCGTAGCATGTTGCTACGTAACCATCCGACGAAGTACATGTGTGCCTTGAAGCAATTTTTTTTAAAGGAAAAAAAAAATGCATGCTATTAAAATGATGGTGGCAGCCCCACCGTAAGCGCTGACAGACAGAGCTTACAAACCACTCAATGGTGCTTGTGTTGTCTTAGCCCCCTAAAAGACTGGACAAATTACTAATTAATAATTTGTACATAAATTTGGGAATCAAATGACAAAAACAAGACGAAAATTTACACCAGCAGAACGCCTGAGTATGCTTCAAGAAGCAGAACGAAATGGCGGAGTGGAAACATGCCGCAAGTACAA
>JBBRAY010000013.1:0-81145 GCA_038206355.1 Bacteroidia bacterium
TGCCGCTGATTCACAGATTAATGACGAATAAATTGAATCTGCAAATCACAACAGGAAGGGGCAAATACAATGACAATAATTTTAATTCACTCTGAAGTGAGCCCGCAGGGGATTCTATTATTTAAATGCATTACAAATAAATATGTTGAAGAATAACATTGGCAGACTTCGGTTACTTGCATGGCTGGAAGGAATTAGTTTCATTTTACTGATAGGTATCGGTATGCCACTTAAATATATGTCAGGTATGCCGGCACCTAACCTATACATTGGAATGGCCCACGGGATTTTATTTATTGCCTATTGCATGTGGGTATTGCTGGTGAGCAAAGAAAAAAAATGGAGCCTAGGGAAAACTTTTTTAGCACTGCTTGCATCTTTGGTACCTTTTGGTACTTTCGTAGCAGATGTCAGAATATTCAAACGAGAACAAGATTCCGTAATGAATAAATAATAATAACTATTAAATATCAATGTCATGAAAAAAATTTCACTACTGTCTTTCGTATGTATCACATTCATTCTTTTTTCTTTTACAAACGTGAAACCGCATACCGAAGTTTATAAAGTAAACACTGAACTCAGTTCACTGGAATGGTTTGCAGAAAAATTAACCGGTAAACACCATGGCACAATTAAATTATCATCAGGGGTTATATCAAATGACCACGGAAAATATACAGGCACATTTGATATTGATATGACATCAATTGAAAACAAGGACGTTGAATCAGAAGAGTATAAAACAAAACTTGAAAATCATTTGAAGTCTGCGGATTTTTTCGACGCAGCTAAATTTCCGCAAGCCAAATTTGCAATGACATCAGTAACTCCACTGGCAGAACCTTTAGAAGGCCTGACTCATGCCATTAAAGGTATGCTTACCATCAAGGATATCACAAACGAAATCACTTTTAACGCAGCCGTTAAAGTTGAGGGTAACCAGTTATTTTCCACAGGTACGGCAGTGGTTGACAGGTCGAAGTATGAAATAAAATACGGTTCAAAATCCTTTTTTGAAGACATCGGTGAAAAGATGATTTATGATGACTTCAAAATTAAATTCAATATCGTTGCATCAAAATAACGGCTGATTCTCCCGGCAACATTATCAGTTTCTTCACATAAAATATTTTTCTTATGGCCCGTAAACACCCGAAAGCCCTCCCCTATCTTTTTCTATCTGAGATGTGGGAACGATTTGGATTTTACCTGATGCTGGGAATATTTTTTCTATACATGACCGATTCACAGCGCGGTGGCATGGCAATGGATAAAAAAGAAGCTTCGGATATTTTCGGTACCTATATCGCACTTGTTTACCTCACGCCGTTCATCGGTGGACTTCTTGCCGACCGGCTACTTGGATACCGACTGTCAATAACCATTGGCGGAATACTAATGGGAATTGGTTATTGCGGACTTGCATTGCCCGGAAATACAGCTTTCTATACTTCATTGTTGATCATCTGTGTAGGAAATGGTTTTTTCAAACCGAATATTTCAACGCTGCTTGGAAACGTTTACAATGAAGAGAAATACAAGCCCCTGAAAGATTCAGGGTACAGTATCTTTTACATGGGGATAAACATCGGTGCTTTCATCTGTAATTTTTTTGGTGCATACTTACGCAATACTTTCAGTTGGGGAGCTGCTTTTTCTGCCGCGGGAATCGGAATGTTCATTGGCGTTATTATTTTCTGGATCGGTCAAAAACATTACAAGCATGCTGATGTAATAAAGCCGTCGAAACCCGAAGATATGCCTGTGGGCAAAATACTTGGTATAACTCTACTTCCCGCACTCATTGCAGGATACATCGGCTGGTCTATTCCCGAAAACATATTTGGCAGCGACAGTACCGATGCTTTTATTTTCGGAGCAATACCTGTTGCTGCATATTACATTTCCATCATGGTGCGGTCCAACAAAGAAGACAAGAAACCCATTGCAGCTTTGCTTGCCGTATTTGCAGTTGCTATAGTCTTCTGGGCAATCTTTAAACAAAACGGAACAGCACTCACCACTTGGGCGGAAAGCTATACCGAGCGTGAAGTACCGGCTGCGCTTGTAAAACCGGCTACTATTTTAGGAATGGTGCAGGAAAAAAATTACGTACAGGATTCCGTTCCGCTTGCTGATGAGCAATTCCGTATTGCGCGGGATGCTGATGACAAACCGGTAAAGACTTTTGGATACCCGCTATATTTTAAAAACGTGCCTGACGAAAAGAAACCTGCTGATGGCGAAAAAGTAACGCTTGTTTCCACTGAGATCTTTCAATCCGTGAACCCATTCTGGGTTGTTGCACTCACGCCCTTACTCATCATGTTCTGGTCTTATCTGAAGCGAAAAAATAAGGAACCTTCAACACCCTGGAAAATTTTTTACGGACTGTTTATTACGGCCCTTTCCACGCTGGTAATGGTTGGTGCATCTTATGCATGTCACAACGGACTTGAGAAAAGTTCCATGTGGTGGTTAATCGGATCTTATGGCGTTATCACCGTCGGAGAATTGTGTTTGAGTCCAATGGCATTGTCGCTTGTTTCGAAACTTTCACCACCAAGATTAACCGGCTTAATGATGGGTGGCTGGTTTCTTTCCACTTCTATCGGTAATAAAATGAGCGGAGTTCTTGCCGGTTTATGGGATGGGTATGACCATAAGGCAAATTTTTTTCTTGTTAATTTTGTGCTGGCATTGATCACCTCGATAATAATTTTGCTCATTATCAGGTGGCTGACTAAAATCATGAAAGCGCATAATGTGTAGTCTTTTCGGCTCAATTATTCTCTGATGCTGTTGAAAAAAATCGTTCAGATATTAAACCCTCCATCGCTTAACACTGCTACCTTTGCCGCGCAATGACTTTTGAGAAAATCATTCAGGATTTAAAGAACAAAATTTACCACCCCGTTTACTTTTTATGCGGGGAGGAGCCTTATTACATTGATCATATTTCTGATTATATCGAGAAAAATGTATTAAGTGACAGTGAAAAGGAATTCAATCAAACTATCGTTTACGGAAAAGAAGTTGACGTTCCTACACTGATCAGTTATGCGAAGAGATATCCGATGATGAGTAATCACCAGGTAGTTATCGTTAAAGAGGCGCAAAACATCAAAGACCTCATTGCAAAAGAAAGCAAGGATATTAAAAATCATCTGTTGGAGTATGTTATGAATCCTCAGAAGTCCACGATACTGGTTTTTTGTTACAAATATAAATCCATTGACAAGCGGACGAAGGCCGGAAAAGAATTGAGCAAGCATGCCCTCGTTCTCGAGACTAAAAGTCTTTATGAAAACAAGATCCCTGACTGGATTATTGACTATGTAAAATCAAAGGGGCACCGGATTAATTCAAGGGCAGCAGCATTGATGGGTGAATACCTCGGAACGGATTTGTCGAAAATTTCCAATGAGCTTGAAAAATTATTTCTCAATGTAATCCCCGGCGCAGAGATTGATCTTCCGCTGGTTGAAAATAATATTGGCATCAGCAAAGAGTTTAATATTTTCGAATTGCATGGCGCATTGGGCAGAAGGAATGTTTTGAAAGCAAATCAGATCGTCAATTATTTCGGAGCCAATCAGAAAACCAATCCTATTCAGCTTACAATTCCTCAGCTACACTCCTATTTTTTAAAAGTTCTGACATATCATCGTTTGCCCTCCAAAAGCCGCAATGATGTGGCGGGCGCATTGGGAGTGAATCCGTATTTCGTAGGAGACTACGAGATTGCTGCAAAATCTTATTCCGAAGAGAAAGTCATCAATGTAATTTCACTTCTTCGCGATTACGACATGAAAGCAAAAGGTGTAAATGCGCCTTATATGAGTGAAGGATCATTGTTGAAAGAACTGGTTTATAAAATTCTTCACTGAAATTATAATCTGATTTCAACATCATTCTTCAGTTTGAAAATGGTGATGAGGTGATGCGCTTCGTGTAAAAGAAAAAATTCCATCCATTCTTTAATGCTGAGTTTACCGAATTTAGGATGAACTCCTGTTCGCTTCGATTCATTTTCATTTAATGATTTAGCGAGTTCAAATATTTTTCTTCTTTCAAATGCAATCGAACTAATCAATTCTTCCGTTTTCATTTTCTGCAATTCAGGAAACTGGATATCATCATCAGCATTATAACGCGGAAACGGCGGTGATTCTTCTTCAAGAATTCTTTTCAGTCATTCCTGAAAAATCACATTGTACCTCGCCAGGTGAGCTATGTTATCATGTATACTCCACTTGCCTTTTATTGTTTGCGAATGAATTCTTTCCTCTGAAATTCTGGAAATTAATTCATCAATTGTCTCATGCTGGGATGCAAGTCTTGAAATAACTGATTCAGATAATTTCATTTGATTTTCTATTTCCAGTTTGATTATTTCAAAACTTTCTTGACCTAATATTATTCATTCTAAAAAATCTCAATAATTTGTACTACTCTTTTCCAATCAACCAATCAACCTACTTAAACACACTCTTCAACTCCCCGATCTCCTTCTCCACTTTTTCAATCCTCGAAAACACAGCATGCTTTTGAAGTGACGCTTCAGGAAGTTCGGTAGAAATATAATTACAGAATTTCCATACTTCCTTTACTTCATTGGCATGGACTTCATAGGGCTGGTATGTTTCATTGAGGGAAACCAGTTCCATGGATTTTTTCTTACGGAGGTTATTATTCACAAGTTTGAAAACGATACCATCGTCAACAGTGAGAACGATATATGCCAATCCGTCTTTAATATCATACCAGTTTTCAAGATATTCTCCGATGATCCAGCTTTTGTCAGGAATGGGATTCATTGAATCTCCGGATATCTGAAACATGCGATATTTTCTGTCATTGAAAAGTATCGGCAACTGAAACGTAGGAAGTTTTTTGATAAAGTCTGGATCTGCATAACCGCTCCTGTAACCGGCGCGTGCCTTGTGACTTACCATTTCGATGTTCTCTTTGTTATAGCTGTCGATTGTAGTGGCAAGCACACGCAACCGCGAACCGGTAATATAAACGTCATTACCTTTTTCAAGTTCGGAGAGCTGACTTTCACCCAGTTTTGTCAGGTCAATTTTTATCAGTGTGTCAATGGATACCCTGAAGTATTTCGAAAACTTCACGAGCAGTTCGAGTGTGGGATTCACAACGACTCCGCTTTCATAATTATTTAAAGTGGAGCGCGTAACGCCGATTTCAGTAGCTACGACATCCTGTGTGCGGTGCCGACGGCTTCTCAGGAAACGAAGGTTGGTGGAGAGGAACATATTTATTATTATTTGAAGATGCGTTTAGTTGGCAGTTGGCAAGGAACAGTTTGCAGTTTGCAAAGAGCAGTTGTCAAGTGATAACTCAGAGATGTTGTTTGTTGGTTCATTGTTGTCGGTTTACAGTTCACAGCCTACGGTCACCGCCTGTCTCTCCTCACTCTCTTTTCTTGATTCCTGTTCCTTGCCAACTCTCAACATTTTGTCTACATTAAAGCCATTATAATTGACTTTGATTCAGTCAAAGGTAAAGAGAAATAAATTAACCATACAAGTATTTCTGAAAATATTTTAAACGATGGAAAAGCATAACTTAAAAGAAGCAGATTATCTGAAGGGTCGTGGCGCACAGATTCAAACGCACAACCGCTTCATGAAACAGGAAATAGTTGCGGAACATATTGAAGGGCTTGATGAACCGTTGATTACTGACGAGCGTACCAAAATTTATATGGAGCATCCGAAGAAAATCGTAAACAAAATAAAAAGTCCCGACCTCGCCAATATGAACAGTGCCAACCCTTACCAGGGATGTGAACATGGATGTATTTACTGCTATGCACGCAACACGCACAACTATTATGGTTTCAGCGCAGGGCTTGATTTTGAAAGGAAGATTATCGTGAAACCCGCAGCTCCTTCCCTACTCCGGAAATATTTCAACAATAAAAATTATGAACCGGAATCAGTCATGTTCTCAGGCAATACTGATTGTTACCAGCCGCTGGAGCGGAAGTACCGCATCACACGTGGCATGCTGGAAGTTTGTCTGGAATATAAAAACCCTGTCGGCATCATTACCAAGAACAGTTTAATTCTCCGCGACATTGAATTGCTGAAAGAATTGGCAGCACAACGTCTCATTCATGTAATGATTTCCATCACATCTCTTAAAGATGAATTGCGCTCACTGCTGGAACCAAGGACTGCGACATATAAGAACAGACTGCACATCATTGAAGAGCTTTCAAAAAATAATATTCCTGTCGGCGTGATGATCGCTCCTGTAATCCCCGGACTGACGAGTGAAGAAATCCCGCGCATCATGGAAGCCATTGCTGAACGAGGTGCATTGACTGTTGGATATACAATAGTACGGTTGAACGGAGAAGTAAAAACCATATTCCGTGACTGGCTGCATAAAAATCTTCCTGATGCTGCGGAGAAAATCTGGAATCAAATCAAAGAATGTCATGGTGGTGAGGTGAATGATTCACGATTTGGAACCAGGATGAGCGGTGAAGGAAAAATTGCTGAAAGTATCAAACAATTATTCTCCATGTCGAAAAAGAAATACATGAGTGGAAGAAAAATGCCCGATTATGATTTTTCATTATTCAAACGACCAATACAAGAAGGCGAACAATTAAATTTATTCTCATAAAATAATAATGTGATGTTTACAATACCCAACAGAGCTGTAGTACATATGGACCTCGACTGCTTCTTCGTTTCCGTATCACGATTGCTGAATCCAAAACTGGTGGGAATGCCCGTTATTGTTGGTGGCGGAGAACGCGGTGTGGTGGCGGCCTGCAGCTATGAGACGAGAAAATTCGGTGTGCACAGCGCCATGCCGATAAAAATTGCAAAACGTTTATGTCCCGATGCCATTATCATCCGCGGAGACTATGATGAGTACAGCAAGAAGAGCGACGAGGTAACAGAAATCGTAAAAGAAAAAATGCCGTTGTACGAGAGAAGTTCCATTGATGAATTTTACATGGACCTCACCGGCATGGACCGTTTTTTCGGCTCTTATAAATATGCCACGGAAGTGCGGACAAAGATTATCAAAGAAACCGGTTTGCCGATTTCATTTGGAATGAGTGCAAATAAAACAGTTAGCAAAGTAGCTACTGACGAAGTGAAACCCAATAACCAGATGCAGGTTGATTTCGGGGAAGAGAAAAATTTTCTTGCACCGCTATCAATTAAAAAGATTCCGATGGTTGGCGAAAAAACATATCATCTGTTGCGAAGCATGGGCGTTGAACTGGTTAAAACGGTTCAGGAGATGCCGATGGAACTCATGGGAAATGTATTGGGCGAAAACGGCATTTCCATCTGGAAAAAGTCCAATGGTATTGACAATTCACCTGTGGAAGCATACAGCGAACAGAAAAGTATGAGTACAGAAGAAACATTTGAGCAGGATACCATTGATGTACAGATGCTGAAAAATATTCTGATTGCCATGACGGAAAAACTTTGCTTCAGGATGCGGAGTGACAATAAAATGACTTCCTGCATCTCTGTAAAAATCCGTTACTCAAACTTTGACACGCACACCATGCAATGCCGCATCCCCTATACAAGCTGCGACCACACCATCATTGCGCGTGTGAAGGAGCTGTTTGAAAAACTCTACAACAGAAGGATGCTTATTCGTCTCATCGGCGTGAAGTACACGCACCTTGTGGGAGGCGGCCATCAGATCAATATGTTCGAGGACAATCCTGAGATGATCAGTCTGTACCAGGCCATGGATAAGATGCGTTTCCGCTTTGGTGAAGATAAAATTCACCGCGCTGCAGCATTGAGTTTTTCTCTTAGAGGATTTAATCCGTTTAATGGTTTGAGTAATTCTCCGGTGAAGCGTGGGATAAAGACTTAACTAGACTTTAATTTCAGGGAAAACTTACTGGTTTACAACTCAATAGTTACTAACCCAATAGTTACTAACTAAATAGTAACTATGAAAGAAATTCATAGCGCAGCTTCATTGAGTTTTTTGCTGAGAGGATTTGATTGAGTAATTCTCCGTTGAAGCGAAAAGCGGGTTGGTTGAAACATTAAACCGAATTCACAACTTTGAAAACTTATCACTTTTGCCAGAGATAAATTCTTATGGCTTTCTGAATCTCTTATCCCGAGCATCCTCTGCTCTGTTGAACCCCCTTGGAGTTCTATTAATAATTCGGATTCACTACTGTCCGACTAAAAATAATTTTGCTTTGAAAGATTCATCGCTACACTCTGAATGACAATGTTATCAGGTGTTTGCAAGGATATTTACTCTCCAAAAGTCCTGTCATTCAGAGCGCAGCGAGGAATCTCATTAAATTTAGTCGGACAGTAATAATTCGGATTATATTTTTACCTGGCGTTTGTCCCTACAGGACAATGCTTCATTTCTGCTCCGTAGGGGCAATCGCTTGGTAAAAAATCGAAACCACGAATATTAAAAGTCCCGTCGGGACTTCCCCTTTGATTTTAGTCCGACAGTAATGAAAATCTATATGCTCTTTTTATGATTTTGCAAATTGAATCAATGGATTTATATTTCCCTTATCAGCTGTTCTTATTGCATTCAGGTAGTTGCTTCTTGTTTCACCTTTCCTCGAAATGCTTTCGAGACTCCATGTGAAGACAGGCTTACCGAAAATGTGATTAATGATCACATCTCCCATGAGCCGCGAATGCCTCCCGTTGCCGTTGGCGAAGCAATGAATTTGGACGATTCTATGCTTGTAACGAATAGAAAGTTCATCCACAGGATATGTTTTGTTGCCAATCCAAAAGTTACAGTCATCGTTTAATTGCTTCAGCATGGTTCCTATTTGAATCCGGTCAACACCGAGATTTTTTTCTGACTTCCTGAATTCTCCTGCCCACTTCCACACATCACCAAACATTTTCTTATGAAGTTCACGAACGAAATCTTCACTGATGATATTCTCCTTCGAAAACTTTCTACTCAATGTCCATTCAATTGCTTTTTCAATATTTTGTTGTTCGAATTCATCCAACTCCTCACGTGTGGTTATTGATGGAATGAGCAGTCCTTCTCTTTCATCTTCATCAAGCGGTGTTTGCCCATCAATATATTCAAGGTTTAATCCCATAAATATTTTGGCATTTTATTTTTGATTTCTTCTGCCTTACTTTTTATTGCTTTGCTTATCCTGCTGTTTGAATTTTCCTGGTCTTCCAGTTTCATTGTGTGAGATGTGCGCATGACAATTTCCCGTGCAATTACATTTGCTCTTTTTTCAATCATCTCTTCGATACTTTCGCCTTGGGGAATAAAGCCGTAAACCAATTTCATATCGAGTGCGTTTGCAACTTCGCGTAGTGAATTAATTGAGACAGTTCCATGGGCCTCTCTCTTTTCAAGGTCTTTGACTCCCTGAGCGGACATATTTAACCTGTTTCCCAGCTGGCGCAAGGACATTTTAAGAGCTGTTCGGATGGTTAAAATCCACCCTTTTTGAGGAATAATGAGTTTTTCAAGTGGTTTGAACGCCTTTAACTTTCTGTCCACTTGCTCAATAAGGAGCTTTTGATTTGGCATATCTTTAAAGTTATAGCTTTAAAACGATGGAACAAATTTAAAGTTATAGCTTTAAACATCAAAATATATTTTAAAGGTATGGCTTTAAAAATGGAACGATTCGCTGCTGCTATTAAGAAAAGGAAGACCAAACAGTAGCAAATTCTTACTATTACATTTACTACTTACGACTTCTCATCCGCTTTAAAATACTATTCCTCAGAGGAGCTGCTACCTTATTGTGATACTCTGAATCGAACATCGCCCGCCCATTTAATGGATGGAGAATAGCATTTATCCGGTCACTCAATTCCAGGTATCTATCAAAAACAAATGTAAATCCTTTATGCCTATGACGAATAAAATCTTTGTTCTCCGTCAGAAGATGGATGTGCTTCAAAACTATTTCCGGCTTTTCATCCGGTTCCGTTCCGGTATTGAAACCAAATTCGCTATAAGCATCACAAGCCATAAAAACATAGGCTGGACCTTCCATTGTGGGAAATTGAATGTTAAAAAATGCAATGTATTCTCCTGACCGGGTAGCTTGGGGGAATGAAGGAGTTTTGTTTGTCATTCTTGTAAAATTAATTGCTGCAAGGTAATCATGCTGTGGCTTTTTCGAGGAGAATCCGATATTTATCAGGCCAGGCAGAAACTACTAAATTACAATTTATTTATTTATTTTATTTGTTTCGTCTGGCGCTAACATTATACGGTGACCTGCCGGCAGTAAAACTACGCCCCTATTACAAAAACAGACGATAGCGGAATTGATCAATAATTCACTCAAGCATTCAGGGTGCAGTCTTATTAAACTAATCATGAAAAGGTATGAGAAGAAAACCATTATTATTTATACGGATAATGGAGTAAATAGCGGACCAGGGAAAATGGCAAGCCCCGGAATGGGATTAAAGAATATTGAATCGAGGGTAAATTCATTCAGGGGGACACTGCATAGGAATAAGAGTTTTGCTGATGGAGCTTATTACTCCATCTCTTTCGAAAATTATATTTTAGCTGAATCAAATGAATAATATGTTGGAATCTAATGGAATAAAGGTGATCGTAACTGATGACCATCCCATATATCGTGATGGCATGGCAGGTGCCTTAAAAAGAATGAAGCTGATTTCGAAAATTTCAATTGCTGCAAATGGCGAAGAAGTCCTTAGCCTATTGGAACACGATAATCATGATTTAGTATTGATGGATATTGGGATGAAGCCCATGGATGAAATTGAAGCAACCTATATAATTCAAAAACGATTTCCGGGAGTTAAAGTGATTGCATTATCAATGTCAGATGATGTAAGTAAAGGGGCTTAGTGGTGAAGTATCAATATCCTATAGTACTTTATCTGAAGGCATCCCAATTTTCAACCATCCTGCCGGAACAATTTTATAGGTAAATCAGATAAATCACTACGTTCTCTTCGGTTAGTGAAGTATCCCCTCATGGCTAACTTACCATACATAAAAAGATTTGCAGATCTTCATTTTTTACAGGTATAAAGATTTATAACTTAATAGTTACTAACCAAATAGTTACTAACCAAATAGCTACAAATGCAAAGCATATTTACAATACGCAAAAATCGAACAAGCCATCGCATTAAGTATTCATCCTAAGTGGATTTAACCCGTTTAATGATTTGAGTTACTCGCCGGTGAAGCGTGGACTAAAAACTTTACTACGACTTTACTTATGTTAAACTGCATCTTGAAGTCATACCCAAAAAATAATTAACGTGCATAATTCCCCAGGACACATTTTTTAAACCAGGTTTTATACATAGGGTCGGAGAATTGAATAGTGGACTCCATTGTATCAATAATCTCCTTTTGCTCGAGTGCCGATTTTATTTTTGCCACGTTTGCAGAGCTTCCGAGGCGGTAGCGATGTAATACATCAGCAGTGCTAAAACGGGTTTCCTCATTGCTCAATGCTTTTAAAAAATTGAGCTGGGTATTTGATAGATGGTCTGTCTCCCGCTGGTAGAGCAAAGAGAGTTTATTAAGCAGGTTATCTACAGCTTCTTCAACATCGGACTTATTGCACTTCTTCCCGGAAACAAGCCACGTTTCATGAGCAAGCTGCTGGACAAAATATGAGTGGTTATCCATCAAAGTTGCAATTTTTTCCGCCAGTTCTTCGCTGATGGATTTGCCTGTGGCCTTGAACCGTTTGACAATATATGAGACCCACTGATCCGTTTCTATTTTATCCAGAAATATAACATCCCCGAACTTATAAAAAGGCATTGAGGGGTTTTCAAAGATCGTGGCCATCATCTGTCGCTTACTGCCATAAATGCAATAGACAGCCCGGTTGTGTTTCTGCCAGTGCGCACGAAGTTTTTTTTGAAAACCCACCGGTGAATTAAAATTGGAAATATTTTGAAATTCATCTATACAGACAACCAGTTTAATTTTCTTAATACGACAAATATTTTCTGCGAGATCAATAACTTCATCGGGGTGTTTCCTAAGTTGTTTCCATTCGAAGCCCAGCGATAAATCATGCTGTGGATCAACAGGAACGGTAAGTTGGGGAATCAATGTTTTAAAAAACTGCTTCACCCCTGCTATACGCTCATCCCATTTCGTTGCACTCGCTTTAATGAGCTCCTTGGCATACGCCTCATAAAACTCTTCTTCCGTCCGTACATTAAAAAGGTCAATAAAACAAAAGCGGATATCCTTATGTTTTCGCTGAAGCGATAAAGCAGTATGCCATACAAGTGAAGATTTTCCCCAGCGTCTCGGGGAAATCAGGATCGTATTGATACCTGATAAAAAATTTCCCGTCAGTGATTTAATTTCGGCAGACCGGTTAGTGAAGTAATCGGTTCCGGCCAGTTTACCATACACAAATGGTTTTTCCATCTTCATTTTTTCTACAAACATACGCATTTATAACTGAATAGTTACTAACCAAATAGTTACTAACTAAATAGTTACTAACTAAATGGTTACAAATAAAATTTTTTCATAGTGCGCAGGAATCTACTGTTCCCACGCTGGGCGAAGCATGTTGCTACGCCCTGTTCCAAAACTAACTTCTTCATAACGCATTTAATATCAAACCCACGAAATAAAATTCTATTTAATTGGTTGTAGATATTCTTTGTGAATACAGGAAGTTTTCGTAGCCAACGTGCAGGTATCCTGCCCATAGTAAATAATTCCAAAGCTATACTGAGCTGCCACGCCCCGCTTCACCTTTGGCACAAGCGGTATTGCTGATTATATTGCAGGTTATTTTTTTTTCCTGACATGGCTCATCATACAATACTTAATAAACAACCAGCTTTTTTGTTACCGCGCCTCCATTATTTTGCAGTCGCATCAGGTAAACTCCCGTACCGGTATTTGGTGTTTGCAACTGCTGTTTATTAAATCCTGATGAAGCACTTATTATTTTTTGCAAAAGTACGCGCCCGGTGATATCAATCAATTGTAAATTTATTTTCTCATTACCGTTGGCATAGAAGCTAACATCAATGGTTTCATTGTTTTGGTTTTGATACAAAGAAAAATCAGTGATCGGGTTTTGCGGGGTGGAAATTCCATCATGCAAAGGTGCGAGTTTTACGACCCACATATCCCATTGGCCATGATTGCCGCTAACGTCTCCATCATTTGAACATGTACCCCCAACGAAAATTAAACCCCCGTCTATAGTTTCCGCTATACTACTACCATTATCAATGCAATTGCCTCCGTAGCAATTTTGCCAGATTATATCTCCTGATAAATCTATATTTGCTACCCAGAAATCGGTTTGATAATGATGTCCGGTAATGTCACCATCATTAGAAGATGTACTTGATAATATTACATATGTGCTATCTGAAATCTGACAAACCGAATTTCCCCAATCGATACTCGTTCCTCCGAGACATTTTTGCCATTGTATGATTCCGGCACTATCCAGCTTGACTAGCCAACAGTCGGGACCGCCATGGGATCCTGTAACATCTCCATCAAAAGAATTGGTTTGTCCTAAAAACACATATCCTCCTGTAATATCCGTAATTATCTGTCCCTGCGCTCCAAAAGCCGGACTACCCTCTTCAAAAAATCCACCGTAACACTTTCCCCACTGAATATTCCCCATTTTATCAATTTTTGCAACCCAATAATCCCAAGCTCCATGACTCCCGTTTATATCTCCATCATTGGAATAAGTATTCCCAAAAATAACGTATCCTGAATCCGGACATAATGCAATTGATATTCCCAAATCGTTTGCGGTTCCGCCAAAGCATTTTGCCCATTGTATATTTCCCATGGAATCTATCCTGGTTACCCAAATATCAAATGCGGTTGACAAAGTATCATGAAGTCCTATAACATCGTGGTCATATGAGTCTGTACGTCCTATGAGAGCATAGCCACCCTCATAAGACTGAATAATTTGATCGGGTAGATCTTCATTAGAACCTCCATAACAATTTTGCCACTCAATCGTACCTGATGAGTCGCATTTAAAAACCCAGTAATCACCATTGCCAGGAATATTAACTCCTGTCAGATCTCCATCCATTGATGTTGTAAACCCTGCACATATAAAACCGCCATCATCAGTTATGAGTAATGAAGTTGCTTGCTCATCCAAGGTTCCGCCATAACAACGTTGCCAAAGTAATATTCCAGTGCTATCTAGTCTTGTAATCCAAATATCATTGTGGTTTAACGAATGATTCCCTGAAACATCTCCATCATTTGAAATAGTACTCCCACCAACTAAGATATCCCCATTACTGTACTGCTTTATCGCAGCGGCACCGTCACCAAGGCTACCACCAAGGCATTTTTGCCATTGAATGGTGAGCGGTTGTGCATATGTATTTTCCCAGACACACAAAAACAATCCTAAACACAATAATGAAATGGTTTTCATTTGTCAGTTTGTTTTAATAATTTTAGTACACTGATTATTTTATGATTGTGCTGTATTCATTCAAATGTACATAAAAAGATTTATCCGGAACTTTTTCAGCTGAGAATAAAAATGTGACTATATTAGGATCATCGAAAATGACTTTATAACAGTCATTATTATGTACCTCAATTCTCACTCCCATTTCTCTTTTAAATACGGCACCATGAGCCATGAGCAGTTGCTTGTGGCTGCGCAGCAATGCTCCATTGAGCAAATGGCGCTGACTGATATTAATAACACTTCAGGCATTCTGGATTTTGTGCGGCTTGCTCCTAAGTATGGCATCAGGCCCGTAGCAGGTATTGATTTTAGAAATGAAATGCACCAGCAGTTCACAGGCATTGCAAAAAACAATGAGGGGTTCCGTGAACTGAATGATTTTCTTTCCTATCACCTGCATGAAAATAAAAGTATTCCGGTCTCTGCTCCTATCCTCTTCAACAGCATTGTGATTTATCCCTTCAGCATGAAAAGACGCCTGCTGAGGGAAAATGAATTCATCGGCATCAAACCCCATGAACTGAACCGCCTTGCATTCAGCGAATGGAAAGATGAGAAAGTAAAAATTGTTATGCTGGCAGCAGCAACGTTCAGGGATAAATCCGATTACAATACGCATCGCCTCCTGAGGGCCATTGGTAAAAATACATTGCTTACAAAATTAATTCCTGAAGACCTTGCCTCCCCTGCTGATGTATTGATGCATAAATATGAACTGATAAAACAGTTTAGTAATTATCCATACCTGATTGAAAATACATTGAGGTTGTTGTCTCAGTGTTCCATTGATTTTGAATTCGGAAAAAGCAAAAACAAAAAAACGTTTACCGGGAACTTTTACCAGGACGAACTACTTCTGAAAAAACTCTGCGATGAAAACCTGAGCTACCGCTACCCTGCTGCCTCACAGGTAATAAAAGACCGTTACGACAAAGAAATAAAAACAATCACCGAACAGGGTTTTGCATCGTACTTTCTCATCAACCACGACATCGTTAGGTATGCACAACACAAAAATTATTATTACGTAGGACGCGGAAGTGGCGCCAACAGTATGGTGGCTTACCTCCTGCGCATCACGGACGTTGATCCCATTGACCTCGATTTGTATTTCGAAAGATTCATGAATGCTTTCCGTACCAGTCCGCCTGATTTTGATCTCGACTTCAGTTGGGCCGACAGGGATGACGTGATTGATTATATTTTTAAACGGCACGGACATACCCACGTTTCACAGCTTGCTACTTACAGTACATTTCAATGGAATGCCGCCATCCGTGAACTTGGAAAAGTATTTGGTTTGCCTAAAGCGGAAATAGATTCCATCGAAGAGCGCATTGAAAATACAAGTGATAAAATTACGAAAGCCATTTATAGTTACGGGAAACGTCTGATTGACATGCCCAATCACCTCAGCATTCATGCGGGAGGAATATTAATTTCAGAAAAAGAAACTACTTACTATACTGCACTAAGCTTTCCACCGAAAGGATTTCCACTCACGCAATTCAGCATGCTGGAAGCAGAAGACGTTGGGCTATATAAATTTGACATCCTGAGTCAGCGGGGATTGGGGAAAATGAAAGACGCTGTTACACTCATCAAATCCAACCTAGACATTGATGTTGACATACACGATGTGCAGCGATTTAAAGAAGATCCCGGGGTGAGAAAAAATCTTGAAATCGCCAATCTCATCGGATGCTTTTATGTGGAAAGTCCTGCGATGCGGATGTTGCTCACCAAATTGAAAGCAAAAACCTACCTCGATCTGGTTGCTGCAAGTTCCATCATTCGTCCGGGCGTTGCACAAAGCGGAATGATGCAGGAATACATCAAACGGTTTCACGATCCTTCGAGAAGAAAATACGTCCATCCGAAAATGGGCGAACTGATGAGTGAAACATTTGGTGTGATGGTTTATCAGGAAGACGTGATCAAGGTCGCACATTTTTTCGCCAAGCTGACTTTGGGTGAAGCGGATATGTTACGGAGAGGCATGAGTGGTAAATACCGTGGCAGGGAAGAATTTCAAAAGGTGGAAAAAAAATTCTTTGACAATTGTAAAGCCGAAGGATATGAAGATTCAGTAACGAAGGAAGTATGGCGGCAGATTGAAAGCTTTGCAGGGTATGCATTCAGCAAGGGACACAGCGCTTCCTATGCCGTGGAAAGTTACCAGTGTATGTTTTTAAAAACGTACTATCCGTTGGAATATATGGTTGCCGTGATCAATAATGGCGGTGGCTTTTATGGTGTTGAATACTATGTGCACGAAGCAAAAATGTGCGGCGCAACTATTCATTTGCCAGACATCAATAATAGCAGTCACCTCACTTCCATTTTCGGAAAAGATATTTACCTCGGACTGAATATGATTGCAGAACTGGAATCATCTGCTTCAGATAAAATTCTTACTGAACGTGACAGGAACGGAGCATTCCATTCGCTGGAAGATTTTTCTACCCGCGTAGATATTTCTCTCGAACAACTCCGCATACTGATCCGGGTTGGTGCATTTCATTTCACAGGAAGAATGAAGCAACAACTGCTATGGGACATTCACATGCTCATCGGCTCAAAGAAAAAAACTGAAGTGAAGAATGACCTGTTTCCTGTCCCTCCAAAAAAATTCCGCCTCCCGGAATTGCATCAGAATAAAATTGACGATGCCTGGGACGAAACGGAGATCCTCGGATTTTCACTCACCTCCCCTTTTGAAATGATCAGTGACAATAACTTCAATGAATCGTATATTAAAAATATAAATTCAAATAAGGGAGAAGTCTTTCTTGATTCCGCCGAAGAAATGAAAATTCAAAAAGGAAAAACTGCTTCTATATATGGCTACCTCGTAACGAGAAAAAGAACAAGCACCAAACGCGGAGAAGAAATGAGTTTCGGGACCTTCCTCGACAGAAATGGAAAATGGATTGACACCACTCATTTTCCTGACGTGCTGAAGCAATTTCCTTTCAGAGGTAAAGGCGTATATGTGATCACAGGAAAAGTGGTTGAAGAATTCGGATTTTACAGTCTGGATGTTACCCGAATGGAACGCCTGAATTTCATTGAGAAATATTCAGCTACAACAGTTGAAGCCTGATTTCTCAAAAGAAAATAATAAGAAGTAAATTATCAAGGAATCAATGGATCAAAGTAACCCGTCCTACGTAATCGTGCACCTTGTTGTAAAAATCAGTGACCTTGATCTTATAAACATACACATCGCTTTGAGCAGGATTACTTCCTGACTTACCATCCCATGGCAAATCATAACTGTTCGTTGTAAATATTGCAGCACCCCAACGGTCAAAAATCCTCATTTCATATTCTTTGATGGAAGTACCATACCCCTTGAAGAAATCATTTACGCCATTGCCATCCGGTGTGAATGAATTCGGAACGTAAAAAGTATAACCGTATTCAATGCGCACTGTTCCGCGGATGGTATCTACACATCCATGATAAGTAGCAACATACAGTACAATCTCAAATGTACCGGTATCCTTATACTCATGATCCGGCCTGAATATCTCAGACGATGTGCTGTCCCCGAAAGTCCAGGCATATACATCACCGTGCGTAGTGAAATTATCGAAACGTATCAACGGTTCCCATATTGTGGTCACTGCAGGTTGCGGAGTGAAATTCGCAACAGGTGTTGGATATACGGTGATTAAGTCAGTGTAGGTAATGTCATCCATACAACCATTCTGAGTTGTAGCATGTAATGAAACAGAATAAGTGCCTGCATGTTCGAAAATGTGCGTCGGTGCTTCATCACCTGATTCTGAAACATCAGAGAAAGACCATGCGTAATTATTTCCGTCACCGGTACTGAGATTCATTATTGGGACTTCCAGTGGCTCACAACCCTTTATTACAAGAGGTGTAAAATCTGCAACAGGACTTATATAAACCAGCGCCTCATTGGTAAACGGAACTGCATCACAATTATTATAAGTTGCATTGAGTGTAACAGGATATGTTCCGGCAGCCGCATAACTCACGCCAACCGGATTCTGGTCCGTGCTTGTTGAACCATCACCAAAACTCCACGAGTAAGTTGCACCGGGAATTAAATTACCATCTGCATTGAACTGAAATGAATTTCCATCGAAGCATTGTGCTCCGGATGCAAAAGTCACAACAGGAATAGGGTTTACAGTAACATCAACTGCATCGGAGGTAGTACAACCGGTGGCATTAACTGCAGTCAAAGTATAGGTTGTCATCTGCGTAACAATTGATCCGTTATTGGTCTCCACTGTTGTACTGCTAGCTGCAGGGTCAACGAGGTCATTCACCGGCAACCATGAATAGGTAACGCCTGCTTCCGGATTGAAACCAACCTGAACAGCAGTTCCTGAACAAACGATGGCATTTGTACCTGCTATGGCGGCAGGGTATGCGGAAACAAGAATCGGATTTAATGCAACAGGCGATACACATCCGTTTTGTGAAACCGTTAATGTAACGTTTGGATTCCCCGCTGTATTCCATACCAAGGTATAAGGACCCTGACCGGAGCCGGACTGAACAGTTGCTCCGCTAAAATTCCACGTGTAATTTGCATTGACCAAAGCATTACCGGTAAACACTACTGTTACCGGATCACCGGCACAAACAGCAGGTTGCATATTGAATGCCGAAGTTGGCATTGCATTTACAAGAACAGCAAATGACGTAGTATCACTGCATCCATTCTCTGCCACTGTAAGATTAATAATTTGATTTCCTGCATTGTTCCATTCAAGGATGTATGGGCCTTCATTACTTCCTGATACAACAGTAGCATTACCAAAATTCCAGGTATAGTTCGCAGAACCGGAAGCAGTACCTGTAAATGTTATTGTATTCTGAACCCCTGTACACAACACTGGTGTACCTGTAAAAGCCGCTACAGGATGGACATTGACAATGATGGCATTATTTGTTACCGGAGAAGTGCATCCGTTTTCCGAAACAGTAAGTGAAACATTTGGATTACCTGCAGATGACCAGACCACAGAATAAGGTCCGGCGCCTGTACCTGACAATACCGTACCGCCACCGAAGGACCAGTTATAATTTGCAGTACCTGAACCTGTACCATTGTAAGTAATATTTACAGGAACACCATCACAAACAGAAGCCGGAAGATTGAATGGTGACGTCGGAATCGGATTTACAACAACTGAGAACGTTGCTGTATCAGCACAACCATTATCAGCGATAATCAAGCTGATATTGTAATTTCCTGCACCGGGATAACCAAGTGTATAAGGGCCACTACCGCTACCGGAAATTACATTTGCAGATCCGAAATTCCAGTTCCATACAGCAGAACCTGCAGCGCTGCCGGTAAAGTTGACGGTGTTCTGCGCACCATCACAAAGTGTTGGCGAAGCCGTGAATGAAGCTACAGGACCGGCTGTAATAGTAATTGCATTATTTGTTACGGGTGACGTGCAACCGTTTTCAGTTACAGTTAAACTTACCTGTGGATTTCCGGGAGAGTTCCAGTTAATCACATAAGGTCCCTGACCTGATCCTGAAACAACAATACCTCCTGCAAAATTCCATGTGTATGTTGCAGTTGAAGATGCACTTCCATTGTATGAAATGTTTACATCATTCCCTGCACAAACACTGGCAGGCAATGAAAACGGAGAATTCGGAATCGGATTTACGGCAACTGCAAATGAAGTATTATCAGTACATCCATTGTCATTAATCGATAGCGTGATGTTGTCATTGATAGCAGACGGCCAGCTTAAAGTATATGGTCCTGCACCTGAACCGGAAACGACAGTAGCGCTTCCAAAGTTCCAGTTATAAACAGCTGTTCCACTTGCCGTACCGTTGAAGGTAATAATATTTTGAGCTCCGGCACAAAGCGACGGCGTACCTGTAATTGATGCCACAGGAATTGCATTTACAGTTACAGGAATATTTGTTGGTGGAGAAACGCATCCATTTTCAGTAACGGTTAAGTTCACTGTAGTAGCACCTGCTGTCGGCCATGCGATTGAATACGGGCCTTGTCCTGCACCCGAGACAACTGTACCTGTTCCGAAATTCCAGTTGTAAGTTGCGCCAGCTCCTGCTGAACCTGTATAATTAACGTTGAGCGTATTACCTGCGCAAACAGAAGCAGGAACATTGAATACAGATGTTGGTGTCGGATTGACAAGAATATAATTAGAAATAGTATCAGCACATCCATTTTGAGTAACGATCAGTCCGATTGAATCATTCCCTGAAGCAGCCCAGGAAACATTTACCGGTCCTTGCCCTGATCCGGATATTACACTTCCATTTTGAAAGTACCAGTTATACGAAGCGCCTGCAATGGAAGTCCCGTTGAAAGAAATTCCTGTTGTATCCCCCTCACATATTCCGGGCGTTGAAGCAAATGAAGCGATCGGATTTGCATTGATTACAACAGGTGTATTAACCGGTGTAGAAGTACATCCATTATCTGTAACTGTCAAAGCTACATTGTAATTACCTGCTGTATTCCAAACCACATTGATCGGCCCGGCCCCTGATCCGGAAACCACAGTTCCTGCTCCGAAGTTCCAGTTATAAACTGCAGCTCCACTTGCATTACCGGCATAAGTGAATGTAACGGCGTCACCGGCACAAGCTGTAGCCGAAGTGACCACATTGACAAGTACGCATGAGATAACGTCAATCTGCATTACCAGTGTATCCGTACATCCATTCGGATTCATTGAGACAAGTGTTACATAATAAGTGCCCGGATTATTAAATGTGTGAACGGGATTTCTTGTGGTTGTAGTGGTGCCATCATCAAAATCCCAGTTGCTGAATAACCCGGAACTGGTATTGGAAAATGTGACAGCAGTACCGGGAGTTATTGGTGATGGAGGATTAAAGGTTGCAGCGACAGTTGGAGAAGGTTGTACATTAAATACAACAGGAGTACTCGTTGACTGGGCAGGAACACCGTTATCTGTTCCGATCAGGTAAATAGTATTGTAACCGATATTAGTTGCATCTGCAATAATTTCAACCTGAATGTGAGCTGTGTTTCCTGTTGTTTGCTGAAGTATTGTAACACCGTTGACGCCATTGGTATTTACTGCTGCAGTTGTAATTTGTCCTACTTCAGGAGAGAGATAATCAGCATCAATTAATATTGTATCACCCACACATATTCGCAACGTATCGCACACAACGGTAGAGCGAATGATTGGTGGTATATTGGAATTACTGAAACAGCAGTTGAAAAAGTAGGATTGATTGTCGAGCGCGTCTATACCATCATTATTTCCGTATGGTCCGTCCCATGCAGCACCTGCCTGATCGTATAAGCCAACCTGAATATAGTCTGTTCCATTTCCCTGGTTGATTCCTACAGTTGCAGGAGTTCCGCCAAAACCGTTTGTTCCGCTGGAAGCATCTCCTGTTGTCCATTGCATATCTTTATAACAAAAAGAGACATTATCTCCCGGAGGAATGATCGGATCGTTACCGTCAGTAATAATTAATTGAAAGGTGTTAAGCTTGTCATCGTGAATTCCGTAATAGCCGACATTCTCCCATTGAAAAATTGCATACGTAGCAGTCACTTTGTAATAAACCAATCCACTCATTGCACCCCTGGTATCTACGTCAGCCCAGAAAGGAGCAATCATTACATATTGGTTACTAGGGAATGAAAGCGCTGTAAATGTTGCATAGGTAGCGCCGATAGAAACGTTGCCGTTATTATTCAGGTAAACCGAATTTACGGTTTGACCATAAAAACAAAAGTTGAATGGAAACGCAATTGCATTGGTAGACCAGTCATCATTCCTGTAATCTGGAGCCACTCCCGGACCTCCACTTCCACCTTGATAATTAAATTGACCAATCTGCCATGATCCATCGCGTGGAATCCAACAATCACAGAGCGCCGATTGCTGCTGAGGTACAGGAGGTGTGATCCTGGTATTTTGTGGCTGCGCCTGAGAATTGGAATATTTTTCCTGACCGGTGAGCAGGCCTTGCGCTTTCAGGTCATTGACCCGTTGTGCTCCGACGGCTCTGATATCCAACTGTGCGGTGGACGTAAATGCGCTAAAAATAAATAAACATGCAAAACTGTATGCGAGATTTTTTGTAGATAATTTCATCATCAAAACATAGTTTTATAACCGGTAAACTATTCAATTTCTGACGGACAGAAAAAAATTAATGTGCCCTTTCAGCACCAAAGATAGAAAAATAAACAATCCTTGAACTTATAGCTATTCTTTTTTCTGAACGGTAAGAAAAGGTGGGTAAACAGCTGAAATTATACTGCCTCAGGCATGTTGTATCACGCTGCTCATGCTCTCTGTAAACCGGTCAAAAAGGTACGATGCATCATGCGGTCCGGGTGCAGCCTCAGGATGGTATTGCACACTAAATGCAACCTTATCCCTGACCCTGATCCCTTCAATAGAATTGTCATTTAAATTGATGTGGGTAACTTCGACCAAGTCTGATTTCTTCACGTCGTCAGCACTAACAGCAAAGCCATGATTCTGTGATGTGATCTCACATTTACCGCTCAATAAATTTTTTACAGGGTGATTGATTCCCCTGTGTCCGTGGTGCATTTTATATGTTGAAATTCCACATGCCTCTGCCAGCAATTGATTCCCGAGACAAATTCCAAAAAGCGGGATATTATAATTTAGAAATTCTTTAATTACGTTTACCGCGTCATTCATTGTGGCAGGATCTCCGGGGCCATTGCTCAACAACACACCATCCGGATTCCATTTTTTGACTTGTGAAAATGTTGCATTCGAAGGAAAGACCTGCACATAACAATCTCTGGAAGCCAGGTTTCTTATGATGTTTTTCTTCACTCCGTAATCCATGAGTGCTACTTTGAATTTTGAATCTGGGTTTCCATAAAAGTACGGTTGCTTTGTACTTACCTTGGACGACAACTCTAATCCCTCCATGGGCGGACATTTCGCCAATTCAGCCTTCAACTCATCAATGTCGGTAATCGAAGATGAAATGATTGCATTCATTGCGCCTTTGCTCCGTATATGTCTGACAATAGCGCGCGTATCTAGGTCAGAAATTGCAACCAGTTTTTGTTGAATGAAATATTCTTCGATTGATTGCAATGCAGAATGACGTGAGTACTGTACATTGAATGACCGACAGATAAATCCTGCAATTTTGATATTATCACTTTCCACTTCTTCAGCGTGTATTCCGTAATTTCCGATATGTACGTGGGTGGCAACTAACAACTGTCCATAATAAGATGGATCAGTAAAAATTTCCTGGTAGCCGGTCATCCCTGTATTAAAACAAAGTTCTCCACTCGTGCTGCCAATGAATCCCGCTGCTTTTCCCCGAAAAATTGTACCATCTTCCAGTAATAATATTGCCGGTTTTCCTGAGTTATATTTCATTTCGGAGGGCGAAGATAAGGATTAGTTGATTGGTTGAATAATTGAAAAGTTGAATAGTTGATTGGTTGGTTGATTAGCAAATATAATAACTGAAACAGTTTATTCTCAAATTTTAATTAGGTTTGCTAATAGCATTTATTCACTGACATGCTTAACTTTCAATGACTTTATCAAAGTTTATTTCCGGTAAAAAGGGCATCCTGATTTATGGTGTGACAATGGCTGCAATACTTTTTCTGTTGAAATGGCTTGAAATGCGGCTCATCATTATTGATCATGCATTTGAAATTTACGCTGTTTCCATTGCTGTACTATTTACTTCGCTGGGCATCTGGATTGCAATAAAACTGGCAAGGCCAAAAATAAAAACCATATTCGTTGAAAGAATAGTTCCGGTTAAAAATGATGGTCCTTTTGTATTAAATGTAGAAGAATTATCCAGACTGGGAATTAGCAAAAGGGAACTTGAGGTATTGCAACTGATGTCGGAAGGATTCAGTAATAATGAAATTGCTGATAAATTATTTTTGTCAGTAAATACGATCAAGACACATTCTTCACGGCTTTTTGAAAAACTCGAAGTAAGCAGGAGAACCCAGGCCATTGAAAAAGCAAGGCGACTTTTAATTATTCCGTGACTTCACTCTTTCGGGTGAAAAAATTGCAACAAGAGATAAAATCATCCTTTTGTATGAAGGAAAAAAAGATTGGAGGATGTTTATTTGCAGTCAATACCAAATAACTAATAAACTACACTTATGAAAAAGAACATCATCGTTTTTGGATTGATCGCCGGAATTATTGTTTCGGTATTTATGATTTTAGGAATGGCCCACCTCATTGATACCGATGATTTTGAACATTCAATGGTGCTGGGCTACACCTCAATGCTGATTGCATTTGCCTTTGTTTTTGTCGGCATCAAAAATCAACGTGACAAGCACAACATGGGAGTGATCACTTTCGGACAGGGCTTTAAAACCGGATTCTGGATTACACTGATAGCATCCACCATGTACGTGGTAACTTGGATGATTGATTTTCATTTCTTCATTCCTGATTTCATGGATAAATATTCGGCGCACATGGTTGACCAGGCAAAAACTGCGGGGAAAACTGCCGGTGAAATTGATCAACTTGTCAGCGATATGGACAGCTATAAAGAGATGTATAAGAATCCATTTTTGGTAGTATTACTGACCTACATGGAGATTCTTCCTGTGGGTATTCTTATTACTCTGATCAGCGCTTTTATTTTAAAACGCAAAAAGAATCCCGGCGAATTATAATCTACCACTTAATATTAAAGCATCCACAAAGTAAAAGCCCTGTAAGAAAAATTCTCACAGGGCTTTTGATTTGATATTTCAAAGAGAGATTACTCTTCGCTTTTATCGCTCTTCTTTTTAGCAGCAGCTTTTTTCTTTGGTGCCGCTGCTTTTGTTTCTTCAACAGCTCCATCAGTTGCTTCCGGTGCATCTGCACTTGCCGCATCGGTAGCTGCTTTCTTCTTACGAGGCGCACGACGTGTGGTCTTCGCTTTCTTCGCTTCTTTTCCACCAATCATGATTTCATTGAAGTCAACGAGTTCCATCATACACATTTCCGCACGGTCACCAAGACGCTGTCCGGTTTTGATGATTCTCGTATATCCTCCCGGACGATCAGCAATTTTAGGTGCTACGTCGCGGAACAATTCTGCTACAGCTTCTTTATCGCGCAGATAACTGAATACAACTCTGCGGGAATGCGTTGTATCATCTTTGCTTTTTGTAAGCAGAGGCTCCACATACACACGCAACGCTTTTGCTTTGGATACTGTAGTATTGATTCTCTTATGACGAATGAGGGAAACAGCCATATTGCCCATCATCGCCTCGCGATGTGGCTTCTGCCTTCCTAGTTTATTAAATTTTTTACCGTGACGCATTGTAATAAAGATTATAGATGTGAGATAATAGATTTGAGATCAGTTCAATCTGATATCCCGAATTATTTTTTTGATTCTGGCTTATTGAAGATTCGGCTCTTTTCTTTCCAGTTTATATTTACCGATGTTCATTCCGAAGGTGAGGTTCTTTGCACGAACAAGTTCTTCCAGTTCAGTGAGTGATTTTTTACCGAAGTTACGGAACTTGAGAAGATCAGATTTGTTATAAGAAACCAGGTCTCCCAAAGTCTCAACGTCAGCAGCCTTCAGGCAATTCAATGCACGAACTGAAAGATCCAGATCAACCAGTTTGGTAGTAAGCAACTGGCGCATGTGAAGTGTATTCTCATCGAGTTCTTCAGTCGGCGTCTTTTCCTTTGTTTCAAGTTTCAGTTTATTCTCATCACTGAAGAGGAAGAAATGCTGAATCAGGATATCTGCAGCTTCGCGCAATGCATCTTTCGGATGAATGCTTCCGTCTGTAGTTAATTCCATTACAAGCTTTTCGTAGTCAGTCTTTTGTTCCACACGATAGTTTTCAATGGAATATTTCACATTGCGAATCGGTGTATAAATAGAGTCAACGAAAATAGTTCCGAGTGGTGCACTGCTTGTTTTATTCTCTTCAGAAGGGACATAACCGCGGCCTTTTCCGATCTCAATATCCAATTGAAGTTTCACGCTGCTTTCCATGTGGCAAATCACCAATTCAGGATTTAATACCTGAAACGCATTTGTATATTTTGCGATGTCGCCTGCGGTGAATGTATCTTTTCCGTTTACGGTAACTGTTACCTTCTCATAGTCCTGTCCTTCTATCTGGCTCTTCAAACGAACCTGTTTAAGATTCAGGATAATCTCAGTTACGTCTTCAACAACTCCTTTAATTGTAGAGAACTCATGGTCCACTCCTGAAATTTTAACAGAAGTAATCGCATGTCCTTCCAAAGAAGAAAGGAGAATTCTGCGGAGTGCATTGCCAATCGTAATTCCGTAACCGGGTTCCAAAGGACGAAATTCAAATACGCCTGAACGGTCGTCTGAAGTCACCATGATTACTTTGTCCGGTCTCTGAAATGCTAATATTGCCATTTTATTTTTGTTTTTAAAGTTTATAATTAAATTGAGGTACTAAGTACGAATAATCGCTAATTTACCAATTACGAATATCTGTAAATAGGTAGTAATTCGTATTTAGTATTACTTAGAGTACAATTCGACAATCAGCTGTTCCTTGATATTCTCCGGAATCTGGTCACGTGAAGGAACGTTCAATATTTTTCCGCTCATTGTTCCTTTGTCCATATCCAGCCATGTATGTTTGTTCGCACGGCCCATCAGTGATTCCACTATCACTTCATTTGATTTACTGCGCTCACGAACACCAACGACGTCACCGGCTCTGCATGTGTAAGAAGCAATACCTGTTACTTTACCATTCACAGTAATGTGACGGTGAGAAACCAGCTGACGTGCAGCAGAACGTGTTGGGGCAAACCCAAGGCGGAATACTACGTTGTCAAGACGGAGCTCGATCAATTGTAATAAATTTTCACCTGTGATCCCTTGTTTGCGGGAAGCACGGACGAATGTTTTGGCAAACTGGCGCTCCAGTATTCCATAGGTATATTTTGCCTTTTGTTTTTCCTTCAGCTGAACTGCATATTCACTTTGCTTAGAACGCTTCTTGGAAAGCCCGTGTTGTCCGGGAGGATAATTTTTCTTCTCAAGCACTTTATCCGGACCAAAAATTGGTTCCTGAAACTTGCGTGCGATTTTGGATTTAGCTCCGATGTATCTTGCCATTTTATTTGATGTGAGATTTGAGATGTGAGACGAGAGAATAATAAGACCCTGCTCCTATTTCATTTCTGTTTTACTTTTTAACTTTTGACTTATTAACTTTTAACTCAGCCTTATACTCTTCGTGGTCCCGGCGGACGGCAACCGTTATGCGGAATTGGTGTGAGGTCAATGATTTCACCCACTTCAATACCTGATTGATGAAGTGTCCGGATTGCTGACTCGCGTCCGCCACCCGGTCCCCTTACATAAACCTTTACTTTGCGAAGCCCCATATCATGCGCCACTTTCGCACAATCGCTTGCAGCCAATGAAGCAGCATAAGGAGTATTCTTTTTAGAACCCCTGAAGCCCATTTTACCTGCTGATGACCAGCTGATAACCTGACCTGATTCATTTGTAAGAGAAATGATGATGTTGTTGAACGTAGCATTCACATAAGCGATGCCGGTTGCTTCAACCTTTACAATTTTCTTACGGGCTTTTTTTACTTCCGCACCTTTTGCGGAATCCTGTTTTTGTTGAGCCATTTAATTTAGATTTGAGATGTGAGACAATGAGATGTGAGAAACAAGGCAGCCATACGATAATGCCAACAACTGTTTTGTTTTACTCATATTCAATATCCCATATCTTCTATTTTTGTTTTACTTCAATTATTACTATTCACAACTCCTGTTTCAGAGCTGCTTACATCTTCGCTGCCTTCTTCTTGTTGGCAACAGTTTTACGTTTTCCTTTTCTTGTTCTGCAATTGGTACGTGTGCGTTGTCCGCGAACAGGAAGTCCTGAACGATGACGCATGCCGCGGTAACTGTTGATGTCAACCAACCGCTTAATGTTAAGCTGAACTTCAGAGCGAAGCGCACCTTCTACTTTCATTTCAGTAATAATACCCCTGATCTTATTGAGTTCATCGTCATTCCATTCTTCTACTTTTTTGTCAAATGAAATTGCAGCCTCATTAAGGATGTTCTGCGCAGTAGAGCGACCAATACCGTAAATATACGTTAGTCCTATTTCGCCTCTCTTGTGCTTGGGTAAATCAACGCCTGATATACGAGCCATTTTTTATATTTTAATTAATGATTTCTGATTGATTAGCCTTGTCTCTGTTTGAAACGAGGGTTGGCTTTGTTAATGACATACAGCCGTCCTTTCCTGCGAACGATCTTGCATTCCGGACTGCGTTTTTTAATTGATGGTTTTACTTTCATTATCTGTGATTTGAATCTGGATATCTGAGATTTGAGAAAAACATTTTGTGTTTCCTCTCACAACTCATATCTCTTGTCTATTTATTATTTATATCTATATGTTATTCTACCTTTAGTAAGATCATACGGGCTCATTTCAACTTTCACTTTATCCCCCGGAAGAATCTTAATGTAATTCATCCGCATTTTACCACTGATATGAGCAATTATCTCGTGGCCATTTTCCAGTTCCACACGGAACATTGCATTACTCAGCGCCTCTTTAATCGTGCCGTCCTGTTCTATGCTGCTTTGTTTCGCCACTTGCTTAATGTATATTCTGTGTATGATTATTTTCTGCTAATGCTTCTTCAATTATTTCAAACGATGACAATATATCCGCTTTATCTTTCCTGATCGCTACATTATGTTCGAAGTGAGCTGAAGGCAGATTGTCTGCTGTCCTCACCGTCCATCCGTCATTCTCATGAACCACATTCTTCACGCCCATATTGATCATCGGTTCTATTGCAATCACCAATCCTTCTTTCATCACAATTCCGGAACCTCGTCTTCCGAAGTTTGGAACTTCCGGTTTCTCGTGCAGGTGTCTTCCCAATCCATGTCCGACCAACTCTCTCACCACTGAATAACCGTTGCTTTCTGCATGGTACTGGATTGCAAAACTAACGTCACCCAGTCGTGCACCTGCAACAGCGGCTTCTATACCTTTGTATAAACATTCCCGCGTTACCCTGAGTAGCCGAACAGTTTTCTCATCCACTTCACCAATGGTAAAGGTATAAGCACTGTCACCATAGAATGCGTTTTTCAGTACTCCACAATCAACTGAACAAATATCCCCCTCCTTCAATTCCTTATTATCCGGGATTCCATGTACCACCTGTGAATTCACTGAAATACACAGTGAGTTGGGGAACCCTTTATAATTAAGGAATGCGGGTACTCCTTTGTTGTCGCGGATAAATTCTTCAGCAATTTTATCAAGTGCCAGTGTTGTTACACCGGGCCTGATTTCCTTCGCCAATACCGCCAGCGTTTTTGAAACAAGTAAAGAACTTTCTCTTAATAACTCAATCTCTTCTTCTGTCTTATAGTAAACCATCGTCATAAGTTTGAGCCGGGACAAATTTACAGCTTCATCCCGCACTGTATTGTATTACATTCCTCCGGCCGCTTGCGAACTCCGTCCTTTGATACGACCTGACTTCATCAGTCCGTCGTAGTGACGCATCAACAGGTGACTTTCGATTTGTTGTAAAGTATCAAGTACTACACCCACTAAGATGAGCAGTGAAGTACCGCCATAGAAGTGAGCAAATTCATTACTGACATTGGCAAGAATCGCAAATGTCGGAAGTATTGCAATCAACGCAAGGAATATTGCACCGGGCAATACTATGCGGGACATTGTATCATCAATAAAGTCGCCGGTTTGTTTACCGGGCTTTACACCGGGAATAAATCCATTATTCCGTTTCATATCATCAGCCATTTGTGTCGGATTCACAGCAATAGCAGTATAGAAATAGGTGAACAGAATGATTAATACGGCAAATGTAAAGTTATACCAGAATGAAGTATAGTTACCAAACGTGGTAAGAATACCTTGTGTAGCACTTGCATCCGGAAAGAACTGCGCAATAGTTGCAGGAATAAACATAATTGCCTGAGCAAAAATGATTGGCATTACACCAGCAGCATTTACTTTTAACGGGATGTACTGACGTACGCCACCGTATTGTTTATTTCCTACAATTTTCTTGGCAAAATTAACAGGTATTCGCCGTGTACCCTGCACGAGCAAGATGACAAATGCGACGACGGCTGCGAGGGCAACAATTTCAACAAGAAATACAACCATTCCTCCCTGGTTCAAACGTGAATTGAATTCATCACGCAATGCGGCCGGGAGCCGGGCAATAATTCCGATCATGATAATCAGTGAAATACCGTTTCCAAGACCTTTATCGGTTATGCGCTCACCGAGCCACATTACAAATACAGTTCCTGCAATGAGGATGGTAATTGAAGTAAACCAGAACTGGAATGGAGAGACAATTTCAGGATTGGTAATGGAGATGATTGCACTTGGAACCTGTGAACGAAGATTTACGATATACCCCGGTGCCTGGAAAGCACAGATGATAATCGTTAGCCAGCGTGTAATCTGGTTGATGCGTTTACGTCCACTCTCTCCTTCTTTCTGTAATTTCTGAAAATACGGTATGGCGATACTCAACAACTGCACTACGATAGATGCAGAAATGTAAGGCATGATTCCCAACGCAAAAATAGAAGAATGAGAAAATGCTCCGCCACTGAACATATCAAGCAATCCCAGTACCCCTTTTGAAGTCTGGTTTTGAAGATTGCTCAGCTGTTCAGGATCAACACCCGGCAACACGACGTGCGAGCCCAGGCGATAGATCACCAGGAAGAATAACGTATTAATAATACGCACTCTCAGATCTTCGATCTTGAAAATATTCCTTATCGTCTGAAAAAGATTCTTCATACTTTATTTTGTTGCCGGTGCTGCGGACTTTGTTTCGATTACAGTAGTTGTTCCACCTTTAGCTTCGATAGCTGTTTTAGCTGTAGTTGAGAAAGCATGTGCTTTCACTTCGATCTTTGATTTTATTTCACCACGGCCAAGAATTTTAACAAGGTCTTTTTTTCCGACAAGTCCGTTTTCTATCAGCGTCTTCACGTCGATGGAAGTCAGTTTTTTATTCTCTGCCAGTGCCTGAATAGTATCCAGATTTACGCCATTGTATTCAACACGGAATGGATTTTTGAATCCGAATTTTGGAAGACGTCTTTGCAAAGGCATTTGACCTCCTTCAAATCCACGCTTTGCGCTATAACCCGAACGCGATTGTGCGCCTTTATGTCCGCGCGTTGATGTACCGCCTTTACCGGATCCTGTACCACGGCCTTTACGCTTGTGGGAATGTGTTGATCCTTTTGCAGGTGTAAGAGTATGTAAATTCATTGCTGTTAATATTGTTTACGTTGCCTTAACGACACCGTGTTTTTGATTTTAGATTTCTACTGAAGTAATCATGTGTTTAACGGTATTCACCATTCCCTGAATCTGAACGGTCGCTTCCTTTTCCACAGATGAATTCAATCTGGTGAGGCCCAAAGCTTTCAGTGTACGCTTCTGATTCGGCGGACGGTCGATTGGGCTTTTTACTAAAGTGATTCTGATCTTTGCCATTTTGATTTACTTTATATTCTTCTTTGCCAATTGCACATTGTCAATTGCCAACTGATTTAATTTATTTTCCTGTAAACACTTTTGTCATTTTAATTCCTCTGTGCTGAGCAATGGTTGCCGCATCACGCATTTTGCTGAGTGCGTCAATTGTTGCCTTCACCACATTGTGCGGGTTAGAACTACCCTTTGATTTAGCAAGTACGTCATGGATGCCAACACTCTCGAGTACAGCACGCATTGCACCTCCTGCAATTACTCCTGTTCCGGGAGCTGCCGGGCGAAGGAATACCAATGCACCACCAAATTTTCCATGACCTTCATGAGGAACGGTACCACGGATGATCGGAACTTTCACGAGATTTTTCTTTGCATCATCAATACCTTTAGAAACTGCATCGCTGACTTCCTTTGATTTGCCGAGACCATGACCAACCACACCGTGTTCATCTCCGACAACAACAATTGCTGCGAAACGGAATGCACGACCTCCCTTTGTTACTTTGGTAACACGATTTACAGCCACCAGGCGATCTTTCAATTCGATCTCACTGGTCTTAACTCTCTTTACGTTTGCTTCTGACATTTTTTTTGATTGAATTTTTTAGAATTGTAATCCTCCCTCGCGTGCTCCATCAGCCAATGCTTTTACCCGGCCATGATAAAGAAAACCGCCACGGTCAAATACAACAGCCTTGATTCCTGCCTGTACTGCTTTGTCTGCAATTTGCTTACCTACTTCTTTGGCGATGTCAACTTTCTTTCCTTTCACTGCGAAATCTTTTGGTGCAGAGGAAGCAGCAGCTATCGTTACTCCATCAATATCATTGATTAGCTGGGCATAAATTTGCTTGTTGCTGCGGAATACACTGAGACGGGGACGTGCAGCTGTTCCTTTCACCACCCTGCGAATGCGGGAGTGAACACCTTTTCTTCTTTCTTGTTTCCTTAACATGATAATATAGCTATGAGACTTGAGATGTGAGATTTGTGAAAATCCTGATCTGTTATCTGATTATTATTTTTTTTTCTATTTGTCAATTACTTATCACCTACCTATTTCTTAGCTGCTGATTTACCGGCCTTTCTTCTCAACACTTCTCCGATAAACTTAACACCCTTTCCTTTATACGGCTCAGGCGTACGCAGTGATCTGATCTTAGCTGCAACCGAACCGATCAATTGCTTGTCGGCACTTTCAAGAGTGATGATCGGATTTTGTCCCTTATCCTGTTTGGCGCTTACTTTTATTTCTGCCGGCATTTCAAATACTACATGGTGAGAATATCCAAGTACAAGGTCAAGGTTTTGTCCCTGCGTGGATGCTTTGTATCCCACACCAACCAGTTCCTGTTCTTTTTTATAACCGGTTGTTACACCAATGATCATGTTATTGATCAGCGCACGGTAAAGTCCATGCAATGCACGGTGCTGTTTCTGTTCGGTATTGCGTGTAACTGTAACTGAAGTACCTTCAAGGGTGATTGTAACACCGTCAACTATTTTCTGTGACAGTTCGCCTTTGGGTCCTTTCACCCGCACATTTCCATCTGCAACTTTTACTTCCACTTTTGCGGGAATCTCTATTGGTAATTTTCCTATTCGTGACATAATCTTTTTCTTATACTTATTTCAATATAAAACCACTTATTAATAAACGTAGCAAAGTACTTCTCCCCCGACTTTCATTTCCTTAGCTTCTTTGTCTGTCATCACACCTTTTGATGTGGAAAGGATTGCGATGCCCAGTCCGTTGAGAACCCGGGGCATACGGTCAACGTGTGCATATCTTCTCAATCCGGGGCTACTAATCCGCGTGATCTGTTGTATTGCTGCTGTTTTTGTTACAGGATGATACTTCAGTGCGATCTTAATGATACCCTGTTTGTCATCTTCCTCGAACTTATAGTCCATGATGTATCCTTTATCCTTCAGGATTTTTGTCATCTCTTTCTTCAGGTTGGACGCAGGCACTTCAACAATACGGTGTCCGGCTTGAACAGCGTTGCGAATGCGGGTTAGGAAATCTCCAATTGTATCTGCCATTTTTATTATTCGTTAATCGTCTGCCTTGTGGCAAACAGGTTATTCATTTTTAGTTATGCAATTTATTTTTTGTTATTTTCAGTATCCGGATAACTGATGACGGAATACGGAAAATTTATTTTTACCAGCTTGCCTTAGTTACACCGGGGATTTTTCCCTCGAGCGCCATATTGCGGAACATGTTACGCGACAATCCAAACACACGCATATATCCTTTCGGACGACCACTCAGTTTGCAGCGGTTGTGCATTCTTACCGGTGAAGCGTTCTTGGGAAGTTTGTCAAGTCCGGCATAGTCACCGGCTTTTTTCAGTGCAGCCCTTTTGGCAGCATATCTTGCTACCATCCTGGCGCGCTTCACTTCCCTAGCTTTCATTGATTCTTTTGCCATCTTTTTTGTTTAATTTATTTTTTCTGAAATCAGGATCTTTGAAGTTTTTTCATTTCCCCTGACTCCTGTTTTAATTCTTAGTTTATTTTAAAAGGTAATCCGAATTCCTTTAACAACTGCATTGCTTCTTCATCAGTGTTTGCTGTTGTTACGAAAGTGATATCGAGTCCGCGCACCTTTGATACTTTATCAATATCAATTTCCGGGAAAATGATCTGTTCGGTTACACCCAGTGTATAGTTTCCTCTACCGTCAAATCCCTTTGCATTGATACCGCGGAAGTCACGGATACGCGGGAGCGCTACTGAAATAAGGCGATCCAGAAATTCATACATGTAAACATTACGCATGGTCACACGCACACCGATCGGAACATTCGCTCTCAGTTTGAAATTCGAAATATCCTTTTTCGATTTTGTTGACACGCATTTCTGTCCGGTGATGAGATTCATCTCCTGGATAGCAGCGTCAATTATTTTCTTGTCAGCGACAGCTTCACCCACACCCTGGTTCACGCAGATCTTGGTCAGGCGTGGCACCTGCATGGTACTTTTGTAATTGAATTTCTTTTGCAGCGCAGGAACAACTTCCTTTTTGTAACGCTCTTTTAATCTTGGTACGTAGCTCATTTTATTAGACTTGAGATTTTAGATTAGTGATATGAGACAACAGCCGCATATTCTGATTCTTCAACCTATTTTATTATTTCCTGTGATTTTTTTGAAAAACGAACAAGTTTGCCTTCCTCAACCCTGCGACCCACGCGTGTTGCATTCCCTTTTCCATCAATCAACATTACGTTTGAAACGTGAATAGGCATTTCTTTTTTTACAATACCGCCCTGAGTGTTTTTGGCATTCGGCTTGGTGCTTTTGCTCACCAGGTTCACGCCTTCAACAAGTACTTTGCGCTTCTCAAGAATTACTTCAAGCACGCGGCCTTGCTGACCTTTGCTGTCACCGGCCATCACCTTTACGATGTCACCCTTGCGGATCTTTAACCTGACCTGTTTATTTTTACTTCTTTCCATTGTACGAATAACGAATTGTTACGAATTTACTAATTACGAATTCCTTTTAAATAACTTCCGGAGCCAGTGATACAATCTTCATGAATTGTTTCTCGCGGAGTTCGCGCGCCACAGGCCCGAAGATACGTGTACCACGAAGTTCATCCTGTGCATTAAGCAGCACCACTGCATTGTCATCGAAGCGGATGTAAGATCCGTCGGCACGTTTTACTTCTTTCGCTACGCGTACGACAACTGCTTTTGACACAGTTCCTTTTTTAATGTTACCTGCCGGTAAAGCATGCTTTACAGTAACAATAATCTTGTCGCCGAGAGAGGCGTATTTTTTGCGCGTACCACCCAACACCCGGATGCAAAGAACTTCCTTGGCTCCGCTGTTGTCAGCTACTGTACATCTTGATTCCTGTTGTATCATTCCGATTAGATTTGAGATCTGAGATTTGAGATTTGAGACCTGAGATTCAACATCTCATATCTTATATCTAAAATCTCAAGTCAGTTTTTTATTTTGCTTTCTCGAGAATCTGTTTCAATCTCCAGTTTTTATTTTTGCTTAGTGGACGGGTCTCCGTAATTGTTACGAGGTCACCGATTCCGCATTCATTATTTTCATCATGCGCCATGAAAGTGGAAGTTTTTTTAATGAACTTACCATACTTCGGGTGCTTTACTTTACGCTCTACATTCACAACGATGCTTTTATCCATCTTATTGCTGACCACAGTTCCGGTCTTCTCTTTGCGCAGGGTCCTCTTTTCTATTTCTACTTGTTGTTCCATTGGTTTAGATTTGACTACTGAGATCTGAGACCTGAGACCGGAATTTGTATTTCTCAAGCCTCTTATCTAACATCTCATTTCAATATTATTTTTTTGTTTCTTCTTTTACACGTTTTGTCAACTCAGTCTGAATCATCGCAACGCCTCTGCGGGTGATACGGATCTTCATCGGGTTTTCGATGGGAGATATCGCATGATTCATTTTCATCTTTGCATAGAGGTTCCTTTCTTCCTGTAATCGCAAGCGAAGTTCCTCTGTTGATAAATCTTTAATGTCTTCTTTTTTCATATTACTAAATACGGATACGTACTAATTTACAAATGATTTATTATTAATTGGCACTGTAATCTCTTCTGATAATAAACTTCGTGGTTACAGAAAGCTTTTGTGCTGCAAGGCGCAATGCTTCTTTTGCTGTGGCTTCAGAAACGCCTTCAGCTTCGAAGATGATGGTTCCCGGTTTTACCACTGCCACCCAGTATTCGGGGGCACCTTTACCTTTACCCATACGAACCTCTGCAGGTTTTTTCGTGATTGGCTTATCCGGAAATATGCGACACCAGATCTGCCCTTCACGTTTCATGAAGCGGGTTACTGCAACACGGGCAGCTTCGATCTGCTTACTTGGGATCCAGGCCGTCTCAAGAGATTTTATTCCGAAAGATCCGAAAGCCAATGCTGCACCACGCGTAGCATTTCCTTTCGCTTTCATCTTATGCTGTTTCCTGAATTTCGTTTTCTTCGGCTGTAACATTTCTATTTTTTTTGTTCGTTATTGGATATCTGTTAACCGCAATTTATTTATAACCACGGATAACTTTTCACTTCAATTATCTTCTTCCACCACCACCGCCACCTCTGCGGTCACCACCACCACCACCACCGCCGCCTCTGCGGTCACCACCACCACCTCTTCTGTCGCCTCTCTCACCACGTCCGCCTCTGCGGTCATCTCTCTCTCCGCGCTGACCACCCGGGCCGCCAGAAGTTGCTGACGTTCCGATGTTCGGAGACAGGTCTCTCTTGCCGTAAACTTCACCTCTGCAAATCCAAACCTTTACTCCGATTTTTCCATAAGAAGTTTGTGCTTCAGCAATGGCAAAATCAATGTCGGCGCGAAATGTATGCAGTGGAGTTCTTCCTTCTTTGTATTGCTCTGAGCGCGCAATTTCCGCTCCACCCAAACGACCACTAGTTTTAATCTTTATTCCTTCTGCACCCATTCTCATGGAAGAAGCAATTGACATTTTAATCGCTCTTCTGAAAGATATCCGTGCTTCAAGCTGTCTTGCAACACCGTCAGCAACAAGCTGTGCATCGAGTTCCGGACGTTTGATTTCAAAGATGTTGATCTGAATATCCTTCTTGGTGATCTTCTTTAATTCTTCCTTCAGTTTATCTACTTCCTGTCCGCCTTTACCAATTACAATCCCCGGACGCGCCGTATGAATGGTAACCGTAACCAGCTTTAAAGTTCTTTCAATTACAACCTTAGCTACTCCACCTTTTGCAAGGCGGGCGATAAGGTACTTGCGGATTTTATGATCCTCTACAATCTTATCACCATAATTTTTCCCACCATACCAGTTGGAATCCCATCCACGAATAATTCCGAGTCTGGCGCCTATCGGGTGTGCTTTTTGTCCCATGCAGTTTTTTTATTTTTTAGGTATCGTTGATTATTCTTTTTCTGATGCTGCAGGTGCAGTTTCTGCGGCCGGAGTAACCGGAGCAGCTTCAATCCTGTCAAGTATCATCGTTACATGGTTAGAGCGTTTGCGAATGCGGTATCCTCTTCCCTGCGGAGCCGGGCGAAGACGTTTTGCCATTCTACCACCATCAACCATGATCGTTTTTACAAATACTTTTCCTTCCTCGATCTTGTCACCGGATTTCGTTTCCCAGTTTGTAATTGCACTGTGCAACAGTTTTTCCAGTCGGGCAGCAGGCGCTTTCTCATTGTAATGAAGAATGTTCAAGGCCTTCATCACTTCTTTGCCACGGATCAGGTCAGCCACCATGCGCATCTTGCGCGGCGATGTCGGCACATTTTTCAATGATGCTATTGCCGTTGTTTTTAATAATTCCTTCCGTCTGTCTGCGGATTCTCTTTTTCTGACTCCCATTGTTTTTATTTTTGATTTCGTCCCCTGGTTACAGGGATGTATTCACAAATTTATTTATCATCTTTTCTTGCCCCGCTGTGTGCCCGGAACGTACGTGTTGGCGCGAATTCACCAAACTTATGACCAACCATATTTTCAGTTACATAAACAGGGATAAATTTATTTCCGTTATGAACTGCAAATGTTTGCCCTACAAAATCAGGAGAGATCATGGCAGCACGCGCCCATGTTTTGATAACCGTTTTCTTTTTACTCTCAATCATCCTGACAACTTTCTTTTCAAGATGCTCAGGTATGTAAGGACCTTTTTTTAGTGAACGAGCCATGTTATTTTAGTTTGCAATTGGCAATTGGCAATTGGCAATCCCGATTGTTAACGGGCGCAAATTGAGCATTACCAAATAATAGTTATTTTTTTCTTCTTTCGATGATGAACTTACTTGTTTTATTCTTTGGCTGACGAGTCTTGTACCCCTTCGCCAGTAATCCTTTGCGTGAGCGCGGATGACCACCTGATGCACGGCCTTCTCCTCCACCCATCGGGTGATCAACAGGATTCATCGCAACACCACGAACGCGAGGTCTGCGGCCTGCCCAACGTGAACGCCCTGCTTTACCCAATTGCTCCTGGTTGTGGTCTGCATTTGAACACGTACCGATTGTTGCCATACATGCAGCAAGAACAAGACGGGTTTCACCTGAAGGCATTTTCAGGATTGCATATTTTCCATCTCTGTTGGAAAGTTGTGCATATGAACCGGCAGAGCGAGCGATTGCTCCTCCTTGTCCCGGACGTAATTCAATGTTGTGAACCAATGTTCCCAGCGGAATATCCTTCAGGAAAAGTGCATTGCCCACTTCAGGTACTGCATTTTCGCCGGACATAATTTTCTGGTCAACTTTTAATCCGTTCGGTGCGATGATATAACGTTTGTCACCATTTGTAAAATATACAAGTGCAATACGCGAAGTACGGTTTGGATCATACTCAATCGTCTTTACCGTTCCTATTACTCCGTGATTGTCGCGTTTGAAATCCACCAGACGGTATCTCTTCTTATGACCACCGCCGATGTAACGCATCGTCATCTTTCCGGAATTATTTCTTCCGCCTGAACGCTGAATACTTTCAGTCAAACTCTTCTCGGGCTTGCCTGCAGTTATATCTTCGTAAGAGTCAACGATCATGTGACGCTGGCTCGGGGTAATTGGTCTTATTTTTCTTACTGACATTGTGTTTAAAATTTACAGTTTGCATACTGCAGTTTGCCTATTGCCAACTGCCTATTGCTTACTTTTTTTAGATGCTGCTATAGAAGTCAATCGTTTCACCTTTCTTCAATGTAACAACGGCTTTCTTTACCTGGCCTTTCATTCCACTGATGTTACCGGATTTGGTATTGCGGTTACGAACTTTGCCGGCAGCGTTCATGGTATTCACGCTTGCCACAGTAACGCTGTACATTTTTTCTACTGCTTTTTTGATTTCAACTTTGTTGGCGTCTTTTGCCACGATGAAACCATACTGATGCAACTTCTCACCTGAAGCAGTTGCTTTCTCAGTAATCAATGGTTTTTTCAGTACACTCATTTTGCAAGATTTTTTTCAATTACAGAAACAGATCCTTCTACCAGTACGAGTTTACCTGCATTCAGGACATCGTAAGTATTGAGGTCAGTCGCGTTAATCACTTTGTTTTTTTGAATATTTCTTGAACTCAGAAAAATGTTCTTGTCATTCGTCGGAATAACGAAAAGCACTTTCTGATTTTCCAGATTCAGATTTTTAAGGATAGCAGCATAATCTTTAGTCCTTGCCTTCTCCATAGTGAAGTCCTCAACGATCATGATATTATTCTGCTTCGCCTTATAAGTAAGCGCTGACATACGCGCCAACGATTTGAGTTTTTTATTCAGCTTGAAAGAGTAATCTCTCGGTTGAGGTCCAAACACACGGCCACCACCACGAACGAGTGGGGACTTCATACTGCCTCTGCGCGCACCGCCTGTGCCTTTCTGACGAAACGCTTTTTTAGTGGTACGGTTGATCTCAGCGCGCTGCTTTGTCTTGTGTGTTCCCTGACGCTGGTTGGCGAGGTACTGTTTCACATCAAGATATATCGCATGGTCATTCGGTTCGATACCGAAGACATCTGCGTTGAGTTTTATTTTTTTACCGGTTTCTTTTCCGGTTGTATTTACAATTGCGAGTTCCATGATTACTTCTCAATAGTTACGAATGATCCGTTATGACCCGGAATAGATCCTTTTACAAGAATCAGGTTCTGGTCAACCAATACTTTTACGACCTGGAGGTTTTGTAATTTTTTCCTGTCAACACCCATGTGTCCGCCCATACGCATACCTTTTAATACGCGGGAAGGAAATGATGACGCTCCCAGTGAACCCGGCGCACGTTGACGGTCATGTTGACCATGCGTTGCCCAACCCACTCCACTGAATCCATGGCGTTTTACAACTCCCTGAAAACCTTTTCCTTTTGAAGTTCCGACAACGTCAACAAAATCGCCTTCAACAAAAAGGTCAGCTTTTATTTCGCTTCCAAAAGCCGGAGCTTCAGGAAAGTGACGGAATTCAATTACTTTTCTTTTAGGCGTTGTGTTTGCTTTTTTGAAATGACCTTTCATAGGTCCCGGTGTTCTTTTTTCCTTCTTCTCTCCAAAAGAAAGCTGAACGGCATCATAGCCATCTGTCTCTTTTGTTTTCACCTGCGTAACCACACATGGACCTGCCTGAATCACTGTACATGGAACAAATTTTCCATCTGCAGCGAACACGCTAGTCATTCCTATTTTCTTTCCGATAATTCCAGACATGATATTCTGATTTGATGATTATTAATTTGAGGATTGGTTGATTTGAAGATTTCGGGATTGGTTGATTTGAGGATTATATAAGTTCTAATTCAATCTTCACATTTTCAAATCGTACTATTCTCAAATCATTGCATTTTCAAATTATTTAACTTGCTTTAATTTCAACTTCCACCCCGCTTGGCAATTCCAGTTTCATCAGGGCATCAACTGTTTTAGCTGATGAATTATAAATGTCGAGGAGACGCTTGTATGAACACAACTGAAACTGTTCACGCGCTTTTTTATTTACGTGCGGCGAGCGCAACACGGTAAAGATTTTTTTATCGGTAGGAAGAGGAATGGGTCCATTCACTACTGCACCGGTAATCTTTACAGTCTTTACGATCTTCTCTGCTGATTTATCAACGAGGTTGTGATCGTACGACTTTAATTTAATTCTGATTCTCTGAGACATTGTATATAATATAAAGAACGTTTAAACTTTTTCCTTTTCTTCTTTTGTCTTACCCTTTGCTTTTGCGATTACTTCTTCAGCAAGGTTTTTAGAAACTTCAGCATAGTGTGAAAATTCCATTGATGAAGACGCACGGCCTGAAGTGATGGTACGTAAAGTAGTCACGTAACCAAACATTTCACTCAGTGGAACTTTTGCACGGATAACCTGAGCACCTGCGCGGGTATCAATACCTTCAAGATGACCACGGCGTTTATTCAAATCACCCATTACATCTCCCATATATAAATCCGGAGTAACAACCTCTACCTTCATAATAGGCTCCATCAATACCGGTTTTGCTTTCGGACATGATTCACGGAAAGCAACCTTGGCACAAATTTCAAATGAAAGTGCATCAGAGTCAACAGCGTGGAATGATCCGTCAAACAAACGCACTTTTAATGTTTCAATCGGAAATCCTGCAAGCACACCTGTTCCCATAGCCTGAGCAAATCCTTTTGATACAGCAGGAATAAATTCACGTGGAATACTTCCGCCTGAAATTTCATTCTCAAACTGTAATCCGTGATTTCCTTTATCTAACCATTCTTTATCAGCAGGGCCAATTTCAAACTGGATATCAGCAAATTTACCGCGACCACCGGTTTGTTTCTTGTAAACTTCACGATGTGAAACGTTGCTTGTAATTGTTTCGCGATAGGCAACCTGAGGAGCGCCCTGGTTACATTCTACTTTGAACTCTCTGCGTAGACGATCCACAATAATTTCAAGGTGCAACTCGCCCATTCCGCTGATTACGGTCTGGCCTGTTTCTTCGTCAGTATGTACTTTGAAAGTAGGATCTTCTTCAGAAAGTTTATTCAATGCCATGCCCAGTTTATCAAGATCTGCCTGCGTCTTCGGCTCGATAGCTAAACCGATAACCGGTTTAGGGAAACTCATTGATTCAAGAACGATTGGGGCAGACGGGTCACATAAAGTATCACCTGTTCTGATATCTTTAAAACCCACAGCTGCAGCAAGGTCACCGGCTTCAATAAAATCGATTGGTGATTGCTTGTTGGCATGCATCCGGATGATACGACTGATCCGCTCATTCTTCATGGTGCGGGTATTCAGCACATAAGAACCGGCTTCCAGTCTTCCTGAGTAAACGCGGAAGAAAGCCAAGCGGCCTACGAAAGGATCCGTCATGATTTTAAAAGCGAGAGATGCAAACTTTTCCTTAGGATCTGTTTTGCGGATCTCTTCTTTTTCTGTCTCCGGGTTAATACCGGTAATACCTTCAACGTCAATCGGAGCAGGTAAATATTGTATAACCCCGTCAAGCATGGCCTGAACGCCTTTATTTTTAAAAGCTGATCCGCACATGATCGGAGTAATTTTCATTGCAATGGTTGCTTTACGGATAGCCGTACGCAATTCAGTTTCAGTTATTGAATTCGGATCTTCAAAAAACTTCTCCATCAGATGATCATCGAATTCCGCAACAGCCTCAACGAGGTTTGCTCTCCAATGATTCACGTCAGCTTGCATGTCAATAGGAATAGGCAACACATCAAATGTGGCACCTTTAGTCTCGTCATGCCAGATGATTGCTTTATTTGTAATCAGGTCAACAACACCTTTGAACATGTCTTCAGCACCGATTGGCAACTGAAGGGGAACAGGATTTCCGTGAAGGCGCTCTTTGATTTGCGCAACAACGGTTAAAAAATCAGCTCCGGCACGGTCCATTTTATTAACGAAGCCAATACGAGGAACTTTATATTTGTTCATCTGACGCCATACCGTTTCTGACTGTGGCTCTACTCCGCCTACAGCACAGAAAAGTGCAACAGCACCGTCAAGAATACGCAATGAACGCTCTACTTCTACGGTAAAGTCAACGTGTCCGGGTGTATCAATGATGTTAATCTTGTACACCTCATTGTTGTAATCCCAATAAGTTGTGGTGGCAGCAGAGGTAATAGTGATTCCGCGTTCCTGCTCCTGAACCATCCAGTCCATAGTAGCAGCACCTTCATGCACTTCACCGATTTTGTGAACCTTGCCTGTATAATAAAGGATACGCTCAGTAGTTGTGGTTTTTCCGGCGTCGATATGAGCCGAAATTCCAATGTTGCGTGTTATTGTGAGGTCTTTACTCATTTGATTATTTATCCGTTAATCTTAACGATAGTATTTCTTTTCGCAGATAACCGGATACTTTAACGGGTACTACCCATTAGTTGTCCGATTTACATCCCTGAAAAATCCTGCTTTCAGGGCTACTTGGTTATCCTTAAATTGAAAGAACTATAGTCTTCCTGTTAATTGGCTCTGAAATGCGCGAATGCTTTATTTGCTTCCGCCATTTTGTGAGTATCTTCTTTTTTCTTTATCGCCGCACCTTCATTTTTTGAAGCTGCAATAATTTCATTCGCAAGTTTGTCTGCCATCGTCTTTTCATTCCTTCCACGGGCATATCCGATCAGCCATTTAATACTAAGTGCTGTTCTGCGATCCGGACGAATTTCTGTCGGAATCTGGAACGTAGCTCCACCCACCCTGCGGCTCTTTACTTCTACTGTTGGCATTACGTTAGCCATTGCTTTCTTCCAAGTATCCAGTCCCGGCTCCTTTAATTTCTCTTCAACTTTGCTCAAAGCATCATAAAAGATAGCATAAGAAGTATTCTTCTTACCCTGGTACATCAGCATATTCACGAAACGTGTTACCATCTGATCATTAAACTTAGGATCAGGGAGTAGTATTCGTTTTTTCGGTTTCGATTTGCGCATCTTATTCTTATTGTTTGCAATTGGCAATTTGCAATCCCGATAGCTATTGGGAGCGCATTGCCAACTTTTCTGATTTTATTATTTCTTCGCTGCTTTAGGACGTTTCGTGCCGTATTTGCTGCGTTGTTGTGTTCTTCCTTCTACTCCGGCAGTATCCAGTACTCCTCTTACAATGTGGTAACGAACACCCGGTAAGTCTTTCACACGACCTCCGCGGATCATCACGATACTATGTTCCTGTAGGTTATGACCTTCTCCCGGGATATATGCTGACACCTCAAACTTGTTAGTAAGACGTACACGAGCCACTTTACGCATTGCTGAATTCGGCTTTTTCGGAGTGGTTGTGTACACACGTGTACATACCCCTCTGCGCTGAGGGCAACTTGTTAAAGCAGGTGATTTACTCTTATCAACGAGCTTTTCGCGGCCTTTTCTTACTAATTGTTGTACTGTTGGCATTTTAATTAATCAAGTATTAAGTACTGAGTACCAAGTATAAAGATAAAATTTTCTCCCTATTTCTCAGGACTTTATACCTTATATTATGTACTTTTTGGTTTTTTTTTCGGGGTTGCAAATGTAAAACTTCTTTTCAATCCACCAAACGTTGAAAAAATATTTTTTAAAGAAGTTATAATGCAGGAAAAAGCCTGTTCATCTAAGTAATCATATCTGCCGGACAAATAATTTGAATGGCATTATTTTAAGTTCCTGAAACTCCCCGGATTTTTTGATCCGGATTTCCGAAAACTGCCTCAAAATAATCCTACAAAATTACCTTGTTTTGGGAATTTGAAGCAATTTTAACAGTGAATCAGAATTACAAAGTACTACAGATAAGGCAATTCAGATTACGATTTTCAGCCAAAATGATGATAGGCATTCTAAATCAGGCAATTCACCCCAACTAATCCCTGCAGAGTCAACAATCCTGGGACCTGTAAACGGATCTTCCATCTTAGTTCTATGGGGTTCAACAAACGGAAATGTATCTGCACAGGCAGTAAATGCATAAGGAAATTCCGGATACAGGGCGCTTGCCTGTACAATATCCTGCCGTCAGAGTCAGGTGAATGGATCATTCAGTGGATTCAACGCAGCAGTATATCCGAATCCAGCGTCAGAAAAAGCAACGGTGAAATTCATGGCTTCAACTGCCGCTCAATATCATCTCAACATGACTGATGTACTTGGTCAACGCATACTTTCAACTGAAGGTACAGCTGTTGAAGGCAGGAATATGATTGATCTTGATCTGAACAATGTTGCCAAAGGTGTTTATCTGCTCAATATCATGAGTGGTGATGATGCACAACAGATCAGCGTTGTGGTAGAATAAAAAAGTAATCTGTTTAATTTTTTAAAATCCCGCTTACAAATTTGTAGGCGGGATTTTTATTTATGTACAGAACAATATTCTGTTTTTTTAAAAACGAAAAATCACCTCGCAACTCCTTCTCTCTTGTCAACCAATGCCCCTTCATTGCCGAGGTGGGCGGCTACTTTTTCCATCAACCACATTGGTGTACTTGTCGCACCGCAGATGCCCACGGTTTCTACTCCGACTAACCATTCCGGAACTATTTCAGGTGCATCAGAAATAAAATACGATTGCGGATTGGAGGCCTGGCAAACGCTGTAGAGGGCTTTGCCGTTTGAACTTTTTTTCCCGCTAACAAAAAGTATTACGTCATGCGCTTTTGCAAATCGCTGCAATTGCGGTTCACGGTTACTTACCTGCCGGCATAAGGTATCGTTCGCGATAAAATCTCCTTCTTCCAATGATCCTTTTGTACTGACAATTCTTTCCTGAATCATCTGTTCCATTTTTTCAAAACCTGCAGTGCTTTTAGTCGTCTGAGAAAAGAAGCGTATCGGTTTTGTAAAATCTACTTTCAATAAATCTTCTTCTGTTTTTACGATGATTGCTTTTTGATTCGTCTGACCGACGAGACCGTTAACTTCAGCGTGTCCCGCTTCACCATAAATTACAATCTGACCATCACCCTCTTCTACTTCATCGTAACTGTTCCTTACGCGGTTTTGCAGTTTCAGTACGACGGGACAAGAGGCATCAATCAGTTCAATATTATTTTGCAATGCGAGCTGATAAGTTTCAGGAGGTTCACCGTGGGCGCGGATCAGGACTTTGCAATCGTGAAGATTCTTCAGCTGTTCATGATTGATAATTTCAAGTCCTTTGTTACGCAGGCGATCCACTTCCATGTTGTTGTGAACGATATCGCCCAAACAATACAATTTATTATCGCGCTCCAGTTCCTCTTCAGCCATCTGAATTGCATAGACTACACCGAAGCAGAAACCGCTATGTGGGTCAATCGTGACTTTCATGGTGCAAAGATAGACAAGAAATGAGTCCCGATAGCTATCGGGAAGAGATGTGAGTCCCGATAGGTATCGTGATGAGATGTGAGATAGCAGCCATAAAGTTTACGGGATAAGAATGGTGAATTAAAAGATTCACAAGAAAAAGAAGAAAAAAAATAAGCTATTTTTTTGTTGAGTCAGGCGGTGCACCGGGACTATATAGCGGAGGATTTGCCGGAACGTTTGGACCTTTATTTTTATCTCCTGCTTTATCAGTTCCTTTATCACCAGCTTTCTTGGCGTCAGCAGCTTTTTTTGCATCGTCTTTCTTTTTCTGTTCAGCCGCTATAATTGCGATGTCATCACCCTCCTTAAAAGATCCCTCACTAAGTACGGTACCCTTTCTGTTATACGTTTTCCAGACTCCATCCTTTTTCCCGTTCTTAAAACTTCCTTCCTGGCGAATGCTTCCGTCTTCAAAATATTTCGACCATTTGCCATCCCTTTTTCCGTTGGCATATTGTCCTTCATTTGCAACCTGACCGGAGAAAAAATACCGGTTATAAACTCCATCTTTAATCCCACCAAGGTATTCCTGTTCCTCTTTGACTTTTCCGAAAGAGTAATACTTCTTCTCCATTCCTTCCTTCTTGTCGTTCACCCAATCGGTTTCTGCAATTTTATCACCGAAGGAATTAAAAATTACCCATGTACCCTGCTTACGACCCAATTCATCCGATTTATTACGGTGTCTTTTATCCTTACCGGATGCATATTTAGGCTTAACTTCAGTTTGGGCGAAAATCAGGGCAGGAAAGACGAAAAGAAAAATCAACAAAATAACAGCTCTGAATTTTTTGATCCGAGTCATAGATGAATAAGTTTAGTTGCGAAGTGGTTTCCCTGTGGTAAGAATACTCTGAATTCGTTCCAGCGTTTTTCGCTCACCGCACAAAGATAAGAAAGCTTCGCGCTCCAATTCTAATAAATATTTTTCACTTACCAAAGTTGGTGCTGATAAATCACCTCCACACATTACATAAGCAAGCTTTTCAGAAATCATCTGGTCGTGTTCAGAAATATAATTTCCTGATTTCATGATAGAAGCTCCGGCATAAATCATCCCCAAGGCACTTTTTCCCAGCACTTTGATATCACGTCTTTCAACAGGGCGAACATAACCGGCATCTGACATTTCAATCACGGCACGCCTTGCTTCACTGATCTGACGTGAAAGATTCATTACAACCTCATCATGTCCTGATCTTAAGATTTTTAAGTCAAAGGCTTCATGTGCTGATGTAGATACCTTTGCCATGCCGATTGTAAGAAAATACTCTCTTAAAACCTGTTCATCAATATTATTCGGACTAAAAGAATCGCTTGCACGAAGGGCGAATTCCTTGCTTCCACCGCCACCCGGAATCAGCCCGACTCCGAACTCCACCATCCCGATATAAGTCTCTGCCGCGGCTACAATTTTATCGGCATGTAACGACATTTCGCAACCACCTCCAAGTGACAATCCGCGCGGTGCCACAACAACAGGAATGGAGGAATAACGAACCCGCATATTCATACTCTGAAATACCCTGATGGCCATGTCAATCTCATCCCATTCCTGTTCGGTAGCCATCATGAATATCATAGCCAGGTTGGCGCCGGCTGAGAAATTCTGTGCTTCGTTTCCGATCACCAGCCCGCGAAAATCTTTTTCCGCAGTTTCAATTGCTCTGTTCATCCCCTCGACGATCTCGCCACCGATGGTATTCATCTTGGTGCGGAACTCAAGATTCAAGACTCCATCTCCTATGTCAATCAGGTTGCAGCCGGAATTTTTCCATATTGTTTTATCCCTGCACACATCAAGGTAGATATAGTTTTCGGTGCCGGGTATTTTACGGTAATCTTTATCCGGGATGGAGTAGTATAATTTACTTCCGTCTTTGGTCGTGAAAAAAGTATTCTTTCCGTTGGCAATCAAATCATATACCCATTTCGAAGGTTTCAGTCCCTCCTTCTCCATCTTTTTAACGGTTTCGGAAACTCCCAAGGCATCCCATATTGCAAAGGGGCCGATCTCCCATCCAAATCCTGCACACAAAGCATCATCTATCAGATATACATCATCGGCAATCTCAGGAATGCGGTTGCTGATATACTGAAACAGGTTATAAAAAGAAGCCCTGTAAAACTCACCGGCCTTGTCTTGTCCACTCACCAATGCTTTCAATCTGTCGGGCAAACTGTCAATCACCTTTGCCTGTTCAATGGTTGCAAATCTTACTTTCCCTTTCGGTTTATATTCCAGCGTTTTCAGGTCGAGTGACTGAATTTCACTTTTACCACCGGGTGATTTTACTTTTTTGTAAAAGCCCTGACCTGTTTTATCACCGAGCCAATTATTATCTACAATTTTCTGAACGTATTCCGGCAATTTGAAATTGGCTCTTCCTTCGTCTTCAGGGCACCGTGCGGATAAATCATTTGCAACTTTCACAAGTGTATCAAGACCTACCACATCGCATGTTCTGAATGTGGCAGATTTCGGACGACCCAGTAATGGACCGGTAAGTTTATCCACTTCCTCAACTGTCAATCCCATCTTTTCAACGAGATGAAATAAACTCATGATGCTGTACACGCCGATCCTGTTGGCGATGAAGGCAGGTGTATCTTTACATGGAACCGTTTCCTTACCTAGAAATTTATCTCCGTAATCCATCAGGAATTCAATCACAGAAGGATCTGTTTCAGGTCCGGGAATTATTTCAAGCAGTCGCAGATACCTTGGCGGGTTGAAAAAATGGGTGCCGCAAAAATGTTTTTGAAAATCGCCGCTTCTTCCTTCACTCATCAGGTGAATGGGAATACCGCTGGTGTTGCTGGTGATCAGCGTACCGGGCTTTCGGTATTTTTCAACTTCTTCAAAAACTTTTTTTTTGATGTCAAGATTTTCAATGACCACTTCAAGTATCCAGTCACAACCGGAAATATCTTTCATGTTATCAGAAAAATTTCCCGTCCTGATTAATGAGGCAAAAGATTTTTTATAGATTGAAGATGGATTTGCTTTCAGCGTATTCTGAAGTGCGCCATTTACAATCCTGTTTTTAAATTGCGGGGAGTCAATTGTCAATCCTTTCTTTTTTTCTTCGTCAGAAAGTTCCTTCGGGACGATATCGAGTAAGAGTACGTTCACTCCTATGTTAGCAAAGTGACAGGCAATACGGCTTCCCATAATTCCGGAACCAAGGATTGCAACGTGTGTTATATTTCTTTTCATGTTTAATTGGAATGAGATGTGAGACAACAGCCTTGAGACTATATGGGATTCTGATGTCCGGTATATTATTTCTTACTTCTTGTCTTTAAGTTTTTTCTGTAATACGTAATTCATTTTTTGATTTTCGTCTATCAATCGAAGTAAAGAATTTAATACTTCTTTTTTAATCAAGCCCAGTTTATTAGAAACCACTACCTGCGTTTGAAGTTCATAAGAGGAACAATTTGAAATACCCGGGAAGTGGACAAATTCGTTATCAGAATTTCGTCCGGCTCCTTCAGCAATATTGGAAGCTATCGATACAATAGCTCTTCTGATTTTAGAGGTAAGTCCGTATTTTTCCTCAACAGGAAATTTTGCTGTTGCTTTATAAACTTCAACTGAAAGGTTGATTGATTTCTGCCAGATTTTAATTTGCTTAAGATTGTGCATTGCTTTTTTTCCGGCAAGATGAAAAGTCATATCTTTAAATGAAAACATTATATCATGTTTATTATTTAATCCTTTATTTTCTTTTCAATGAAACACCAACAAATCCTGATTAACAATCACAAATTCATGACCTTTCGTTTCTCATCTCTCATCTCATCACGATAGCTATCGGGACTAATATCTCTTCCCGATAGCTATCGGGACTCATTTCTCACTCCCCGTACATTTTATCAATCTCATCCTTGTTTCTCTCCGTAATTACCTTTCGTTTTAAACTTAATTTTTGGGTGAGTTCGCCGCTGTCAGGAGTCCATTCCTTAGGCAGTAAGATGAATTTTTTTACCTGTTCTGTCTGACCGAAATCTTGATTGAAAGTATCAAACTCTGATTTTATTCTTGCAATTACGTCAGGGTTTCTGATCACAGATTCATTGGATTCGAAAGGAATACTTTTAATCTCGCACCAAGATTTCAGGTGGGCAAAAGCCGGAACAACCAGTGCTGATGCGAATTTTTTGTTTTCACCAACCACCATCATTTGTTCAATAAATGGTGATTCTTTAAATTTATTTTCCAGTGCCTGTGGCGCAATATATTTTCCGCCTGATGTTTTAAATATTTCCTTTTTCCTGTCGGTAATTTTCAGAAACCTTCCGTTTTCCAGCACTCCGATATCTCCGGTATGAAAAAATCCATCAGCATCAATTACTTCAGCTGTCAGGTCAGGTCGTTTATAATAACCCTTCATCACATTTGGCCCCTTACAAAGAATTTCTCCGTCCTCTGCAATTTTTACTTCCACGCCTTCAATGACAGGGCCCACTGTTCCAATCCGCACAGCATTTTTCAGGTTGGTATTATTCACAGCAATAACCGGAGATGTTTCTGTAAGACCATATCCTTCAAGTACAACAATTTTTGCAGCCCAGAAAACCCGTGCAAGCCGTGGCTGGAGTGCTGCGCCACCACTTACAATAGCCTTCACATTACCTCCAAGGGCATCGCGCCATTTATTGAAAATTATTTTGTTAGCCAGCCATAACTTCAATTCATAAAATAATCCATTGGCTCCATCGAGTTCATATTTAAGGCCGAGGTTGAGCGCCCAGAAAAAAAGTTTGCGTTTAATCCCAGTAAGCTCTTTTCCTTTAGCAACAATTTTATCATACACCTTTTCAAGCAGTCGCGGAACGGTAGAAAAAACATCCGGTTTTACTTCTTTGATATTTTCCACTATCGTTTCCATGCTTTGCGCATAATAAATGGAGATGCCAACATACATATACACATACGTAAGCATGCGCTCATAAACATGGCAGAGCGGAAGAAAGCTCAGTGCCTTTGCTTTGTATCCGGCAGGTATCAGTGTGCGCGTACCCCACACATTGCTGATGAGGTTATTGTGTGTAAGCATGACCCCTTTCGGATTGCCCGTTGTTCCGGAAGTATAAATCAATGTGGCCACATCATCTGGCTGAATAGATTTTTTGACCTCTTCCAGTTCTTTGTCTTTCTGATTCAGTTCACCTTTTTTAATAAAATCACCCCAATAAGTAGCGCCATCAATTTTCTCAAAAGTGATAATGTCTGTTATTTCAGGAAGTTGCGAGCGGATGGAGACGACCTTTTGATAGAGGTTAATGTCAGAAACAAAAATGAGTTTGGCGCCGCTGTCATTAAGGATGAATTGTGTTTCCTGTGGACTCAGTGTTGTGTATAAAGGCACATTCACAATTCCTGCCTGCAACATGCCCATATCAACAATATTCCACTCAGGTCTGTTGTTGGAAACGATTGCGACTTTATCATCTTTTTTCAGTCCCATAGCCCACAGCGCAAAACTCACAACGGATGCGAGTTTCCAGAATTCATCCGTTGACGTTTGTTTCCACTCGCCATTCACTTTGGCATTGAGTGCGTTCTCAAGGGGCAGTGAATTCTTTTGCTTTTCAAGAATATCAAATATGCGTGTGATGTCTTGCATTTGCTGAGATTTTAGACGTGAGAAGTAAGAAACGAGTCCCGATAGCTATCGGGAAGAGATATTAGACAAACAGCCGAAACCAACTTCAAGAAGTTGACTACCTTCAATGCTCATATTCAATAGCGCACGTATGATTTTCCTCAAAGTAAGTCATTAAAAACAGGATAGTAAATGAATGCGAATACTATTATCAAGAGAAATTTGTTGAAAAGAAAGCCCCCCTCGAATGTCAGGTATTTTTGTTCATCCAATAATTCAATACGCAGATGCGCCATACCAGGTTTGCATTTCTGTTATCTCCTTTCCTGAAACCCTCTAATATTGGCTGAATTTTCTTCATGTTGAGGAAATCGAGATTTGAGAAACTGTCATCAACTAAATGTTTCAATGGCCCGCGCAGCCATTTAATTTCACCGGGAGTTACAAATCCTTTTTTGTCTTTTCTGGAAGAAATTTTTTCAGGTAAAATCGAACTCAACGACCGGCGGAGAATTTTCTTAGTGATGCCGTTATCAATTTTGTCGTCATCAGAAAGTGAAAAAACAAATTCAACAAGACGATGATCGAGAAAAGGAACCCGCGATTCGATTGAGAAGGCCATTGAATTGCGGTCTTCATATTGCAGCAATGTCGGTAGTGATGTTGTAAATGTCAGGTGGTAGAGAAAACGGTCCAAATCAGATCCTCCCGGACGGTCAAGTCTAAAATTAACGCTGTTGTTATTTCCTAAAAACGGAAAATAGTTTTTGTATTCCATTGCATACAATTGCTGTTCACTAAGTCCTCCGGCGAGAAAGCTTTTCAAAAACACATCCTTCATTTTTCCGAATCCCATTTCCTGATTTGATGCATGTGCCTTTAGCTGGTGAATCGCTTTTCCGAATTTCATTTGCTTAAGCAACCCACCGATCAGCCGGTAAAAGGAATGCATATAGCCCCCCAGCATTTCATCAGCGCCCTGACCATCCACCACCACTTTTATTTTTTTCTCAGCAGCAAGTTTCATCACAAAGTATTGTGAAATCGGAGACGAACCTGCGATGGGTACATCGGCATGTTTAATAGCATTTTCAAAATCATTTCCGATGTCATCATCAGTCGGGCTGAAATAAAACGGATTGAGTGAAGGATATTTTGAAAGCACCTCATTCACAAAAGGGCGTTCGTCCACGCTACCTTTTCCCTCGTAATAAATAGTAAATGTTTTAAAATTCAGGTCAGTGAAATCAGTTGCAATGGCTGATGCAATGGCAGAACTGTCGAGCCCACCACTCAGGCATCCACCGATTTCCACATCGCTACGCATGTGCTGACGAATGCTCTGATCGAATAATGATTTAAATTTTTCGACTTTGCTTTCGGAGGAGCCTGCAAATTTTTTCTCCGGGTGAATATCCCAGTACTTTGAAATGGTCACCTTACCATCCTCAAACACGAGGTTATGAGCGGCGGGTAAAGATTTTAGTGACTCGAAATAAGTTTCATCACCATATCCCATCCATCCCATTTGCAGTCCACGATTGATCTGATTGTAATTCAGATCAGACTTAAACAACGGAGCTTTCTTTAACGCTTTGTATTCGGAACCAAAATAAAACCGACCACCATTGTGTAAATAGTAAAAAGGTTTTATTCCAAATCTGTCGCGCGAACAAAATAATTTTCGCGTCTTGAGATCCCAAATAGCAAATGCCCACATGCCCATGAAAAGTTCAACGCACTTTTCGCCGTGTTCGCGGAATGCTGCGAGGATTACTTCTGTGTCGGATTGGGTTGTAAACTGATAACCTTTCTTCTTTAATTCTTCCCTGACTTCAACGTAGTTGTAAATTTCTCCATTGTAAGTAATCAATGCATCAAAATATTCCATTGGCTGATTACCGTCAACAGAAAGGTCAATAATACTCAGTCGGTTATGCCCAAAAGCCAGCGGCATTTCAAATCGCATACCCCTTGCATCCGGACCACGGTGTGCAATACTTTGAAGCATTGCTTCAAGCGTATTATGTGCTTCATCAATATTTAACTGTGGATCAATAAAGCCCGATATTCCGCACATATATTATTGATTTGAGGTTAAAGATTTCCCGGATAAAATTTCAGCAAGTTGAATCGTCAAATTTTTTCTGGAATACTTTACAAAGTTAGTGCTTTGGTTAATCTCTGAACGATGCGGACTCCATTCAGTGAGAAGTCCGAGGATATGATCTTTTAACAGAGAAACTTCATTGCGTTCAAAAGTTTTTCCTGCATGACACTCATTGACAATTTTTGCTGCATCACCTTGCTGTGCGCCGATGCAGATAATGGGTTTACGTGACGCCATGTATTCAAACAGCTTTCCGGTGAGAATGCCATGACTATCGCGCACATCTGGAATTACAAGCAACAAGGCATCTGACGTTCTCATATACTCAATCGCCTTCTCATGCTTTACGTGCGGTATAAATTCAGTGAACTCATCTAGCCCGTTGTCTTTGATCATGGCAATGATATTGTCGGTTCTTCCGCCTACAAATCTCAACTTCACTTTCCGGGATGGCAATTCATCAAGTGCATTTCTCAGTGCCTCAAAAAATATTCTCGGATTGTAAATGTCAGCAATGGTTCCAACGTAAGTAAACGTAAATACTTCATTTCCTGAAATGCTTACCGGCGGAAAATCATCTTCGTCAAATCCGTTTGGTATGACATGAATTTTCGAAGCTGAAATTTTTTTACTCTTCGATAAATAATTTTTCAAAATCGGATTGCTCACCACCACCAGTTCATCGGCCTGTTCCACAACCTGTTTTTCATAAGCTGCGTCCCTTTGAGCGGCCATTCCTGTGTGGAGCATATCCTTGTAGTAAAATATGTCAGTCCACGGATCCCGCAAATCAGCGATCCACCTGAGTTTTGGAAATTTTCTCTTCAGCTTCACTCCAATTAACTGAGAACTGTGTGGTGGAGAAGAAATCAACACGGTATCAATATTTTCAGTAGCGATCAGTTCTGAAGCCTTTGCAAAAGCATATTTCACCCATCCCTTTCTGGCATCAGGAATAAAAAAATTACCTCTGATGAATCGCAACATCCGCTGAGAAAACTTCTCTTTGTCTTTATTTGCAAAACCACCATAAGGCGCTTTATTGCCTGTAATTTTAGTAAGGATATTCAGCGGCTCAAATGAATGTGTATGATAAACCTTTAAATCAGAGGGAATGTCATGGAGCAATGATTCATCCCGAATGGGATAGCTGGCAACATTACTATCCACAGTCAATACATAAGGATCAAAACCTGACAGCGAAAGGTATTTGGCAAACTTAAAAATCCTTTGAACTCCGGCGCCACCACTTGGGGGCCAATAGTATGAAATGATTAAGATTTTTTTAAAAGTCTGCACGATAAATCAATGATGAAGAAAATCGAAATCCCAAAAACGAAATTCGAAATCCGAAATGCAAAATACGAAATGGCAATTTAAATTATAGACAATCAACCAAGTCAACTAATCAACCAATTACCCTTTTCCTTTTTTCCATTCCATAAATCCTATTCCTGCCACGAGCAATAACAATAATGCAGAGCTGACCAATGAGACTTTCTCTCCTGTTATATAAACCTCCGGTTCAAATTTCCATTCAATAGTATGTGAGCCGGCAGGAACTTTCATGCCTCTCAAAACATAATTCACGCATACGTAATCTGACTTTTGGCCATCCACATAAACGTTCCATCCTTTGTCATAAAAGATTTCAGAAAATACTGCCATCTGTGGTGACGAGCAATTTGATTCATAAACAAGATCATTCAGTTTATAGGATTTCAAAGAGATGGATGCGGCAGAATCAAAGGCAGGTGTAAAGCCCGACAGAATATCTTTATATCGTTCATCAACAACAGCTGTCGTTTTCGGATTAAAGGTTTGCAGCGCTGCAATTTCCGAATCCGCATTGGGAACCATCTTCACTTCGCTTACAAACCAAGCATTTCCAAGAGCGCCTTCATTTAAAATTGGTGATGCATCAGGATTGATGATGATATATTTTGTATTCATCATATTGATTGTCCGTTGCGAGAAAAGAGTCATCATCATATCGCTGTCTTTATTCTGAATCGTACTTCTGATGTCAGTCATTTCCGGCGTGATGGTGTGGTCAATCATTTCCTTATATCTTTTCAGTTTGGCGCCGTGGTACCCGCCGATTGACTGGTGATAATAAGATGTGCTTGCATCATTAAAAGTGTTTGCTGCCAGGTTAAGCACCCTGTATGATGTGCTGTCGCGCAGAATCATTTCGTCAGCGGCAGTCATCGGGAATGCCGTATAGTTTGAGGATTTCCTGACGTAGTCATCGGCACTGAGGTAACGCTTATCAACGGTCCACAAGTCAAGTAAAATGAGCACAGCCAACGACCAGATAATAAGTCCAGCCCTGAATTTGTACCTGACGAATGTATAGATCAGAATAGAAGCCAGCAGCACAAGTAAAAAAGTACGCATCGAATCAGCGGTCATTATTGCCTTACGTGCTGTCTCCAGGGAAGCAAAAAATCCATCGAGCACTTCCTGTGAGACATTCTGCCCTTTTACTGAGGCCACAACGTTGTCGTATTCCTCCTGGGTATAAAAAGAGGTGAACATGCCGGGCGCAGCAAGTATGAGAATTGAAATCCCCAATACAATTCCGCCGCCGTAATATAATTTCTTAATATTTTTCTTCATCCAGTCTGCTTCTTTTACAATTTTATCAAGTGCAAGAACAGCAAGGAGTGGCATCATAAATTCAACAATGGTGAGCGTCATGGACACGGTTCTGAATTTGTTGTAACCGGGAACGTAGTCCAGAAAGAAATTTGTAAACGGCATAAAGTGTTTTCCCCAGCTCAGCACCAACCCGAGTACGGTTGCAATAAGAATCCACCACTTCATTTCACCCTTTATGATAAAAAGTCCAATAACAAATAGCAAGCAAATAATTGCGCCTACATAGGAAGGTCCGCCGGTAAATGGAAGTTCACCATAGTAAGCACCGAACTGTCCGATATTCTGCTTGTAATTTGCATCCACATTTTTCAGCGCATCTTTATTCGCCTTTGCAATCGGCTCAGAGACTCCGCCTTTAAAATCAGGAATGAAAAGTGTGAAGCTCTCTCCTATCCCATAACTCCAGCCTGTTACATAATCCCTGTCGAGACCTGTAGTTTTATTTTCTTTATCGGAAGTAAGTTCTGATGGTCCGCGCGTTGAATACTTTCCGTACTCAGCTGTGGCAAGTAAGTTGGTGATATTGGTACAACCTGCAATAGCGGCAACGATGGCCAGTGAGGCAGTGGCTTTAAAAAAATAAGGCAGCGCTTTTTCGCGATAAGCCCTGTACAACTCTGCAATTCCGAGAAGTACGATGATCATGATCAGGTAATACGTAATCTGCAAGTGATTGGTGTATAATTCAAGGGCAATCATCAACCCTGTAATCGCAGTTCCAATCAACCATTTTCCCCGGTAAGTCATAATCACTCCTGCAATTACCGGAGCCATGTATGCTATTGCATGCGCCTGTGTGTTATGACCTGATTCAATATAAATCAGAAAGTAACTCGACATTGCAAAACCAACGGAGCCAAGTATTGCAATCCGTTGATCAATTTTCAAAACGATGAGCAGAAAGTAAAACCCAATCATCAGATTCCACAAAAGATTTGCGGGCGATGGCAGTCCAAGCCAGATTATTCTATTGATATACTGAACGAGGTTTGCGGGATACAAAACCGAAATCTGATATGCCGGCATTCCGCCAAACATAGAATTCGTCCACAGGGGCTCATCATGATACTTTACACGATAATCATCAATCGCTTTGCTCATTCCCTCCCAGTTTGAAATGTCGCTTTGCTTTAATTGTTTCCCGGCAAAGAGCGGGGAAAAATAAATCATTGTGATCGCGAGAAAAGCAGCGATAGCAATCAGGTGAGGGAGGTATGGCTTCAGTTTATTCATAAAAAGATGCGGTTAAAATTATCCGGTGAATTGAGAGTGCAGAATTAAGAATTAAAAAGCACCTGTAAAAAAATTTGATGGTTGCAGAAACTTATTTAACCTCCTCATAATCCACATATTCACCTTTGTCAGTATCTTTCTGTTGATCTGTTTTTGGAGTTGGAGTTACGGTCACTTCGCCTTCCTGCTTTCGGGGTTGCTCGTAATGGTGTTTGTGGTGAACGGTCGTTTTTGCTGATCCGCCGAAAATGCGCCAGAGCACCCATATGATAAGAACAATATAAAAGAGATCGGCCATGGAGGAAGAAATAAGTTAAAAGTTAAAAGTCAAAAATCAGAAGATCCATGACGCAAGACTTACTAAATTAAGCTGTCAAAGATAAGAAGTGGTTTTAGAATGATTATAGTTTTATCAATTTTAAGGTCGAAGAATTCGTGCCGGTTTGAACTGTTACAAAATAAATACCGGGAGCTAAGCCTGATACATCTATTTCAACATCCTGTAAATCCCGGACAGAGGTAAATTGAAAAATAAAATAATTATTACCAAAAATATCGAGAATTTCAATTTGCCTGATCCTGAATTGTGTCCCGATAGCTATCGGGAGGTGAATTTTGCATTGGCTGCTTACCGGATTCGGATAAATAAAAATAGAATTTGAATTTTCAGAGTCACCTGATATTCCAACATGTTCGCAAAGTATTTCTACACTTGCACCACTCGTTTCATCAAGTAAATGCATGACAACAGAAGGTGAAGATGCAAGATAATTGAAATGATGATTGACCACTTGCGTTGTAGGATTTGTAACAGTTGTCATTGCACTGCTTTCTGAGCAACCAATCCATCCGGTTGAATCCGCTTTAATAAATAGCACGTCATTGTTGCCTTGCTGACTATAATAAGTCCCGGTAATGGCAAAGCCATTGTCAGCAGTTGGAATCAGTGAATACCCTTCATTGTTACTCAAACCATTTAACGTTTTTGTCCAGAGGGTATCCCCATTTGAAATTGTTCTTATTATATACACATCAAAGTTTCCGGTTGAAAAGCTTGCTGACTCGCCGGTGAATAGATATCCTCCGTCATCAGTTTGTATGACAGACTCGCTTCTGTCATCGCTTACACCGCCGTATGTTTTGGACCATTGGTATACTCCGGTGGAGTCTGTTTTAATCAGAAAAAAATCTGCAAGTCCGGCGCCGAAACTATAGGTTACTCCTGCAATAATAAATCCGCCATCAGAAGTTGCTTCGGCCATTTGTGCGTAATCATAATCTGTATCTCCATAACCCCTGGCCCACAAAACATTGCCTGATGAATCCGTTTTAAAAAGGAAAGCATCTACATCTTGCGTGTTTGTATTTTGAACAGAACCCGCTGCGATAAAGCCTCCATCAAGTGTTAGTCGAACCGAGTAAACAGAAGCGTTGTAAAAATTTTCCTCGTAAGACTTTGTCCACAAGGTATCACCTATGGCATTTATCCTGATGAAATAGACAAGGTTATTTCCGTTGTATAAATATCCGGCAAGAAGAAATCCGCTGTCGGGGGTTTGAATGAGGGAGCTGATGTGTTCATCTGCAAACCAGAGATAACTTTTATTCCATAAAATATTTCCAAGGGAATCAATCTTTACGAGGTAAGGAACTGAAGTTACTCCTCCTCCTTTAATTCCTGTAATGGCAAATCCGCCATCAAAAGTTTTGATTATTTGTGAAGCAGAATAATTTATTGTGGGCTCATTAATCAACTTTGTCCACAATGTATCTCCGGCACCATCAGTCCGGATAAGAAAAAGTGACTCGATATAATTTCCGGAAGTAAATCTTGTTGCTGCAATTATATAACCGCCATCATCCGTTTGCAGAATACTTTGCCCATTGTCGTTAACTGTTGAATCTCCGTAGGTTTTTTGGAAAGTAATTTGAGCGGAAGACGGGTTAAAAAAATTCATTAAAAATATAAAGCTAATTAATCCCTCTCTCATCACTATTGATTAGCTTCCTTTTTGATTCTTTTCGTACGATGAAACGGGCTCATTCAAAAGTGCAGGATTAGAAATATCTTCATCAATGGCATACCAGTGAATTCCATAACCGGATGGCGAGATTGCAAATTGATTTAACTGCGCCTCTGACGCCTTTGATAACCGCTCTGATATTTTTCTCAATTCAAAGCGAGGCGTCTTCCCGTCCTTGGTAACAACGAGAAAACCGGACTCCACATTTACATCTGCATTAATTAATTTATTTTTTTTCATGAATAGAACTCCATTTTTCAATGATGTAATCTAAACTGAGTAAACATTCATCAAGCAGCACTTTCATTCAGACCTTCATTAGAAGCAGTAACTAACTTTTCAGCCATCTCTAAAATTCCAATCGCCTGGTCTTTATGGGCTGAAGGAAAATCTTCCAAAAAAATTTCAAGAGTATCACCTGTTTCTAAATAATCGAAAAGATTCTTCACCAGAACCCGCGTACAATTAAAAACCGGCATTCCGCTCATGATTTCAGGATCAACACTAATGATTTTTTCCATTGCTGAAAAGTTTTGCTTTCAAAGCTACATTATCAGATTACTGTTTACCGGTTTACCTGCTCAAATACAAATTCCGTTCCCCATACACCTTCTGAAAAAAATCGTCCTCCAGATCCTTGATAAAATAAATTGCTTCGCCTGTTGATTTCATTTCCGGTCCGAGCTCTTTATTTACATCTAAAAATTTATCAAAGCTGAAAACCGGAATCTTGATTGCGTATCCGTCCATCTTTGGATTGAATTTAAAATCTTTCACCTTATTGGCGCCGAGCATCAGCTTCGTTGCATAGTTTACATACGGCTCATCATACGCTTTCGCAATGAATGGCACCGTGCGTGATGCGCGTGGGTTGGCTTCGATCACGTAAACGATTTCATCTTTGATGGCAAACTGAATATTGATCAGCCCTTTCACATGCATGGCCTTAGCAATTTTTTTGGTGTACTCCGTGATCTGGTTCATCACATTTTTACTCAGGTCAAAAGGCGGGAGTACTGCATTGCTGTCTCCACTGTGGATGCCTGCGGGTTCTATGTGCTCCATGATGCCGATGATATAAGAATCTTCTCCGTCGCAAATGGCATCAGCTTCTGCTTCGATGGCGCGCTCGAGAAAATGGTCGAGCAGAATCTGGTTGCCCGGAATGTCCTGAAGAATCTGAACAACATGCTGCTCGAGTTCTTCTTCGTTGATGACGATCTTCATGCTTTGTCCGCCCAATACATAGGAAGGACGCACCAGCAACGGGAATCCAAGTTCACGTGAAAGTGATACACCCTGGTCAGCATTTTCAATGACGCCAAACTTCGGATATGGTATATTCAATTCACGAAGTAAATTTGAAAATCTTCCCCTGTCCTCTGCAAGGTCGAGCGACTCGAAACTGGTGCCTATGATTTTAATTCCATACTTATTTAATTTCTCTGCAAGCTTCAAAGCAGTTTGTCCGCCCAACTGAACAATGACTCCTTCCGGTTTTTCATGTTCGATGATTTCATAAATGTGTTCCCAGAATACAGGTTCGAAATATAATTTATCTGCAATGTCAAAGTCCGTTGAAACCGTTTCAGGATTGCAGTTGATCATGATGGTTTCGTATCCGCATTCCTTTGCAGCAAGTACGCCATGCACACAACTGTAGTCAAACTCAATCCCTTGCCCTATCCGGTTAGGACCGCTGCCGAGAATAATTACCTTCTTTTTATCAGAAGGAATGGATTCATTCTCTTCATCAAAAGTGGAATAATAATATGGTGTTTTCGCTTCAAATTCGGCTGCACAGGTATCAACCAATTTATAAACGCGTTTGATGCCAAGTTCATGTCGCTTTTTAAACACTTCACTCTCCCAACAACGAAGCAAATGCGCAATCTGTCTGTCAGCATATCCTTTCTTCTTCGCTTCCATTAATAACTCACGCGGGATTTCAGCGATAGTATATTTCTCAATTTCCTTCTCAAGTTCAATCAGCTCTTCAATCTGCCGGAGAAACCACGTATCAATCTTCGTCAACTTTTGAATTGTAGAAAATTTAATTCCGAGCTTGAATGCATCATAGATATGAAACAAGCGGTTCCACCTTGGCCTTTCGAGAGAATCAAGTATTTCATCCTGCTCTCTGATCTCTCTTCCATCAGCACCCAATCCATTTCTTCTGATCTCTAAACTCTGACAGGCTTTCTGCAATGCTTCCTGGAAATTTCTTCCGATTCCCATCGCTTCACCAACAGATTTCATCTGCAGTCCGAGGTGACGGTCGCTGCCTTTGAACTTATCAAAATTCCAACGCGGAACTTTTACAATAACATAATCAATTGTCGGTTCAAAAAATGCTGACGTAGATTTTGTAATCTGATTTTTTAACTCATCGAGGTGATATCCAATGGCAAGTTTAGCGGCAATCTTTGCAATGGGATAACCGGTGGCCTTACTTGCAAGTGCAGATGATCGCGATACGCGCGGATTGATTTCAATCACAATCATCTCGCTCTCGTCTTCAGGGTTCACAGCAAACTGAATATTACAACCACCTGCAAACTGACCAATGGCATTCATGCATTTGATGGCCAGGTCACGCATGCGCTGGTAGGTGGTATCGCTCAGTGTCATTGCAGGAGCAACAGTAATTGAATCGCCGGTATGAATTCCCATCGGGTCAAAATTCTCGATGGAACATATGATGATCACATTTCCGTTTGCGTCGCGAAGCAATTCCAGCTCATATTCCTTCCATCCGAAAACACTTTTCTCTACAAGCACCTCATGAATGGGTGAAGCATGCAATCCACGGTTGAGGAATTCATCAAAGTCTTCTTTTTTGTAAACAAATCCTCCGCCTGTACCGCCCAGTGTAAATGACGGACGGATTACCAGTGGAAAACCAATTTCCTGCGCAATCTCTTTTCCTTCAAGGAATGATGTCGCCGTTCTTCCTTTGCAAACGCCTGCGCCAATACTGAGCATCCGTAGGCGGAATTTTTCACGGTCTTCGGTAGTATGAATGGCGTCAACATCCACTCCGATCATCTTCACTCCATATTTTTCCCATACGCCGCCTTTCTGGCATTCAATGGCAAGGTTCAATGCCGTTTGTCCGCCCATGGTGGGAAGAACGGCATCAATCTTTTTTCCATCTTTGCGTTTTGCATGTACTTCCAGTATTTCAACAATGGATTTTTTTGTAAGTGGTTTCAGGTAAACATTGTCGGCGGTCACTTTATCAGTCATGATCGTCGCCGGATTTGAATTGATCAATGACACTTCAATTCCTTCTTCCTTCAACGAACGTGATGCCTGTGAACCGGAATAATCAAATTCGCATGCTTGTCCGATGATGATGGGTCCGGAACCGATAATGAGTATGTGTTTAATGGAGTGATCTCTTGGCATGAATGGGAGCGATTTTGGGATGCGAAGATAAATAAATAGAACGCTGATTTGAGATAAAATTAGAACACTGATTCTCACGATTGTCATGATTTAAAAGATTCTTTCAGAACGTATCATAACAATCATTAAAATCAGCGCCCTGATCGGTCGGGACGGCTGTTAAGAAGATTCAAATCTATGGCTCCCCCATTTATATGCGCATCCCGATTTTAAAATATCTTTGGCACCATGGCCCTCTCCTTTGAAAGTGAAGGAATACATCTTGAATACGAAATCTACGGCAACGGTGCAAAAGCCATGTTTGCTTTTCATGGATTTGGAAATTATTTATCCATGTTTAAGGTGCTGGAACCTTCCCTCGGAAATAAATACACCATCTATTCTTTTAACCTTCCATATCATGGATTGAGCAAAGTAGATGATGAGACAGCCCTTCATGGCATTGACAAGCTGCAGCTACATAAATACTTCAAGAATTTTTTGTGGCACATCCATGCTACTTATTTTTCCCTACTTGCATTCAGTATCGGCGGAAAATTTGCATTAAGACTGATACAGCTTTTCCCCAATGAAGTTAATGACGTTTATCTTTTTGCACCGGATGGAATAAAAAAATCTTTCTGGTACAGCATCGTAACCAAAAGCAGTTTTGGAAAATGGCTGTACAAACGATTAATGCTGCACCCCGGCCGGTATATGAGCATTATAAATATGCTCGAAAAAATAAAACTAGTTCATCCCCGCACTGCAAATTTTGTCCGTACTTCTCTGAATACCCATGAAAGCCGAGAAATGGTTTACAACACCTGGCAATGCCTGAGGTACCTTGATCCCGACATCCAAAAAATTCAGAGAATAATCAATGAAAGAAACCTGAATGTCCATTTATTTTTCGGGAAGTACGATAAAGTTATTCCACCGGCTATCGGTAAAAAATTTGTGAAAGGAATCAGGGCAAAAAACTCATTACACATTCTTGATGCCGGGCATCAGTTGATAAAGGAAAAAACAAATGCAGACCTGGAAAAAATATTATCTGCCTGATTTTTTACCTTCGCCACACAAAAATTTATTATGCGCAATATTCTCCTGATCGGTGCCGGCCGTTCTTCATCTTATCTGATTAAATATTTTCTTGACAACGCACAGGAACAAGATTGGTCATTAACCGTCGCAGACGTATCCCTCGAACTGGCGCAAAGTAAAACCGGAAACCACCAACGGTCAAATGCCATCGCATTCGACATCAATGACGAACAACAACGCAGCACTGAAATCGGCAAAGCAGAACTTGTAATCTCTATGCTTCCGGCTCATATGCATGCACTGGTTGCTGAAGAATGCGTGCGGTTGAAAAAGCATCTGGCAACAGCATCTTATGTCTCCAATGAAATCCGTAATCTTCACGTGCCGGCATTGAAAGAAGGCATTGTACTTCTTAACGAATGCGGACTGGACCCGGGTATTGACCACATGAGTGCAATGAAGATCATTGATAAGATTAAATCTGAGGGAGATGAAATAACTTCCTTCAAATCATATACGGGCGGACTGGTTGCACCTGAAAGCAATGACAATCCATGGGGTTATAAGTTTTCATGGAATCCGAGAAACGTCATCCTCGCCGGACAGGGAACAGCAAAATTTATTGAAGACGGAAATTACCGCTACCTCCCATATAACCGTTTATTTACTGAGACAGAAAATATAACTGTAAAAGGACTTGGAACATTTGATGGCTATGCCAACAGAGATTCGCTTTCTTACAAGCCGCTTTATCATTTGGAAAAGATCCCAAACATGTTGCGCGGAACATTGCGTCAATCGGGATTTTGCAAGGCATGGAATATTTTTGTTCAACTTGGCTTGACTGATGACAGCTATGTGATTGACAACATTGCACACCTTTCTTATGCGCAATTGATTGAATCATTTTTGCAGCCGCAACAAAAAAATACGTCAGTAAAAAGCAGGCTTGCTGCTTTCATGAATACTGATGCGAACAGTGATGAAATGAAGATGGTGGAATGGACGGGAATCCTTGAAAATGTTTCCATCGGACTTGAGCACGCCACTCCTGCACAGGCATTACAAAAGCTCCTTGAAGAAAAGTGGAAGCTCAAAACGGAGGACAAAGACATGATTGTGATGCAGCATATTTTTGAAATCAAAAACCAAGACAATTCAGTCAGAAATTTAAAATCGGAACTCGTTGTAAAAGGGGAAGACTCTATTTATACTGCTATGTCAAAAACTGTCGGACTGCCGTTGGCCATAGCATCAAAACTGATATTGAACGGAGAAATAAAATCCAGGGGCGTATTGGTTCCTGTAACGAAAGAAATTTATGAGCCAGTGCTGAAAGAGTTGGAAAATTACAATATCAGTTTCAGCGAGCACTGATTCAATTCCTGAAAAAACCGAGTACCCGTGCCAGACTGACTTTCAGCTCCCGTCTGTTGACAATGAAATCCAGAAATCCGTGATCGAGCACAAATTCTGCCGTCTGAAATCCTTTGGGTAAATCTTTTCCGATCGTTTCTTTTACGACACGCGGACCTGCAAAACCGATGAGTGATCCGGGTTCTGCGATGTTCAGATCTCCGAGCATGGCATAAGAAGCAGTTACACCGCCCGTTGTGGGATCCGTAAGCAATGAGATATAAGGAATCTTTGCGTCAGCAAGCAATGTAAGCTTGGCAGAGGTTTTCGCCATCTGCATCAATGAAAAAGCGGCTTCCATCATTCTTGCTCCGCCGGATTTGGAAATGATCATGAACGGAACATTTTTCCCAATACAATAATCAATTGACTTTGCAATCTTCTCTCCTACTACCGACCCCATCGAACCGCCGATGTAAGTAAAATCCATGCAGCAAATGACGAGGTCCTCTCCATTCACTTCTCCGTGTGCCGATCTGATGGCGTCATTCAGCCCGCTTTTTATCCGGGACTCAACAATACGGTCAGCATATTTTTTTGTGTCCACAAAATTAAGTGGATCAGCGGATATCAGCTTTGGAAACAACTCGAGATATTTACCCTCATCAAAAATTATCGAATAGTATTCTTCTGATCCAATCCTGTCGTGGTAGTTGCATTTCTCGCACACATAACAATTCAGTGAATGGTCTTTTGCAAGGACAATATTTTTACAAGAGGCGCATTTATGCCACAGCCCTTCCGGAGTTTCCTTTTTCTCCTTAGTTGAAGTTGTAATACCGCCTTTTATTCTTTTGAACCAGCTCATGTTTTGTTGATTGGTGGAGAGGTTGATTGGTTGATTGGTTGACTGGCTTATTAGTTGATTAGTTGATTAAACGACTCATGGTTCAGGTCGGGCTTTTACCATTCAACCAATAAACAAATCAACTTATTAACCCCTACGCAATAGTAATTTCTTTACTCAGATAAACATCCTGAATCATATTCAGCAATTCAATTCCATCCTTCATCGGTTTTTGAAATGCCTTCCGCCCGCTGATGAGCCCGTGACCGCCTGCACGTTTATTGATAACGGCTGTGGTTACTGCATCAGCAAGATCACTTGCACCTTTCGATTCACCACCGGAATTTATAAGTCCGATGCGTCCCATGTAACAGTTCACAACCTGGTAACGGCATAAATCAATCGGGTGATCAGACGACAACTCAGAATAAACCTTAGGATGTGTTTTTCCAAAGTTAAGTGCTGTATAACCACCATTGTTTGTTGGCAATTTTTGTTTGATGATATCAGCCTGAATGGTAACTCCGAGGTGATTGGCTTGTCCTGTAAGATCTGCTGCTGTATGGTAATCCTTACCGTCTTTTTTAAAGCCGCTGTTGCGCAGGTAACACCACAATATGGTAGCCATTCCAAGTTCATGGGCTTCCTCAAAAGCACGGGCTACTTCCTGAATTTGTCTTGATGATTCTTCCGAACCAAAATAGATTGTTGCTCCTATTGCTGCTGCTCCCATGTTGTAAGCGCTTTTAACTGTGCCAAACATGATCTGGTCAAACTTATTCGGATAGGTAAGAAACTCGTTGTGGTTTATTTTAACGATGAAAGGAATTTTGTCTGCATACTTTTTAGAAACTGATCCCAGCACTCCAAAGGTAGAAGCAACTGCATTGCATCCGCCATCAAGGGCAAGTTTTACAATATTTTCAGGATCAAAATAAATCGGATTTGGCGCAAAAGAAGCACCTGCCGAATGTTCAATTCCCTGGTCAACAGGAAGTATGGAGACATAACCGGATCCCTTCAGCCTTCCATTATTATAGATCTTGTTAAGGTTCTCCTGTACTTTTTTACTACGGTTGCTGATCGAAAAAATTCTTTCCACAAAATCATTCCCGGGTAAATGAATCATTTCCTTCTTAACCGTTTTGCATTGATGATTCAATAGGTCATCCCCGTTTGACCCCAGTAATTCAGTAATCTTCTGATAAGACATATTTCAGTTTTTAATTTCGAACGGCAAAACTAAGAGAGAAAACCGAAATGCGAAATACCTGATTTTAATAATACTGTTTTTGTGATTAAAAAATGTTCACACAACGTCCATTCAGGGCTCATCCGGCACTCATTTGCTTACCGCCACTTTCGCCGTCACATAATTAATAAAAAATTAAAACAAATTAAAATGAAAAAGATCCTTTTCGCAATCGCTGCCACCGGCTTTGTCTTTGTACAAGCCATTGCACAAACACCTGCACCTGCATCGAAATCACCTGTGAAAGCTACGCAGACAACTGCTCCGGCAACAAATGCTGCGCCTGCTGCAGTAAGTAAAACGGCTCCTATGATGCACAAGGAAGGCGTGCATAGTAAGAAAGCAGTTCACAATGTGGGGGCAGAAAAAGCGGCCGAAAAATCGGTGGCCCCGGCAAGCAACAAAAAGTAATTTGCCCGGTCATTAAAAAGATGCCCCGTCCTGAAATATTTGGGATGGGGTATTTTTATAACTCAGAATGGATAACCAATAGCCAGATTCGGAACGATTTGCCCGATCACAAATTTCTGATGGGCATAGAACCAACGGTTAGATACCGGAAGTGATGGATCAACCAACTTCAATCCAAAGTCGGTACGGATGATAAAAAAACCGAAGTTGATTCTGATTCCCAATCCTGCACCCACTGCAATTTCACTCAACATGTCTTTGGAATCAAAAAGGGCTCCTTCCAGTTTTGTAAATTTATCATTGAGCAGCCATACATTTCCCGCATCCACAAAAGGAGCAATTTCAAGTTTTTTAAAAATTGCAGAGCGGTATTCAAGGTTCATCAATAATTTCATGTCGCCTCCATTTTCAATGTCACTTAAATCCTGATACGATCCCGGGCCCAGTGAGCGTGCACGCCATGCACGGATGTCGTTTGCACCACCAATAAAAAATGCTTTGTCGAAAGGAAGGGTAAGATTTTTAGAATTTCCGTATGTAATACCTATTCCCGCAGCAAGCCGGAAGACAACTGTATTACTCGGATTCACCCACAAGTGATAACTCAAATCAAAATCGGGTTTAACATACTGAGAGAAAATATTTCCAAATATTGTAAATCTTTCTTCTGAAGTGTCCTTCACTGCGTTTGACAACATGCTATACCAGTAAATTGTGTTACCCGCAGTTTCAAGGTTGGTACGAAAAAAATAATAGCTCTTGGTGATATCGGTACTCTGATTGGTGTATACCCAGCCGAATCTGCCTGATGTGATAAGGTGATTTTTATAACTGTAAATTAAACTCGGATCTCCTGTTTCAATCAGACGCATTTCAAATTTTGGCGAGTTCGTTACATTAACAGAATTAACTTCAAACGGATAATACTGAAACCGCTGGCGAATGGACGGCTTCCAGGAATATCCAATAGAAAACTTTGAAATGATACGCTTGTAGTCAGGTCTGTTCTGGTAATTCGTTCCTACCGTTAGATAAGTTCTCGGATTAAAATATCTCGAAGTATTTCTTTCAATAAATCCGGGTAACAGAAATTTTTTAAATCCCAGACTGAGTTCAGGGCCGAAGTCATAGGTATTAAAAAATAAAAGTTTTTTAGAAATATTTGGGTCGGAAAAATTACGGAGTGACTCAAGTCCGCCTGACAGTTTCAACTCCAGCGATTCTGCTCCTTTGAAAAGATTTTTATTCTGGTACGTCACACTTCCGGCTACTCCCAGGTTTCCGCCGTTATGCGTAAGTTCACTTTCATATTTATATTCCTGTTTCGCAGAAGGTGAAAGTTGAATATAAACGTCAAGCAGGTATTCATGCTGACTGCCATCGCGTGGGACTTCAACAAATCTGAAATTGATAAATTTGAACATGTTCAAACCTGCAAGCCCGGAATAAGTATTGTCAATATCCTTTTGGTAAAAACTATCCCCCTTTTTAATATAAATGAACCGCAACAACATTTCCTTTTTCAGGTATTCATTCGAATCGTTTCCCAGAAAATAATAATCGTTAAGCAGAATAGTGTCAGATGTTGCTGAAGTTTCTCCGTTAAGAGAATTATAATCCGGAGAAATAAAAATATTATTGAGCCGGTACCGGTGGTGCTTCTCCATTGACTTGAATTGGGTATTGGGACCTGCATTTTCAAACTGACTATTCACATACAAAAAAACATCTACCTGATGTGATCCGAGGGAACTATCCAATTCATAAATGATATAATTCCTGTTGAAAAAATAATAACCGCGGTCTCTGATGAATGATGTAACCCGGTCACGTTCCTTCTCCAGCACATCTGCATCATATATTTTTCCCGGAATAATCAGCGACTTCTTTTGTTCAGAAATAATATTATCCTGAATCTCGCTATCGGAAGACCTGTAAGAGATATTGCGTACTTTATAAGGTTCATTCGGATGAAGATGATAATATACAATCGCTTTCTTCTTTTTCAGGATCACCGTATCCGATACGGTCCCATCAAAATAGCCTTTTCGCTGAATATAAATTTCCAATTGTTCTCTTGTTCGTTCTGTTAATCTATTGTCAAGTATTACAGGTTCTTCACCGATCTTTCTCATTCCCCGCTTTACTCTTTTCCAGAACTTGCCAAGCCCTTTATGCCCTTCAACTGTGGTATCACCGATGTTTCCAAAATTATAAAACCCAAGGTGCAACCGGATCACTCCGAGTATTTTACGGTTTGACTTCTGTTTGAATAATGAATTTAATTCTTCCCTCTTAAAATGAACGGAATCGCTTTCTATTTTACTCTTTGTTAAAAAATAACTTCCCTCAGGAATTTTTTTCAGGGGATTACATGCAATAAATGCTACCGATGAAAAGAGTAAAATAAAAAGCAGCAATCGTGAATTCAAAATGGAATGGTCTGTCGTGCAAAAATAGTATTATGATTCCGAGCAATTGTTTGTCTGATCATAACTTTTCGACATAATGGTAACCTGTCATTGATATTTAATAACTAATTTTTTGCAGCTAAAAGTGTTACAGGGCAATGTGTAATTTTGCAGGACAATTATGCAATCAGGTCAGGAGTTTACACTGGATGAAATCGAACTGGCAGCAGCCGGTTTCCTGAAAACTCATTTCCGATTCAGGATTTTTGCATTCTTTGGTGAAATGGGTGCCGGAAAGACAACCTTCATTAAAGCCTTGTGCAAAATCCTGGGAGTGAGTGAAAATATTTCCAGTCCCACTTTTGCACTGGTTAATGAATACAAAGACGGATCAGGAAATCCTGTATATCACTTTGACTTCTACAGAATAGAAAAAGAGCAGGAAGCTGTGGACATAGGAGTCAATGAATATTTCAATAGTGGTTGCTATTGTTTTATCGAGTGGTCAGAAAAAATTTTACATTTATTGCCTGAAGAAGCACTTAAAGTTCACATCAGTGTCGCAAGCGAAAACAGAATAATTACAACAGAAAATGTCTGAGCATACACCGGGAAGATTTTCAAGTATTATCAATCCTTCTTTCATCACGAAAGAGCAGATGGTTGAAGTAAAAAAGAAGGAGAAGAAATTATATATTGGAATTCCCAGGGAAATATCTTTTCAGGAAAACAGAATCCCGCTCATACCGGAAGCAGTGGGTATGCTCGTTGCAAATGGTCATGAAATAGTTATTGAAACAAATGCGGGCAAAACTTCCAACATTCAGGATTCTGATTTCAGTGAAGCCGGTGCTCAGATTGCCTACAGCCCTGAAGAAGTTTATAAAGCTGACATCGTACTGAAAGTAGCACCTCCATCTATTGATGAAGTTGAACTTATGCAACCCCGTCAGCAACTGATATCCATCCTTCAGATGAGTATGCAAGATGAAGCTTATATACGTAAACTAAGCGGTAAGAAAATCACCGCCATCGGTTATGAATACCTGCATGATGAATCGGGCGCCTACCCCATCATCCAGGCGATGAGTGAAATCGTTGGCAGCACATCTATTCTGATTGCAGCAGAGTACCTCAGCAATACTTTCAATGGAAAAGGGGAACTGCTCGGCGGAATTGCCGGAATAGCACCAACGGAAGTAGTAATTATCGGTGCCGGAACAGTAGGAGAATATGCCACACGTGCAGCACTTGGACTGGGAGCCAACGTAAAAGTGTTCGATAATTCCATTCACCGGTTAAGAAGATTACAGAACCGTCTCGGAAGGCGCATTTTTACATCTGTCATCAGCCCGAAAACATTATTAAGAGAACTTAAAAATGCCGACGTAGCCATTGGCGCATTGAGAAGTAATGAAGGCCGTGCACCGGTAGTCGTTACGGATGAAATGGTAAGCGAAATGAGGGTCGGATCAGTCATCATTGATGTGAGCATTGATCAGGGCGGTTGCTTTGAAACGAGTGAAGTTACCAATCATTCTCAACCGGTCTTCCGGAAATACGGAGTCGTCCATTATTGCGTTCCCAATATTGCCTCACGGGTTAGCCGTACTGCCAGTACAGCACTGAGTAATATTTTTACTCCCATTCTCATCAGTATCGGAGAAGAAGGAGGAATTGATGAAATGTTGTGGAAAAATAAAGCGGTACGAAAAGGAGTTTACCTCTACCGCGGATCTGTAACAAACCGTTATGTAAGCGAGGCAACTACACTTCCATACAAGGACCTGGACCTGTTGATGGCAGCCGGCAGGATTTAGCTTAAACAGCCGCTTTACGGAATTTTTTTTATTCATCCCGGATGCAGCAAAAATGGCTGTAACCCTTTACTGCTATGGCTTGTAAGGTTTAAAAGAAATATATTGACTTTGGGCGAACTTTGCGTATATTTGCCGTGTTCCAATAAGAAATTTCCACACACACATCACGGGTTACTGAAAAGATAACATTGTTAGAAATCAAGCTATTAAACCATAGTAAATCAAAATCTCATGTTACTTTACGACACTCTCGACCGATTTGAAAAAAAGTTTGCCCACCTTAAAAAAAAGGGCTTGCGTGTAAATGGCCTCAAGATGATTGATCCCAAACGCAAAAAGCATGTGATTGACATCAGTCGTCCGTTGCTTTTCGACAACCGTCAGCTTCCGAAAATTTTTGAAGGACTCGACGTGAAAGCCGTTGTTTCCGGTGACCTTCCTCTTGAATTTGCAATTGATCGCACTAAACCGGACTGGCAAAAGAAAGAATACGTTTGGGCACCTGAACGTTTTGAAAAATATGTTGATCGTTGTTCTGACGAGATCAAGAAAAAATTAGGTGATCCAAAAATGACGAGGGAAGATATGCTGAGTGCATTGTGTTTCGGTGACTATAAAGCGCATAAAGAAAAAACACAGTTGCTGATTGATGAAGGTAAACTTCCCAACTATCATAAGAACTGATTTTCATAGAATAATTTTAAAATTAAAAATCGCCCTTCATTCAGGGGCGATTTTTTTTTGAAGCCTCCAATCCTTTGACAGTGGCCGATTTCAGTAGCTAAGTTTTCAACAAACGAAGGTATTTATCAACAAATGATTGATGCACCTGTAATGGCATTCATTCCGTAGTTACTTTTGATACATAAATTATATTCTAATCATTAAAACTATCTAAAATGAACAAAGCAGAATTGATTGATGCAATTGCATCAGAGGCAAAGATCACCAAAGCAGATGCAAACCGTGCACTGGATGCATTCATGAATGCAACTACCAAGTCTTTGAAAAAAGGCGATCGCGTGGCCTTGGTTGGTTTCGGCACTTTTTCTGTTGCAAAACGTGCAGCACGTAACGGCCGCAATCCTCAAACAGGAAAGCCAATTAAAATTGCTGCAAAGAAAGTGGCGAAATTCAAAGCCGGTGCTGATTTAGCTTCAAGAGTAAGATAAGCTTTACAGCAACAAAAAAAAACCCGTTGTGAAAAATCATGACGGGTTTTTTTGTTCCTATCCTTCATCCCGAATACAAATCATTTTTCGAAAACTATCATGATTTACCATTCAGAAAATTTTCAAAATCTTTCAGAAATTAATATGTGAGTGGGTTACATTTCGTTTTGTATTTTGGCCCCCCTTTATAAAACTCAATGCGGAAGATTTTTTTTGAACGTCCTTATCTGGCACTCCTTCCGTTCCTTCTCCTATACCTCATTATCATTCTCGTTCAGGACTCCGGCATGCTAACCGGTGATGAAGGACGATACCTGACCTTTGCTGAAAATTTACTAAATGGATTTTACTCACCGCCACCCCCGGAAATAAACTTATGGAATGGCCCGGGGTTTCCGTTATATCTGATCCCTTTTGTTGCTTTTAAAGTGCCCCTACTTATTATTAGAATATTTAATGCAGTACTTTATTTCCTTGCCCTGATCCTTTTCAATAAAACCCTCTCCCATTTTATTAAAAAGAAGCGATCGCTCCTATTCACATTCCTGTTCGGTTGCTATTATATGCCATATAAAAGCTTACCACATATCATCTCAGAAACGCTGAGTATATTTCTTATAGCAGCAGTTGCATATATGGCTGTGAATTATTTCTCTTCGAATTTAAAATACAAAAGTATCAAACACACTATTTTGTTTGCAATGGTTCTGGCATACCTTGCCTTAACAAAAGTACTATTTGGTGAAGTGTATCTTTTCGCGGCAATGCTGTTCCTGTTGCTATACCTCGTCACGAAAAACCCCTTGTACAAAAGATCTTTCAGCCTGATCATACTGGCATTTTTTTTTTGTATCCCGTATTTAATATATACATATTCCCTCTCAGGTAAAATACTTTACTGGAGCAATGCAGCCGGTATGAGTTTGTACTGGATGAGCAATCCCGTACCGGGGGAACTTGGTGAATGGCACAATGATTCACTTAATACTTCTTCATTGGATCAAAAATCCCTACAACTGCTACAACTGAATCATCAGGCAGAATATGATGAGATTCATCAGTACAAAGGAGTTCAACGTGACATGAAATTCAAAGAAATGGCCTGGCGCAATCTGAAATCTCATCCGATTAAAATTTTTAAAAACTGGATTGCCAACTGGAGTCGGATGTTTTTCAATTATCCTGAGAGCTACGTTTCACTTGGTACCGCCAAAATATTAAATATGCTTGTCAACATCCCTGTACTATTACTGTTGGCATATTCAGCATTCCTCACCTTTAAAAATAAGTATCAGCTGCCTTTTGCCATCAAATTCCTGCTTATCATTTCCGGGATATATTTATTCGGCTCTTCTTTGCTGAGTGCTTATGACAGGATGTTTTATATTCATGCACCTGTATTCGGATTGTGGATATGCTATGCTTTTTCCTTTTTGAAAAAAAATACAAACAAAACTGCTACGGTGAGTTGAATCTGCAAAATCACTGAACTGAAATCCCTCAGGTAAACCCGGTTTATTAAAAATCAAAATAATAATTTTCAAGTGCCATTCTCAAACCAAAATATACCAACCTTGAATATTTATTCTCAATATCATTGGTAAGCGCACGATCCGTAATCCCGAGTTCGATATTCATATTCGTCTTAGGGTTGATGAGGTATTCCAGACGAATTTCTTTGTAAATAAGCTTTGTTTCAATACCGTTTCCTACATAGTTACCGTAGTCTGAAGAGCGGGAATCATAATTATAAAAAATATAACCACCGTCATTGTGCTGCGCCCTGTCCTTACCCATTTTCACATAGTTAAACTTCGCTTCAACCATAAAATTTCTCCAGCGATAATTCAAAAATGTTACGGACTCATAAAAATTAGCCCCGAGCGGATGTGCAATCGGTTGATTAAACTGTCCGTAATTCTGACCTGTTGTCCTGTGCTGATAAGTAAATGGCCGTACGTAATTAAATTCCGACTGCACATTCAGGTTTTTTATTTTAAATATTGAAAAAGACTTTGCACCGATCTGCAATGCCTGTTTGTTTGCCCACCAGCCTTTTCCTGACCGCACTTCATTGAGTAAGAATTCATCCAACATCACCTGTCCGTAAATGATATTCCTTGGATTAATTCTAATTTTCAGATTTGCTCCCAGCAATTCATTGTCAGGAGAACCAATAGAATTCTCTACGGGACGAAGGAATATTACCGGGTTCACATAGTTGAAATCGAAATCCCGATAAGAATCATGGCGCCAAACGACGGCTTCAAATAAACCAAATGTCAGCCAGTCATGTTTACCGATGGCAAGGTCCAGATAATTCACCCTTAGAAATTTTTTCCTGAAACCGGTGTCATAATAATAATCCTCCTTCAGGTTTTGCATCATTGCATAAATCACAGAGTATTTAAACCGCCAGAATTTCATACTCAACCGCAGAAACGGATACTGGTATGAGTTATCACTCATCAAAAGCGAACGGTAACCATCTCCGATAAAATTCTTGTCGTGTGCAAGCAGAAAATCAAAATGTTTTCCCAATGTATAACCGATTCCACCTGTTGCATTATTAAAATCAAAAGTTCCGGCTTCATTTGTTTTTACCCTGCCTTGTCCGGGAACAACCTGCTCCTTATTCACAAACTCTTTAATGTATGAAACATACTGTGCCTGGTTTTCATGCACACTTGAATAGAAATAAAATTTATGCCTGACGTCAGCCTGAACCAGTATTCCGCGCGTATTAACATAAACATTATTGTCATCCTGAAGATCTCTTCCGATCTGGGTATTTAATATAGGGTCCACCGACAGATGAATGTCATCCTCATTCACGGTAAACAAATGTTCTCTGAATATTTTTCTTCCGATTAAAGTTTGATAGAACTTTCTGTCCTTTCCAACAGGAGCAAAAACAGAATCAACAGGAGCGAATTTTCTGAGATACTCATATTCAAATGGCTTCAGAGAAGAAAAAAAATGAAGTGAATCATTGGAAATATATGGCTCTACCCTGTTATAAACATCCCTGTTGAGCGGAAATAAAAATTCCTGTGCGTCAGCATCGTTCAGCATTAAAGCGGTGAACAGAAAAATTAAACTTAAATCCCTTAATCGTTGCATAAATATTAAATATCAATAGTAAAGAAACAAAAAATAACATCACTCAATAATAACCTTCGGAACTTCATTCCAATGGACCTGATGAACGGCTTCACCCACATTTATAAAACTGAATTCCTTGAGTAATCGTGTAAACTTTTCTTTAGCCCCCTTCAACCCGACATAAGACATCATTTTCCTCTTCAACGGAAGAGAAGTAAGAACAGGCTGTGCTGCGTCAAAATCGCGCGGATGAAAATACGTCATCACATATCCGGAGCGATTAAAGAAATACCTAATAACAGGATAGGGCAAAAATCTGAAATAACCACCACCTGAAAATGCCATCGCCCCGAAAGGTCCGTGAACTAAACTCATGGGAAATTCCTTAATGGTATTCCCGTTTACAGAAATGACACATGGTTTCCTGTTCGGGAACTGTGCATAACCGCCATGATTTCGTCGCGCAGGAAAAATGGAACAGTCAATCTTTATTCCACATTCAACAAGTACCTCAAAGACCCACTTCGTATTTTCAGAAACAGAAAATCCGGGAGCACGGTATGTATCAATTTTTTTTCCTGAAATATCCTGAAGTAAATCAATACTCCTTTTAAGATCATCTCCGAATTCATTAACCGACTGATTAAAAACAAGCTGATGATTCATCGAATGACATGCAATCTCATGTCCGCAGGAAACTATTCTCCTGATTAACGCAGGATACTTTTCAGCTATCCAACCGAGACAAAAAAAAGTGGCGTGAGTTCCGGCTAATTCAAGTTGTTCAAGTATCCGGTCTGCGTTTGATTCTACCCTCGACTCAAACTTTTTCCAATGCTCAGGGGAAGCTGTTTTGTCATGGTCCAGTATGTGAAACCAGTCTTCAAGATCAATGGTGAGAATATTCATCGGGGATTAGAATTCTCAAACATACTACTAAAAAATATCATAGTCGCTGAATGTAAAATGCCAGTTGCGAATATCTCCGGCCTGTTCAGAATATTCAAACTGCTGATGTGCCCTGAAAATAAAAGGTAACTTCTGTGGCAAAAGAAATTCCGGCAACTTTAAAAATCCTGATTTCCTCAATATTGAATACGAAACATTCCTGCCCGCAGAAGCGGCAATGACAATATCAAGTCCACTATTCATCAATACGCCCATTACCGAATTCAACAGCACAGTTCCATGCAGGTCAGTGGCACTGAAAAAGTCCATCACCACTCCGGTCTTCATTCCATAAACGTTTAACGCTCTCACGGAAATAAACGCCTGCATATTGCCCTGATCACATAACTTAAAAACATGGTATTTTCGCATTGGATTTTTAAAATAACGCCACTGAAGATATTCTATGGATCGCTCTACAATCACCATTCCGGTTTTTATCTGTCTATTCCAAAAATCTATGTACAGGTCTGCATCCTTCTCCGGATTAAAATATGAAACCATTCCTGATGAACAAACAGGCTCTTCAACACGTAAATCAATTTCACTCCCTTTCTTTATCTTATCACGTTTTATAAATGATTTAATAATATTTACCGGTCGTAAGGGCTTCACTGCAAATAAAAGAAACCCTGCATGGGAAAACTGAAGTTTATTAATAAAACCGGGATATGAATTGGCATTCGGTATTCCAATCGTAAACTGAATGTCATTGTCAGCACAAAAATTATATGCATTTGCTGCTGTTCTGGTAAAAAGTCCCTTCCCCCTCCATCCTTCAGCAGTCAAGGTATTGAGAGAAAGAGAAGCGCTTATTTTATTTCCATTTACAATAACCTGCAACGGTATCAGTGCATATTGTGAGACAATGTTATTTTGTACGTCCTTTGCCAATGATACCACCGCTTTCCCAAACGGATTTTCAAGATATTCCCAACGAAGAAATCTTTCATTTGAAATTTCGCCTTCCGGATATTCCTGACTTAAAAACCCGGCCAGTTCCGATACCTGCTCAGGTTTGAAAGTTTCGAAATGTAAATCACTCATTGCTTAATCCTAATTGATTGCAGTAGTTTCATGTATTCACCGGTAATCCGCTCCCAGTTATAATATTCTTTTATCCGTTTGATTCCAACTTCAGGATAGCCGTGTCTATCCGTAACAGTCATCTTTTCAATGTCGTCAATCCTGCTTGCCAAATCCTCAATTCCCGAAAAATATAACATTTTACTTTCTGTTGTCTCCCGGTTAAATTCATTGTCGTGACAAATACAAATATTACCCGCTGCCATTGCTTCGAGCAACGATGGATTGGTACCTCCGACAGAATGTCCGTGAATATATGCAAAGCTGTTTTCGCGGAGTGTAAATAAAGCCGCTTTATCATAAATACCTTCGGAAAATATAATCAACGGTGAACTATACTTCCTCAATGACTTTCCGTATTCATCAGTCGAGTCACCTACCAGCACCAGCTTCTTCCTGCATCCTGATTTTAGAAAACCTTTGATGATCAATTCCGGATTATTTTCAGGAACCATTCTGCAAACGACCAAATAATATTCACCAGGAACCAATCCCGGAACAGGGAACTCTGGCTTATCTGACGAGTTAAAAGTATTTGCTCCAAATTCAATTGAAGAAATCCTTTCATCGGGAATATTGAACTTCTCCTTCCAGTATCTGCTCACGGCAAAACTATCAGCGATGATGTGGTCAGCAAATTTAGCGGTGAAGGACTGACAAACCCTCACAAACAATTTCTTCAACGCTGAATACTTTCCTCGCAATTCCTCTCTCCCATCTACATGGGTGATTATGAATTTGTTCTTGCTTTTATAAAATGGAAAAAACAAAGCACCCCCTACACCACAAACGATTATTATGTCGGTACATTTTAATCCGATCCTGATAGAATCCCGATAAAACAATACAGGGTTGCCGAATTTTGTAAATTGCGAATAAAGTAATTTTATCTTTTTGTATTCAATGTTTCTCTCATCGGCATTCTGACAAACCACAGCTACATCAACACCTTCTTTATTAAGCCGGATTGAAATCTCCTCTGCGAAAGTTTCAAAGCCACCATAACCTGCAGGGATTCCTCTGCTTCCGACAATTGCAATTTTCATTTCTGAAATAAATTTATCCATTTACCGGCAATTATATTCCAATCCAATTTCTTAGTTACATAATTCAATCCTTCCATTCCAATTTTTTCACGCTTCGCATCATCATTCATCACATCCTTTAGCACTCTTGACAAATCCTCCTTATTTTCTGATTCAAATAAAAATCCATTCTCATTATCGGTGATCGTTTCTTTATTTGGAAGAATATCAGAAGCAATTACAGCTTTACCATAGCTCATTGCCATCAGCATCACACCGCTCTGATATATTTTTCTATAAGGGATAACGACAACATCAGCCAGGTGAAATAAATTATTCCTAAGTTCAGAATCAACATAATCAATAAAAAGAGAAACCTTGTCATTGAGTTTGTTCTTATCAATGAGATTTTGATACTTCTCAAAGGAGTGCTTTCTCATTCTACCTGCAATAACAAGACGAATCGAAGAATCTGTAGCCGGTAAAGCGTCGATCAGCAAATCCAATCCCTTCGATTCCTTAATCTGTCCCAGGAATAAAATGTACTTGTTATCCTCGCGGAATGAATATCGTTTTCTAAATTTTTCAATATCCGTTTCCTGAACTGCAGTGCCAATAAAATTCCCATGGGGAATGATGGTCAGTTTTTCACCATTGAATTCAGACAATCCACTTTTCACC
>JBBRAY010000014.1:0-76993 GCA_038206355.1 Bacteroidia bacterium
ATATAAAATTTATTTTTTTATTCTTTTTGTCGCGGTCTGAATTATTATCTTTTTTTTTTTTTTTTTTGGCGGGGGGGGTTGGGCCCCCCCCCCCCCCCCACCCCCCCCAACCCCTTCCTTGAAATTTACTCTCCAAAAGCCCTGTCATTCCGAGCGCAGCGAGGAATCTCATAAATTTTAGTCGGACAATTATGGAATTTAATAATCTCATAATATGGACGGAAAAAAACCAGCCACGATCCCGATGTCTATAGAGATCACTAATTTTCACTAAGCGGTATTTGATTAAAAATAATTTGTGATAATTCGTGAAATTAGTGGCTTAAAATAAATTGCAATTTGCGGAAGTTCTTTCAATTACCACTTCGTGATAAAAGAATTGAACCGGTTAAAGGTAGAGATGTTTCCATAACTTCAATTTCAATGTTGGCTTTTTTTTCCAACGGAATTGAATGACTCAGATCAGCGATAGCATTGATTTATGTCATCAGAAAAAACAAAAATGATTTAAAATATGTTTGTACGTTTGTTTTGTAAATAATCAAGATAAAGTCTAATCAAATTATGGAAAATAATTCTTCAGAAGGTAAATGCCCTTTTCATGGTGGCGTAATAAATAAGGTCGCAGGTGGCGGAACGAAAAACCATCACTGGTGGCCCAACCAGTTAAAACTTAACATCCTGCGTCAGCACTCTTCACTATCAAACCCGATGGGTGAAAAATTCAACTACGCAGAAGCATTCAAGTCACTAGATCTGAAGGCGGTGAAAAAAGACATCATTGACCTGATGACAAAATCTCAGGACTGGTGGCCGGCTGACTATGGTCATTACGGGCCTTTCTTTATCCGCATGGCCTGGCACAGCGCGGGAACATATCGAATTTCTGATGGTCGGGGTGGCGGAGGTTCCGGTGCTCAGCGATTTGAGCCACTTAACAGCTGGCCCGACAATGTGAATCTCGACAAAGCAAGATTACTCCTATGGCCTGTCAAGCAGAAATACGGTAATAAAATATCCTGGGCCGATCTGATGATCCTTGCAGGAAACTGCGCACTCGAATCAATGGGATTTAAAACATTTGGATTTGGCGGCGGCAGAGAAGATATATGGGAACTGGAGGAATATGTCTATTGGGGTTCTGAAGAGAAATGGCTGGATGACAATCGTTACAGCGGTGATCACGAACTTGAGAATCCGCTTGCTGCCGTTCAGATGGGATTGATTTATGTGAATCCTGAAGGACCGGGTGGGAATGGTGATCCGCTTTCAGCAGCAAAAGACATACGCGAAACTTTTGGCCGTATGGCGATGAATGATGAAGAAACAGTTGCGCTTATTGCAGGTGGTCATACTTTTGGAAAAACACATGGCGCTGCTGATGTAGGATTGCACGTAGGCCTTGAACCTTCCGCTGCAGGAATTGAAGACCAGGGTATGGGATGGAAGAATTCTTTCGGCGGCGGACACGGAGTGCATACTATTTCCAGCGGACTGGAAGGTGCTTGGACGACTACGCCAACAAAGTGGAGCAATAATTTTTTTACAAATCTCTTTGAATTTGAATGGGAATTATCTAAAAGTCCGGCCGGAGCAAAACAATGGATACCAAAAAATGGAATGGGGGCTGACACGGTTCCTGATGCACATGACCCTTCAATAAAACATACGCCGGTGATGCTTACTACTGATCTCGCATTGAGGATGGATCCTGCTTACGAAAAAATTTCCAGACACTTTTTTGAAAACCCTGACGCTTTTGCAGATGCATTTGCGCGGGCATGGTACAAACTAACGCACCGCGATATGGGGCCTATCGTTCGTTATCTCGGTCCGGAAGTTCCAAAGGAAGAACTGATCTGGCAGGATCCTGTTCCGGCAGTATCACATAAACTCATTGACGAAAAAGATATCGCTGCACTGAAAGCGAATATCCTTGCTTCAGGACTTTCTGTTTCGCAACTTGTTTCCGTTGCCTGGGCTTCAGCATCTACGTTTCGTGGTTCAGACAAGCGCGGAGGAGCGAACGGTGCACGCATTCGTCTGGCGCCACAAAAAAACTGGAAAGCAAATAATCCTGAGCAGTTGAAAAATGTTTTGACAACGCTTGAAACAATTCAAAAAGAATTCAATAGTTCGCAGTCAGGCGGAAAGCAGGTTTCACTTGCAGATTTAATTATACTCGGCGGATGTGCAGCCATTGAAAAAGCAGCGAAGAATGCCGGACATGATGTTAAGGTTCCGTTCAATCCCGGTCGTACTGATGCCACGCAGGAACAAACTGATGTAGATTCATTTGGAGTTTTGGAACCCTTTGCAGATGGCTTCCGCAACTACATGAAATCAAAGTATGCTGTAACGGCAGAGGAGATGCTGGTTGACAAAGCGCAATTATTAAATCTCACTGCACCGGAGATGACAGTTTTGGTGGGAGGCATGCGCGTGCTGAATACCAATTCAGGAAACACAGCACATGGTGTATTTACCAAAAAGCCGGAGTCACTTACAAACGACTTCTTCTTAAACCTGCTTGACATGGGAAGTACCTGGAAGGCATCTGATGATGCACAGGATATATTCGAAGGCCGCGACCGCAAAACAGGAACAGTGAAATGGACGGGAACGCGTGTGGACCTGATTTTTGGTTCCAATGCTGAACTGAGGGCGATTGCTGAAGTTTACGGCAGCGCTGATTCAAGAGAAAAGTTTGTAAAAGATTTCGTTGCTGCATGGAATAAGGTGATGAACCTGGATCGGTTTGATCTGGTGTGATTGAGTAGAAATAATAATTAGGGTCTACTGAAAAACCCTCAACCCCTCTCTGCTAACAAGAATTCTCTCCATTCAGATCTGTCGTCAGCACCATACTCATGTAATCAAAAAACGGGCGCACTGATTTATAGGTTGCGCTTACCTTGCTTACAAAATTCGGATCGGTTAATTCTTTATCTGCAAAATCATGTCTCAGAATAAATTGTTTGTGGCGGAGCAGATTCAAAGCAGTATGCTCTTTGGAAAAACCCCTCGGAACTGTTGGAACCTTAGCGCCATGTAATTCGCCAAAATTATTCTTAATCAATTTCAGGTTTAATATTTTTCGCCAGTCTTTATAATTAATTTCAATATCCTTTCTGATTCTTAAAAGGTCAGCGGGATTGGGAGAAAAAAAACCACAGGCCAGAAAACTGTTACCGGGCATGATATTCAGATAATATCCTCCCCGTCTGATTTTAGTTGCACGGGAGAAACTGAATGCAAACCGCGGATTGTATGGTGACTTGTCCTTGCTGAATCGCACGTCATTGTAAATCCTGTATAAACTTTTTTTTCCTGAATCATTTTCAATATCATCATGCTTCTTCATCAGCACCAGAAGCTGATCGGCAAACGCAATCATATTTTGTTGGGCCGCAACGTATGCCTCCTTATTAGAAGCGAACCAGTCCCTGTTATTGTTTGAAGCAAGCGTTTTCAGGAATTTGATACTGCTGATTTTTATTTGTGCTTTGCTCATGTATGTTTCAAATCAAAATTATTCTCATTCCTGAATTCTCAATACAACATTTCCTGTTTTTTGTCCGGCCTCAACATATTTATAAGCCTCCACAATCTGATCCATCTTATATGCGCTGTCAATTACAGGTTTGAACTCGCCGTCTTCAACAAGTTTTTTTAAAAAGAGTACGACTTCTTTACTGATTACAGGAATGGGAAATAAAACTTTTTTACCTCCCAAAACCGGTGTTGTAAGCGCGTAAAATATGTTCTCCGCATTCTTCCCCGGTTCTGTTGAGATGTAGATTCCCTTTTCTGTCAGCAATGGTTTGCATTGTCCGAATGAACTCTTGCCAACTGCATCAAAAATGAAATGAAATTTCTCATTTGACTTTGTGAAATCCGTTGTCTGATAATCAATCACAATATCTGCACCGAGAGATTTTATCAGTTCTACATTTTTTGTGTTACAGATGGCGGTGACTTTTGTTCCAAAGTGTTTCAGGAGCTGGACTGCCGCTGAACCAATTGCACCTGTTGCGCCATAAACCAATGCGTTTTGACCTTTTTGTATTTTAGATGCCTTGATATTATTCAATGCATAATGCGCGCCTTCTGTTATGGGAGCGGCCTCGTAATAATTTAAGTTATTGGGAATGGTGGCGACTGCATCTGTTTCGGCAATCGTTAAATATTCACCATGACCTCCACATGTTTTATCATTGTAACCAAAAACATCATCACCTATTTTGAATGTGGTAACGTCCTTACCAACTGCTTCAATTTTCCCTGCAAACTCACAACCGAGTATCTGATATTTTGGCCGCAACAGTCCTGTCCAGAATCTTGAAATAAAATACTCTGCACTCCGGAAACCTGAATCGGTTCTGTTAACGGTAGAAGTATAAACCTTAATCAATACTTCGTTATCTTTCGGTAATGGTTTTGGAACCTCCATTATTATGGCAACTTCCGGAGGACCATATTTTTTATATACAATTGCTTTCATTTCTAATTACTTTATTGATTCATGGTTGGGCATACCTCCGGCAACGAAATACATGAATCGTCATGAACATATCCGTGTAAGGTAAAAATGATTTGTGAGAATTGAACTAAACCCTTCGGCGAAGTTGCAACGTGCGAACAACTGATTGCTCTTCATGAGTTTGTTGCCGGATACACTCTTGCAAACCGTTCATGCAATAAATTTTTGTATGTGGCTTTCATTTCATCATGTAAAAAACTGATGTCAATAATTTCGAACCACTTTGCCTTTGACGCTTCCATTTTTTTAAAGATATTTTTCTGCTGTTTCGTCTCCAGACCAAGTGTTGTAAAAGCCGCTATAAAATCATTGCGGTTAATTTTTTTCTTTTTGCCATTCAGCGTCAGGGCGAGGTCTTCATGATCATCAGGATTTACAAGCGCAGTTGCAACCAGGTCATAAGCGGGAGAAAAAACAGGACCGGTGTCCGGACGATGGATCAATGAAAAGTTTTTCAGATGCATATCAGCATTGCCTGTGAGAAATGAAAACAATACCAACTCAAAAAAATTGACCACATCCAAACCGGGGTTAGCGGAGTATTTTAATATTGCTTTCGCCACTTGTTCATAAGAGCCGCGGTATTTATCTTCAGTGAGTCTCTCGGTAAGCTGACACATGTCTTCCATGTGGAGTTTCTCTTTCTTCACCCTGTCAACTCGTTTGGTGATATAAGCCAGATTGCCTGATGCTAACCGGATGAGGCAATGCGGCACAACAAAAATTTTTGCAATGGTTGCCAAATGCATTGTCAGGTCTTCCACTTCCGGCAATTGTCTGTAATGCGGTGAAGGCGGTTTTAGAATATAGTCACCCCACATTCCCACAATGGTAAATCTCTTCGCTAAATGCGGATGCGCTGCTGATGCCAGATGCAATGATAATTTAGGCTGAACTCCGGTAACAGTTGTATGCGTCTGAATTACCTGAGTCGCCAGCTCAGCCATATCGGCTTCCGAATAAGGTAACGAAGGCGGGATAGGTACTCCAAATATTTTTTTGCTGCAGGCCTGATGAAAATCCGTTTCCGATTCATTCAGTATCTTGTAACAAAAGAGACATCGCCTGCTCATGCTTCCTCTTCTATTAATGGATGAACGCTTACTGCACCAATGCAGTCTTTGCAGCAAGCGAGCAGCAATCCCATCCGATCCCGTGGATTAAGTTTCCAGTTCTTTTCAGCGATGTCCAATAACCATCCTTCAGGTATTAATCCGTCGAAGAAAGAGAACAGTACGTTACTTGTGTATACTTTTTCCTGAAGCGGCAAAGTGAGGCTGACAGGTTTGGCATTCTTCATTTGAAGGTAGGCAGGTGCATATTGAAAATGGTATCCGTTTTCATCCCGGCTAAGCCAGCCGGCCATTTCATTATGCATTTTTATTTCAGCTCTTATAATCATTCCCGTTACCAACAATAGGTTGTTCTGATTTTACCGGTCCCATTTCGAAACCGAAAAGGTGTAATACCTGATTCACTTTATCGAGCCGCAGGGATTCTTTGCCTTGTTCCATTTCTCTAATAAACCGCAATCCCACTCCTGCTTTTTCCGAAAGCTCCGGTTGGGTAAGCCCTGACATACTCCGTTTTTGCTTTATAAAGCTTGATAATTTCATTTTTATACCTTTTCGGGTGTAAATATAGTATTATATTCAATATTTATACCCTTTATGGTATAAATTGTTTGAATTAACTGTATTTTATACCTTTTCGGGTATAAGAAAGTTATTTATACGATTCATTATATCCCATCGGGTACACATAGCGCCGTTAATTTACAACACAAGCGCCTGTTCGGTTTAAGGTTCCTGTTGGTTTTGAGAGTGCATTACTTTTCTATTTGTTCTCAGGTTTATTTTTACAATAGCCATTAAACACCGTGCACAGAGATTCTTTGTCTAAACCCCAAAAGGTTTTCTATTGTTTCAACTGCCGTTAACCACTGAGGAAAGGATACAAAAAGAACAACTAAAATCAACAGCCATTAACCACAGCGGCAAGGAGGGCCACAGAGAAAGGCAATTAAAAACAAAGAGGAATTATAACCGGCTGTTCTCCGTGAATCTCCGTGTTTAAATGTATTTCTTAATGCAGTCACAATGATAAAGCGAACTGCAATCAGCCATTAATCAAGGATGCACTGAGGCCCACAGATGCAATATTTGAAACCGAATTGTGTTTTTATTCCTTGCTTTCCCGGCGGCAATCATTTTTCTTAATACTTCTTCCAGCCTGTCAAAGTTTTCTTCGTTTTTGCCGACAACAAATTTTTTCAACTTGTTGCATTCAAAGCAAATATAGGAGACATTATTCCAACCGGTTTTAAACCAATCAATCAACTAATCAACTAATCAACCAATCAACCGTATTCTCAAATCCCCCCCTCTTTTCTTTTGCCCTCCACCCATTATTCCATACATTTGTTTTCCCTCTCATCCTCCTGCCGATACATTTAACCTTTCTTCCTTTTGCATGCCTAAAAAAATACTCCTCGTTTTCACCACCCTGTTTTTATTCATCATCCTGGCTAGTCTGCTCAACCCGCACCAGTACGATGCCCGCGCTTCATTTCATACGCCGCAGGAAATAACCGCTTTCAAACAGCAGTTCTTGACGGCAATAGGGCCCGGTGAATATTTTCTTACCTCTGAACATTGCCGCGGTTGTCATGGATTTGATTCTGCACAACTGGCAAACATTGACGAGAACGGAAATTCAGTAAACCTCTTCGACCACTGGCAAAGTACCATGATGGCCAATAGTGCCCGCGATCCGCTGTGGCGCGCAAAAGTGAGTCATGAGATACAGGTCAATCCGGCACATGCCGCCGAACTCCAGGACAAATGCCTCGACTGCCATGCGCCTATGGGCCGCTATACGGCTATGTTTCATGGCATTCCTCATTATACACTTGCTGATCTGGCAACGGATTCGCTGGGCGCCGACGGCGTTTCATGTGCAAGTTGTCATACCATTGATTCAACCGTAGGACAAACATTTTCCGGCATCATCCCTTACGATACCACCAGAAATATTTATGGTCCGTTTACATCTCCTGTTGTAGGACCAATGCAACTGTATGAAGGATATACCCCGATGTACAGCACGCACATGAATGAAAGCCGGCTGTGTTCTTCATGTCATACGCTCATGACTGAAAGTGTTGACCTCAACGGAAATTATACAGGCGGAGTTTTTCCTGAGCAGGCTACCTATCATGAATACCTCAACTCCAGCTTTCCGGCAAATGGAATTACTTGTCAGGGTTGCCACATGCCGCATCTCGACGACGCCATCATTATTGCCAACGGTCAGTCAGCACTTAACCCGCGCTACCCTTTCAACCAGCACGTATTTGTTGGCGGAAATGCTTTTATGCTGGAGATGATAAAAAATAATAAGGTGCAACTTGGCGCTACTGCAGAAGACTGGCAGTTTGATACAACCATTGCAAATACGCTGGCATTGCTCAGGAATAAAACGATAAACTTTGATTTGCAACTCGACAGCTCTGCCAATGATACGGGTTTTTTCAGCGTGCGCATAGAAAATAAATCGGGACATAAATTTCCGTCGGGCTATCCGTCGCGGAGAGCGGTGGTACAGTTTGTAATGACTGACGCCACCGGAGATACCGTTTTCAAATCAGGAACTTTCGCTCCTGACTTCCGCGTTGTGGGCGAAACACCGGCGTATGAACCGCACCATGATATTATCAGTCAGCAGGATGTGCCGCAGATTTATGAGCTTGCAATGGGTGACGTGAATTACAATTTCACTTCTGTGCTCGAACGTGCTGCCACACTTTTGAAAGACGACAGAATTCCGCCGGCAGGATTTACCACGACGCATTTTGCTTATGACACGGTGAAGATTTCCAATGATGCACTGGCTGATGATGATTTCAATAAAATAAATACCGTTGAAGGTTCCGGCGTTGACGTTGTCCATTACCATATTCCGCTGAGTGCTGCGATTGGAAATGTTACCATTCATGCCAGGGTATATTATCAGGCCGTGCCGCCGAAATGGGTGGATGAATTGTTTGCTTACAACAGCGCCGAGATTGATTCCTTCCGTATCATGTTCGACAATGCCGACCAATCGCCGATACTTATTGCTTCCGACAGCATCGTAAACATAGCCTTAAAAACGAAGGAAGAACAAAACAAGACAGCTGTAACTGTTTACCCTACTATTTCGCGCGATGGAAAAGTGTATATCACGACCTCCGGAGAAACAGCACTACGCAGCATCGTTATCTATGATACCCGGGGGAAAATGGTCTCTTTCAATGAAATTCATGCGAAAAGCAGCAGATATACAGTGAACTTGCCTGAGCATCAAATTGTATATTTAATGAAAATTGAAACATCGAAAGGCATTGTTTACCGCAAAGTTGTGAGGGAGTAGATTATTCCCTTTCTTTGGAATCCCTAAAATATATTGGAATTACTATTAATTACTTCATCCTAAAATTAAACCCAATTTAAAAATGAAACTTTCTACTTTATGTCGTTTTCTGATGTCAGGTTCGTTTGCTCTGTTGGCATTTACAACGCAGGCGCAATTTGCATTTACAAATTCCAACAGCAAGTTCGCCTCACAAACGCATAGCGGATGTGCTGTAACTGTTGTTGACGTTAACAATGACGGACTGGATGATATCCTTGCCATGGATCAGAGTACTGATCTTGTTGTCAGGCTTCAAAACCGTGACGGGTCGTTCACGAGTTATTCTCTTGGACAGGTTTATGGTAGTAAGGTTTGGGGTATGGCAGCTGCTGATGTAGACCACAACGGATGGAAAGATGTAGTGGTCGGAAGTGGATCTGCAACACTTGTAAAACTGGGATGGAACGGTACTACAGTTACTTCAACAATTATTCCGCTGGCCGGAAATTATTTTGTGCAGAACGTACTCTTCGGAGATTTCAATAATGATGGTTGGGTTGACCTCGAAGTAAATGATGACAACGACTACGCAAAAATTTATGTGAATAACAATGGCACGTTGAATCTCACAACAACACTCATCAATACTGAAATCAACCCGGGTATGACTTACGGAAATGATCCGTATGATTCAGGAAACTACGGTAGTGTGTGGACTGACTTCGACAATGACGGAGACATGGATCTTTACATTTCTCATTGCCGTCAGAGCACATCCAGCAGCACTGACCAGCGCAGAAGAGACCGTCTATTTGTGAATGACGGAAACAACAACTATACTGAAATGGCGCAGGCCTATGGCATTGAGGTTACCAACTTCAAACAAACATGGACAACAAGTTTTGGAGACATTGACAATGACGGCGACCAGGACATCGTAATGACGAACCACGGTGAGAACGGACAGATATTACAGAATGACGGAACAGGTCATTTCACTGACATCACCACCGGAAGCGGATTCCTGACCACCGGTTTTGATCCGATCGAATCCATGGTAGAAGATTTTGACAATGATGGTTACCTCGACATCTTAGTTTCAGGCGGAGGAGGCGGAAATTCTTACCTGCTTTATCACAACAACCACGACTACACTTTTACATTGGCTACGCTTCCTTTTCCAGCACAAAGCAATGGAATGCTTTCTTTCGGTTTGGGAGACTTAAACCACGATGGCAAAACAGACGTCTTTGCGTCTTATGGCAACGTGTATAATAATCCGACAAGTACTGATGACGTTCTCTTCCTTAACACGACTTCAAACAACAATCATTTTATCACCTTCGCTCTTACAGGAACAGTGAGTAACATTGATGCTATCGGAGCAAAGGTTACCATTTATGGTCCATGGGGAGTGCAGGTTCGTGAAGTACGTGCAGGAGAAAGCTATGGTACTTCCAATTCAGCACAATGCCATTTCGGCATCGGCGCCAACACTGTTGTTGACTCTGCCCGCATTGACTGGCCTTCGCACCAGAATACGAATCATTTTACAAATCTTGCCGCTGATCAGTTTGTTACAGTAACTGAAGGCGGATGTGAAATCACAGGAAATATTATCCCGGGTCCGTTCACACTTTGCACAGGACAAACAATTACACTTACAGCTGTGGGTGGATTTACTTCATACAACTGGTCGAATGGCGACAATTCACAATCTACAGTAATCTCGACTCCGGGTTATTATAATGTAATGGTGACTGATGCAGGAGGATGCAAAGGCATTTCACCTTCTATTCAGGTCGTGGTGAATCCGGACGAAACACCATCGGTGACTTCTTCAGGAGACCTGGTTTTCTGTGAAGGTGGAAGTGTTATGCTTACTTCTACTCCTGCTGCTGCTTATTCATGGTCATCAGGACAAACAACACAATCAATTACAGTTTCCGCTTCAGGAAGTTATACTGTTTCCATTCAGGGATTGTGCGCTGCATTTACTTCAAACGTTCAGCTTGTGAATGTACTTGCTGCGCCGGTTCCGGTTGCGGCAGATGATTCAGCGATCAGTCCGAATTCAATTACACTGACAGCAACAGGAAATGATATCTCCTGGTATGATACGCAAACAGGCGGAACATTGCTGGCTTCAGGTACATCTTATACTACTCCTGTACTTACCAATACCACTACCTATTGGGTGGAGGATAAAACAAGTTATGGCGGAGGAAATGCAGCAACAGGACAGCCATATCATACCGGCACAAGTTTATATAGTACCGGTGCCACCAATGGAGACCTTAAATTTGATGTTGCCGACAATTGTGTACTTGCAAGCGTGAAAGTTTATACCGGCACTGCAGGCACCCGTGAAATACAATTGTACAACTCTGTGGGTACATTGATAAATTCACTGGTAGTTAACATACCGGCTGACACAAGCATCATTACGCTTAATTTTGCACTCACTCCGGGTACAGGCTATTCCATTACAACCAACGGGGCGCTCAATACAACGAACTTCGGAAGTATCAACCCGCAATTGCAACGCAGCAGTCAGGGTGTTGCTTATCCTTATACTGTGAACAACGTAATTTCCGTTACAGGATCAAATCAGGGTCAAGGCTACTACTACTATTTCTATGACTGGCAGATTGAACTTCCTGCAACAGTTTGCACAAGCGTAAGAATTCCTGTTCAGGCGATTATGCTTATCACTGATGCGATCACAAACTTTACATCAGAAAATAATTTCATGGTATATCCAAATCCTGCTGATGAAAACGTAACTGTTTCTTTTGACAATGCAGGAACACAAAAATCAAATGTTGCGTTCATCAATGCAATGGGACAGGTTGTTTCTTCAACTGCGATGGAAAATGTAGCGGGAAATTTCCACCGGACATTTGATGTCAGTGGATTTGCAAAGGGTGTTTATACCATTCATGTTGTTTCCAATGACAAAACATCTTTCCAGCGTCTGATCATTCAGTAAACAAATTATTAATCATAGAAAAGAGCGCTTCGATATGGGGCGCTTTTTTTTTGGAAACTTCGAACTTCGTTGTTCCCCGTGCCGGATCGGAAAGATAACATAGGACGAAGAAGTAACACCGACAAACAGCAGTGTATCAGTATAAATGATAAAGATTCCTCTTTGCGCTTCGCTTCAATCGGATTGACAAATAAGGTTTATTATTAAGTGGCGGAAGAGAAAATTTGCGGATCGGGGGCAAATTTTCTCTTACGCCACAAATACCATTTATAGACTGTCCTCCCGAATGAAATGAGGAATCTCTTAAACTGAGCTGCTATACAACAACCTAAAATTAAACCACAACCCTTTTTTATTTTACTTTTACGTCTGAAAAAATAAACCGATGAAAAGAATTACCTGCGTTGTTTTCCTGTTCCATTTAATATTCTTTCAGGCTTTTCCGCAGGCATTCATCAACTTCACCCGTTTTAATTCTCCACTACCCGATAATACCGTTCGTGCCATTGCTGTTGATGCGCAGGGAAGAAAATGGTTCGGTACAGATTACGGCATGGCAATATATAATGATACTTCATGGATCATTTATACCACAGTGAACAGCGCCATCTCCGACAATTCAATTAAGCACATCACCTTTGATGCTGCGGGCAATGCATGGATATGCACACAGGTTGGTGGCATTAATAAATTTGATGGCAACACATTCACCATTTTCAATACTTCAAATTCAGGAATTGCTTCGAACTATGTTCGCTGTATTGCAATTGACAGCAACGACGTAAAATGGATTTGCACAGATAACGGACTGAACAGTTTTGACAATACTACCTGGACTCTTTATGATATTTCTAATTCTTCTTTGCCCATCAATAGCCTGGGAGCGATTGCTGTCGAAACCAACAACCAACGATGGATCGGAACCGTGAATGGCGGATTTGTGGATATGCTGGATACCGCTTTTACAACGTACGATATTGTAAACGGAGGTTTTCCTGATAACTCAGTTCTGGGGATCGTGATTGACCACCTTGGATATAAGTGGTGCGCTACTCCTGCCGGCGGACTCGTGCGTTTTTATGGAGCCAATGGATATACTTTCAACTTTACTAATTCTACCATCCCCAGTGAATCCTTTGACGCTGTTGATGTGGACTCTGCAGGCAATGTTTACCTTGGATCTTTTGACAATGGCGTAGTAAGAAAACAAGGCAACAATTTTTTTTCTTACAACACCTCCAATTCAGCCATGCCTGATGACATCGTTTTTTCTGTAGCCGTTGAACGCACAGGAATTATCTGGGCCGGAACTTCTGTGGAAGGTGTAGTTAGGATTGATGAACCACTTTATGTTCCGGTACTTGCTGCAGAAAGCCGGCGTTCATTTTCCGTTTATCCCAATCCCGTAAAGGACCATCTCAAAATACTTAGTGATGGCTTCTCATATGAAATAGTCGTTCAAATCATTCTATATAATTCAATCGGGTCACAGGTTCCCTTGCCAATTGACAACTGCGAACTTCCTGTTCAAATGGATGTTTCCTCCCTTCCTCCCGGAATTTACTTCCTTTCCATTACCTCCGGAAATAAAACCGTGAGCAGGAAAGTTATTAAGATGTAATGCGTTTTTGATGTCAGGAATTTAAGATAACGCAAATCCCTCCTGCCACTGTTTCGCATAACTTCACGCCACTAATTTTTCACATTGTCTTCCTTAAAGAAACTCGCTTCGCAAACAGCAGTGTATGGATTGAGCAGCATTGTCGGCCGCATGCTCAATTATTTGCTCGTGCCGCTTTATACCCGCGTTTTCGTTACAGGTGAATACGGCGTGGTAACGGAGCTTTATGCATACGTTTCTTTCTTCAATATCATTTTTACTTATGGACTGGAGACGGCATTTTTCCGTTATGCAGAAAAAGAAAAAGGCAATCCGAAAGTATATTCCACTTCTCTCATCAGCATCATTGCCTCATCCATTTCTCTTGCGCTGGTGATCATTTTATTTTCTTCTCCCATCGCTTCATGGATGAATCACAGTGAAGGGTCTGAGAAAATGTTACCGCAGTACATTAGTTGTTTTGCCCTCGTGCTGGCCTTTGATGCCATCAGCGCCATTCCGTTTGCAAGACTCCGGCAGGAAGCAAGGGCGTGGCGTTTTGCATCCATCAAGATGGTGTGGATACTTGTGAATGTCGGACTGAATATTTTCTTCCTCGTCATATGCCCTTCTGTTAAAGACGGCATGTTCCATGATTTCATCAGCAAAGTTTATGACCCCTCTATTGGAATAGGATATGTTTTTATCAGCAACCTCGCAGCAAGTGGTATCGTTCTGATTTTTCTTTCTCCTGAAATTTTCAAAATAAATTATTCCTTCGATAAAAAACTCTGGACAACGATGATCATCTATTCGCTTCCGTTGATGGTTGCAGGTTTTGCCGGGATGATCAATGAAACGTTTGACCGCATCATGTTGCCCCGCCTGATTGCAGATAAGTCAACAGCACTTTCACAACTTGGTATTTACGGTGCGTGTTACAAGCTGTCTATATTAATGTCACTCTTTGTGCAAACCTTTCGCTATGCAGCAGAACCGTTTTTCTTTTCGCAGGCGTCGAGCGACAATGCAAAGCGAACCTATGCGCGCGTCATGCATTACTTCGTACTCATGTGTGCATTTATTTTTCTGGCCATCATGATGTACATGGATCTTGTACAAAAATTAATCGGCGCAGAATACCGCGAAGGAATAGCCATCGTTCCCATCTTACTCATGGCCAATCTTTGTCTCGGCGTGTTTTATAATTTATCAATATGGTATAAGCTAACCCATCAGACAAAATGGGGAGCATGGCTTTCCATTATCGGTGCGGCGATCACACTCATACTTAATTTTTCACTGATCCCTGCGATGGGTTACATGGGCGCTGCATGGGCAACACTGATATGTTATGCAGCGATGATGATTATCTCGTATCTCGTCGGACAAAAATATTACCGGGTGAATTATAATATCCCGTCATTCATTTATTTTATAGGAACAGCATTGGCATTGTATTTTGTCAGCGAACAGATCAGGAATCATTTTATGTTTGATAAAAACCCGATGATGCTCATCAACACCGGACTTCTGCTCGTTTATCTTCTCTCTGCAGGGATTTATGAGAGGCGCAAAAATCCCTACATTCGCATCCCTGAAAAAAAGGAAGCTCCCTGAATTAATGGATCCGGAGCCATAAAAACCAGAATCTCAAATGGAAGTAAGAATCATAAATAAATCGAAACATCCGCTCCCCGGTTATGAAACCATTCATTCTGCGGGTATGGATTTGCGTGCGAACCTTGACAGCCCGGTTACACTTCTGCCATTGCAGCGTGCCATGGTTGCCACCGGACTTTTCATTGAACTTCCTGCAGGAACAGAAGCCCAGGTAAGGCCCCGCAGCGGACTGGCAGCAAAAAAAGGAATTACCGTTCTCAACGCACCCGGTACCATTGATGCCGATTACCGCGGTGAAGTGAAAGTGATACTCGTGAATCTTTCAAATGATCCGTTCGTAATTGAAGACGGGGAACGCATTGCACAACTCATCGTTGCGAAACATGAACGCGTGGAATGGAAAGAAACAGCCGATCTGCTGGAAACCGAAAGGGGTACGGGGGGATTTGGATCAACGGGAAATAGGTAGGCATCCCGATAGCTATCGGGAGGCGGTATGCAATAGGCAAGGGTTTCAAATAGAACTTGCAGCTTGGTATTTTTGCCCACTGCTTACTGCCCACTACTTACTACAGAATTGCAGGTGCGAAACGAATATTTTTTATAGAATTTAATTAAACTCAGATACATAAAATGAAGATCATAGTCCCCATGGCGGGTATGGGAAAGCGGATGCGACCGCATACTTTAACGATCCCGAAACCATTGATCCCTGTTGCAGGAAAGCCAATCGTACAATGGCTTGTAGAGGATATTATTAAAGTCTGTAAGGAAAAAGTAACCGATATTGCTTTTGTCGTAGGGCATTTCGGACAAGAGACAGAAGCCCGTCTGATTAAGATTGCCGAAAGCCAGGGCGCCAAAGGACATATTTATTACCAGGATGAACCTCTGGGAACTGCACATGCCATCCTGTGTGCAAAAGATCAGCTGGATGGAAAAGTGATCGTCGCTTTTGCCGATACATTATTCCGTGCCGACTTTACGATGGACGAAGACAAAGAAGGCATCATCTGGGTGAATAAAATTGATGACCCTAAAATGTTTGGAGTCATAAAAGTGGATGATAAAGGTGTGATTACCGACTTTGTAGAGAAGCCGCAAACTTTTGTGAGCGATCTGGCAATCATCGGAATATATTATATGAAAGACGGGGCTTACCTCCGCAAGGAAATGCAGTTCCTCGTTGACAATAACATCAAGGAGAAAGGCGAATTTCAACTGACGAATGCCCTTGAGAACATGAAGCAAAAGGGAACGAAATTTTTTCCGGGAAAAGTGGATGAATGGCTTGACTGCGGAAATAAGGACGCAACGGTGTACACCAATCAGCGCGTACTCGAGATGCATAAAGGCGAATTGAAGATTCCGGCATCTGTGAAACTGGAAAATGCGCTCGTTATTCAGCCCTGTTTCATCGGGGAGAATTGTACCTTTATTAATTCTGTAGTAGGTCCGCATGTATCTATAGGAGCAAATACAAAAGTGGAAAACTCGAACATCAGCAACAGCATCATCCAGACCAATTGCAAAATAAAAAATGCCGTTATCAGTAATTCAATGATTGGTAACTTTGCTGAATACGCCCGTAATGCAGATGACCTCAGCATCGGGGACTATTCTACACAGCATTAACACCAAACAATCCGGTACCAACAGCGTTTACTATCCGATGAAAAAAACTTTTCTGCTCGTCCTCCCCATTGCATTGCTCATGTCCTGTAAAGGCGGACAACAGGCAACAACTTCCAAGCCGGCTACCAAGAGTGCACTGAACGAATCACAGCGCACAGAAGTCACCTATCTGTTTTTCAATGCCAACAAGGAAAAGATTCTCGGTAACTTGAATAACGCGGCTGATTTATTTGCTGAAGTCATTCGCAAAGACGGCAGCAACCATGCTTCCATGTATGAGCTTGCAAATATTTACGCGCAGCAAAAAAAATACAGCGACGCTTTATTCTTCATCCGCACCGCATATAAACTGGATTCGAAAAATGAATGGTATGCACAATCATTTGCCGACATCCTCCAGAAGAATGGAAAGTTTGACGAGTCGGCAACGGTGTATGAACAACTTCTGAAAGAAAAACCTGACCGCCTGGAATATTATTTCGAATGGGCATCAGCATTGATCTATGCCAACAAACTGGCGGAGTCAATTAAAGTGCTCGACAAACTGGAAACGAAAGTAGGTGTGAATAAAGACATTGTGATGCAAAAGCAGCGCCTTTATATGCAGTTGGGTAAAACGGATAAAGCCATTGCAGAAGTTCAGAAACTCATTGATGAAAATCCAAAGGACGCCCAGGCCTACGGAATGCTTGCAGAGCTTTATCAGAACATGGGACAAAAAGAAAAGGCGCTGGAAATTTATAATAAGGTACTGGAAATAGATCCTGAGAATCCATACATCCATCTGTCACTCGCCGATTATTACCGCAGCAATGGTGAAAAGGAAAAATCAGTGGCGGAACTAAAGAAAGCATTCGGAAATAAAAAACTCGACATTGACACAAAGATCCAGATCCTCGCTTCTTATTATGCACTGGTAGAAGTGCATCCTGAAATGAGGGAGCAGGCGCTTGAAATGAGCAAGCTGCTTATCGAAGCCAATCCTGAAGATTCAAGGGCGCATGCTGTGTATGGCGATTTTCTTATTCAGGATAAGCAATATGATAAAGCACTTGATGAATACCTCACAGCGAAAAAACTGGGCGCTAAAGAATATGCCGTTGCACAGCAACTGATGTTTCTTGAATCACAACTGCAAAGATGGGATTCATTAATTACAGAAAGCGAAGAAACCATCAGCAATTTTCCTGACCAGCCACTGGGGTATTTTTTCAATGGCCTTGCCAATTCACAAAAGAAAAAATATGCTGATGCTGTGAAATCATTAAACAGCGGAGTGAAACTTATCGTTGACAATAAAAACCTCGAAGGACAATTTTATTCCAGTCTGGGTGAAGCATACAACGAGCTGAAGAATTATGAAAAGAGTGATGAAAGCTATGAAAAGGCGTTGGAGCTAAATGCAAAAGATGCCAATGTGCTGAATAATTATTCCTATTTTTTATCTGTGAGGGGAGAGAAGATGGACAAAGCAGAAAAGATGTCGAAGGAATCGAACGACCTTGAACCCGACCAGGGCTCTTATGAAGATACGTATGGATGGATCATGTACAAGCAGGGAAAATACAGCGAGGCAAAAATATGGATTGAAAAATCATTATCACATGGCAGCGACAAAAGTGCAACGGTACTCGAACATTACGGAGACATTCTCTTTAAGCTTGGCGATACAGGCAAAGCATATGAATACTGGCAACGGGCAAAAAATGCCGGTGATGACGGCTCCGAATTCCTTGATAAAAAACTGGAAGGAAAAAAATTGATTGAGTAAGAGTCAAAGAATTATTTATCTTTGTTTGAAACCCAATATAGTGATGACAACTGTTATTGTAAAAATACCTGAGGGTAAGGAAAGTTTATCAAAAGAGTTTTTTAAGAAACATCACTTGAAAACCCGTATTTTGAAATCAAAGGAGGACGAAGATCTAATTGCGAAGTGGATTGACGAAGGAATGAAGAGTGGCGAAGTTTCTGAACGGGAAATATTTGAGACTTTAAAAAATAATTGAAAAACTTCGCAAAAACGTTATACATATAACCAATTCTGTTTTTCCCGGTTCGGCCACAGGAATCTTTTTTACTAAAAATTGTTTCCATAAGTTTGGAAAGGAGTTGCGAATGCTTTTTAAAAACTATTTTGTTTCTTTAGTCTTTGCCTGCTGCTGCTTCCTGTTGCCTCTGTCCTCTTGCCACCCCACAAAAAAAATCGTTGACACCCCACACCCTGTTAAGCTAAAGGGCACCAATGTGATCGAATTATTTGATTCACTTCAAGCCCACCGATTCGACTTTGAATGGCTTACAGCAAAAGCCGATGTGGAATACACCGATCAGGAAAACAATTCGCAATCTTTTGACGTCAACATCAGGGTCAGAAAAGACAGCGTGATATGGATTTCTGTAACGCCTTTGCTTGGTATTGAGGCCGTGCGCGTTATCATCACACCCGATAGCATGAAAATCATGAATCGCCTGAAGAAGACCTATACTGCACGCGGTTTTAATTTTCTGGACGATATGCTGAAAGCGCGCATTAACTTTGAAATTATGCAGGCCGTACTCGTTGGTAATTATTTTCCTTACCTGAAAAATGAAAAATTGAAATCCGTTTATGAAGATACTACATTCGTAATATTAAGTACGCTGAATAAAAGGCAAACAAAACGCATCGCAGAGGAAAAAGATCCCACCAAACCCATCATTCAGGATTTCTGGATTGATGACTATTACCGCATCAATAAATCCCGTATTACAGATGACAAACTCAACCGTACGCTGCAGGCAGAATACAATGACTTTCTTGATGTCGACAACAAACGTTTTCCGCATAATTTTTTCGTCACAGTAACCGCAGCCACATCACTCAGAATAAAAGTGAAATACACCAAAGTTGTTTCCGGAGAACCGCAGTCGCTGCCTTTTACGGTGCCGGAGAAGTATGAGAAAAAGTAAGGAAAAAGCGGCACGAAGCAGTTCGCCGGGAGCGAGTCCGGCATTAGGCAAATAGAATAGAGAAAGCACGCAGCATTATTGCGTGGCAACCGACAAAAATGACTATTGACAAACGACTATTGGCTTTTCTAACAGTCGGTTTCATTCTCGCAACAGTTATGGGTACGCTCACTCACGAATGCGGTCATTACCTTGTAGCGAAATCTTTGGGATATGACGCCAAAATTAATTACGCATTTACTCATTGGACAAAATCAAATCCTGACCAGGCAATAAATACTTCTGATAATTTATGGATAACACTTGGCGGACCTTTGGAAACAATGCTCACCGGAACTTTCGGGCTAACGCTTCTGTTTCTATTGCGAAAATCATTTCAGCCGACACAGAAACTTTCGTTCGGACAATGGAGTGTAATTTTTATTTCGCTTTTTTGGCTCAGGCAAACAGCAAATTATATTGTATGGCTTGGTGATTATTTTTTCAGCGGACAATTTTCAAATCGATCTGACGAAATCAAACTTGCACGACAACTCCAACTTCCTGATTGGATAATTTCTGCACCAACGGCAACAATTGGAGCAATTGTATTGACAACTATTATTTTCAAATTCATTCCAACCAAACAACGACTGACTTTTATTCTGTCTGGACTTATTGGGGGGGTGACAGGCTATATTTTGTGGTTGCGTTTACCTGGACGAATGATAATGCCGTGAAAAAAGAAAATATCGACAATTGGAAGTATGCGACAGGCATTATACAAGAAGCAAACGGTAGCCTGAACCAAACAGCAAATATCATTTAATTGTATTCGAAAGGTTACATGTAAATATCAATCTGCCAATAATCTCCATGCATTTATGAAGTTACCGGCGGCCGGTAGCCAGCGGCCAGTTTCCGGTTTTCAACTACAACTTTTTTCATTTTCTTTCGTTTATTGCAAGTCCTAAGGGAACTCAGCTATAATGGTATCAACCACTTCAAAAAGACTCATTTTCTCAAAGCTATTCGCATTCCGGATTGTGGGGTTGTTCCTGTTTTCCTTTTTTCTATTCCCCTTTTCCACTATCGCTCAATCAAAAAAGGAACTTGAAAAAAAGAAACTGCAGATTCATAAGGATATTGAATACACCAATAAACTGCTCAGTCAGACAAGGAAAAGCAAGACTGCATCCCTCTCTCAGCTCGTTACCCTGAATAAACAGATCACCTACCGGTCGGAACTCATCGGAACCATTCATTCGGAAATAAGCAACGTTGACGGACAGATCAATTATACCAATTCGCAGATTGACTCCATCCTCGGCCGCATGGATGAATTGAAAAAGCACTATGCCGAGCTTCTCTACTTCGCTTATAAAAATCAGGGCGCATTTTCTAAGCTCTCTTTTATTTTTTCTGCCGACGATTTCAACCAGGCATATCAGAGGCTGAAATACCTTCAGCAGTTAAGTACGTACCGCATTCATCAGCGCGACCTCATCAGGCAACTTGCAGATTCATTGTCGCAGAAAAAAGGATTACTGGCAGGTGTGAAGAAAGACAAGACAACCTTACTTACAACCCAGCAAAAAGAAAAAAATAACCTCAGCAAGGAAAAGAAGGAACAGGTGACGATGGTTAACAGTCTGGCGTCAAAAGAAAAAAAGCTGAAGTCCGATTTAAAAGAAAAGCAGCAACTCGAAGCGCGACTTAACAAGCTGATCGAGAACGCCATCAAAAAAGAAATAGAAGCGGCGCAGGCAGCAGCAAGAAAGCGGGCGCAGTCCACACTTTCTGCCAACGCAAAAACAAATAAGGCGAAGGTCGAAAGTAAACCTTATGTGTTGTCGGCCACTCCCGAAGCAGTGCGGCTGAGCAATGCTTTCGAAAATAACCGCGGGCGCCTGCCATGGCCGGTGGAGCAGGGATTCATCAGCAGTTCTTACGGACATCATTCACACCCGGTGTGGAAAGACGTTGTGGTAAACAACTCCGGTATTGATATCAATTCTTCCAAAGGCGCAAAAGTTCGTTGTGTATTTGAAGGCAAGGTCACCAAGATCATTGTCATCATGAACAAATATGCCGTCATCGTTCAGCATGGCGAGTACTTCACCGTCTATTCCAACCTGCAGGATGTTTCTGTTAAATCCGGCGACGTCATTGCCACAAAAGAAATCATCGGCACCGTTCAAACCGACGATGAAAACAAATCAGAAGTCCATCTTGAAATCTGGAAAGGCAGCAATAAGATGGATCCGGAGGAGTGGATAACAGCCAGAAGATAACAGCACCCCCGGCCCCTTAAGGGGAAACAGCCGGATCAGCCGTCATTAGTTGGCGAGGTAAACTTGCCATCGCGAGTAGCAACCTCGCGACATTCGGTCCATAGTCATTGAACCACAAATAAAATTATAGGTAGCAGTCTGTGCGAATGCCCCCTTAAGAGGTAGGGGTGAGCGAGGGGAAAGGAAATAGCCGTCATTCGTTACTGAGTCAATTCCAATTTGAAACTCCAGACTTTCACCTTTTAACTATTAACTTTTGCTTTTTGACTTGAAGAATGGAAGCTCACGTCCCCATTCTCCCTGAAACGCTCTCCCGTCATTCTGCCGGGGCTATTTTAGAGAGGGTGCTGATCCTAAACTAAACTCCCCTCGCAACGCTCAAAACAATTTCATCACGTCAATTTACAATCACCATTTTCACCTCACTGCCGGTCGTATCAGATTACCGAACAAAAAAAAATAACCACAGCTTTAAAAATATTTGCGTGAATCCATTAACTGATTCTCAATGCAAGCCCTGTATTCATAATCGGTATATTCGTATCTGATTCGTACTTCGCATATTCGACGGGGTAAAGGTCAAGCCTTACAATTAGCAATTCGGATATTCGTTCCATACCATTCGCTATTCGAAGGTGTAAATACTAAATTCGCACACTTTCTCCCTAAACATAAAATTATTAAACCATTATTTAATGAAGTGCCTCATCTGTATTTCAGAAGCAACATATTTTTTTTCCAAGACATATCATGAAGAACCTTTCGCAACATTCATGAAAGACATAGGAGAAGTGCAGTATTACAAATGTGTGAACTGCGGATTTACAATGTCGAAAACACATTATGAATTAAGTCACGACGACTGGGCGCAGCTAAATCATTCTTATCATACCTTCAGTGAACAGGCAAAAGCAAAGAAGCAGTCAAAAGGAAATCCGCCGCCGTATTTCGAACAGGCATTTTTATTAAAAGTGCTTGCCTGTAACAAAATAATAAACGCTGAGCGCATCCTCGATTTCGCAGGAGGGCATGGAACATTAAGTAAAATCATCGATAAATATTTTGGAATGTCAATGCCCATCTACGATCCGTACATGTCGGAGGAAAATGGCAGGACATACATCTCAAAAGATTCACTGACCACTTATAAAACAGTATTAAACAGCGCCTTGTTCGAACACGTTACAAGCAGAGAAGACCTTGATGAAATAAACCGGCTGGTCGAAAAGGATGGCTGCATGATTATCCACTCTGTTGTCGCCGAAAATATACCCGCAGACGAAAACTGGTTTTATCTGAGAATACCTGTTCACTGTACTTTTCATACCAATAAAAGTATGGACATCTTAATGCAGCAATGGGGATATTCGTCTTCCATTTATTGTCCTGCCGGCAAATGCTGGATTCTCCTGAAGATAGAACCGGAAAATATTGAATCCATTATCGCAGGCATTAACCATGAATTCCAGACCGAATACCTGATATATAAAAAAGGGTTTGTTGATTATTGGAAAGGGTTTTGATTGTCAATAACCGGCTTTAAAATATCAAGACTACGAGATAATTAACCCCGACTAATCTTTGGCCACGCTTTTATGGTGCCGGGCATAAAAACTAAATAGTTGATGGGAAGGCTCAAATCCTCGCTTTATCTTCTTTTTATGTGACCGCTGACCATGTTCACGGCCGGGATTATTTTATTCAGAAAAGCCGGCAGTTATAACAGGGGTTTATCACCCATTACCTATCTTTACGGCAGAAAATCTTCTATGTCAGATCACCTCCATCACGAATGCGGAATTGCCATGGTTCGGCTACTGAAGCCGCTTTCATTCTACCATAAAAAATACGGTACTTCCATGTACGGCCTCAACAAGTTGTACCTGCTCATGGAAAAACAACACAACCGCGGACAGGACGGAGCAGGCGTTGTGAATATTAAATTTGACGTAGAGCCGGGCACAAAATATATCAGTCGCTACCGTTCCATTGAAAAGCAGGCCATCGCAGATATTTTCTCGCGCATACACAAAAAGTTTGAAGAAGTAAAAGAGAAGGACCCGAAATTATTAGAGGACCCTTACTGGCTGAAAAAAAATGTGGCCTTCACCGGCGAATTGTTTCTTGGCCATCTCCGCTATGGAACATACGGAATCAACAGCATCGAAGCCTGCCACCCTTTTCTCCGGCAGAATAACTGGATGTCGCGGAATCTCGTAGTCGCAGGAAATTTTAATATGACTAACGTTGACGAGCTATTCAATGACCTCATCCGCTTGGGACAAAGTCCGAAGGAAAAAGCTGACACCGTTACGGTGATGGAAAACATCGGTCATTTCCTCGACGAAGAGAATGAAGTCCTCTACCAGAAATTCAAAACGCTTGGAAACAGCAAGCAGGAAATTTCTCCCCTCATCGCAGAGCACCTCGATATTGGAAATATTTTACGCCGGTCGTCAAAGAACTGGGACGGCGGATATACCATTGCCGGAGTTATCGGACATGGCGATGCTTTTGTATTGCGCGATCCTGCAGGTATTCGTCCGGCATATTATTACAAAGACGATGAAGTGCTGCTTGTAACCAGCGAACGCCCTGCCATTCAGACTGCCTTCAACGTACCGCTGGAAAACATTCACGAAATAAAACCGGGACACGCACTTATCATCAAGAAGAATGGAAAAATAAAAGAAGAAATGATCAATGAACCGACTCAACGACTGAGTTGTTCTTTTGAACGCATTTATTTTTCACGGGGAAGTGATGCTGATATTTATCAGGAAAGAAAAGAACTTGGTAGGTTGCTCTGCCAGAGTATCCTTCAGGCCGTTGACCACGATTTACGCAACACCGTTTTTTCATTTATTCCCAATACCGCTGAAGTGGCTTTCTATGGCATGATGCAGGGGATGGAAGATTACCTGAAAGAAGTGAAGAAGCGGAAGATAAAATTACTCGGAGCAAACGTCACAGATGAAAAGCTGAATGAAATCCTCTCCATCCGTCCGCGCATGGAAAAGATCGCCATCAAAGATGCAAAGTTGCGCACGTTTATCACCAACGATACCGATCGCAGCGACATGGTGGCGCATGTATATGACATCACTTACGGAACCATCCGCAAAGGCATTGATAATTTAGTGGTGATTGACGACAGCATTGTGCGTGGCACCACGCTGAAGAATTCCATTATCAAAATGCTGGACCGGCTTTCACCGAAAAAAATTATAGTCGTTTCTTCTGCGCCGCAAATACGTTACCCTGATTGTTATGGCATTGATATGGCAAGAATCGGCGATCTTGTTGCTTTCAAAGCTGCAATACAATTGCTCGAAGAGAATAATATGGAGCACATCATTGATGAGGTTTTCGAACGTTGTAAAGAGCAACTGGAACTTAACGTCAATGATCCTGCGAAGAACGGAGAAGGCATGAAAAATTTTGTGCGCATGATTTATCAGCCTTTCAGTGCAGAACAGATCTCTGCAAAGATCGCCCAACTGGTAAAGCCGGAAGAATGCAAATCGGAACTGCAGATCATTTTTCAGAAGATAGAAGACCTTCACAGTGCATGCCCGAATCATCGCGGCGACTGGTACTTCACCGGAAATTACCCCACACCTGGAGGCAACAAAGTAGTGAGCCGCGCTTTTGTGAATTATGTACAGGGAATTAATGAGCGGGCTTATTAATTGTTGATAAATAAACACAACTTTTTTTCTGAGGCCGGATGTTTATAGGAGACGTTTTTATTAATGAGACCATGATTTCAGAAGCCGTCTCGCCTCAGGCTTTGCTCTGCTGGAGCTTTGCGAAAAAAATGCCGGACGGAAACAAAAATTCATTTTGATACCTCGTCCTTCCTTAAGCAAGGCGGGGTCATTCATTTCATAAGCTAACGACTACAAGCGGGACATGGAAAGGCACAAGATGATTCATTTAAAAAACCGTTTCAAAAACAGATTTTTTTCCGCTTCATTGATTCATTCATTCCTATATCTTTGCCACCCACAAACCTGAGAAACACGCATGCTGAAATTTGCCTGGTTGATTCCCGTACTGCCTTTACTGGGATTTTTGTGCATCAGCTTTTTTCAAAAACAATTGCCCGGAAAGTCAGCAGGAGTAATCGGCTCACTCACCGTTCTTGGCTCATTTATAATATCATGCGGTCTGTTTTTTCAATTATCAGAACCGGTAACAATCACCTATTTTGATTGGATAAATGCCGGAACTCTCAAGATTCCAGTATCATTTCTGATAGATCCGGTTTCGCTTGTAATGCTATTCATCATTACCGGTATTGGATTTCTTATCCACGTTTATTCTATCGGATACATGTCGCACGATGCGGCTTTCGGCAGGTTTTTTTCTTACCTGAATCTCTTCGTTTTCTTCATGCTCATCCTCGTTCTCGGAAGCAACTACGTGCTCATGTTTGCCGGTTGGGAGGGCGTAGGTTTATGTTCCTATCTGCTCATCGGTTTCTGGTTTAAGAACAATGAATATAACAATGCCGCCAACAAGGCATTCATTATGAATCGTATCGGAGACCTTGGCTTTCTGCTCGGCATTATCCTCATGTTTACGACTTTCGGAAGTGTTCAGTTCAGCGATGTGTTCAGCGCTGCAGGTAGTATCCCTGATAACAATTCCACCATCGTTGCAATTACAATGTTGCTCTTTGTCGGGGCAATGGGAAAGAGCGCACAGATTCCACTTTATACATGGCTGCCTGATGCTATGGCCGGACCGACACCCGTATCTGCATTGATCCACGCCGCAACAATGGTAACAGCGGGAATTTACATGGTGGTCAGGTCTAATATTCTTTATTCCATCGCACCATCCACACTTGAGTTCATCACCATCATCGGAATGGCAACAGCAATTTTTTCTGCAACCATTGCACTGGCACAGACAGACATAAAAAAAGTACTTGCCTATTCAACCTTATCACAGCTTGGATATATGTTTGTGGCACTTGGCGTAGGCGCGTATTCCACAGGCTTGTTTCACGTTACCACGCATGCATTCTTCAAAGCATTGCTATTCCTTGCTGCAGGAAGTGTGATACATGCAATGAGCGGTGAACAGGACATCAGACGCATGGGCGGTCTCAGAAAAAAATTACCCGTTACTTATTTTGTTTTTCTGATTGGTACACTTGCCATCAGTGGCATTCCGCCTTTTGCCGGATTCTTTTCGAAAGACGAAATACTTGCCAAGGCATACATGCACAGCGATCTTTTGTTTATCCTTTTGTCGGTGACATCTGTGATTACAGCGATCTATATGTTCCGGCTTTTATTTCTGACCTTCTTCGGAAATTTCAGAGGTACTGAAAATCAAAAACATCACCTTCATGAATCGCCTGCAGTAATAACAATTCCCTTGATTATCCTTGCTGTGCTTTCCACACTTGGTGGATTTCTGGGTTTGCCTGCAGTGTTTACAGAGCACCACCTGTTTGGGAATTTTTTAGCGCCCGTTCTTTCTACAGCAGGAATAGCAGGTCATGCAGAGCCATCACATTTATTTGAATACACGCTGATGGGAATCTCGGTTCTTGCACTGGCATTCATCATCTACATGACTTACGAGCGCTTCGCGAAAAAGGAAATTGTTCCTTCTCTCGATGAATCGGAATTCAAACCGTGGTATAGGATTCTTTACAATAAATATTACATTGACGAGTGGTACGACAGAATATTTGTCAGGCCTTTATATAAATTCGGCGATATATGCTATAAAATATTTGACATTAAAATTGTTGACGGAGTTGTAAATATGGTCGGCAAGGGTGTTCACCGCGGAAGTGAAGTTATTCGGTTTGCGCAAAACGGCACGGTAGGGTTCTACATCTTTGCTATGGTGGTGGGAATTATTCTGGTATTGGTTGTGAATTTATTTTAAGAAAAGATATTCGAAGAGTCACCGGTTGTCAGGTTGAATTTTAATCTGAAAATCGCTGACAAAGATCAAATATGTTAATCGCATTAATTTTTTTTCCTTTTGTTGCCGCACTTGCAACACTGCTTGCCAAAGAAAAGGCAAAGCATGTTGCCTTTGGTGCCGCCGTCCTTGAATTTGCGCTTAGCATTTGGATGGTGATGCAATTCAATCCGCAGGGAGGAACCCAGTTTAATGTTGATTACTGGTGGGTACCATCGCTGGGGATCAGTTTCAAAGCAGGCATGGATGGAATCAGTATGTTGTTGGTGCTGCTCACTACATTTCTCGTTCCGATAATCATTTTATCTTCTTTTTCAAATGGCGAGGCAGGCTCCACATCGCGGGTACAACCTCGCGATCTCAAATCTAAGATCTCAAATCTCCCGTTGTTCTATGCGCTAATACTAATGATGCAGATGGCATTGGTAGGCGTATTCGTTGCGCTGGATGGATTTTTATTTTACATCTTCTGGGAACTTGCACTGATACCGATCTATCTCATCTGCCTCATGTGGGGTGGAAAAGACAGCTTCCGCATCACACTTAAATTTTTCATCTATACCCTGACAGGAAGTCTCCTGATGCTCGTAGGTTTAATTTATTTATTCCTGCAAACACCGGGCGTTCACACTTTTGATATTGCTGCATTCTATAAACTTCATCTTTCTTCTGGTGAACAGGGACTATTGTTCTGGGCATTCTTTGCAGCTTTTGCCATCAAGATGCCAATATTTCCATTTCACACCTGGCAGCCTGATACCTATACTGATGCGCCAACGCCGGGAACCATGCTGCTTTCAGGTATCATGCTGAAAATGGGTGTGTATGGCGTGATCCGCTGGTTGTTGCCCGTAGTTCCTTTGGGAGTGAAAGAGTGGGGGACAATGGCGATCGTACTGTCCGTAACAGGCGTGGTGTATGCATCAGTAATTGCGCTCGTACAAAAAGATTTCAAACGGCTCATCGCTTATTCAAGTATTGCGCACGTCGGATTAATTTCTGCCGGAATATTTTCATTGAACATGCAAGGTTTGCAAGGGGGGATGATTCAGATGGTAAGCCACGGAATCAATGTGGTGGGATTGTTTTTTATTGCCGATATCATCATGTCGCGCATGAATACCCGCACACTGAATGAACTTGGCGGCATCAGAAATATTGCGCCCTCATTTGCAACTTATTTTGTCATCATACTCCTTGCATCGGTTGCGCTGCCGCTTACTAACGGATTCATCGGGGAGTTTTTACTCATCAACGGATTGTACCAATACAATGCATGGATGGCTGCAGTGGCCGGACTCACCATAATTCTCGGCGCGGTATATATGCTCGTGGCTTACAAAAAAATCGCGTTGGGTGAAATCAATAAACTCACGGAAAAATTTACTGACCTCACCATGCACGAAAAATCAGTAATGATTCCATTGGTGATCATGATATTTGTTATCGGAATTTATCCCAAACCGTTTCTTGATATTGCAGAACCAAGTGTGAAAAATATTTTGGACATCATACAGGGAGCCACTATAAAATGACAACATTAATCATACTTGCTGCACTGGGAATTGTCATCCTGTTCTCTGAAATAATCGGGTACAGGAAAGTGGTGTTGCCTCTTATTTTCATCGGACTTTCATTGGCACTGGTAGCAACGGTAATGGACTGGAATACCAACAGGCATTACCTCAGTGAAATGATGATCGTGGACAATTATGCTGTTGCATTTACTGCGCTGATGATTGCCATTACCATCATCTGGTTTATTTTTTCTCCCGGGTTCTTTCATGATCAAAGTTCACGCGTTGACCATTTCGCCCTCATCGTTTTTGCGCTGATCGGTGCGCAATTATTTACATCTTTTGGAAACATGATCATGCTATTTCTTGCTGTTGAAATCCTGTCCATCCCAATGTACATCATGGCCGGAAGCAAAAAAAGCAGCCTGGCTTCCAATGAAGCGTCATTAAAATATTTCCTGATGGGCGCATTTGCAACAGGGTTTCTTTTGTTTGGAATTACGCTGATCTATGGACAGACCGGATCTTTTAATTTACAGATAATTTCTCAGTCACTGGCCCGACAGGAAGGTGGAGGAGGCGTCATGGTTGTGGCCGGCATATTATTGATTCTGGTAGGACTGTCATTTAAAGTTTCTGCAGTGCCATTTCATTTCTGGGCACCTGATGTTTACACCGGCGCTCCTACTGAAGTGACTGCGTACATGAGTACAGTGGTGAAGACTGCAGCGTTCGCAGGTTTTTTCAAATTGTTTGCAACATGCTTCAATGGTTCATCACAGATATGGGTAAACACTGTAATCGTACTATCTGCACTTACGATTATAGTAGGAAACATAACAGCAGTTTACCAGACCAATTTCAAAAGGATGCTGGCCTATTCCAGTATTGCACATGCCGGATATATGCTCATGGCCATTGTTGCATTAAACAGTTATGCCCAACAGTCCATCTTTTATTATGCTGTTGCTTATTCTGTTTCTTCCATTGCCGCATTTGGTGTGTTGTTGCTCGTAAGTCATGTAACCAAAAATGATTCGATTGAATCTTTCAAAGGACTGGCTAAGAAAAATCCTTTGCTGGCATTTATCACACTTCTCGCTATGCTTTCATTAGCGGGTATCCCACCCATGGCCGGTTTTTTTGCCAAATATTACATCTTTACGGCTGCACTTCAACAGCATTATACGGGACTGGTTATTGTCGCCGTATTGGGTTCATTGATTGGAGTCTATTATTATTTCCGTGTAATCATCGCCGTCTTTAAAAGCGATTCGGAAGGCATTGAAATACCAATGAACGGGATTTATAAAGCAGCACTTTTTTTCATTTCAATTGCTGCATTGGTGCTTGGACTCATGCCCGGACTGATAGCCGGATTACTCTGATTTATCATACCATCTCCCTCTGAAACAGGCATCCTCAAGGCGGTTCAAAAAAAATTGTTTTGTTGAAAATATGTTTTACTTTTGAACTCCTTAACAAACCCGGATTACTAAACTGTCTCAAAGAACTTCATGTTCTTATTTGAATGCCGCAAGCGCGGAGGTGTTTTTTATCGCAGATTACGACAACCAAAATAGAATCAAACTCAATAACCAATTTTAATTTTATCAATATGAAAAAGAACAATTACTTCAAAGGGATTTTAGGATGTCTGCTTTTGTTTTTTCTCTTTGTTAATTTATCAGGTGTTAAAGCCCAGATGAATGTGACAATCGGTGCAAACAACGGAACGAATTCCACAACCAGTTATCCCTGCCCGATCCAGGATTTTTATTATGCCACACGTGCACAGTATTTATATACAGCAACGGAACTCGCCAATGCGGGCATTACCCCCGGCGGACATATTGATTCCATCGGTTGGATAGTAGAGGCCACTACAATTGGAGGGGTTATGCTGCTGGAGGGCTACACAATTTCGCTTCTCAATACCGGCATAACAACATTGGATCTTGCTATATGGGAACCCGGTGCTGCTACGGTTTATGGTCCGCAGAATTATTCATACCCTTCCGGATATGCAGGTAATGTAATGTTCGCAACCTCTCCATTCACTTACACAGGCGGAAACCTGATCATTGAAGTTTGTGGAGGTTTGTCAACAGGTGGATATATCAGTAACCCGCAATGCCAGTGGACAACTGCACTTGGATTTAATGCTTCTCACCAGTGGCATCAGGACGGCGCTGATGGTTGTGGAAATATTGCAACTACTAATTTTGCAACTGCTGACTATCGTCCCCGCCTGATTATGACCTATACTTGCCCGGTAGGAACCATCACTGCAGGGTTCACAGCAAGCAACAACAATCCCCCACTCAGTACGCCGGTAAATTTTACTGACCAGAGCTCAAACAATACGATCGGATGGATCTGGGATTTCGGGGATGGAGATACTGCTCATTCACAAAATCCTTCTCACAGTTATACTACTGTGGGAACATATTATGTTTCCCTTAGTGCAATAGGTTGTTCATCGTCTGATATGGCTTATGATACCATTGTTGTTCAGGGCGCACCTATTGCCATGATCAATCCGTCATCTTTGTCTTCTAACCTTGCCTGCGGAGATTCAGCAACATACCAGATTACCATCAGCAACACCGGAACCGGTGACCTCACATACAGCACAAGCGGATCTTCCAATTCTCAGGTCAGAATGCTTGCACTTACTTATGGAGTAGATCAGTTTTCAGAATACCCTTCTACAATTGCTGCCATCAACAGCTACTTTACAAATTATGTTCTCACGGATACCAATACAACAAACCCTGTTGCTGTTGCCAACCTTCTTGTAGGCAACAATGTTCTTCTTTTACCTGAAGTGGAAAACGGCGTACCTTCCGTTTATAACAGTTGGGCATATGCCATCAACAGCTTTCTGCTCACCGGTGGAACAGTAATCGAATGCGGGGCAAGTAATAGTTATGATACCTGTATCAGTACGATTGGTATCTGGAACAGTACAAACTACACTGTGGTTGACGTCGGATTGGGTGGCACAAATATGGTTACTGTCGACAGCATTACGCCGCTTACACAGGGACTTTCCGGTTCTTCATTCCCGGCAACAACTGCTTGCTGGGCAAACCAGTGGGGCAACAGTGACAAACGCACTGTGGTTTCTTATCAGGGAAAAGATGTCGTTAGCTATCGCAAAGTCGGTGGCGGAAAAGCAATCTTCATCGCCTTTGATTATTATGGTACAAGCAACGACACGAAGAAAATTATCGCCAATGCAGTGCAGTGGGGAGGGCAATCAGGACTTCCTTCGTGGATCACTGTTGATCAGAATTCAGGAACTGTAACGCCGGCCGGATCTACAATTATGAATGTAACATTTCATGCTACAGGATTACCTGCAGGTACCTACTACGGAATAATTGGCGTGAATACCAATGACCCGAACAGTCCTTACATCGCTGTTTCATGTACATTAACAGTAACAGGCGGACCACTGGTTCAATTGTCTGATGCATGTGTTGATTTTGGAACCATTATGGAAAACACAACAGTTCAACGTATATTTACTTTGACCAATAGCGGTTGCGATTCATTAACTGTTTCAGGAATTACTGCAAGCTTACCGGAGTACACCATTACCGGAGTTCCTGCTTTATTGTTGCCGGGCGCTTCTGCACAGGTTACAGTAACTTTTAATCCGACATCAGTAGGTACATTTAATGGAAGCATTACCATAAATAATAATGCAGGGGATACAACTTTCTGTCTGAATGGATCTGCAGGCCCTGCTCCGGTAATCAATACCATTACCGGTGTGACCAATACAATTCTTTCCTGCACGGGAACTGTTAATTCCAATTTCTCAATCGGTAATACCGGCGGAAGCGATCTCAACTATACCATTACAGGAGTTCCTTCGTGGGCGCAGCTTTCGTCAACTAACGGATCTGTTGTTGCTGCGGGATCTGCTACAATCATAGTTACATTTAATGCGGCCGGTCTCAATGACGGCACGTACAATGCAAATATTACCGTTACCACCAACGATCCGGTAACACCAACAGTAACCATTGCACTTTCACTTACTGTTGACGGAGATCCTGTGGTTGGTATGTCAGTGCTTTGCTTGAATTTTGCACCGATATTTGAAGGCGCAATGTCCAATCAGACATTTACCATCACCAACAGCGGCTGCGATACATTGAATGTATCTTCTCTGATTCCGAGTTTACCGGAATATACAGTGAGTGCAGCACCGGGTAATATTCTTCCCGGAGGATCAGCAACAATTACTGTTACGTTTCATCCACTTGTTGCCGGAAACTATAATGGCACCTTGCAAATTCAGAATACAGATAATGATACAACGATTTGTCTGACAGGTGAAGGACTGGTTGCACCGCACATCAATCCGAATTCAACTTTCAGCGTTTCACACAACGTGCCGGCATGTAATGCAACAGACACAACTTCTTTTACAATTTCAAATACCGGCGGAAGCGACCTTAACTTTAATATCACAGGAGTTCCTTCTTGGGCTTCTCTTTCTGCCACTAGCGGAACAGTGCCTGCATCAAGTTCCCAGATTATAACTATAACTATGAGTTCCGGAATATTTGCCGGCGGCACACAAACGGCTAACTTGACGATTGCTTCCAACGATCCTGTTACACCATCTGTGATCTGTGCCTTGAGTATGCTTGTCGGATCTAATCCGTGTTTTACAGCACAAGGTACCATTGATGCATGTACAGGTATAGGAACATTCACGTCAACTATAATTGTTAACGCACCAACATCATGGACGTGGGATTTCGGCGATGGAGGAACTGCAACCACGGCCAATCCGATTCACCAGTTTGGTGCACCTGCAGGAACAGCGATCACGGTTTTAGCTATTGGTTGCACAGGCGGCGGATGTGATACACAATACGTTTCTCTCACTATGCCTTTGGTAACAGGTCCTGCGGCAGCAGCATGTTTACCGCAAACTCTCGATCCGGGCACTGCGGGTAGCCTTGGAATTGGAATTACACACTTCCAGCTTGCTTCAATTAATAAGAATAGCCAGAATGCAGCTGCGAATTATCAGAATTTTACTTGCACAGATACCACAACGCTTACCTGTGGAATGTCATACAATTGGGCGATCACTACCGGACAGACGTATGAGGAAACCGTTAGAGCTTATATTGACTTTAACAATGACGGAGTTTTCGACCCGGGCGAATTGGTATTCGGAGATTCTGCTGTGGTATTTAATCACACAGGCACCACAGTAACAATGCCGGCTCAGCCTCCGGTATTGGGTACTGCCTTGAGAATGCGCGTTGAAAGTGAGTACTCCGGAAATCCTGTTCCTAATGGTTGTATTGATCTATTATATGGGCAGTGTGAAGACTACACTGTGTTCATGCAATGTGTAGTTGGTATTGATGGAATTGCATCAGCAACATCATTAAATATTTACCCAAATCCATTTAATAAGAACACGACAATTGAATACTCATTGAACAGTGCACAGGCTGTTACAGTGGAAATATTAAATGCATTGGGAGAAAAGGTAAATACTTTGGTGTCCTCGGAAGTGCAGACAGCCGGCAAGCATGCATATCATTTTAGCGAAGCATCAGCTGGCATCTACTTTGTAAAACTCACTGTTGGCGAAACATTCACTTTACAGAAGCTCGTGAAGATGCATTAAGCATAATATTTTTAAATTTGAAAAAAGGCAGTCGTAATGGTTGCCTTTTTTATATGCTTCTGTTAGTAGGCGTATGATCGCTATTCGCTGGACTGGTGTTTTTTTAACCCCATTAATGAGGTTCGGATAATAAAATTGATCTTGTTCCTCCCTTCACTTTGAAGGGTCACTTATTTTTATTTGACCACATCCTGAAATGTTCTAATTTCACTAATTGAATTGATCAGTTTCGGTCTGGTTATTATTTTGGGAAACACTTAAATTAAATCTGATGAAAAAAATATTTTTACTCCTCACTTTTCCGATTTGTGTTCATGCAAGCGTAATTTGTGTTGATGATAATAATGCTGCAACACAGAATGGTAGTAGCCAGTATCCCTATAGCAGCATTCAGATGGCAATTACGAATGCTGCTGACTTTGACACCATAAAAGTTGCAGCAGGTTCATATACCAGTATCAATAACATGGGCAAACCGCTTACATTTCTTGGCGGTTACCAGGGTGGAACCACGGCATCATATAATGCAGGCACCGGTGGAAATTTTTCCACGAGAACGCCGGATCCGGCACTCACGAAAATAAATGCGGGAATTGACAGCATCGGAGTTAACCTTACCCGTTTTACCTTTGATCCGTTTCGATTGTTGTTCGATAATTTTACCGTGAGCAATAAAATGAAAGGGATTGTATGTGACGTTGAAGTTTCATGGCCTCCTGTTGACAGTGTGACAATATCGAATAATATAATTGAAGACAATGGACAGGCCGGTATCACAAGTTACGGAGCGGGAATTTTTCTTGCCGGCAACCATCAGCAAGTACTTAATAATATAATCAGGAATAACCGGGGTGGAAGGGGCCCCGGCATCTCTGGAAATTTTTCAACGGATTCTGTTACGATAGATGGTAACCGAATTGAAAACAATACAGGATATGATGATCATGCCGGCGGAATTTACCTGGGCGGTTTTGTTGTTCTTACACATAATATAATTTCAGGAAATCATCTGCAGAACAGCTACGGCTGGGGTGGCGGTGTTTTAATACTGGGGGTTGCGCACATGTCATTCAATATTATTAAAGATAATTTTTGCCCGAGCTACGGTGGTGGCGTTTTTGTTGATGAAGGCGGAGTTGCATACATGGACCATGAGTTGATTTACAGAAATACGACTTCCTATAACGGAATTGGCGGAGCCGGTGTGGCATTGGATAATGGTACCAATGGCTCATCTTATGTTTACATGACCAACTGCACTGTTGCAAATAATTTTTCACCCGATAGTTCAAGCGGGAATGCCGTGTTTGTTGATGTCAGCTCATTTTGTACTGTTAAGAATTGTATTATGTATGGCAACGGACACGATTTTTTTGAATCAAACGGAAGCACCATTACAGTAACGTTTACACTCAACCAGGATGGCAAGGCAGGCCTGGGTAATTTTATAGCAAACCCTTTATTTTATGATTCTTTAAATGGCGACTTCCATCTTAAATCACGCGGCGGGAGATTCAATCCTTCCATTCAATCATGGGTTATTGATAGTGTTCATAGTCCTGCCATTGATGCCGGCGACTCAACTTCTTCCTTTGCAAGTGAACCCTCGCCGAATGGAAACAGAATCAATTTAGGTTGCTATGGTAATACTCCGGAAGCGTCAAAAACATTTGCAACAGGGATCGAAGATTTAATAAATGAAAATGCTGAAGTGATAGTATATCCGAATCCATCGAATGGAAAGTTTTTGGTATTTAACCGGAACTACAATATTAAAGAAATTGAAGTTTACGATTTTATCGGAGCGAAAATTATGACTGTTAAATCAAACGCCGGATTAGGACAGTCACAAATGGAATTGGATTTTACGCATCTCAGCGAAGGGATTTATTTTCTTCTTGTTCAAACAGAAAAATTTGTAACGTCAAAGAAAATTATTCTTGCAAGATAAATTTGCGCATGCACTGTTGGCCTTTACTCAATTATCAGTTTAGCCCGGTACTGTTTCTCATTGACGGATACCACTGCAAAATAAATTCCTGAAGAAAGTGAATGCACGTCCACTTCATTTGTAAGTGCGTTGTTCACTAACGATAGACAAACCTGCAAAACTTTTTCGCCTGTAACATTATACACTGTTAATTCTCCGGCGATATTTCCTTTATCAGCTACAATGAATCTGATTTTGTCTTTTGATGGGTTTGGATAAATCTTTAATCCGTCACCCGCATTTTCATGAAATGCAATTCCTGTTTGCGTCATGTCCCCGACCTTCATTCCATTTCCAAAACTACTCACCCATATTTTAGTGCTGTCATACGGATTAAAAAAAATACGGTGCGGTTGCCGGAAAATATAACTCAGTACCGGTTGAAATGTCGGGGCTGAGGAATTGATGTCGGTACTCACCAGCAGACCATCTGTTTCAGTAGCCACAAAAAGTTGATTCGCATTTGCCGGATTAAACGTAACTGAAGTAACCCCTTCAATCGAATTCAATCTTATCCAGGTAATTCCCCTGTCAGTCGTTTTGTATAAGCCCCCGAGTCCGTTCGGCGGACCACCCCAGCCATTGTATGCACCGGCGTACCAGGTATTCTGCGCAGCATCATTCGGGTCGGCAACCACATCCTGCGTCCAGTAAAATAAATTCGCATCACTCCGGTCGCTCCATTGCTGTGAAACAGGATTGTAAATAAACACACCTGAACTTTGTGTAAATACACCATTCGGATTTCTTCTTGCACTAAATGAACAGAGTACTGATCCGTCATTCAATACCTGTATGTTTCCCGGATGTCCTTCCGTTCTTGGTGGTTGCGTAAGGCGTGTCCACGTTGATGCCGCACCAAGATTGATGTCATTGGAAATCCAGATACCGCCCAGGTTTGCGCTGTTGTTCACCACACTTGCATACATGCGGTTTGCATTTCCGGGATCGGTTGCAATCCAGTAAACAGGATGTAAAAAGTTGTGAAGCTCCTGCCACGTGCTTCCGTCATTGGTGCTGAATAAAACTTTACCTGTTGCATTGGCACCGTCCAGAATATTATCCTGGAGCCGCGTACTCTGATACATATCATGGATGGAAGATGTAGCGGCATACAAGGTACTGTTCGATATATTTTTTGCAAAACGATAAGCTGTATTTGTGTTAATGCCTGTGTAATTAAACGACCACGTTTCACCGCCGTCATCACTTCGTACTGCTGTAATATCACTGTAAGCACTCAGCAGATGAGTCTGATCAAGCCAGAAAATCTGCCAGCAGGTAGTGTTCTCTATTCCGCTGCTGTGATAGTATTGAAACTGCGGTGAATTATTTCCTGCCGGATGCTGATCTCCTGCATTGAGATATGCCTGCTGCCAGGAAGACCCACCATCGCTCGTCTTATGCACGCATGAGAAATCGGAAATTATTACTTTGGAAGAATTAAATCGCGCAACAGAAATTCCAAATACGCATTCCGGAAATCCCCAGCCGTGATCCCCGCCTGAACCACACCATCCCGTTGCAATATTTTGATTTGATGAAACCTGAAAAACGTGGTTCCACTGATTGTTTATGCTTGTCCACTTCATCACATTCGGTTCACCGAAATCAGTTGAACCTGCCAGATAAGCAGTGCCGGTATCATTTGCAGCCATGGCTACATACATCAGAAAATCCTGCGCCATATTAATTCCGGAAATTCTGCTTGTCCAGGAATTGCTGCCATAATCCATGCTGTAAATGCCTTGCACAAAATCATAATAGTTGGAACCGACAATACCAACATATATATCCCCCGAAAGTCCGGTCAGAATAAAAAAGCGTGTAACCGTTCCAACCTTTGCCCCTGCAAAAGAAAATATTTGTTCGCCTGAAGTAATTCCCGAAGATGCATCAGTGTTAAATGATGTCCCTCCATTTGTGCTTACCAGCAATCCGTCATTGGTGCCGATATAAATATTTTGCCCGTCAAAGAAAACTCCTCCCACTACTATTCCTGCGCCGGTATTCAAACAGTCATGAATATCAGCAAATGTATTTCCTCCGTCATTACTTAGAAAAATTGAACCGTAGTAAGAAATGATAACGCGGTCAGGATTGTTGTAGTCGGCATTGATAGTGAAGGTCTCTTCAGTACCATCGGGATTTCCGGCAAGCACATTCCATGTCAGTCCGCCATCTGTACTTTTCACCGGCACCACAGCGTTGTTGCTGTAATCAATTGTGTATCGGATGCCGGCGTTATTTGTAAAAACAACTTTGGTATTTATCCCTGCCTGCAATTTTCTGAAGTCACTCTGGTTGTAACTCATTCCATAATCTGACGAATGAAATAGTTCCGTCATGTCGCAAGCCACATAATATTCATCTTCATTTACCGGATTAATGGCCGGAGAAAATAAGGCGCCACCACCGCCCACACCTCGCGAAGTAAATGATGCCGGATATTGTGCATTGCATAGCAGTGATACGAATAGCGCAATTGGCAAAATAAGAGTAGTGATTGATTTCATTTGAGAGCGGTTTGAAGTTTGTCGTTTTTCAGAACATCCAAATGTAAAGAGAAGATTGATATAAAAATTGGAAATCCGGCTAACCACAAAAGAAGGAAATGAATAAAAAAAATCCCGATCACTTTAAGCCACCGGGATTTTAATATGATGATAGAAATTAATCTTTCAGAATCAACCGCTGTGTAAATTCTGCTTTATCAGATTTACAACGGATCACATAAATTCCTTTACTCAGCGACGAAAGATCAGCTTTTTGGTGCAGGCCGGTCATTACAAATGATTTTACTGTTACACCAAGCATATTCATCACTGTTACAGTGCAATTTGAAAATAATGAATTTGCATTGATAGTTATCATTCCTGTTGATGGATTCGGATAAACAGATGTTATTGCTGCGACAGGAGTTTGGCCAACTGATACAGGTCCGTCGGTTGCACAAAAATCATCGAAGGCAACATTACCCAAGGATTTATGATAAAAGAACCTGACATTGGTTGCTCCCGAATGCAAAGCATATTGGCGATACATTCCTGTTGTATTGACAGGATTAATAGTTGCCAAAGGCGAATAGTTGGTCCCGTCAGGTGAATCATAAACGTAGAAGGCGCTCAAAGAATCGGTGCCGTTTCCTTTCATCCAGAAATTAATGTAAGTGGCTCCGGAAATATTTGGAGTAATCATTGTTGCACTGTCCACTCCGAACTTGTATGAATTAGGGCCACTCAACCCTGAACTCTGAGTAGAAGTATAGTAACTGAATGACGAATGGTAGCTGATGATAAAGCCATTGTAAACACCTGATGCTGCAGTTAGTGAATCATAAGCATTGAAGTCCTCACATAAAATATTATTCTGTGCCTTCGTTGAATAAGCAGCACAAAAAATAGTAACCAATAGTAGAATTTTTTTCATATTATATTAATTGTTTTGAACGTGCGAAGATAGGCGTTAACCCTGATGTAAAAAAGGGATTTTAGAATAGAGGTTTCTTCCCTATTCTAACCATTACTGATAAAATGAACTATTTGTCCGGCACTTAAAAAATACCGGTCTTGGAAAAAGACTAAAGCAACAATCAAAAATTAATCCTTAAGTATGATTCTTTGCGTGTTTACGGATTTCTCTGAACGGAAACGGATGAGGTAAACTCCCTTTGCCAGTGAAGAAAGATCAATTGATTTATCGCCTTTATTTAAATCGGTAAACTGAAATGTCATCATTTCATTACCAAGCATATTCAAAACAGTCACCTTACATGAATTAAATAAATAATTGATGCTGCTGATAGAAATGATTCCTTTTGAGGGGTTCGGAAAAATATTGATCGCATTCTTAACAAAAATGTTTTGAACGTTTATCGGCTGGCAACCCGTGCTTGTATCAACATTGGCGGCTCCCGGAGTAATACATGCACGATGAAAATCTGTTGAGTCATCACCTGTTCCATTCCCATCAGGATACCTTGAAATTCCAACGAATGCAGTATTCCCTGTATCGCTTTGTGCGAGTGGAATACCATTCCCGCTTGCATATGGAGAACTGCAGGTGCCTTCATAGCTTACCGCTCCGAAAACAGTTAAGGTATTGTTGTCGCGAAGCGCTACTGCATCAGGAGATCCGTTCTGAATCATATTTGTCGCAGGCCCATGAACCATATTGCAATTCGGAACCATTCCGCCGCTGTTGCAAATCACAAAAAATGCACCGGGGGCGAGTGATTGGGCAGGCAATGGAATCGAATCATAAATACCTCCCGAGGAAAGACTTCCGTTAAAAAGTATGACGGTATAGTCGCCAAGATTTATCGCAGTATTGCCCTTGTTGTACAACTCAATAAACTCAGCGCTGTCAGATCCCGGTTGGTCATAATCAATTTCATTGATGCACAGACTTTGTGCATCTGACTTTGTAAATGCAAGCAATGAAATGAGAAGTATCGTAAAGGTTTTTTTCATGGATCCTGATATTAGATATTTAGCTTGTCAAAAATAGAGATAAAGAATCGGGTATCAAATAATATTTCAGCCCCCGCTACTTGTTATTAAAATCACTCATTGTCCTGTCAACACCGATGCCGATAAAGCTTTTTATCATTTTTATGCTTTGGTCAATTCTTTCAGGAAGCACTTTTTCTTCTTCAGTATTCCATTTGCCAAGTACGTAATTAACTTGGTGGCCCTTTGAAAACTCACTTCCAATTCCGAACCGCAGCCTGGAGAACTCACTCGTATTGAGGACAGCAATTATATCAGTGAGTCCGTTGTGCCCGCCGTCGCTGCCCTTTTTTTTCAGCCTTAACGTGCCAAAAGGCAAAGCAAGGTCATCTGTTACAATCAATAAATTTCTGAACGGAATTTTTTCTTCCTGCATCCAGTAATTCACGGCCTTTCCACTCAGGTTCATAAATGTTGTCGGCTTGATAATCGTAATCCGGTTTCCTTTAAACCGCGACTGGTTCACGTCGGCGTATCGTCCCGACTGGAATAGTTTAATGGAATTTTTTTTCTCCTCTTCCTTTTGAAAGGACAAAGCAAGTTCTTCGACTACATTGAATCCGATATTGTGACGCGTGTTTTCATAGTCGTCACCGATATTTCCCAAACCAACAATCAGAAATTTTTCCATTCAACTATTTTATCAATAAGGTTCTTCAATACTTTATAATTTCTACTTCGTGCTTTTTAGGTCGCATTAAAATTCGTGAATCTATCACTGGTATTCATTTGTGCAAATTAGTGCATTTAGTGGCATCTGATTTCAGGATTAAGAAATGGATTTCTCCGGAGAACCTTTTGCTTCTTCGGAGTTTTAAGCAAATAGTTTTCATCTACCCGAAATAGATTATCGGTTCCAACTGAATGGGTCATTTCTACTTGTCTGGCTTATTATTTTAGTCCTTAATTTTCCTTTTAAAAATTTAAGCGCAAATAAAAAATTTTCCTTAAAAAAAACGCCTCCATTCGGTTGAATGAAGGCGTTTCCTTATTTAAAAGAATATTATTTCTTCTTTTCATCTTTTGCCGGAGCTGCCTTAGCATCAGCTGCCGGTGCTGCTGCGGCTGCTCCTTCAGCAGGAGCTGCACCTTCGGTAGAAGCAACTGCAACAGGTGTTTCTTCAACAACTGTGCGTGCAGTTTTAACAGCTACAATCGCTGCTGCGGGAATGTCGAGAAAGGTAACCCCTTCAAGTGCCATATCACGTACACGTATCGTTTGTCCGATTTGCATTTCATCAATGATTAGTTCAAACTGATCCGGAAGATCTTTTGGTAATGCGGAAATTTTCAACTTGCGCATCTTGTGCAGCAACTGACCGCCGGCACGAACACCGACAGACGTTCCCTTCAGACGTACAGGTATTTCAACAGTTACTTTTTTGTCGTCAGCGACTTCGAGAAAGTCGATGTGAAGCAGACGATCATTCACTGTATTAAACTGAAGTTCTTTCATGACAGCGCGGCGTGTTACACCTTCAATGTCAATGTCCACCAGAAAAACATCGGGTGTGTACACTAATTTTTTAAGAGATAAGGCCGGTACACTGAAGTGGACTTGTTCTTTTCCACCGTACAGCACACACGGAACCATACCCTCTGCCCGCAGGGACCTTGTCTCCTGTTTTGTCTGGGCTGCTCTGAGAGCTCCTGTGATTGCTAATGATTTCATTTTTTAATTTAGATTTGAAATTTACTTTGAGAATATATAACTATTTTTTTTTATTCTATTGTCTATTCAATTCACTAAAAATATCTGGCTGATACTTTCATAAACATATACCCTTCGGATAATTCGTGCAAAAAGTTCAGCAGTAGAAACTACTTTAATTTTATCTGACTTTTGTTTAAGCGGAATCGTATCACTCACAATCAATTCCGTAAGTTTTGATTTATTGATCCTGTCATATGCATTACCTGATAATACAGGATGTGTACAGCATGCACGTACACTGTTTGCGCCTTTGTCAAATAACATTTCTGCGGCTTTAGTCAATGTTCCTGCTGTATCGCAGATGTCATCTACGAGCAGAATATCCCTTCCTTCAACATCTCCGATTACACTCATACCTTCAATTACATTCGCTTTGCGCCGTACTTTATCGCAGATCACCATTTCAGCATTGAAATATTTCGAGTATCCACGGGCGCGGTGAACACCACCCATATCAGGTGCAGCAATCGTTAAGTTCGGCAACTTCAACGATTCGATATAAGGAACAAATAAAGATGAAGCATCCAGATGATCAACGGGAACATCAAAGAATCCTTGTATTTGCGGAGCATGCAGATCCATTGTCATCACACGCGTTACGCCTGCAGCACTTAGCAGATTGGCTACAAGTTTCGCTGCTATGGCGACCCTCGGTTTATCTTTCCTGTCGCTGCGCGCAAACCCGAAATACGGAATAACAGCAGTAATATAATGTGCTGAGGCCCTTCTGGCAGCGTCAATGAGCAGCAATAATTCCATCAGGTTGTCGCTGGGCGCAAATGTGCTCTGGATGATGAATACATCAACACCCCTCACACTTTCATCAAAACTGGGAGAAAACTCACCGTCACTGAATGGCTGTACGTTTACTTTGCCAAGTTCCTGTCCATATGTGGCAGCAATTTCTTCAGCAAGATATCGTGTAGCACGACCGGAGAATAATTTAACCTCGTTTTCCATTTATTTCACTAAGAATTACGAATTTAAGGGCTTGTTTTTCGGGACGCAAAGAAAAGAAAATAGGCAGAGCAGGCAAAAAATATTTTAGGATAAACGGATTATAATTCCTGAAATTTTTCGAAAATGAATACCCTGAAGACATGTGTAATAACTGAAACGGTTGGTTTTTTAGTAGATTTGAAAAATTAATCATTACTCAATGAAATACCGGTTATCCATACTTTTATTCGCCTGCTCACTCTGGCTCCAATCCCCTGCACAAATCCTTTGTATTATGTGTTATGACCAGAATGATTCTATCAGTTCCGGGGTAAATAACCTCCTGCTGAACGGGAGTTTTGAAAACAGCAACTGCGCTTCGGGCTATATCCTCGATGTTTTCTGTCCGAATTCCAGCTATTATTCATGTAACCTGGATAACTGGATATGTACCGGTGGCGGCAGCCAGACCTATATATGCGTGTTTGACAGCACCCCCGGAACCCGGTCTACTCTTGTTGATGGAAACTATGCTGTGTACATGGGAAATTATTTTTGTTCGCCATGCTCGCCGTCAACCGGAGATACCTCATGCTTTACAATGACTGATTGTGAACTGTCCGGAATACCACCGGGATTTCCCACACATGACGCTGTGTACGGTGGGAACGTTGGAGTAAGTATTGAACAAACTGTTACCGGGCTTACAATCGGCAACACGTATGTGCTTGAATTCTGGGCTGGAGGCGAGAACAATCTGAATAATTTTGTTAGTTCCGGTATGTTTGCTGTGGATGTTGGATTTGGTAATTCTTTGTTGCGATGCCACGAAACTCCTTATGGAACAGGTGTTGGAACGAGGTTCATTATTGAGTTCAATGCAACATCGTCATCACATACTATTAAATTTACAAGCTGGGGTCATGTTTGTTCAAGTTGTACAGAGGCAGTTATAGATCAGGTCCGTTTGTATACGATTGCTGAGCTGAACCCTTCCATTCCGCCATGTGCGGGCTCTACAATCGCCGCTTTATTTACAGCCCCCAATCATATTTGTCCGGGTACCTGCACCGATTTTACTAACCTCTCTGTAAATGCAACAAGTTTTCTTTGGTCATTTCCGGGTGCTGTTCCCAATACGAGCATTGATGTAAACCCGACCGGTATATGCTACAATACGCCCGGAAATTATGCCGTAACTTTAATTGCAGATAATGCCATTGGCAGTGATACACTTACTTTGAACAATTACATGACGGTATTTCCGTTTCCGCCTCCGCAGGGAATCGCACAAAGCGGCGATACATTATTCGCAAACGCAGGTGCCATAAGTTACCAATGGTATTTTGGCGGAAATATTATCCCCGGAGCAACAGATTTTTTTTATGTAGCCACTCAAAGCGGAGATTACGGTGTTGTTGCAACAGACTTAAATAATTGCGAGGTGGAAGCCGTAATTAATGATGTGGTTGCAGAAGTAGAAAATACTGTGTCAGATAATGAGTTGCAGATTTTCCCTAATCCGACACAGGGGAAACTCGAAATCAGACATTTGAAAAAAGGAAAGCAGGCAAAAATTTCAGTTTATGATTTACCGGGGAAGATGGTATTTACGGGTTATTTAAATGGTGCTGATTTCCGAAACCCGACTGTTGATTTTACATTTCTTCCACCCGGTATTTATATCGCCAGGATTTCTGATCCTGATCGGTCGCTCAGGTTTCGGTTTATTAAGCAATAATCCGGTAACCTTGTGGTAATACTACGGATAAATTGAATCTATTCACCCTCGGAAAACGGCTGCTTACAATAAGTTTGCGTAAAAGTTGATTTTGTCCAATATTGCAACTTTATTTTTTGCTATATTAGCACGCCTAACAGGAGTATTACTTTGAAACCATTTTTCCAAAAAGTTGTAATTGCAATTGGATGCTTTATGGCATTGGTGTCATTTCATGCCTCTGCTCAAAATTATTTTCGGTCAATTGCAACAGGAAACTGGAATGCTACAACTACCTGGCAGATGTCTCCTGATAACATTGCCTGGGGTCCGGCAACATTAATTCCAAATTTTAATGACTATACCGTTACCATTCAAGCCCCGAATGTAGTAACGATCACCGCAGCCCTCACCATAGATGAAACTGTAGTAAACTCAGGTGCGACGCTTGCTAACAGTGGTGCAGTTGTAGTCACTTTTAATGATGGCGCTGGAGTGGATCTGATTATCAACGGTACTTTTACTGAAAATTCTTCCTCAAGTATTGCATGGACTGCGACTGCCAGCTGGCTGATGGGATCATTCGGAACATTAATCCGTACTCAAAATACTTCTTCAAATTTCTGGCAACAGCGTTATAACGGCGGTATATCTGCGATCCCTGCAACAGCAAACTGGATCCTTAGAAAAACTGCAGGCGCAAATCCAAGCATCACTACTACAACAGGTGGCGCTGCCGGGGCATGGTATCCAAACCTGACAATTGAAAATAACAATGCAGGAATATGGAATACTGCAACTTCAAGCACATTTACAGGTAGTACTTATTTCCCTACAGTGAAGGGGAATTTTGATATCGGAGGAACCGGGACGAGTACAGTGAACTTTCTCAATCAGCAAACCAATGCAACCCCGACAAGGGTGCTTGGAAGTGTAATTGTCCGGGCCGGAAATACTCTTGGAAATACCGGTACAGGATTGGAAATATCAGGAAACATAACGATATCCGGAACTTTGACCTACACGGGCACTGTTATCGGATTACGAACTTTAGATTTTACAGGTGGCGCAGCACAAACTTTTAACGGTGCCGGAACAGTTGCTATCTGGAACATGCGCATGATGAAAACGGCGAACGACCTCACCCTGAATCGCGCTATTAAAATTGACAATGCACTTTCATTGAATTTCGCTGCACCCGGGGGTAGAATTTTTTCAACGGCAACAAACCTGATTACGATTGAAGATGGCGCAACAGCTGCAGGAGCAACCAATTCAAGCCACGTGAATGGTCCTGTAAAGAAACTGGGACCTCAGTTATTCCAATTCCCTGTTGGTAAAAATGGATACTATCGCATGATTGCAATGGGAGTTGCATCAGGTGCAGGAGGAGGAACTTTCTGGACAGAAAATTTTAATTCCGGTTGTACATCTTTATGCCTCGCAAGCAGTTATACGGGACCAAACGGGTCATGGACCATAACAAATTTAGGACCTGCTACACAATGCGGTGCTCCGGTAACAGCGAATACATGGTATGTCAGTTGTGCTGAATCCGGAACAGGAGCCGGTAGCTGCGGAAATGTTTGTACCGGCACTGCTACCTTACACGTGGGAAATATTTCAAGCTCACCGAGTGCTCCGTTTTTCTGCCCTGCAGGAGATTGCGGTGCAGCGTATGATGCCGGTGGTTATTGTGGTTTACTTGGATCTACCCCTTCAACTGCTACAGATAAAAGAGCCGAGTCGCCTGTTATCAACTGCACCGGTCAAAGCGGCATTTCAGTTTCTTTCAATTATATGGAATACGGTCAGGGCACAAATGACAATGCAACACTATGGTATTATGACGGAGGTACATGGAGTCAGATTGACGACATGCCGAAGTCTGCTTGTTGTGGTGGTACATGTAATGGTTCGCGACAAGGACAATGGACGGCAAGGACTGTAGCGCTTCCGGCATCTGCCAATAATAATCCGAATGTTAAAATTGCTTTTCGCTGGGTGAATGATGATGATGGAACGGGTACCGATCCTTCCTTTGCAGTTGACGATGTAACACTTGGCAACGCTCCTGTTGGTCCTGATTCTTATACAGCGGAATATTTCCGTGCAAATCCACAAGTGGTTTATAACAATGTGTTGAATGCGCCGCTTAACCACATTTCGCAATGTGAATACTGGACGCTCGATCGCAATAATGGAATCCTCGCAAGAACTGTAACGCTGAGCTGGGATACGCCGAATAGTTGTGGTGTTACAAATCTCGCCGATCTCAGGGTTGCGTATTTCAATAGCGCTTCGTGGGATGATAAAGGAAACGGCGGTACAACAGGAGGATTGGCGGCAGGCACAATCGTTACTGCAACGGCAGTAAATAACTTTGGACCGTTTACACTTGCATCCGTCAGTACGAATAATCCTTTGCCGGTTTACCTGGTTGAGTTTTCTGCAACCCCACAAGGAAATGACGTATTGCTGAATTGGGTTACATCCGGCGAAATCAATAACGACCGTTTTGAAATTCGTTCTTCCAATTCTTCTTCCGGCGCAAATTATTTTGAAGAGATTGATCAGGTTAAAGGAGCCGGAAACTCAACTTCACTACAGCATTATTCATTCCTCGATCAGCGCCCGGGAAAAAAAGGAACTTATTATTATCAGCTCCGGCAGGTTGATTATGACGGAAAAAGCATGATGTCGAATATCGTTGCTGTCAATTTCAAAAATGGCAAAGTGTTGAACCTGCTCGGCGTCATTCCAAATCCTTACACCGATCGAACTTCTGTTCAGGTTTATTTCAGTGAAAAAGGAACCCTTGACGTAAGAATCATTGACATATTTGGTCGGGAAATTTCCACAAATACTTTTTCAAATGACAAAGGTTTATTTGAATTCGATCCTGAACAAACAACAAAATTCAGTGCAGGGATTTATTTTGTTGAACTCTTGTTTAATGATGAGCGATTGGTAACGAAGATTGTAAAAGAATAATTTTTTTTCTGAGACATTTTTTTTCTTTTTGTTTGATTTGCCAATACAGTTAGATTGAAACTGACAACAGGTATTTTTGGAATTATCACTTCTGTTTTTTGCGATTTAACTTATTCGCCCGAAATATTGAAGACACATCGGCACTTTTTTAGGATAGGTGATGCAAATTAAATTGACGATTACAAAATCATTTTTTAACAGTAATATGAAAAAATTCACTTTCGCATTTTTCATATTCACATTTTACTTTTGTTCAAATATTAGCTTCGGATAAGAGATTCAGAATTCTACCGGGATTTCCCAGACACCAGTAAGTGATTGGTATAGTTATCTTGCGCGAGTTTTAGTATTTTGAAAATGAATTCTGTAAAAAAACATTTCCTGATTTTGGGCTTTTTCCTCTCCCAGTTTTTTTCCGGCAATTGTCAGAGTCCTTATCAACTGAAATCTGCCCGGGAATTTATTATATCCGGAGCCTCAATTGGTGTTTCCGCCGGAGGCTTTATATTGTCTGAAAACAAGCGCAAACTTACGCACGATGAAATTTCAAATCTGAGTAAAATAAATATCAATTCATTTGACCGCCCTGCAGTGATGCATTATTCTGTTTTTGCGGCACGAACCAGTGATGTGCTAATGATTACATCTCTGGCAATTCCTTTTACTTTGTTGCTGGATAAAAAAATCAGAGACAACAGCTGGCAAACTTCTGTTATTTATTTTGAAACACTGGCTTTTGCTTCTGTGGGAATCAACCTCTCAAAAGGATTCGTGAGGCGGCCGAGACCGTACGTTTACAATTCATCTGTTCCGGAGGAGGAGAAGCAAAAAGCGGACGCAACCAATTCCTTTTTTTCCGGACATACAACGATATCTGCTGCTTCAACATTTTTCGCCGCAAAAGTTTACTTTGATTACCATCCTGATTCAAAGTGGAAACCGGTCGTTTGGTTTGGGGCTGCTGCCATTCCTGTTGCTACCGGCCTATACCGTTACCACGCAGGAAAACATTTTCCAACAGATGTGATCGTGGGTTATTGCTGGGGTGCGCTTTCAGGAATTATTATTCCTGAACTTCACCGTCAAAGAAAAAAAAATTAATTTTTTAAAATCAACCAATCAACCAATCCCCTACTTCCCTTTCGGAATGGCTTCAATAAGTCTTCTCGTATACGCGGATTTCGGATTAATATACACCTCACCGGAAAGTCCCATCTCTTCAATCTTTCCCTTGTTCATGACGATCATCCGGTCACTCATGAATTTTACCACCGATAAATCGTGCGAAATAATAATACAGGTGAACTGATATTCCTTTTTCAGTTGATTCATTAAGTTGAGTACCTGCGCCTGGACGGAAACATCCAGTGCTGAAACAGGTTCGTCGCAAATTAAAAATTCAGGTTTTATACTGATGGAACGGGCTATACAAGCACGCTGTCTCTGGCCAACACTTAACTGATGCGGATACTGATTAAAGTGCGCTTCATTCAATCCGACGCTTATTAGCAGTTCAATAGTCTTCGACTTACGTTGCTCTTTCGAAGAATAAATTTTATGTGCAATCATTGGTTCAACGATTGCATCACCGATAGTCATTCTCGGATTGAGTGATGAATGAGGGTCCTGAAAAATAAACTGAATGTTCCTTCTCATTTTACGCAGGGGCTCTCCTCTCAATGTAGCAATGTCAGTATCTTTAAAAATTATTTGTCCGCCCGTTGCTTTGGTAAGTTTAATAATTGTACGACCCAGTGTTGTTTTACCACATCCGCTTTCCCCTACGAGACCAAGAGTTTCGCCCGGATAAACATCAAAGGATACATCATCCACTGCCTTCGTGTAACCCAATGTATTTCCGAAAATCCCTTTACGCAACGGGAAATAAGTCTTCAGATTTTTTACCTGAAGCAACGGGCGCTGATCATAAAGCATTCTGTTGCGGGTGAATATTTCTTCCCTGGTAACCACAAGGGCATTCACTGTTTCTTCGACCGACTTTTGCAGTTCGATCATCGAACCGTCTTTACCTGTTTGCATAAAGTTGGCAATGGTGGGAAGGATACGCAGTTTTTTGTCAAGCGGAGGGCGGCATGCAAGCAACCCTTTTGTATATGGGTGCTTTGGATTAGAAAATATTTCTCTCACACTTCCTTCCTCAACAATTTTACCCTTATACAATACCACCACACGGTCAGCAATTTCTGCAATCACCCCAAGGTCGTGAGAAATAAATAACATGCCCATCCCGTTTTCTTCCTTGAGTTGACGAAGCAGTTGAAGAATGGTTTTCTGAATGGTGACATCAAGCGCTGTTGTGGGTTCATCTGCAATGAGCAATGACGGATTGCAACTGATGGCCATTGCAATCATGACCCGCTGTTTCTGTCCGCCGCTCAACTGATGCGGATAGCTGTCATAAATACGTTCCGGATCAGGTAGCTGTACCTTGTTGAAAAGTGCGATGCTTTGCAAGCGTGCTTTTGCCCCTGATGCTTTTCCATGAACCTTTAATGCTTCGGCCACCTGTTCGCCACAGGTATATAAAGGGTTCAATGATGTGGAGGGCTCCTGAAAAACCATGGCCATTTTATTGCCGCGGTACTTACGGATTTCGCTATCGGAAAGTGTCAGCAGGTTTGATGCGGTTTCATTTTCATGAAAAAGGATCTCGCCGGAAGAAATTTTTCCGGGATTTGAAACCAGCCGCATGATGGAAAGTGCTGTAACAGATTTACCTGAACCCGATTCGCCAACGAGTCCTACTGTTTCTCCGCGGCGAACAGAAAGGCTGATGTTATCCACTGCTTTTTTCGCAGCATGATCAGAATCAAATTCTACACTAAGATTTTTTATTTCGAGGAGGTCGTTCATACATTGACTTCTCAAAAGTAATATTCCAATGGAAACAAAATGGATTCTAACAAGAAGGTCTCAACAATCCATGTGTGGATTTAGGAAGTCTATCGGGGATCAATAAGCCGGGCCCTAAGATAAACCTTGTCACAATTTTTTTCTATCAGCGTTTTCAGCGTAATCTGCGAGCCACCATCTCAGTCGAACAATACATCAACTGTAAAAAAATTGCACTTAATCTTTCGCGATCTCAATACTCACTTTTCTGCCTTTTACCTTGTTGCCGTTTACTTTTTCAAGCACTTGGTTTAGGTCTTTCTCCATTACTTCCACAAATGAAAATTTGTCGTAGAGGTCAATGATACCGATATCTTCGCCATGAATGCCGGTGAGTGATGCGAATGCGCCCGCAATATCTCCCTTACTAACCCTGTCCTGCCGGCCAACGCTTACAAATAACCTCACCATATTTCCCTTTCTCGGAAAACGTTCCCTTGGTTCGCTGCGCTCAGTGCGTTCTCTTCTGTTGCCACGTTCTCCTCTTTCGCCCCGATCGCCTCTTTCTCTTCTGTCACCGCGATCTTCAGACCTTCCTCCTGATGAAGACGTGCTTTCAACCGGTGCCAGATACATTTTTAATAGCCCTGCTGCCAGTTGATGTAACGTAATCCCTTCAGCCATGAAATCGTGAATCATCTTGTCGTAAGTTGGCTGATCAGGTGTGGAGGTAATTTCCTTGATCTTCTCTGCCAGTTTAAGTTTGCTGAGCTCAAGCAGTTCTTTTCTCGATGGAGCATTATGTCTTTCAATCCGCACTTTTGCATAGCGTTCTATTTCGCGGAGACGCCCCGATTCATTTCTTCCTGTTACAAACGTAAATGCCTTACCTGATTTCCCTGCTCGTCCTGTTCTTCCGATGCGGTGAACATAATATTCCGGATCAAGCGGAAGGTCGTAATTAAAAACAGCATCAACATTATCAACGTCAATGCCGCGTGCAGCTACGTCTGTAGCCACCATGATGTTGATACGGCCGTGTTTGAATTTTGAAAGCACATTATTTCTCTGACTCTGATTCAAGTCACCATGAATGGCATCTGCTTTATAACCCATTTCAATCATCTGCTGAACCACTTCATCAACTTTACGTTTTGTATTGCAGAAGACGAGCATCAGTTTCAAATTGTGCAGGTCGATTAACCGGGCCATCACTTCGGTGCGTTGTCCGCTGGAGAGCTCAAAATATATCTGTTCAATGGCTGCAACTGTAAGTTCATTCTTTGTTACCTTAACCAGTTTCGGATTTTTCTGAAACTTCCGGGTGATGTCAAGGATGGGTTTCGGCATTGTGGCAGAAAACAATACCGTTTGTTTTTCTCCCTTGATATTTGAGAGAATCATTTCAATGTCTTCACGAAATCCCATGTTCAGCATTTCATCAGCTTCGTCGAGTACGACACACTTTACATGTTCAAAAGAAATCGTTCTGCGTTCAAGATGGTCAATGATGCGGCCGGGCGTTCCAACGATAACGTGGGTTGCACGTTTCAATGCGCTGATTTGTTTCTGAATTTGCTCTCCTCCATAAACAGGAAGAATAACAATTCCCTTTTTATACTTCGCCAGTTTTTTCAGTTCGTTTGCAACCTGTTGCGCCAGTTCGCGCGTAGGACACATCACAAGTGCGGCTGTATTTTTATTTTTTACGTCAATCTGCTCTAGCAATGGAATACCGAAGGCAGCAGTTTTACCTGTTCCGGTTTGTGCCTGGCCGATAACGTCAAGTCCCTGTAAGAGGAATGGAATAGCTTCTGATTGAATGGGGGACGCTTCAACGAATCCCATTTCAGTAATAGCCTGCTGCATCTCTGCGGAGAGAGACAGCTCATTAAATTTTAATGGTGTCATGATGGAAATTTTATCCGGTGCAGGAGATAGTGCGGAAACTGAGCTAAAAACGGGCAACCGGCATTGAATGAGGGGCGAAGATAGACAAATTGGGGAGAAGGTCTAATTTATACCCACTTAGCCCTAAGGCTTTGAGATTATTTCCTGAACCGCATCATTAATTTTCTTTTTCCAGGTTATCCATGTTAAGCCATTCATCATTATGGGTTCCGGCTGGTTTTCTATATCGGCGGTAGAAGAAAGATATTTGAGGATGTTAAGGGAGTCACTTCCTATATGTCTCTCTGAATAAAATGAAATCATTTGTTCAAGATTAAAATGGTCAAGTATCGAAGCGATATCCATATAATCTTTTTTCTCTCCCCGTTGAAGAATTGCAAAAAGGATCATCGCAATTATTTCTTCTCTACGTACCATGGCTATTCCATCTACCATTACGGAAGGATGAATAAACGGAATATTCCATGTGAGAAAATCCACCTTTGTATTATTTATTTTCATAAACACACCATGCGTGCCGGTATTTACATCGGAAACGTTTGTGAATTGTTTGCCAATCTCTGCGATCAAATCTCCTGTATTAAAATTCTTTTCCGAAACAAAATCTGCATCCACTGAAATACGATGCCCGACCTGAAGTGCCAGCGCTGTGCCTCCGCAAAGACGGAATTGAGAAAAATATTTATTGCCGGAAATCTTTTTGATAATTTCCAGAAGTTCAGGAGAAACACATTGGTAGTTCAAATCACTCATTCGATGTAACCAAGGGATTTGGCAAAGTCCAGGGTAATTATATCGAGCCCCCGCTGTGAAGTAAGGGAATGGGTAATCTGACCGGCGGAAAAATTTTTCAAAATAATGCGCAAGTCATTGAGTAATCCGTATTGAAATACACGTGCGATGATAAAATCCGCCTGTTTGTTTTCGTCGAGTTCATCAAAATTAACATCCCAGAATGCAGTTTGACTTAGTTGAAGTTGCATAGAGCAAAAATACTTAAAGTTTCCGGATGGGTTATTGCAACATGAGTTTCTTCGTCGTTTGCTTTTCGGAATCACTCACCTTTACGAAATAAATTCCTGAAGGGAAATGTTCACAGTTCACGGTTAACGATTCACTGCCCATAAATAAGGCTGAATAGATTTTTTCGCCGACATGGTTATAAATTTGAACTGTAATCTTTTCGTTAGTAGAACAGGATCCGCAACTGAAAACAAATTCCCCGCTGGCAGGATTCGGGTAAAGCATAAAACCATCGTTAAAAAAAGATTGGTGTAAACCTGTGCATATCTGAAATACAATCTGAATGGTATCAACTGCGATACAACCCATTGTATCGACAACTTGAACCCAGTATATCATTGTATCAGGAACATTTTTGGAAATCTGAATCGATTGGTAAAAACTGCTATCCTGCCATAAATAACTTGAATATCCATATCCTGCATTCAAATAGTGAATCTCAGCAGTGCAGAAGATGGTGTCATTTCCTAGAGATACAGATACCGCAGATGAAGAATAAACATGAAAATCGGGACTAAGTGATGTGAAACCACCCGGATAAGTCACAGTCACAGTATATGTTCCGGGAAAATTTACAATGATGCTTGCTGTTGTCGCTCCGGTATTCCATAAATACTGGTATCCGGCGCCGCAGGGGATGGCATTAAGAGTCACAGAGCCGTTACCGCATGTAAATTCCGGCCCTTCTATATCGGCATAGTAGAAACTGCAGCCGGTAGTAGTGATTGATCCGCCTTGAGTAGATGAGAAGGAATAAGTAGAAAGAAGGATACCGTTTACATAATTGTAATCCGTATAACCGCCGCTCAATGCCCAGTAATGTTCATCCTCATGCAGGATGTTGCCGAGAGAATCATAAACATAGTTAAAGGTACCGGTAGTACTAATAATACGGATCGCATTCCCCCATTGATCATAATAAGTGGAGTCGTCAGTATATGGATCATAGTTCCATTGTGTGCCATCCCATATATAATGAGCCACAACAGAAGTGTTGTTCAATGAGTCGTAGAGATAAAGATTATAAAATTGTGATGTGAGTGTTCCCGAATTGTAATTAAACACGATAGTCGAATCAAGAATCGTGCTGTTGTACGAATTGTAGTGATCAACATTGAGATACCACGTTTGTTGACCTTGATTCCATAGCGTCATGGAATCATGAACCACAAGATTATCCGAATTGTAGAACCTGAAGTTTTTCGAATTATCGTACCATCCGAGAGAATCTCCTCTTTCGTTTACGATCAGCGAATCATTCCCGGCTGCGTCTGGATAATATAAATTCCGTCTGTAGTTCTGCCAGTTATTAATGTGCCATGTATAATCATCTGATTCGATCAGATGAAACTGGGTATCGTAGGTGTAAGTCCGGTAGGATGCATATGAAGAATTAATTTCGGCAAAGAAAGTTTCGACCTGATTATTGATATTGTAAGTATAAGTATAGCGGCTGTTCAGATACCATCCGTTAAGCGAGGTTCCGGTTTCATTTGTGCGTAATACAAGATTTCCGGATGCATCGTAGGACCACTTATATCTGTAAGATGTCACCCAGTTTGTGCCATTAAATTTCAGAATCGTATAGGATAGCTGATGATCCAGCGAATCGAAGACCATGATTCTTTTGGTAAGGGTGGTTTCGAACATGTTATCTGTAGAACAGATTTCCACAACCAGTGAATCTCCGCAGGCGGAAAAACCTTTGACGCTAAACAAACTGAAAATAACAAAAGCGAAATAAAATCTTAAACTCATGGCTGAAAAGGTTGGCAGATTATTTTAAAATTGTCAAATCAAATCTAAGCAATTATTCTTACCAGAATCAGTTATTTTAGGTATGTAGGTTTTTTTAAGGTAATTGCCCTTTATACATAAAGCTTTTCGAAACTCATACAGGATTCAATCAGTAAATGGTAATTAACGAAAAAGAAGGGATTAAGACAGCGATATTATTTTGTGATCAACAGTTTCTGTGTGAGCTGTTTTTCCGAATCACTCAATCTTACAAAGTAAATTCCTTTTGGGAAAAGTTCACTCCCGATGGTCCCGATAGCTATCGGGATCGGGATGACAGTTGACGGTTCACGGTAAGCAGCCGAGTAGATATTTTCTCCAAGTAGGTTGAAGATTTCCAAAAGGCTGTTAGCTCCGAACGCTGAACTTTTAACTTCGAACTGAAAAGTGGCGGGGTTGGGAGAGATAACGATTTCGCAAGGAGGAATTTTAATTTTCAATTGAGAAATTGAAACCGTTGAATCACTACAAAATCCAAAAGCAGGGAAAAAATTAGTTATACCAAATACTATAGTGTCAGGGATTGTACTATGAATGGTTGAATTGAAAGAAACCGAGAACATTTTTACTTTTCTCCTGCTTCCATTAAGGCAAGCGTTTCAATTTCATTGCTGATGCGAAAATCGGTTTTGCGAATCTTTTCGAGATAGGGCTTTATGGAAGGAATTAAACCGCGAAGCTTAGCTTTGATTATTACTCCAATGGTACCTGTAATTTCCAATCCGAGATGCTCAGCAATTTTTCTTGCTTTGAAATCATCAAGAATAATTGTGCTGCCCGGAATTTCAAGAGCGAGCGAAATGGCACTTGCTTCGCCTTTGTCAATTTGCAGTTCAAGAATTTGTTGCGGCGTTTTATCAGCTGCGGATTTTAATTCAACCCAATCCGGAAGTGCTTGCCCGAACTCAGTCGCAACCTCATGGGTGGTTAGAATTTTCCCGTATGTTTTTTGTAATAGGTCAAGCTCACCAATGTTAGTTAGAATGATAAAACAGCTTGTATCCGAAACAATGGTCTTATGCATTATTTACATCTCTTGAAAGATCGGAAGCAGGATAATTGAAAACAGATACATTGTACTTTCCTAACAGTTCTGTAAAAGTTCGCTTCGTTAAGCCAACTAGTTCGGCTGCCTGCCCGAGAGATAATTTTCCCTGCTCATACAGACGCGTAGCTACAAGCATGGCAACATCCTTGGCATCAAGGTCAAGCGAATCAGGAATATTGAAAGTCAGAGTTCTCATAGTTCAAAAGTAAGAAAAATCTTAGAGCAGATGAAATTGGAAGCGGTATTGTTACCCATTCAGAGGTTAGGGGGCTTCCACAACCAGTTTTTGTATCATTTGCTTTTCTCCATCGCTCACACTCACAAAATAAATTCCTCTGGGGAATGGTCGGCTCCCGATGGTCCCGATAGCTATCGGGATCGGGACAACGGTCATCGGTCTACAGAAAACAGCCGAATAGATTTTTTCTCCGAGGAGATTGAAGATTTCTAAATGGCTGTTAACTCCGAACGCTGAACTATTGACTTCGAACTGAAAAGAGGCGGGGTTGGGAGAGATGACGATTTCGCAAGGAGGAATTTTAATTTCCGATTGAGAAATGGATACCGTTGAATCACTACAAAATCCAAAAGCAGGGAAAAAATTAGTTATACCAAATACTATAGTGTCAGGGATTGTACTATGAACGGTTGAATTGAAAGAAACAGAAGAACTATACATCTGATCATCAAAGAACACAAATAGTGACGTGTCAATAGCTTCACAAATTCCGGACAGAGAGGAATCCGTTTTTATAACATGAAAACCAGCGGATATGGTTGTCGTGCTGTCGTAGGGTGATGCGGTTGTAAACAAAAATGCCCCATTCTGTAACACACATTCCTTCGTGTTAAGAAATTCAAAAAAATCAGGCGACCCTATTAGTGTTGTTTTAATTGGATTGAAGTTGCTATCGAGATGCATGACGAAAGCAGGATACCCATCGCTACAATCAGTTAAGCTCCCCCAGTTGCCTCCGTATGCCATCCATGTTTTATCTTCTAATTCCTTCATATCCCAAAAGTTGGCGGAACATCCAAAAGCGGGATCGAATGAATATGTTTTCATCCATTCAATGTGATAAGCGGAAGTGAGTTTTGCAATGAAAGCCCCATTATAAATTGCTCCCGTTATCCCGATTGCGTACAAACCGGAATCAGAAGAATATACGATCTTTTCAATATTAACATCAGTAAACATTGCAACTGTTGAGTTAGAATATTCTCCTGAAGCATTTAAAAAATTTGAATCAACATGACCTAAATTGAAACCATAGTATTGGTAAGACAAGTAACTTCCATCATATAACTTCAAAATTTTCCCATCAATATATTCCGTTAAGGTTTCTCGAAGATTGTTCCCAAGTTCATCAAAACGAATTAACTTCCATCGGCTGGGAGGACGACTATCTATTGAAATTGTGTATCCTAAAGAATCAGGAATACAATTTATAGGGTAATTGTTTTGAGAAATTGAATCTCCAATTGTTTTAGTATAACAAATGGCTCCGGAAGTGTCAATGCAAATTATTACAGTTTGTCCCCAGGGAGAAAAAACACCTTCATCTCTTGAGCCAACCATAATTAATTTCTGACTAGGAAGCATGATCATATCCTTCAATAGGTGGCGTCTGTTAGGTGACCCAATTGAATAATCCCATATTACATTCCCTATTGAATCAAGTTTGACGATGAAAAAGCGGAGGGCGACATCCACGCCTCCTATATAAATGCTTCCTGCTGCATCGGTTTGCAAAAGCTGACTCCAATAACAAGGTTGTAGATATTGCTTGTGAAAAACGGATTGCCCAAAAGTGTTATTAAAAAAAACAAAAAGGAATCCATAGAAAAATAGTTGCCTTTTCATGTCGCTAACTTTTAAGTAAATCAAAATTTATTAAACGGTTTTCATTGCCAACCGCCTACTACCTCCAGCCTCCTGCCGCTTTCCTCCTAATGCGCTTCCAGCCAGTTCTTCCCCGTTCCAACACCAACTTCAACCGGTACTTTTAACGGCAAAGCCGTTTTCATTTTATCGAGGACGAGTTCTTTTACTTCTTCAAGTTCAGGTTTAATAACATCAAACACCAGTTCATCATGGACTTGCAACAACATTTTTGATTGCAGCTTTTTCTTTTTCAATTCATGCTGTATGTTGATCATTGCAACCTTTATCATATCGGCGGCGCTACCTTGAATTGGGGCATTAATTGCATTGCGCTCTGCAAATCCACGCACCGTTTGGTTGGCGCTGTTGATGTCACGGAGGTATCGCCTACGGCCCAAAACGGTTTCTACATATCCGTTGCTACGCGCTTTCTCAATGCTGTCCGTCATGTATTCCTGAACCTGCGGATACTGCATAAAATAATTTTCGATGATGCCTTTCGCTTCTGTGCGGGAAATATTTAGCCGATCGGCAAGACCAAATGCAGAGATGCCATAGATAATTCCGAAGTTCACCATCTTGGCATTGCGCCTCATATCAGAGGATACATCTTTCAAAGCAACACCATAAACTTTCGATGCCGTAGTGGCGTGAATGTCTTCTCCGCTTTTAAATGCATCAATCATTGCTTTGTCGCCACTGAGTTCTGCAATGATGCGGAGTTCGATCTGTGAATAGTCGGCGCTTAATAAAATAAATTTACTGTTGCGTGGAATAAATGCTTTGCGGATTTCTCTTCCCCGTTCAGTTCGTATTGGAATATTTTGAAGGTTTGGATTATCAGAACTTAATCTTCCGGTTACTGCCACTACCTGGTTGTAACTGGTATGAATTCTTCCGGTGTTCGGATTCACCATCAGCGGCAACGTATCCACATAGGTGCTCTTTAATTTTACAAGCTCACGGTAATCGAGAATTTTTTTAATGATGGGACTTTTGTTTTCAATCTTGCTCAATACATCTTCTGCTGTTGAGTACTGCCCCGTTTTTGTTTTTACCGGCTTCTCAACGATTTTGAGTTTTTCAAAAAGAACCTCACCCACCTGCTTCGGAGATGACACATTGAATTCCATCCCCGCCAGCTTCTGAATTTCTTTTTCAGTCTTGGCAATGTCTTTCTCGAGCACTTTTGAAAGCTCGTGTAAGGCATCTACGTCAACATTTATTCCTTCGGCTTCCATATCAGTAAGTACCGATACGAGCGGCATCTCCACTTCATCAAATAATTTTTGTACGCCGGATTTTTTCAATTGGGGAGCAAAGGTGGAATGCAATTGCAAGGTAACGTCGGCGTCTTCAGCTGCATATTCAGCAATTAATTCCGGAGGAGCATCGCGCATGCTGCCCTGTTCTTTGCCCCGTTCCTTCTTGCCGATCAGCGTTTCAATTTTTACAGGAGAATAATTCAGATATGTTTCTGAAAGTACATCCATGCTGTGCCGCATGTCGGGCTGAATGAGAAAGTGCGCAATCATCGTGTCGAACATTTCTCCTTTTACTTCTACATCATATTTCCGGAGAACAGACATGTCATACTTTAAATTCTGTCCGACCTTTTCAATTTTTTCATTTTCAAAAACGGATTTGAATTCGGTGACAATCTTTTTCGTTTCTTTTTGGTCAGCCGGAACGGGAACCCAATATCCTTCATGCGCTTTGATGGAAAAGCTCATGCCCACCAGTTCTGAAGTTAATGCATTGAGGCCTGTTGTCTCTGTGTCAAAACAAAATGATTTTTGTTTGGAAAGTAGACCGGTAAGATCTTTTATTTTCTCCTTTGTATCAGCGGTGATGTAGTTGTGCTTGACATCAGCAATAGTATTGTGAGTCCCACCTATATCCTCCCCTAAAGGGAAGACTTGAACAATCAAATCCTCTTCGATCGAATGAGAAACTTTTACCTCATCATCATTGGTAAAAAATAAACTGCCCTGCGTTCCGGTCAAGATTTTTTTAGGAGCTGTGGGGGCTGTTCCACCCTTCCCTTTTGGAAGGGAAGGGGATGGGCTTGTGGAACTTCCGTTCAGTCCTAATTGTTCTCCCAATCTCCTGAATTCGAGCTCAGCAAACAGCTCAATCAGTGCCTCTTTATTCCATTCCTGTTTTTCCAGATCTTTCAGCTTTATTTTTATAGGAACATTAAGCATAATTGTCGCCAGACTTTTCGAAAGCAAAGCGTTTACTTTTCCTTCTTCCACTTTTTCACGCATCTTGCCTGTGATCTTGTCCGTGTTCTTCAGCAGGTTTTCAATGGAGCCATATTCCTTGATGAATTTAATCGCAGTCTTTTCTCCTACACCGCGAATACCCGGTATATTATCTACTGCATCGCCCATGAGTCCGAGAATATCAATCAACTGATCCACCCGCTCAATTTCCCACTTCGCACACACTTCTTTGATGCCCATAATTTCGGGAGGATTTCCGGCGCGTGCGGGTTTGTAAATAAAAGTATGTTCATCCACGAGTTGCCCGTAATCTTTATCAGGCGTCATCATGTAAGTATCGAATCCTTCTTTCTCTGCTTTCTTTGCAAGCGTGCCGATAATATCATCTGCTTCATAACCATCTAAAAAAAGTACAGGAATATTAAATGCTTCACACACCTTTTGTACATAGGGGATGGCAAGTGCAAGATCTTCGGGAATTTCCTGACGGCCGGCTTTGTATTCCGGAAACTCTTCGTGTCGAGAAGTAGGCGCTGCAGTATCGAACACCACTGCAATGTGTGAGGGTTGTTCTTTCTTCAGCACTTCAAGAAGCGTTGTGGTGAAACCGAAAATAGCTGAAGTATTTTGCCCTTTACTGTTGATGCGGTGATTCTGGCTGAATGCGAAATAAGCGCGGTAGATGAGCGCCATGGCATCGAGGAGGAATAGTTTTTTCATGGTACGAATAGCGAATGATTGCGAATGTACGAATTACAGAATTGCACTGACGAATTTATAGGATGACGCAAATGTTGAAGTTCGTGATAAGACGAAATTATGAAAAACGAAGTCAGGTGTTTCAAAAGTTTTTAGGAATAAAAACAGCAATGAAATTTAGGGCATTGAATTTTCCGCAATGTAAAAGTTGTACCGAAAAGAAAAATTTGAGAATTAAAAAACGGATGATTTTTCTTTACTGATGGAGAGGAATGCTTTGGTAAAAAGCAAATATACGATGAGGTTGATAAGATTATGAATAAACCAGATGCTTTGCATGATTGATGTTCCCAAAAATCCGGAGAGAAAAAAAGTAGTGAAACAGTAAATGAATATTCCCAGTTGAAACCAGAATATCGGCATTTTTTTTAATTCGGTTTCCGTTTCAGCAAGCTTCAATAATGAATAAGCGGACAGAATAGAAATGATGATTTCATACGAAGTGTCAAAAACGGCATTTAGTTCCTCGCCGGTATTAAAAACAAAATGATCGCAAAGCCAGAAGGGAATCATGAAGATAAAAAGGATGTTGCAGATTTTTGAAATGATTGGAGATGCATTGGTGACCTTAATAAACCAGAGAAGAAACAGTGCCTCTGCTAGAGGAAAGAATATAAAAAGATAGAAACTTGCATTTCTGGAAACCTCCATCAGTTGCCACACCAGCAGATCAGTAAGAAAGCCAAAAATGAGAAAATAAAGAAACAGCCGGAAGATTTTTCCGGCTGTTTTATATCGCAGCAATCCTGCACCAATGGGGATAAGGGTGGTAAATGTGGCGAGGATGCGAATGGTGTGTTGTATGCTATGTTCTTCCAAATTTTCCCGGATTATTAATGTGGTGCTATGATATCTGGCGGCCAGTTACGTTCCATCATTGGTGGCTCAGATCCATCCTTGTATTGGGTTATGTTTTTTCCATTTTTATCTACTCCTATGAGGATCAAACGAATTTTATCATTTGTTCTTTCTTCATCATACCCAAAGAAGAAACGAATACCTACACAGATTTTTTCATTTGCATTTGTTGGATCTACCTGGTCAAGTAAACTCAAAATTTCATCTCTCGCAAATGCCCCACATAAACTGCTATTTACAGGTCTGCTATTTACAGTATATTGACTGAGAAATTCCTGTGCATAGATTTTTACATCACGCCCTTTTTTAGTATCCTCTTCCATTCCAATTCCACCTGTTTGTGTTGTTATGAATTGATTTACTCCAACGGTTGACGGATCAGAGCTTTTGTAAGTGAATGATTCCGATGAATGATTGAGATCCGCAGTATCGTCAAGGGCACATTGAATTTCGCTTTCGTTATCATAATTTTCATCTCTCATAAAAGCGAGAAACACACTGTCTCCATTAATCGGGTCTTTTATATAACAGGGATAAAATCGTATGGCATCAACTTTTGCCAGAAACTTTTCGGTAAATAATTCTTTGCTGATGAAGCCTCCCAGGGAAACATTGTGCGCTTTTTGATAAAGTTCTTTATTCTGCAAAAGAAATTTGTTGATATAAGCTTTTGCATCCTTGTATTTTATTGTATGGTAAGGAGGTTGTTTTGACTTACCCGGTTGATCGCAAAACATAAGTGTTAGAAAAAGAATAGGCGAATTGATGAATAATTTTTTCATGGCATTTTGGTTTTACGAGTTAGTTTAGTTTAGTAAATCAAGTAAATAGATAAACGCAAGTCAAATATTTTTTCAGTCATGAACCCAAAGGAAGTAAATTTCACAACCGGGGTGTTTCGACCTTGCTTTTTGTTCTGCTACTTCGCGCGTTTCGGCTGAGATAGTAAGGGTACTTATGATTCCTTCACAGGTCACCTGGAACGTGTATCGCTTTTTAATAAAGGGGATGATTTTTGGATCCATGATGAATCGGTAACTTTATTGTATATAGTTTTGAAGATTTAACATGTTCTCTTTATTCGAAATTTATTGAGTTAATATTTCTGGTATTAAGTTAATTTTAAAATCAGTGAGTAGAAAAGCGGCAAGGCATTCCTGCGAGATATGCCCTGCCGGGGGATTTGCGTCCTTAATGGGGAGTTTCAGGATCGCAGAAGCCATAGTTAGTTTTGTGTTGTTTTTAGTGTTCAAATTTTTGCTTCAACATTGTATTTGCTGAATGATGAGTCAAAATAACATCAATGAAATCCCTGAAGCAAACTGAACCTTGAGGATGGCAGGTTCAGATATGAAAGATGTAGAAAATGAAAAGTGAGATGTAATCCGGATACCGGAATCACAATCTGTTGAGACGCTTGAGAAATTTGTCTTTACGAAGACGTGAAATGTCAACACAAAAACCATCAGACATCTTTACTGCTCCACCATCACCTTTATGGTATTCTGTAATGTGTTTCAGATTAATAAGATGAGAAACGTGTGTTCTGAAAAAATTAAAATCCTCCAGCATTGCTTCACATTCTTTGATCGACCTGGAAATAACAATCTGGCGTTTGTCAATCAGAGAAACCGTAGTATAGGTGTTATCGGCGCGGCAGCGTACAATGTCCTTTACTTCAACAAATATAAATCCTGTAAGTGTAGGTAAAGCAATTTTTGTATTCTCGGAAACGGGCTGACTTACATTCTGAAGCAATATGTCCAGATGCTTGCGTGACTGTAAGGAAGATTTTTTTGCTTCAAACTTTGAAAGTGCTTCCTGTAATTCTTTTTTGCCAAAAGGTTTTAATAAATAATCAACCGCAGAAACTTTAAATGCCTGTAGCGCAAAATGCTCATAAGAGGTTGTGAAAATGACATCAAAATTTCTTTCGGGTATTCGGTTTAACAGATCAAACCCATTGTATGGAGGCATAACCACATCCAGAAAAATCAATATTGGCCGGAACAAATTGATTTTCTCCACTCCATCTTCAACAGATGAACATGTTGCCACAATCCTGTAATCCGGAAAATGTTTTTGCAGTAACTCAGTGAGGTGGTCCTGCTGGTGTTTTTCATCATCAACGATAGCAACCGGATACATAATCTTAAATCAGGAGTTAATATTGATTTTATAAAAACAACCCGTTATATCTTTCTATATTTCGACAACATATGGAATCCACAATTCAACGCGTTTACCGGTGTATTTATGCTCTTCATTCAAAATATCATGAACGGAAAAGCCTGCCCTACTTCCCTTCGCCTGATTAAGTATGTCAAGCCGCTCTTTGGTCAGACTCATTCCAAGAGATTTTTTCTTTACATTATGCTCTAATACAGATTCGGCAAGTTTTGGTTTTACACCATCATCTTCGACAAGATAAATCAGCATGTTATCCCTGGTAGAAATCGAAACCGTTAGTTTTCCCTGTTCGGGTTTATTGTTTAATCCATGCCAGACGCTGTTCTCAACAAACGGTTGAACAATCAATGGAGGTACAAGGGTATGATGAGGATCAATTGCTGCATCCACCTTCAATTCATAGTCGAAACAGTAATTCATTCGGAGTTGTACCATTTCAATATAAAGTCTGAGTGCGAACAAATCATCATTCAGCACTACTTCTTTATGCATTGAATTTTCCAGTACCATACGAATCAGATTGCTGAACTTTATGAGATATTCGCCGGCCTGTTCCAGCTTGTTCGATTCCATAAACCGGTGTATGCTATTGAGGGAGTTAAAGATAAAATGAGGGTTTATTTGTGCGCGAAGTGCTTTCATCTCAACTTCTGCGACCTGTTGTTTTAGTTCTGCCTCTTTCTGCCTGAAACCTGCCTCCCTTCTGTTTCGGTAAAAAAGAAAAACGACAAATGAGAACGTTACAATGAAAGGTATAAGGGTAAATAACGCTACTTTGAGAATGTCTGATTGTATCCATGATGGGTCTGAAGGTTGATTCAGTTGCAGATTTCTAATTACAGTGTTAAGGGAATCTACCTCGTTAACCTGTGCGTTAACATTTGTAAGAAGACAAGTAAGGAATAGGACAACCGGAAAGTGGTTTTTCATGAAGGGGAATAATTTCGTGCAAAGACAAATCTAAAGTATAATTATCAAAGCTTATGATTTTGTTCCTTGAAAGTTAATCGAAATCCTGTTTTGCAATAACTACTCCTCATTTTTTAAGCTAACCTTCTTTCTAGCAAATCTTTTTGAATGCTCCTTCTTCTTATCCTTCACTACCTTTTCTTTAAAACGCCCGTCATAATAACCGGCAAGTAAGGCAAGCTTGCGTTGTAGCCGCTTCGCGGCATTAAAAGATGAATTTTTTTTTTGCTTCATTTAATTTGTATGAATAAGCAATAGTTGCGAATTTTCGAAAAACGAATCTCAATAATTGCATTCCGAAAACACAAATGTACCGTATTCGCGATTTGTAAATTCGTAATCTTTCACTATTCGTGCAAATAAAAACCGGTGATATAAGTCAAGGCAAACTTACGGCACCGGTTCGAAAAATTGGAATTTATGGATCGAAAAAATTTATTTTGGATATCAGTAAGTGCCACAAGCACTGTTAAAAGTTGCACTGCCTGAGAAATATTGTTTAAGTGGGAATTTCGAATTACTCTTTTCGTTATTTGTATAATTGATCACCGCCGGCGTAATTGGTAATTCGATGGGGTATAAAACATTAATTAAAGCCGGAAGCTAAAAGACAAAAAAAAGTGCTGTAAGACAAGGCAAGCTTACAGCACTAATTTTTAAAATGATTCACCTGCGAGAAAAACGTTAGTGGGAAATTTAAACTCAACTAAGTAATAATTCAATTCTAAAGTTTTACCTAAATTCTACAGTAAGTGCCATTCGACCCCTAAAAAGTTGCACGCAGGTGAAAATATTTTTTAATCGTTGATTTTATGCTGAATTATCGATTTTTTGGAGCATATTGAATGCCCCATTGCCGCAAATAATCCTCCAGGGGTGCTAACCCCATTTCCTGTCGTCGCAGATTAACACCCGATTCATTGTCGATCGGATAGAGTTCATAAGTTCCCTTTTCGGAGTTAAATTTTACCTGGCTGCCATAGCGCTGATTTTTCCCCTCATCAAGCAGAATTCGGTCTTCCAAAAGCACCAGCTCACTTGACGCCGCCTTCCCTCTTTCAGTTGCATCCCTCATCTGTGGTAAATATTTTTTTCTGGTTGATGGATCTGAATGCTGAATAACAAGAAACAAAGCCTGATTTCCTTTTCTCCCCACATCATCAATGCCCAGCCAGCCGAATTTATCCAGCAGCTGTGTAACACGGGACAAGTTCTTTTTATCGAATGACTGGATTGTTTTATAAAGGGAATCAAGGCGCGGAGAGTTTTTTTCATTAACTTTTTCTGCGCTGTCAACCATCAGTCGGTATTTCTGATCGTCATTAAAAATACGTTCCAGCTCTTCTGCCAATGGTTTATTCAGATGAGATTCGAGTTCGGCTTTATTCTTCCTTACTTTATTCACGAGCGTATTCCACCGCGTATCTGAGTGAAGATCTGACAAATCAGAATCAGTGATGAGGAAATCATATTCACTCCATCCCCCTTTATCTGCGATGCGAAAAAGATTGTAAAATGAAGAATCAATATTTCCTGCCCGCGCATAAGTACAGGCGGCTTTGTACCGGTCGTTCACCAACCCCTTTCCTTTAAAAGCAAGAAATGCTGAATTATAAGTGGCAGCCGCTTCTTTGAAATTTTTCTCCCTGTGTAAGGAATCAGCAACGGATACTAAATGAAAGTAAATGGCTGGAGGATGTTGACAATATGCAAACGGAGTTGTAAAGTATAAACAGAGGAGAATTATTTTTTTCATTGATACAAACCTACATGATTTTTTCTAAAAAAATGCCCGATAGCTAAAAATCCCGCCCTGATAAATATCAACCGTGAAGCTGTGGCATTCGAAATAATTTTGGAATTGCCTGAGACAAATACCGCAGAACACGCACAGATTCATACCTTTGTACAATGCATAAAGCAATCATTGGCGGAAAGGAGTTCCGTGTTGAATCATCCTCAAAAAGTAAAACGATCAACGAAAAATTATTTGATGCTGATATCATTGAAATCAGAAAAGGCAAATTTCACATCCTGAGAAATAACCATTCTTATTCCGGCGAGATCGTTGAAATAAATACGGAGGAAAAAATGGTTACAGTTAAAATAAATCATTCCATTTACCATGTTACGGTAAAGGATAAATATGATGAAATGCTACATGACCTCGGACTGGACAACAACAATTCAAAACAGGCCGGTGACATCAAAGCACCCATGCCGGGGTTGGTTTTAAATGTAATGGTTGAGCCCGGCCAAAAAATTCAGAAAGGTGATGCACTCATCGTTCTTGAAGCAATGAAAATGGAAAATATATTGAAAGCATCAGCAGATGGAGAGGTGAAGAAGATACACGTTAAGAAAGGTGATAAGGTTGAGAAAAATCAGATAATGGTGAAGGTGGAGTAAGGTTACGTTTTAACACAAAATTTTCCCGTTCATTTTTTTACCATTACACAACTTTTTCAACCATAAAAAGTTTAACACTTTTTATACCATACATTACCGTTTCGCAAACAATTCGTTTACCTGATTAATAATGTCCTCCATTCATTTCCTATGATTAGAAATTTATTTTTATTTATTTTTTGTTTGCTGATTCAATATGCTTCTTTCAGCCAGACATATACCGGAACCGGCGGCTCGATCACCCAGGTAGTGGATACTTCAAGGTTTAATATTGTTGTCAGTGGGTTGTCGCCGGCCAACATTGACAATAATTTCGGACTCATTTCTGTTACCATCAATATTACGCATACAGCAGACAGAGACATTGATTGTTTCATTGCATCCCCGGACGGGTCCAGGATTGAACTCACAACCGATAATGGCGGTACAGGAGACAATTATACAAATACCATTTTCCGCTTTGATGCAGCCACATCAATCACGGCAGGCTCAGCACCATTTAACGGGACCTACAGACCGGAAGGCGATATATGGCGGCTGAACAACGGGCAAAATGGAAATGGTACCTGGCAATTGCGTGTGATTGATGATGCCATTAATACAAGTACAGGTTCTGTAATTAGCTGGAGTGTGACCTTTGGTGCAAATCCTCCGCACCCTTTTATGCTTACTGAATCCAACCTTCCTATTTTAATAATCAACACCAACGGACAAACGATTCCTGATAACCCGAAAATAATCTGTGACATGGCATTGATTGATAACGGCCAGGGAAACCGAAATCACATAACAGATCCATCCAATGCTTACAACGGAAAAATAGCAATTGAAATTCGTGGGTCCAGTTCACAGGGATTTCCAAAAAAATCTTATGGATTTGAAACCAGAAATACTGTCAATACTACCTTAAAAAATGATGTTTCACTGCTCGGGATGCCTGCCGAACACGACTGGGTGCTTAGTGCAAATTATACTGATAAGTCATTCCTTCACAACTTCATGACTTATCAGCTACAGAATGAATTCGGTCACTGGGCACCACATTGTAAATTCGTAGACGTAATTCTCAATGGTCAGTACTGGGGAATCTATGTGCTGATGGAAAGTATTAAACGCGATGACGGTCGTGTAAAAATGAGTAACCTCCATCCTTATGAGAATACCTATCCTGATATTTCAGGTGGCTACATTATTAAGATTGATAAAACTACCGGAGCCGGAGGTAGTGGATGGACCTCGCCTTATCCGCCGGCGAATCATCCCAACGGACAAACTATTTTTTACCAGTATGAAGAGCCTTCACAGGACAGCATAACTGCTCAACAACGCGCTTATATTCAGGCTTACGTTGATAGTTTTGAAAGTTCGCTCAATGGTCCTAATTATATGGATAGCACTTTGGGTTATGCGCGATACATCGGAGACGGATCATTTGTAGATTTTTTTATAAGCAATGAGGTGAGCAAAAATGTAGACGGCTACCGACTAAGTACATACCTACATAAGGACAAAGAGAAAACGTTAAAGGCAGGGCCGGTTTGGGATTTTGATATCGCCTATGGAAATGCGAATTATTGCGGAGGAGACGATACACTGAACTGGGCCTACCAGTTTCCTTGTACGGGAGATGGATTTCAAATACCGTTCTGGTGGCAGCGGATGATGACTGACAGTAATTTTACCAATCAGTTGAAATGCCGCTGGGTTTCTTTGCGCCAGACAACCTTGTCGCAGACACATCTTTATTCAGTGATTGACTCAGTTGCAAACTACCTGAATGAATCACAGGCGTGGAACTTTAATGTGTGGCCTATTCTCGGAGTTTATGTATGGCCGAATGTACCGCCCTATCCTTCAACTTATGCAGGAGAAATTGCCAATCTGAAGCAATGGCTTGGAAGGCGATTACTATGGCTGGATGCAAATATTCCGGGACACTGTGATTGCAACCTTTCTTTATCTGCACAAGATGCATCCTGTTCTGCAAACTGCGATGGTATTGCTATTGCAAACGGATCAAGCAATTATACATTGTCATTTACATGGGATAACGGAGCAGAGGAAGATACACTTTCATCATTATGTGTAGGGATATATGTTGTCACAATGGAAGATGCAGTCGGATGTATTAAAACAGATACAGTAGTTGTAAACTCACCAGCAGTATTTACGGCCTCTGTTTCATCGGTTACGGCTTCATGCGGACAATGTAATGGTTCGGCATCTGCACAGGCTGCCGGCGGAACGGGCGCATTCACTTACCTGTGGAACACAGGAAATACCGCTTCAAGCATTTCTAACCTGTGCTTTGGAAATTATTCCGTCACCATTTCCGATGGTAGCGGTTGTTCACTTCTTCGAAGTGTATTGGTTGGTGGAAGTAATGCGCTGACGACAACAAATTCTGCAACAAATATTTCATGCAATGGTGTATGCAACGGAACAGCCGGCGTAGCTGTAACGGCCGGTACTTCGCCTTATACTTATGCATGGCAGCCCGGTGGATACACCACATCTTCCATCAATAACATTTGTGCAAACACTTATATAGCTACAACCACTGATGCGAATGGATGTATTAAAAGAGATACAATGGTTATTACACAGCCGGCAACACTAAATGCCACGATAGGTTCAGCAGTAAATATATCCTGTAATGGAGGAAATAACGGAAACGCATCAGTAACAGTAAGCGGAGGAACTCCTCCATATAATTATAGCTGGAGCCCCGCCGGTGGAAATTCTTCAAGTGCTTCCGGTTTAGGTGCAGGAGTATATACAGTTACAGTAACAGATAATAATCAATGTATTAAAACGGTTATGATCACTCTAGGTGAACCGGCCGCACTGACCTTATTTACGTCTGCAACTGCTGCATCCTGCGGAACGTCTAACGGTACTGCTACATGTACACCAAGCGGTGGCACTGCGCCCTATACCTACAGCTGGTCGCCTGCAGGAGGTAACGGATCTACTGCCATTAATCTTCCGGCGGGAAATTATTCGGTTACGGTTACAGATGCTATGGGATGTATTCAGATCGCAGGTCAATCGGTCAACAATTCCGGTGCTCCGGCAATTACGCTTCAGTCTTCTTCAAATGTAAATTGTCACGGGGACTCAACGGGAAATGCATCAGTTAATATCAGCGGTGGTACTTCGCCATTCTCCTATAGTTGGAGCCCGCTTGGAGGAGTAGGATCTTCGGCAACAAATCTTCCTGCAGGAAATTATGTGGTGACAGTAACTGACGGAAACAGTTGCATCTCTTCACTAAACGTATCTATTACAGAACCTGCAGCAATCGCAATTAATCTAAGTACGACCAATGTTTCATGCTTCGGTGGCTGCGACGGAACAGCAATCACAAATGCAACAGGTGGTGCAGGTTCGTTTACATATCAATGGTGCGATGCCTCTACTGTCCCGTCACGTACAGGATTGTGTGCTATGAACTGCAGCGTACAGGTTATTGACGCCAACAATTGCATTTCAAACCAATCATTCAGCATAACTCAGCCGGCCGCATCTATCGTTTTAAACATAGCCCATGCTGATGCAAGTTGTGCGGGATGCCCTGATGGTTGGGCGTCGGCAGTGGTGAATGGAGGCAACAGTCCTTATTCATATTTATGGAATACAATTCCGCCGCAGTCAACATCATTGATCTCAAATTTACTGCAAGGTATTTATGTTGTTTGTGTAACAGATGCCAATGGCTGCACCAAATGCGACAGCGTTGAAATATTTGATGCCTCAATAGGTATTAATGAAATTACAAAACAAAGCTCTCCCGTTTATGTTTACCCGAATCCGCTGAGCAATACGGCAAGTTTTATTTTCTCCTTGTCGAAAAAGCAAAACGTTTTGATTCAGATTTTTGATGCGCGTGGAAAATTAACGCTTGAACTGTTGAATGAACCACGCATCAGTGGAGATCATATTGTTAAACTGAACGCCGTTGAATTAAGTGAAGGCATCTATCACTACCATTTTCAAACTGAAGAACGCATACAGGACGGAAGTCTGATAATACAACGGTAGGCAGTTGCTCACAACGTTACTTCATTCTCATCAAAATCAGAGGTGAGCGGAAAAGATTCGTTGTAGATTTTCTGCAGTGTCAAATCCCTTCATCCTCCATACTTCTTTTCCGTCTTTCAAAAGCTGGAGTGTTGGCACGCTAAGGATGTGATTTTCATGGGCCATGACGGCATTTGAGTCAATGTCTATCTTGGTTAGAGAAATTTTCCCGGCTGATTTTTCAACTACTTCTTTAACAATAGGATCAGCCCATTTGCATGGTTCGCACCATTCGGCAGAAAAAAAAAGTAATTCCAGAGACATAGTGAATAAAAAAATCAACAAAACGAATTATTATTTTACCTCAAGCAATAATCATTGATGCTTTTGAAAATGATTATCTATCGGTAGGAGAGACAATCCATACAAATGAATTCAGTTGTCATTAATCTGAGATTAGATTTGAAGGAGTTCCGGTTACGACAGGAACATCTGTGGTCTTGATTTTACTCCAGCCACCATGCACATTTGTAATATTCTTATAACCGTTTCGCTTAAGGATTGAAGCGGCAATCATGCTTCGGTAACCTCCGGCACAATGAATCATCAATGGAGTTTCTGAATCAAGGGCCTCAATATTTTCCTGAAATTCAGCCAGCGGAATCACCGTCGCATTTTTGACGTGGCCTTCTTCTGCTTCTGAGATTTTCCTAACGTCTAATACTTTTCGGCCTTCATTCACGCGTTTTGCAAATTCATTAGCATCTATCGTACTGATGGTATCTACCGGTTTGCCTTCTTTCGTCCACGTTTCATAGCCTCCATTCAGAAAACCATGGACTTTTTCATAACCCACACGTGCAAGACGCATCACTGCTTCTTCCTCTTTCCCCGGATCACAAACAAGTACCAATGGTATAGCTATATCCAATACGGTTCCGGCCCAGATGGCAAACATTCCGTTCAGTCCTATATTTATTGATTGCGGTACAAATCCTGTTTCAAATACTTCCGGATTGCGGGTATCGAGAATGACAGCACCCCTGTCAACTTCATTTTGAAATTCCTCCACAGAAAGTGATTTCATATTTTTTTTCATCACAGAATCAATGGCTGCGTAACCCTGCTTGTTAATCATAGCATCGCTGAAAAAATATGCGGGAGGTGGAATAAGCCCGTCTGTCAGTTCTTTTATAAAGTCCTCTTTTGTCATTTCACGAAGCGCATAATTCATTTGCTTCTGAATACCGATTGTACTTTGCTTTTCCGGACCAAGACTTTTTCCGCATGAAGAACCGGGGCCATGGGCCGGATAAACGATAACCTCATCGGGAAGCTTTTTAATTTTATTGTTCAAAGAATCGTACATCATTCCCGCAAGTTCCTCCTTCGTCATTTTTCCATCCAGTAAATCAGGACGGCCAACGTCACCAACGAAAAGGGTATCACCGGTAAAAACGCAATATTCCTGATAGCTTTCATCGAGGAGGAGGTAGCAGGTAGATTCGGGCGTATGGCCGGGCGTATGCAGGGCGCGGATCGTGAGGTCACCAACCTTTAATTCTTCGCCGTCTTTCATATTGCGAACCTTGTAATTGGTGTCAGCCAACGGGCCGTAAATAATTTCTGCACCGGTTTGATTGGCCAGATCAATATGCCCGCTCACAAAATCTGCATGAAAATGCGTTTCAAAAATGAATTTAATTTTTGTTCCGCGCTTTTTTGCCAACTCCAGGTAAGGCTCCGTTTCTCTGATCGGATCAATAATAGCAGCTTCACCGTTACTTTCAATGTAATAAGCTGCTTCTGCCAGACAGTTGGTATATAGTTGTTGTATGTACATATCAGTTAAATAGTGTGCAAAGGTATTAAGAAACGCCAGCCATACCATGATGCCAGCTATGCATTTCAGACAATAAAGCGGTGGATACAGGGAGTTTCAGCTAAAAATCTGTAGTCCTGATCCTGAACAGTTAACCCAACTTGCAGCAAAGCTGTTAATAACCCCATTACATATCAACAATTTGAAGGGTTTAAATCGAAAGCCAGTTGATTTTGCTGGGTTTTAGTTTAAAATAATCTTGTAGTACACAGGGGGGTGTTGTTTTGTTGAAATGGCTCACTCACCTTTGCTCTCGTGTATTTCAAGAGTTCCATACGGACCAATCCGACAACAAAAGAAATTGATAGTTATTATCGGTTAGTAGAAAGCTATCGAAATATAGAGGGACGTGTATGCCATCGCACCTTATTGAATGTTGGTTTTTTAGAACAAGTAAGAGTTGATCAACTCAATAAAATACAAGCACATTTGAATGCGCGTTACAAAAAGCAGGAAGTATTATTTGAAGAACCGGACCTGGTAGTAAAAACGATGACAGATCAACTATGGCATCGCTTGGTAAGTGAAAAGCGTATTGACACAAACTGGGCAGACAAAGCCCAGCGGCAGATAGATGTGGACACTCTTAAGCATACCAATGTGCGCGAGGTGGGCACAGAATGGATGTGTTACCATACCTGGAATCAATTAGAACTTACTGAGTTTTTACGTGAGCAAGGCTGGAATGAAACGCAGATACAATTAGCAGCAACACAAGTAATCAGTCGCGCAGCATATCCGGCATCAGAACTCAAAACAAGTCGATGGATAAAAGAAAACTCTGCCGTGTGCGAACTTACAGGATACGACATGGAGCAGATGACAAAAGATAAATTGTATCAAAGCGCACTCCATCTGTATCGTGTGAAAGCGCCATTAGAAAATCATTTATCCAAACGTACTAATGACTTGTTCGACCTACAAGATAAAATCATTCTCTATGATTTGACCAACACTTATTTTGAAGGGCGCAAAGAAACAAGCATACTGGCGCAACGTGGGCGCAGCAAAGAAAAACGAAGCGATGCCAAATTAGTTGTATTGGCCATGGTGGTGAACATCGAGGGGTTTATCAAATACACAGCCATACATCAGGGTAATATTGCTGATTGCCAGACATTATTGTCCATGATAGATAAACTCGCCCTGCAAACCGGATATCAAAAACCCATTATCGTATTAGATGCAGGCATTGCCACACAGGAAAATTTAGAATTGCTGCAAGCAAAAGGTTACCCTTATGTATGTGTGAGCAGAAGCAAACTCAAAGACTACGCAATAGTGAGCAATAGATTGAGTGTCATTTTAGAAACCAAATCAAAAAATGAAATACTTATCAAAGCTGTGCAAACCAATGTGAGCACAGATTATTATCTTGAAATAACAAGCCCTGCCAAAGTACTCAAAGAAAAGGGCATGAAGGATTTATTTGAAACGCGATTTGAAGAAGCATTGGAAAAAATAAAAAGCTCAATTCACAAAAAAAGTGGAGTAAAAAAAGTAAGCAAAGTGAATGAACGCATAGGCAGAGCCAAACAAAAATACCCTTCCATACACCACTATTACAACATCCATATTACTACTGATCAAACCAATGAGCAAGTAACCAATATCACCTGGGAAAAAGACCAGGCACTGCATCAACAAAAAACGGATGGCTTGGGAGTTTATTTCCTTCGCACCAATTTGGCTATAAAGGACGAAGTGATAATATGGAATATATACAATACCATTCGTGAAATAGAAAGCACCTTCCGAACCCTCAAAACAGACCTTGACCTGCGACCAATCTATCACCAAAAGGATGACAGCACCATGGCTCATCTTCACTTAGGAATACTTGCATATTGGCTAGTGAATACTATCCGACATCAACTAAAAGCACACGACATTAATAGCAATTGGCAAGAAATCGTACGCATAGCCAATACACAAAAAATGATTACCACTTCAGGGCAAAATACATTTGATAAAATCATCAGTGTACGTAAATGCTCACAGCCAAATCAAAGACTAAAAGAATTTCTTGATGTCCTCAATGCCAAACACAAACCATTCAAAAAAATAAAATCTGTAGTACACAAAATACTGCCTAAAAAAAATCAAATGACTGTTTTAAAGCTACTTACGG
>JBBRAY010000015.1:0-74596 GCA_038206355.1 Bacteroidia bacterium
AAATTCAATAACGGAAGGAAGTCTGAAGTGCTTTCTTTTGCCACGCGTATTGCCAAATCTTTTGAGGGAGTAAGCAAGAAAGAAAAGCAGTTAATTGAAAAATTGAAACATGAATTTTTGAATGACAATTAAAATTTGATAACATATACAAATGAAACCCATTCTCATCCCAACAGATTTCTCTCGCTGTGCACAAAATGCAATTGACTATGCCGTTAGCATTGCAAAAAAAACAAAGGCGGAAATTATTATTCTCCATGCCGAAAAATTAATTGTCGAACATCCCGAAGTAAATGAAGCAACCGCTTTTTATCCAACGCAAAAAGAGATTCACGAACGGATGGGGCAAGTTATAAAACATCAAAAAACTAATTCACGAAGATTTTCCTGAATTGCAGTTGCGCTACGAAATAAAAATTGGCTTTGCCGTTGACGAAATTATTAAGGCAGCAAAAGAATTTAATTTTGGAATGATAGTGATGGGAACACAGGGAGCAACAGGGTTGAGTAAATATTTGCTCGGCAGCAACACCACAAAAGTCATTAACAAATCCGCAATCCCCGTCCTTGCAGTTCCTACAAACGCAAAGTTTCTCGGCTTCGATAAAATTGCCTTTGCTGCCGACCTGCACGCCATGGACGACTACACCGTATTCGATACATTAGTTGAAATTGCTTTGATGTTCGATTCTAAAATTGACATCATCACCGTTCATAAATCAGAATCCGACATGGTAAACTATTACGAACTTTTCGAGAAAGTAGATATTGATAAAGTTTTTCGCCAAACCAAAATTCCTTTCGAGTTTCATAAAGTGATAAATGAAAAAATAGAACAAGGAATTCATGATTATGTAAAAACAAATCATGTGGACTTATTAGCAACCATGCCCAAAAAACATGGTTTCATCGAACTTCTTTTCAACCAAAGCATCACCCGCGAATTAGTATTTCATAACGACATGGCTGTGCTTACACTGCCTCAAAAAAAATAATCTCCTATGCAAAAAATCCTCGTCACCAACGATTTCTCCGTAAACTCAAAAGCAGGTTTGCGTTTTGCCATTCAGTTAGCATCACAACATAAAGTTGAGTTAACATTTTTCCATTCCTACAATGTAATGAAACCAACATCATGGGGTGATGCAACTTTTGAGGCGTATGAAAAAGGAGAAGCAAAAAAGATTCAAGACCAACTCAGCCGCTTTGTTCATTCCGTTTACAAAAGTATGAACATCGCTGCAAAAAATATAAAGTGTGTAATCAGAAGTTCGGTTTTTGATGATGCTAACATCAGAGAATATGCAGCACAAAATAAATTCAACTACATCTGCATCAGCACAAGAGGAGCAGGGAAAATCAAAAAGATATTCGGCACAAACACATCCAACCTTATCAATCATTCCGATGTTCCAGTTATAGCCGTTCCAAGTTCCTGGCATCCTTCCAAAATTACAAATGTCCTTTACGCTTCCGACCTTACGCAACTTGAAAAAGAACTAAAACAAGTAGTTAAATTTGCAAAACCCCTCAAAGCAAAAGTTGAATTGCTCCATTTCAATTCGCCATCTGAAATAATTACCGATACAAAAATTTTAGATGCAGCAATTAAAAAGTTTTCAAAGTATGATATTAAACTTCATCTGGAGAACGCAAACCCTGTTGAAACTCTTATTTCAAATCTTGAAGCAGCCATTAAAAAATCAAAGCCCTCCCTCATGATTATGTTCACAGAGCAAAGCAAAACATTTTTTGAGAAACTTTTTCTCTCAAGCAAGTCAGCCGAATATACATTCAATGCAAAAATTCCGCTACTTGTATTTAGAAAGACAATTAAATAGATTTCTATTTTGAATTCAATTTCAAGAAGCGCCAACGCATTTGCAAGCAAGGAGCTTGCAAGCAAACGCACGGGTGCACCGTAAAAACATTCCTGCAAACTTGACACGACACAGCAACTAATGTAAATCGCCTTGAACAAGCTTTCGTGCTAACATCGCAGGACACATCTTCGTGGCGAGAGTCGGGTGATGCAGATAACATAAAGCAGAGTACTCATCAGCGCGCTGTGACATTCACTCCAAGGCAAAAACGCTTTCCGCTGATGATCTACTCTCGATTGACTGACCCGCAAATCGTGCCCGGGCGTTAAAACATGGTAGCATTGAAATCTGATTTATAAAAAAAACAACCCACAGCATCAGCCGTGGGTTGAATGTTTTTCGGATTATTAGTTCAGATCAATTCTTCTTCCCCCGTATCAGGTGAATATATCCATGGAGATCTTTCCGCTTGGCATGCATGGTATAGTAATATACACCTTCGGCACATTCCTTTCCGTTGTCATCTATTCCATCCCAATGAAAATCATAGTTTGTTGATTCATAAACTATATTTCCCCAACGGTTATAAATTGTGAATTTGAAATCTTCAATCGGGCAGAGGTCTTTTATATAATAAGTATCGTTCTTGCCGTCTCCCGCATGTTTATCATCAGAAGGTGTAAATACATTAGGAATTTTCAGATCCTGTTCGCAAAGCCTTACTATTATATAAACTGTATCGCGGGCCTGACATCCTGCATTGTCAGTAACAATAAGGATAATGGCTGTATCGCCTTCCGCACTCTGATAAATCGCCGATGTTACATTGTAGACATCCAGCAGATCACTTCCCGGAAAAAGACTCCACTGGTATGTATAAGGAGGGTCGTTTACAATTGTAGTTAGTATAGATGTAAGCGTATCAGATAAACCTTCTGTGATAAGAATGGTATCCTGAGTAATGTCAACACTCATATAGCTTGAGATTACAATCTGTGCGCCGGTAAGATTTGTATCTGAATACAAACATACTCTTCCATTGCTAAGGGTATAAGCAATTTGTGCAGTGGGATTATAAACGCCATCGGCATAATAAGTATGTGTAGTTACCGAGTCGGGAGCAAAGGTTTGTCCGATGCTTCCGTCACCGAAATCCCATTGAATAAAATTATATGTACCACTTATAAGATGAGAAGTAAATGTTACTCCAATAGGTGGGCAATGTGTGACAGGAGGAAAATCAAAATATGATTGAGGTCCCGGAACAAAAACAAGGCTATCAAGGAAAGTGGTTACGCTGCAACCCGGATTAGTAACTGTTAATGAAGCGCCATAGTATCCCGGAATTGTAAAGTTGAACAACGGATCTTCAACGGTTGAAGTTCCTGTATAACCGAAAGGTCCGTTCGGATGCCATATCCATGAAAAGATTGAATCTGTATGAGGACCGTTGAACAATGCAGAAGTATAACCGCAACTGTCGGCCTGGGTAACAGTGAAATTAGGAGAAGGGCGGAGCACGGTAATATTTTGTGAAATGGTCGTGTCGCAACCATTCACATCAGTCACTTTTACCTGGATCTGATAAACTTGATTGTTCACATAATATGTATGAGATTCAGTGTTGGTTGTTGCAGCTATATTTGAATTGATCACCAATGCAGAGCCATCACCAAAATTCCATTCATAATTAAACGGACCTGTTCCATTCACTGTAACAGTGTAAGGATTAACCGTGCTGTCACATATAAAAGTATCCACGCCTGTAAAACGAGCATCAGGAAACGTAACATTGATGAAAGAATTATTTACAATTGAATCGCGACATCCGTTTCCATCAACAACTGTAAGTGAAACAGAGTACAAACCCGTTGCCGAATAAGTGTGCGTTGAATTTCCTGAAGTTGTTGTTAGCGTATCACTCGTTCCCGGGTAAGAATAATTCCATAGGTACTGAACAATCGATGATCCGTCTGTAGTACTTGTACTGTTAAAAGTTGCGAGGAACGGTCGGCACCCTGTTGTGTCAGGAGAAATAAATGAAGCCTCAGGACCAATGGCATGAACAATATAAGTAGTATCAGCGGTACATCCATGGGGATCAGTGATTCTAAGTGTTACAGTAAAAAAACCGGTAGTATTAAAAGTATGAGAAGGCGTTGGCACAACTGAAGTATTTGCCAGCCCCGAAGCCGGATCACCAAAATCCCAGCTATAAGTTAATGCATCCTGTGAAGTGGTGCCGTTGAAGTTAACTGTAAATGGATGACATCCCTGTGAACCCGAAACATTTATTCTTGCCACAGGATCATAAATGTTGATGATGTGTGTGGATGAATCATCACATCCGTAGGTCATGTTGTATGCATGAAGTATTACTGTGTACTGGCCGCGGGTTGCGTACGTATGAATGATTGCCTGCGCATTGGAAGCATCAATAATACCATCTCCGAAATTCCAGACTACAAGTTCATCGCCATGTGAAGTATCATAAAACTGAACATTATATGGGTTTGTGCAATTGTAATATTCGGTGAACAATGCCTTTGGCGGATGTATCGTGATGATTTGTGTTTTCAGCATCGTATCTGGACATCCGTTGCTGAATGCAATCAGTTGAACATCGTATTTTCCCGTATCCGGAAAAACATGAAAGGGGTCTTTTTCAACACTGCCGAAGTCCCATTGCCATCCTGTAACAGGACAACTGTTTGGAGTACTTGCATCGGTAAAAAATGTGGTGTCATTGTAACACATTACACTTGGCGTCCACGTGAAATCAGCAGTTGGAGGGAAGCCGGTACGCACGAGGTTTGGCTTCGTGAATGTAGCGGTACAACCACCACTGGTAGTAATCGTTACAGAAACATTGTAAGTGTTACACTGCGTATAAGTATGCGTAACATTTGGTCCGTTGTTCAGCGTAGCACCATCACCGAAATTCCATGCGTAAACAGATGTTGTATCTCCGCTTACATTGGTAGAAATGGCATTGAAAGAAAACTGGTCTGTGTTTGCACATCCGCTGTCGGGTTGAGTTGTAATGGTAACAGTCGGCGCCTGTATCTGAATGTAGTTGGGTCTGATGATGGTATCAGAACATCCGAAAATGTTTGTTGCAATCAGTGATACCGAGTAATTTCCAAATGCCGTATAGGTGTAATTTGGATTGTGCTGAACAGAACTATCTGCCGTTCCTGCGACACCAAAATCCCAGTACCACCGGTTGATGTTTGCATCACCTGTGCTTTGAAAATGGATGGTAACAGGTATGCTGCAACGGGTAGAATCGTCGGTAGTAAATAAATTAAATACCGGTTGTGGTCGAACGTAAACGGAATCTATATGAGAATCAGTACAACCATTTCCAATGTCAGCAATCATCGTAACCGTATGCCATCCTGATGAACTGTAAATATGTTCAGGACTGGTTATGTTAGAAGTATTGGTAACACCACTTGCAGGATCGCCAAAGTTCCAGGAAACAAAAGGAGGTGGTGGCACGGTGGTATTTGTGAAAAAGATCGTATCATAAACGCAAATGGTATCAGGTATAAAAGTGAAACCTGCCGTGATTGGCGATGCAGTAAAAGTGTGTGTAACAACACTGACACAATTCCCCGTGGTGGCAGATAGCGTAATTGTGTATGTTCCATTCACTGAATAAGTATGCGGCGGTGGACTTGCAAGTACAGATGTATCAGCACTTCCACTAGCGGGGTCTCCAAAAGTCCAGACATACGAATTGGCCGGAGGGTTTGTTGTATTTGAAAACGATACACTTTGAGGAACAACACATGATGATGAAGGCGTCAAAAGAAAAGTTGCAAGTGGCGCCGGCACAACAATAACAGTAAAGTTAGAAGATTGCGCCTGACAGTTATTTGCATCAATGATGATCAGGTTTACGGTATAGCTTCCGGCCAGTGTATAGGCGTGTGAAATAGTACTCCCACCGGTAATTACATTTCCATCTCCGAAACTCCATGTATAAGTGGTGATGGTTCCGCTACCCTGCGTTGATGTACTTGTAAAATTCAGTGGATTATTTTCACATGTGGTATCATTATCGGCTGTAAATGAAGCGATCGGGCTAGCAAATACATGTATCGTTTCTGAGTGCGTAGAGCCACCGTTAATGGTGAGCGTTACAACGTAATCTCCAACGGTATTATACAATGCGCTTGGATTCTGACTTGTTGAGTTATTTCCATTTCCAAGGTCCCATGACCAGGAAGTGGCACCGGTAGACAGATCGGTAAAGTTGACAGTTAAAGGTGCACATCCTGATAAGTGATCTGCAGTAAAATTGGCCTGGCCATAACTGAACTTTGAAAAAAGGGATAAAAAGAGGGCAAAAGAAAAAATTAACGTACTTTTCTTCATGAGGTAAAGGATTGGTTGAATGAAAATATTTCCGGTAAAAATAATAGCACAATAAGGTTTCAAACCTACGTGATTTTTTTCAAAGGGCAAAGATCAGGTCTAAAAAATCATTAAATCCACCTCCGCATCCGCTACGGGGTACGAGAAGACTCAGTTAATTTCTCGGGGCTTGCCATGGAAATTTGAATTCAGGGCTTACCTTGAGGTCAATACTATTTTATTGCACAATACAACCGAAGATGATATTCCCGGAGTAAAATTTTCCAGGATAACTGATGCGCTTTTGAACGTAATCGGGATAAACGAATCATAAAATTTTTGAATCCTTCTGAGATTCAAAGGTGATTGGTTTACCTTCGCGCGCCTATTCTCAACTTATGAAAAAGAACTCCTCTATACGCCTTCTCCTTTTAAGTTTCGGATTTATACTGGTGCTCTTTGCAACGAAATTAACTTTTGCTGCTTCGTCACCGCTTAATATTGTTCCTGCACCTCAGTCAGTTAAAATGACTCAAGGTGTTTTTACTTTCAGGCAGGGGATGGCGGTATGTGTGAAAGGTGGTTTGAAAAATATTACCCAGACCGCAGGCTTTGAACTTGCGGCATCTATCAGCAATTCATTCAAGTATCAGTTTAAGGTTCAGCAGGAATCATCACCGTTGGAGTACCTTGATATCAACCTTTTCCTGGATGACAGACTTTATGCCGACAGCGTATTGCGGAATGTAAAATATAAGGAAGAAGCTTATACCATTTCTGTTACGCCGTCTAAAATTATTGTGCGGGCCATATCTCACCGGGGGATTATGTATGGCGTGATGAGTCTCATTCAGATGATTGAGCAGTCGAAGGACATGACGATATCCTGTTTTGAAATGACGGATTATCCGGATCTGAAGATGCGTGGTATCAGTGACGACATCAGCAGGGGACAGGTTTCCACTCCGGAAAATTTCAGGCGTATCATCCGTTTTCTTGCGCGGTATAAAATGAATGTTTACCAGCCCTATATTGAAGATGTTTTCAAATTTAAATCATATCCCACCATTGGTGTGAATCGTGGTGCTTTGAATGACGAAGACATTAAATCAATTAATGTGGAAGCGAAGAAATATAATATTGACGTGATCCCGGTTTTTGAAACACTGGGACATTTTGAAAATATTTTGAGTCAGCCGGAATTTGCACGCTTTGCAGAATATCCGGGGTCAGCGTCGCTTGATGTGAGCAACGATTCAATTTATGTGTTGCTTGAAAATATGATGAAAGAAATTTTTGATGCTTTTCCGGGTACCTACATCAATATAGCCGCCGATGAAAGTTTCGACGTAGGACTGGGTAACAGCAAAAAACTTGTTCAGGAAAAAGGAATTGCACGCGTGCATGCCGACCACTACAATAGGATTTTTGAGATCTGCAGAAAATACAACAAGCATGTGATGATGTATGGAGATATTATCCTTGAGCATCCCGAAATTCTTTCGATGATTCCGAAGGACATTGAAATTGTGGATTGGGATTACGGAGATAAATTCAGTTACAACCACGTAAAGAAATTCAAAGATGCCGGATTTAAATTTTATGTTTCTCCTGCTGTTTGGAATTTCACCACCACTTTTCCGGCGCTCAATATTGCATTGCCGAACATTCAGTATTTCACGAAAGCCGGTGTTGAAGAAGGCGCGCTGGGAATGATTAATTCGCAGTGGGGCGACTATGGCGCAGAAACTTTTCGCGAGCTGAATCTCTTTCCTTTTGCCTGGGGTGCGCAGTGTGCATGGAATTATAAAGCGAGTAACATGGGCATGTTCAGTACAAATTTCTTTCGCGATTTTTATGGCATTGAAGACGGGCGGATCAATCATTTGTATCAGACGTTAAGCAGTATGTACGGAGATTTATTGTGGCATGACGTCTGGCAATATCCCCTGATGAAATTCAAGCGCGGATTGTGGATGTATTACGGAATGAGTGCTGCGGCGAGGTCAACATTTACTGACTGGACGATGGGAGATTTGAAGTCAACGATTGACGATTTGCAGAATAAAGCGACGAATAACAAAACACATTTCGAGCTGATGCGCTGGCTGATAAAGTTGAACGGATGGTACAGTCGTAAAGCCGAAACACAGGCAATGCTTTTAGATAAATATGAAGGCAATGAAGTGGACTCATCGAAAATAATGAAACGCATTCAGTCCAATATGGACGAACTGAAAGTGTTGCGCGAAGAGTACAAAGGGCTCTGGATGAAAACAAATAAGGTGGACAACCTTTATCTTGTTGAAGATAAATTTAACAGGATGCTGTCTTACTTTTCAGAAATTCATGCGCAGCTTGCGCAGGGTAAACTCAAGCCGCCGATGATTGAGAGCAAATGGATTTACAGTAAAACGAATGATTCGACATTTGCTCCGGTAGCAACATTCAGGTATGAATTTGATTTGAAGTCCAAGCCCTCGAGTGCACTGCTTCAACTCATTGGTGACAGCTATTGCAAGTTGTATGTGAATGGAAGTATGGTGGATTCCGTATTTGCTTGTCTGCAACTTTCTCTTAAAGTTGAATACGGAAGGGTGAAGATGAAAGATATAGCTTCTTATTTGAAGGTTGGTAAAAATACAATTGAGGTAAAGGCTGAGAGTTTCAAAAAAAATCCCGCTGCAGGATGCAATGTGATCGGATTAATTAAGACAGGGAATGAGTCGCTTGAAATTTATTCCAACGACCAGTGGAAATCATCTGTTGATGGCGTAAACTGGGGGGGAGTTGCAACAAAAAATTATTCTTATAATATTGTTTCACCTGATTTCGGAACGAAGCGGCCGAGCTGGATTGAACGATAAAATCAATTGGCAAGCTGACTGACGGATTCTGTTGCCAACGCAATACGTTCCCTTTTCATGGTGCGTAAAACAGGAATGGCGACGATGGCTCCTGAAGTGATTCCCTCGAGGAAAATGACCATGGCAGAAGAGGCAGGGGAAAGATAGGCTCCGAAGGGCTGCGTTAATTTAATAACGGTCATCAAATAGATATCATTGTTGAGGTAAATGAAAATGAAAGCGGAAAAAAATGCAGATGTTACAAAGACGGTGAGGAAGCCAAGCATCATGGCGGGATGAAATTTTATTATTGATCCTTTGGTTGTCTGGTAGTGCATGAGGATGTGACGAACACCGAAAAAGATAAAAAGGGAATTGATAAACCTCAGTTCAAGAACGGAGTGAAGGTTTAAAAGTCCCATGAGAAAAAAGAAACTGATCATTCCTGCAACTGTAAGAAGTGATGTTTTGCAAATGTGAAGAACAGAAATTCCGGATTGTAAAGATTTTTCCATTGCCTTGATTTTAATGATTGAAATAAATATCCATGTACGAAATACGTCAAAACATTTTGTAGAGATTTTGAATTATGGCCAGTGAATATAACATGGAGGTGAACGTCTTGATTGTTGGGGCGGGACCGGCAGGAAGTTCCTTATCATTGTTCCTTTGCAGGGAAAAAATCCCGCATGTGCTTATTGACAAAGCAATTTTTCCGCGCGATAAAATCTGTGGTGATGCATTGAGTGGAAAAGTGATTGATGTTTTTAAGAAGCTCGATGAAAAATTGCTCGAAGGAATTTACGATGGAGAAGATCAATTCACCGGAAGCTATGGGGTAAAGTTCGCCGCGCCGAATGGAAAATTCATTGACATTCCTTTTAAAAAAAATCTTGATGAACTGATTCATCCGCCGGGATTTATTTCAAAGCGCATTCATTTCGATAATTATTTATTCCGGAAAGTGGATCGGAATGTCGCAACTGTATTGGAGAATTGCTCTTTGAAGGAAGTAAAGAATGAAGAGGGCGGAGTCGCTTGTATTCTGGAAAAAGATGGAAAGGAGATCAGCGTTTTTACAAAGTTATTGGTTGGGGCAGAAGGCGATCGCTCTGTGGTGGCAAAAAAGATGTCGTCTATTCACAAAGAAGACAATCACTATTGCGCCGGTCTGCGTGCTTATTATACCGGGGTGACAGGTTTTCACGAAAAGAATTTTATTGAACTTCATTTTCTGAAAGAATTGTTACCGGGTTATTTGTGGATATTTCCTTTGCCTAATGGAGAAGCCAATGTGGGCGTGGGTATGCTGAGCAGGGAGGTGAGTAAGAGAAAAATTAATCTCAAAAAAGTAATGCTGGACGCAATTCAGAATAATGCAACGATTCGTCACCGCTTTGCGAATGCTACACTGATCGACGACATCAGGGGATGGGGATTGCCTTTGGGATCGAAGCGAAGAAAAATTTCAGGAAATAATTTCATGCTTACCGGCGATGCGGCATCACTCATTGATCCATTTACAGGCGAAGGTATAGGGAATGCCATGGTTACCGGAATGCTGGCAGCGAAACAGGTTAAGAAATCACTTGCAGAAAACCGATACGATGAAAAATTTCTTGCTCAATATGATGAAGATGTTTACAGGTCGCTTTGGGGAGAATTAAAATTAAGTCACACACTGCAGCGCATGTCGAAATACTCCTGGTTATTTAATTACGTGGTGAACAAGGCCGGCCGTAATGAAGAATTGCGTGATACCATCACGTGCATGTTTGACGACCTCAATATCCGTGACAAGTTGCGTAGCCCGGGGTTTTATTTTAAATTGCTCAGGGATTAAAAATTGATTTTTGTGAAAACCAAACATTACTTTCTGGTATTGGCATTTTCATTTGGAGTTGTTTCAGTTTCAAATGCAGCGCAGTTATTTCATTGTAAGGTGAATCAATGGAAGAACAATAAATATGACGGGCTATGGATTACATGGACTGATACGCTGAGTAAAAAAATAGAGAGCAAAGGACATTACAAAGATGGCCGTGAGACCGGGGTGTGGCGATATTACTTTGATGATGGAACTCTGAGGCGGGTGGAACGCTATTCAAAAAAGGGAATCTCCACGAAATATTTTTATCCAAACGGGAAGATTAAAAGTAAAGGGAAGGCAATTCTCGATTACGAGGAGGATTTTCTTCACTATTATTATCAGGGTGATTGGATATATTATTCTGAAAGAGGAAAGGCGGTTCAGGTAATTACTTATGACCGTGGTACAGAAATTTCAAACAGGGAAATTGGCATTCCTGTAAATCACTGATTATTTACAGGAGCATTAATTTTTGGTTCCTGAATTCTTCATTCCCCTTTCCTTTACTACATTCGCGCTCTTTAAAAATCATGACGACAGTAAAAATTCACGATAAAGAATTTACGATTTCGATAAGCGCGAAGGATATACAAAAGCGGATCGAGGAACTTGGCATTCTGTTGAGCACGGAAATGAAGGGAAAACGGCCGCTTTTTGTGGCAGTACTGAACGGAGCATTTCTATTTGCGGCTGACTTGCTTAAAAATGTTTCGTGCGAATGCGAGATCACTTTTGTGCGTGTTTCTTCTTATTCAGGAACGCAATCAACGGGTCAGGTTAGAAACCTCATCGGGCTGAATGAAAAAATTGAAGGCAGAACCATTATCATCGTTGAAGACATCATTGATACAGGTGATACGGCCATGTACCTTTTGAATGAATTGAAAAAGGAACGTCCGGCTGAGATAAAATTTGCAAGCTTGCTGTTGAAGCCGAAAGCATTGAAGCACGATATCAAAGTGGATTACACTGGTTTTGAAGTTCCAAATGATTTCCTGGTGGGTTTTGGACTAGATTATGATGGCCTGGGTAGAAATCTGAACGACATTTATACATTGATATAACGAATCAAGTAAAACTATTACTATGCTGAATATTGTCCTCTTTGGTCCACCCGGCGCGGGTAAGGGAACACAGTCAGAGCGGCTGATTGAGAAGTATCATCTTGTCCATTTGAGCACGGGTGATATTCTCAGAAATGAAATTACTAATGGAACTCCGCTGGGTATGGAAGCGAAGAAGCTGATGGACCAGGGAATACTTGTTCCCGATGAAGTGGTGATTGGTATGATTGACGCGCGCATTGATGCGAACAGGAATGCAAAGGGATTTATCTTCGATGGATTCCCGCGTACCGCAGCACAGGCCAATGCACTGGATCAGTTGCTTGCGCAGAAAAATACTTCCATTACGATGATGCTTTCTCTGGAAGTGGAGAAGGAAGAACTGATCAAGCGGTTGTTGAATCGCGGCAAGGACAGTGGCAGACCTGACGACAGCAATGAAGCAGTGATTGAAAAAAGAATTACAGAATACAATAATAAAACAGCTCCGCTCAAAGATTATTATTCAAAGCAGAATAAATTTTTCGGCATTAAAGGTGTGGGCTCCGTGGATGAGATTTTCGGATTGCTCTGCGGGCAGATAGAAAAGAAATGAGTGATAGCAACTTTGTTGATTACGTAAAGATCATGTGCCGCAGTGGCGCGGGTGGTGCGGGTTCCATGCATTTTCACCGTGACAAGAGCACTCCCAAGGGTGGCCCTGATGGCGGCGATGGTGGAAGGGGTGGTCATATTATTCTGCGGGGTAACAAGCAACTGTGGACACTGCTCCATTTAAAATACCGTAAGCATGTCATTGCTGAGCCGGGAGGTAAAGGACTGGGTTCGAGAAAAACAGGAGCGAACGGCAAAGATGAAATTCTCGATGTTCCGCTTGGTACCATTGCAAAGCAATTTGATCCTGAAGATCCCGCCGGACATTTTCTATTTGAAATATCTGAAGAGGGACAGGAAGTAATCATTGCACCGGGAGGAAGAGGAGGAAAGGGAAATCATTTTTTTAAATCTGCTACAATGCAGACGCCACGCTTTGCCCAGCCCGGTGAACCCGGAACAGAAGAGTGGAAAATCCTCGAATTGAAATTGCTGGCTGATGTAGGTCTTGTCGGATTTCCGAATGCCGGAAAGTCAACACTGCTTTCCGTTATCAGTGCTGCGAAACCAGAAATCGCAGACTACCCGTTCACTACGCTGGTTCCAAACCTTGGTGTTGTAGGATACCGCGGTGACAGGTCGTTTGTAATGGCTGACATCCCTGGAATTATTGAGGGCGCACATTTAGGTAAAGGCCTCGGACACCGCTTCCTGCGCCACATTGAACGGAATTCTATTTTGCTTTTCATGATTCCATGCGATACGAAAGACATCGGCATAGAATTCAAAATACTGCTCAATGAATTGAAACAATACAATGAAGAACTCCTCAATAAAGGCCGCGTGATTGCAATTACGAAATGCGATATGTTAGGCGATGAACTGATGAAAGAAATTCAGAAGGACGCAAAGAAAAAATTACCGAAAACTATTCCGTTGGTTTTTATTTCATCAGCATCAACTTCAGGGCTGGATGAGTTGAAGGATGTGTTGTGGAAAGAGATGAACAAGAGCAGCAAGTAGCAGCCGGGAGCAGCCAGTGGGCAATTGGCAGTTGGCAAGGAACAGGCAAATGTTTAATGCAAAATGCACAATTCACAATGCACGATTTACAAAGCAGTAATGGGGATTTGAGGATTGTACTAATAGGCAAGAAGCGAGGAGCGAATAGCAGCCAGTGGGCAATAGGCAGTTGGCAAGGAACAGGCAAATGCACAATTCACAATTCATGATGCATAATGAACAATGTAAGAGATGGGAAGTGAAAATTAATTTTCGTACACGATTAATTTTCCCGAGTGAAGAGTGAAATCTTTTCCTGATAATTTAAAATAATAAATTCCTTCGCTTAGATTTTTCCTGTCAAATACTGTTTCTGTTTTATCAGGTTTTAGTTCGAGCATTTTTCTTCCTGTGAGGTCATATACGGCGAATGTCATATTTTCTGAATCGGTTTTTAATAAAAGAGTAGCCGACTCATTGAAAGGATTCGGATAGATCATAAAACCGGTCATTGAAAGTTCTTTAGTAATGAGAGGATCGTCAAGTATGGTATCATTAAAGCAGTTCACACAATTGAATGAATCATAAACACAGATCATATAAATTCCTGAGGGCAGATTTTCAATTGTGCTTCCATTGAGATTTCCAGTTGCCGGTATCCATGAGATTGTATATGGCGGCGTTCCTCCGGCGGAAATAAGCTGAATGCTACCGTCAGTACATCCTATACAAGAGGTATGAATAATTGTTGATGAAGAAGTAATTGCGGTTGGTGCTGTAATATGAAATGTATCAGAATAAATACATCCGTTCGCATCGGTGACCATCATCGGATAATCGCCGGCAGAAAGATTTTCAAGTCTGGCCAGGGAATCATATACCCAGTTCCCATTGAATGAATAAGGCAATGCGCCACCACATACATCAACCAGTAAGGTGCCATCGGAAGATGAGTCACAAAATAATTCATGATTTCCGGTTGCAAGTAAATGTGCGTTGATCGGCAGGTTGGATGTTGGAACAGAAACCAATTGCAAAGCGGTACAACCGTTGGCATCAGTGGCGATTACCCTGTAAGTCCCGGCGTATAAATTAACGGCTGTGGAAGCAGTCTGCATGGCGGAATCATTCCACTGGTATGCATATGGATTATTGCCGCCGGATGCCGTAACACTTGCTGATCCTGTATGATCACCTGCACATTGTGAAACTGCATTTACGGTCCCTACAGAGATTTTTACAGCTCCGTTCGCTGAACCAACATAAAAAGATTTTCTGAATTCGCATCCTGCAGAATCGAAAATGGAAACGTGATACATGCCTGCAAATAAATTATTCTGATTCTGCAAATGCGGATTGTGAATGGTGTCGTCAGGAATTTCTCTCCAGTCGAAATGAAAAGGAGGATGTCCTCCTGTAAGTGTGAGCTGTATGGCTCCGTCATTTACGTTATGACAAGTTACACTGGTGATCACGGCATTCACTGCAGGAGAATCAACAGGCAGCGTACCTACATTCATGGTTGCATAATAAGAGCATGCGCCGGCCCATACGCTTTCCACAACAGAATATTGTCCGGGCGCGACGTTGGAAATTGTTTTTGTCGTTTCTCCTGTTGACCACAAATAAGAAACCACTGCTCCGGGATCAGGAGTGATCAATGCCTGGAGCACGCCATCATGGCTGCATGGAGAGGAAGGAGTGGTGGCAATGTTTATTGATGCTGTGTAGATGTTAACGGGTGCAGCAGGAACTTTTATATCCCTGTATTTTGAACATCCTGAATAAGGATCGGTTGCAACCAATCTGTATGTCGTACTTGATGACCCCGGCGTAACTGTAATCTGATCAGTGATGGCTCCGGTATTCCACCGGAAAAGCATTCCTCCGTCACCATGTAAATTTACCGACGAAGCATTCGGTGCGTCAAGGTTTGCTTTTAATGTGACTGTTCCATTTCCATTGCAAAAAGCATTTGCATTGAATGAAGGCAAAGTACGGACATGAATATGAACGGTATCAGAAAAGCCATTGCAGATTGTCCACGCCTGCACATTGCAAAAATAATTTCCATCCTGAGTAACTTTCAGCAGCTGGGCAGTAGCGCCCGGAATCGGTAAGCTATCTCTGTACCACTGGTAGCTATTGCCGGCGCTGCATTTCAGGTAGGTATATCCTCCATGGCAAAATGATGTATCTCCGATTACTTCAATTGCAGGATGATCATCAATCCGGACGGCATATTCAGCGGTGTATGAACAACCGGAATGGTGATCATAGTAAAGCGTGAGGTGAGAAGTATAATGTCCTGAAGGAAGTGCAAGCGGTGGAAAAAGTAACGTGTCAGAAAAATCTATTGCAGGATGCCATGGCAAAGTGGATGTGGAAGGGATAAATGGATTTGAGGTGCCTGTGATCATTCCTCCCGCCTGCGGATAAACAACAGTACCATCATTGTCGCGCGTAACCCACATTTCATAATCTATTCCCGGATCTTCAGGTCCTAAATAAATAAAGGTGAGGTTCACTACATTATTGTAGGAACAGTAAGGCCCGGCATTCTGAAGTACCAAAGGCTTTCCGCGCGGACCCACCATGTGAGAAGCGGCATACCAGATCACGCCTCCGGGTTGTAAGTTGTTTGACTCCGGACTCCAGAAAGTAGCATTGGGATGATTGCGGTAGCTATTGTAATAGTTCAGCTCGGCAGAAAAAATGGTGTTGAAGGGCGACAATTCAAACCAGGGTCCGAGGTAATCCACGCCGCCACCGGTATTGATTCCCTCTGAATACAACAATGTATGGTAGTCTGTACTGTCACCCGTCTGAGGTTGTTCAAGAAGATTCTGCACATAGTAATTATAGATGGCACCATTGGCTGTAAGTTGTCCATATAGAATCCTGTCCACCAGCTTTGGATGCGGGTTGGTACAGGAACTGCAAGGTGCACAATTGTCGCAGCCATCAAGAAAATTAAGGACATCCTGTAAGTTGGTGCAATAGGTGAGCGTGGCGAGATACGTTTCTATCTGAAGGGGATGGTCAGGATGATTTGCATTGTACATTTGTTTGATTGAGTTCATCGCAAACAACAACGATTGAAATGCCGGCAAATCAGAAGCACAGTTGTACCAGAATTCAAATTCTGAATTGATATTATCGAACCGTGCACCGCATGGATTGCATGAATTAAAATCTGCCGTGCGAAGCATGTACTTCAACACTTCTGCTTTTTTGTATGAAGGATCACTGGCAGGAATGGCACGTTCTACAATGTTGAGCGTGGTATCAAACAATGCAGATGTCCGATGATCCTGTCGCAACCGGTAAGGTTCGGTGATCGGGTATCGTTCGTTGAATGCAGCTACGCTGTCGAAGTTATAAGCAACAGATCCGGCAGCGCCTATTTCAGTAATGCAATATTCTTCACGGGCTTTTTGCATGAAGCGGCATAAATGTTTTTCAAGTGTCTCATACATTTTTGTGTTTTCATTCCATGCAGTGAGCGTGCCTCCGAAAATTTTCTCCAGGTCATACAACTCAATATCAGTAATGTGATTTTCGGAACAATATTTAAGAAGCGCATCTTCCTTTTCAAAAATGCCGTCACGGTTGGAATCAGCAGCAAGAATAGAAAAGTTGGGATCGTACACATTGGCGCCTTGTAGTTTTTTGGCAAAGCGATCTACATATAGGCCGCGGTGGGGATCCGATTCCGGCGGCATCTGACAATAGGATTGTAGAAAGAGAAATAGAAAGGGGATGAGGAGGAGATTTTTCATGGTTTATTCCTGAGCAAACATATTGAAATGCCGGTCATTTCGGCAAGTCATTTGAATATATCTACCTACAAAAAAGGTATGATGGTCAAAATTTTATGCTCCATCCACATCTGAAGTTCCGTAGGATTGCAACAAGATGCTACAAGAAGGCACAATTGAAATCCCGCCACTCTTTCAATAGCGAATTAATCAAAAGCAAAGTCAATTGACAAACTCTAAAATAAACCGCAATACGATAACCCATTTTCCTTCGTTTAGTCAACACATGGATGGCAATAAACCGAAATAAAGGGTAAGTTTGTTTCGGGTTTTATGCTGTTACCTGCAACCCTATTGGCGACCTGCTAACTTGAAACGGAGGCGCTATGAACGAACATTTTTTTTAAAACATGGACAACAACCGACACCGCTTTGAACAGACAACCAACGCTTCGTTTTTAATTTTTTTTTGCCAACGCACAAATTTTTGAATTCAATTTTTTGCCAACGTACAAAACACACTTTCATTTTTTTTGCCCCCACAAAAGAACCAACGCAATAAAAAAAAATGAAAGAGTGTTTTCTCCCAACGCTTTATTTTTACCTCTATATTTGTTGATATGCTTGAAATAGATTTAAAAGAAAAATTCACATCAGTTCACTTTGAAGAAGTGATTTCCAAATACTGGAAATCATCCTTTGAAGAAAAGAACATTGAATTTAATCTTACTAAATTGGAATGGATTGCTATTGAGCAGATAACTTTTTTAGTGAGTTGGATAAATGAATTGGCTGCTTTGAATAAAAAAGTTTCGGTTCTGTTACCAAGTTCAAGAGACATTCGGACAACCGACCCTGTTTTTAAAAGAAGGCAATTTTGTGTAAACTATCTTTTAATTGATTGGAAGTTTTTCGCATTGCTTGACGAGAGAGTTCAAAAAATTTCAGGCGATATAAACGCTACACGAAAAGCCAAAAGAGATATACCATACCATGAGGTTGGAGCGATGCCATACGATTCGGCAACCTTTGATATTGATTTTTATGAATTGTATGAAACCGCTCTCAGCGGTTTCATCAATTACATAGAGCATGAGATAAAGGAAAACACTTTACTGAATTATTTTGACAATCATTTTCTGCACTATTCAATTATCAAGGAGTTTTATTCCAACACATGCCAACATGCTTATAAAGATTCCAAAAATAAAAAATGTTTTTTTTCTCTTGATTCCAACAATAAGATTGACAAAAAATTTTATGGGGAAGTATTAGCAACAAAGCTAACTGAAAGATATTCTGAAAGACCAAAAGAAGAACAAGCATTTTTTAAAGATAAAAGTGGAGCTTTCATAAACACTTCTTTTATAGAGTTCAATTTTTTAGATTTTGGTGAAGGGATTGTAAGCACTCTCAAGAAAAAATATTCAGAGGAAAAGATTGAATTAATAAAGGACAAACTTAGTCCGAACCATGATAAGCAAAACGAGGACACGAGAATTTTAGAATACGCTTTTCTTCTTTTTACTTCAAAGTATGAGTTAGGAAAAGATTTTGAAATGCACGATTACATCCCAAGAGGGCTTTACATTATCAAAGATATTGTAAAGAGATACGGGGGAATGATAATAGCAAGGAGTAAGAAAGGGAAAGTAATATTTAACTGCAACACAAATAATTTAGCTGATGAAGTAATTTTCAGAGATAATGACAAAGACAAATCAATCGGGGAAGGATTCCCCGGAACATCAATAACAATAATTCTTCCAGCGAAAGAGAAAGAAAAAGCAACTCATTACAAACGAAATGTTCAGACAGTTTCAAAATCCCTACCTACTCCACACTTCATAAATTTACTTAGCTATACAAACAAAATTTCATCAAGTGAAATTGTTACAAGTCAAACTAACGAGGTAGAGAAAAGAATAAAGTTCTTTGAAGAATTTTTCAGGAGCATTTGTAACGAATTTTTGAATTTAAAAAGCTCTAACGGAGATTTGGTTCTTTTAGATTTTGCAGGCATTGAAAGAGCAAATCAAGATATTTTTAACAAGTTCATTTACTTCTTAGCTTATTGCCCTTTAATTTCAGAGAAGATAAATGTTTGCCTTTTCAATGTTATTGAAAAAGGAATTAATCAGGCACTACTGGTTGGAGATAATGAGATAAAAAAATCAAAAGGATTTTTCATCAAACCTATTCCTTGCATCTATCCCGATTTATCAGTCAACTGGATTGGAATCAATGACAGGGAGTTAGAAAAAAGTGTCAATGAAGTTTGGAAAGAAAATTACTCTAAGAACGAAACCTTCACTGACATACATCACCTTGCAGAGAATGTTCTCAAAATTTTATTTGAAGACAACGGTAAAACAACTTTTGCTATTCAAGTTCAATCTTATTTCAGCATCATTGAATTGATATACCAACATCATAAATCTTTTATTGAAAATGAACTAACAGAAAACGGAGTTGAGTTTAAAGAATTAAAAAACGAAGAACATAATTACAATGTTGTTTTAAATACAAAGATTGATAAGGAAACAGGAAAGCAACGAGCTTACCTCACTTCTAATGGCAAATACCAAAAAGAGTTTTTGACCTTCATTGAGAAACTTTACATACGAGAATACAGGCGTTTGATTTCAACCTACTTTCTTTATAATTTTTGTTTTGATAATTCGGGAGAAGAAAGAGGAAAGATAATTACTGAAACTACAAAAGTTTTAACTGTTACACTTAGCAGCCAGCTATTAGGCAAAGAGTTTACCGAAATAATGAACGAGTTAGAATTTACAAAAAGGAAGGTTGCTCTTATTCCACTCTCAAACTATTATGACTTTAATACTGAAGAACCCTTTAATGAAATACATGATACTGATAAAATTATTGTTGTCAATGATGTAATTTCTACTGGAAACCTTTCAAGAAAAATAACTATATCAGTTGAAGAAAAAAAAGCTTCAATTGTTTCAATGATAACAATTATTGATAGCAGAACAGACGATGACAAGAAAACTGAAATAAATTCAGAAATCACTTCTCTTTTTGAAAGACCGGTTGAGAAATTTTCTGATAATCCTTTTGACACCAATCCGATTTGGATAAATCCAATTCTTAATGCCCCTACTACAATGAGTAGGGAAAAAAGCAACAAGGAAAGTATTCTTAAAACTCCTCAAGAGTTTGTCAATTTTTTTAAGAACGATAACTTATTTAAGGTTGGGCATTTTCACCAAAACACCAGACATCTTACCTATTATCTACAAACAGATGATTTCTTTAAAGAGGAACACAAAGAAGGGTTTCCAGTCATTTCAAAAATTATTGAAACACTCAAAAACAGAATTGCAGCGGAAAAAAATCTTTCACTTGAAAGTGATTTAATTGAAATTAGGCGAATACATCAAGTTTACAATTCTCAATACCGAGAGACCAATAAAAACGAAAAAAAAATAGATACTAAGCACAAAGGAATAGTAAAGTCATTTAAAGCAATTGAAGGTTTGCTTTCGGAACAACTTGCAAAGCATAAACAGTATTCAATTTACGAGCAACAATCAAATCAATTTGTTGATTTTATTTTTTACCCCTTTCTTTCTTCTGTTTCTGAAATTGAGAAAAACCTAAATCCTATATCTTATAGTTTAAGAGGCAATCACTCAATTGAGATTTATCCTTTGCCCAGAATCATGACTCCAAGGGGCTGGCGATTTAGCTTCCCACCAAAATTTTTAAACTTTCACACTAAAGATAAAGCTGCTTTAATTTTGGATGATGGTTCATGCACTGGTGAAACGATAACGCAAATGATTGATTCGTTAAGTTTTTTAGAACTGAATGAAATTTTTGTCCTATCAATTTTTGGAAGATTGGAAGATTTTCAACGAGAATTTTTATCAAGAATTAAGCAGGTAAAAGTTAAAGACAAAAACAAAGTTTATAAAAGCATTCCTGTAAGTGTTTTTTTCGGAACACATTTTCATATTCCAGTTTACAATAAAAACACTCATCCTTCAAGAGCAGAGATAAAGGAAATGGAGGATATTGAAAACCTTTATAAGGAAAATGAAAACACTCTACCGACACACTTAAAGAATTATATTGAGAGAAGAAAGACAGAAATTTTGAAACCGATTAATCCCCGTTATTCAAACTCACAGTTTTCAATAATTCCAAAGGATGTTCCAAGAAGATTGATGTTTGTTGTAAGAGATTTAGTTGGAAATTTTGATAGCTATAGATTATTTAAAGAGGATGAAATTGGTTTCAATGAAACAATTCAAGACAAACAAATTCTTAGTAGTTTAAAAGATATACTAAAAAAGCCACAAGGTAAAATGGCTTTAATTGCCGTGCTAATTGAAGAACCTTATTTAGTTGACACTATAAAAAGAATTTGCCCTGAAATTTTATCTGATGAGAAAGAGCCAAATAATCTAACTGATTTCATTCTTAACGAGATTAAAAATACAACTTCAAAAATTGATGTTTCCTATTTGCATTTTTGTTTAGTTGGACTCTACACTATAAATTTTGAATCTTATTATGACTTCTCATTTCTTCTTTCCTTGCTTGATAAAATTGAGAGTTTAAATTCAGAAGGGCAACATTTGTTGAATTACATTGGATATTTCTTTTCCACAATTTTATTTAAGACAAAAAGAATTTTCACTGATGAATCAAATTTAAATGCCAAACTAATTATTCAGAAACTTTACTTGCATATAAACGATTCTGCTAACCATGGAAAAAAGTATTCGGCACTTGTAAAAGAGCTTTACAATGAATCATTAATTATCCTTGATGATTTCCCAAGCAACCTTGAAGTAAAATTAATTTTCAGGGTAAAACAATATTACCAAAGACAAGTCAGTAACCATGATGGAAAACGCAAAGCAAGTCATCCAAATTATTTTACCAAATTTGACAGCATTACAAACCGATTAGGTGTTTATGCGGAAAATGCACCAAGTGACGCTGATAAGGATAAACTTTTCAAAGATTTGTTTGGCTTGGTTGATATAACTAACAAACGCCTCTTTACCGACTTAAAACCAGTGCTTAATTTTCTTGAACCCTTTTATTTAAATTTTGATTTTGGAATTGATATTTCAGAACATAAAAAACTGGTAGGCGAATTTGACAGGTTGCAAAAAAATTTGGAAGATGAAACAAAATTTAAAACAGAAACCCTCTCTGACAAAAATATTCCAATCGTTCTAAAGTGGCTTGAAAAATTTAATGAGAGTTTCTTTCTTTTAAAATCGCCACTCCCCGATTTCTTTATAAAGAACAAAACAAATTTATTGCATTTAATAAATAGCACCATTAGTGAACACGAAGTATTAAATGGGAAAAGTGAATTAAGTTTAGATATTCCCGAAAAAATCAACTTGGAAATTCATCCATATTTATTGCGGCTTGTTTTCTACGAACTAATTGAAAACAAACATAAATATGCGAAAGAGGCAACCGCAAGTATTAAGTATTCCGAAGACAGTAAATACATTACCATTATCTACAGCCAAACAGAAGCATTTGATGAAGACAAAAATGAGAATGGGCTTATTACAATCAGAAACATTATTAGTCGTTATGGCGGCAAGACAGCTACAAAGCCAAAACCCAATTACGAATTTGAAATTAAGTTACCTAAAGAAGTTAAACTATAAATAAAATGGACAATACACTTCACATCCTAATCAATGATGAAAGCGTTGGCAATGATTCAACCGACCCATCAGTATTCAGTTATTTTGATGTTTTGCAAAGACCTTTTATACAGGTAAAAGATGCAAATCAGTTTGACTATTTAATTTCAGCTTTGCCTGAATCAACAGAAGTCGCTATTTGGATACATCCAAATGCGTCACTAAAAAAATTAGAAAATGTAGATACTCCTGGCGAGGCATCAATGACTGCATTGGCATTGAAGGAGATTGACTTTACTGTAATTTCCCGTTATCCTGATGATGTTTCAAAAGATTTGCTTGCAGACATAAATAAAACCCCAATTAAACTTGGTAGTATTTACAAGGAAATTAAAAATGCAAAAACAGTTACTGTTGGAAGTATTAAGAGCAAAGGAAAAATTAGTGAGACATCTGTTATTCCAATCTATGAGCATGTTGATGTTGCAATTATTGCGGCACTGTATGAAGATGAGTTTAAAAGTTTGAAAGAATTTTTAGAGGACGAGAAACCCGTTGAAGGTTTTGAAACAATGAAAATTGCCAAGCTTAAAAATTCAGACAAAAAGGTTTTGGTTGACTTTCAAACAAAAATGGGAATGGTTGAGGCAACTTATCTCTCCACTCAAATTTTAGCAAGGTTTTCTCCTAAGTATTTAATAATGGTTGGCGTTTGTGGCGGCAGGGCAACAAAGGGTATTAACTTGCTTGACATACTTATTCCAAATAAAGTTTTTGACTTTCAAACAGGAAAGTATGAAGGAGGGGAATTTAAACCTTATTTGAGGGCTTGTAATATCAATAACAAAAAAGCTATTGATGCTGCTGATGACATTTTAAAGAAAATGGAAGATTATGTAAACACTCCTCTAAAGGCGAAATGTAAAGGCGTTACAATAAGAAGTAGAACTTTAGCTTGTGGTAATGTAGTTGTAAAAACAGATGGTTATCTTGAAACAGTTGTCGCAGGTTTTGATGAAGAAACAGAGGGTATTGAAATGGAAAGTTTTGGTGTTGTAAGAACAACGGAATTACTTGAAGATAAAAAAGTAACTCCAATAATTATTAAATCAGTCATGGACTTTACAGAGAAAAGTAAAAATGATAAAGACAAAGCAAACGCTGCTTATCTTAGTGCATGTTTTACTTATTTCTTAGTGAAAGACCACTTATAGCCAACGCACATTGCAAGCACATTTTATTTTTTGCAAACGCACAAAAAGCCAACGCAGAAAAAAATAAAAAGAGCTTGCAATCTTCCACCCAAGAAAAAAAATTGAATTAAAAAATTTCTCCCACCCACAAAAAAAATTAAAAACTCAAACGCACAGTGCTAACACGAACAGACACCGCCTTGAATGTAAATCGCTTCGGACAAAGTGTGAGCGGACTTCAAACAGTTGTGCTTCGTGGGAAAAGCAGGGCAGCAGCTAACATAAAGCATCGTAGTAGTCAGCGCCTCCGGATATAAACTACAAGGCGAATAAGTTTTTCGCTGATGATCTACTCTCTGTTGAATGACCCGGCAAAATTGAAATTATATCAATGGGGACTAATTCCGCAATTTTTAGGGTATGCGCTTGGCTTTTTGGGAATGCCTGTATGAGTGTTGATTTTTTGCGTGGTACTGTAAGTGTCAACTAAGGAGAATTATTGTGGAATTTAACTTGCTGACTTCTTTTGAATTGCTTATCTTTGGCGTTAGTATCGTTATATGATAGTATCTTTCCGCGACAAAGCAACTCAAAAAATATGGGACGGTGAATGGGTTAAGAACACTTCGACGGAAGTACAGCAAGTAACAAGGCGAAAGTTAAGAATGCTCAATAACTCTGTTGACTTAAGAGACCTAATGATTCCACCTTCTAATCGACTTGAAAAATTGAAGGGTAGGCGTAAAGACTTTTATTCAATTCGTGTCAATGACCAATGGCGAATAATTTTTCGTTGGGAAAACGGAAACGCATATAATGTTGAAGTAATAGATTATCATTAAAATGAAAAGGTTAAAAAACATTCACCCCGGCGAGATTCTTTTAGAAGAATTTCTAATTCCTCTTGAAATTAGTGCTTACAGGCTTTCTAAAGAAATTTCTATTCCCCAGACACGTATTTCAGAGATCATTAAAGGCAAAAGACGCATTACAGCGGACACTGCTTTAAGGCTGGCCACGTTTTTTGGAAACTCTGCTAAGTTTTGGCTCGGGCTTCAGGATGATTTTGATTTAGAAAAAGAAAAAAGGTATAGTCAAAAGGACTTAAAGTCAATCAAGCAGTACGTGCGTAATGCCGCATAAACACAGACAAGCGTTGGTTTATCTTATGAAAAAATTCAACGCTGTTAAATTTTTGCAGGAATAGCGCGACAAATTAAGTGAGAGGTTGTCGAAAAGGATAAAGGAAGAAATTGATGAGTACTTCAAAACGCGTAAATCGGAGATGACAATTCGGCCTGGCACATAACCGGTAGCAATTTGAGCATTGGGTCCTCGTGACCAACTCAAAACCATTTTTCCCTAGTTTCCCAAACAGTTAATTTTTATTTTGGTTTAACAAACACTCGTTTGTTGTATAAAGGAGATATTTAAGGTCATAGATGGTGGAATCTTTGTAAGATCATCTACTCTCTGTTGACTATCCCGCAGGTGTAAATGTCATTCCCGCAACGGGCATTGCCGGATAGCCCCAAAACTTAAACCTTCGTCACCGTCGCCGTAACCTTCTTGTCATCAAAAACCAGGTTGAGCGTATAAATACCGGTGTTTATATTTTTCTTATCCCTGAAAGTGTAAATGTTTTTTCCTTGCGGTGCTTCAAAAGTTTCACTGCTTTGTATGGTTCCGTTTTCGTCAATCAATTGAACCCACACACGACCATTTGAAGGAATGTAGTAAGAGAGGTTAAAAGAATTTTGAAAAGTAGGAGGGGAGATCTTGTCAATCGTCAGCGCCTTTTCAGTTTTAAGCTTTACCGCAGAAGTGGTATGTGTGATGAACTTTCCGTCTTTGAATGTCTGTCTCACACGGTAAAATAAAATACCCGGAGTGCTGATTGATTTATCCGTGTAAACATATTCTTCGCCTTCTTTTATGCTTTGATCAGAAGGAATGTTGGTGAGGTTCGCAAAGTCAAGACCATTGACAGAGCGTTCTATTGTAAAGTAGTCAACCTTTTCATTTGCTGTTGTGCTCCATTGAATTCTGATATCGTTTCCTGATGGCATCAGCATGAAGTTCAGCAATGATTCCGCAAGCGGTGAAACGGATCCTGTTGTGCGGATCATAAAATTATCAATCACAGGAATGTCTTTTCCGCCACCATCAATGCCTTTGGCAACCATGATTGATCCGGCATCATTCCAGTACATGGCAGTGTTTTTATTTCCATCATGACTCCAGATGATGACGCTGTTCACAAACAATTCTCCTTTGCCGGTAGTCGGCGTATAAATAAAACGGTAATTCCTGAACTGTTCGTCCATGGGAATTTCATAGTCTGTAGTTGCTGTAACGGTTTCAAAACCTCCCCTTAAGCCAATCGTACGATAGGTGATAAAAATAAATCCTTTTTTAAATCCGAAGTCCAGTGATTTACCTCTGGAGATAAAACTTCCTGAAGGTTCACGTCTTTTAAAATCAATACTTACGTCGATACCCTCAACATCGAAAAGTGGCGATGCGCCAAAAACCATATTGATATCCTGTGCCGGCAAACCGGGAGCGAGGCCACCGGAAGAACTTCTTCCACCAAATGCCGTGTGTGCTGTATTTGAAATTGAAACAGCATCAGGTCCCAGTGTTGCTTTTGTCGCCGGATCATTTTCCCAGGTAAAGTTGGAAATGATTTCCCCGTTATTCAGAATTGTTCCACCCATTGAAGCAGTGGTTGCTGAGGTTCTCGTATTCTGCGACATATTGAGGAAAACCAGCCAGCCCAATGACAATACAAACATCAGGCATAGCGTGCCCGTGATGACCATCATCCTCATTCTCATTTTGGTCTTAATAACCTGTGTCTGTCTTCTTCCCTTTTTCATCGCTCAGTTTAATAGTAGTATTTCGTATTTCGTGATTTACCGCTTTTGGGGATCAATTGTTTGAAAATCTGAAGCGATTTGTTACACTTTACAATAGAATCCGTCAACGGGGCTAGTCCTTGATGATTTTCTGAATAATTTTGCGGTCTTCATAGATCATCGTGAGAAAATAAATGCCTTTCTGAAGGTTCATGTCATCCCTGAAATCATAGGTGTTATAGCCTTCCTGTGACATCATTTTTTCATCTTTTACAATTTTACCTGCTGCATTCATCAGTAAAAATTCTATTTCTGTTTCAGAATTAACTACGAAATTCACTTTGAAATTATCAGTGAATGGATTGGGAGCAATTGATTTCAGATCCAGTTGTGAAGCGCCGCCACCTTCACCATTTTTAATCGTCTCCACATCACTGTATGTGTAATGACCATCATAATCCGTTTGCTTTAATCGGTAATAAGAAAAGCCTTTCAACGGTTCATTGTCCTCTGCGGCATAATATAAATCGGTGGTGCTGTTGCCTGCGCCGGGCTTTGTAAGAACTTGTTTAAACACTTGTCCGTCGGTACTTTTTTCCACGGTGAAAAAACTATTGTTGACTTCAGCAGCTGTAGCCCATTTAAGACCAACGAGCCCTTGAGAAAGTTCAGCATTGAAATAAATGAGTTTGATTGGTAATGATCCACCACCTGAGTATCCTGTTCCGAAATCTGAAAACCCTGTAAGACCTGAACGTACAGCAGTGACCACGCCATTAATTATGACCTGCGTTGCATTCGTATGTGTGCCGAGTGATTGCCATGGGAGAAGTGAATTGGATCTTTTGAGTACGCAATAGGAACTCGCATTGTTGTTACCATTGCTCTGGCCTTTGGAATTAAGGGTAATGGAATACGAACCACCTGTCATCGGGTTGTTGGGCGTCATCGTCCAGTAACCGCTATTCAGCATATTGGTAATGGGGTTGAAGCCAAGAAGCACTCCTACAAGGGGCAATGAAGAAACAACAGGAAGTGAAGCGGTAAATTTTCCGAGCAGGTCTGTAAAGCCTGTTGCACCTGTAAGCACAACTGTCGCCAGTTCGTAATTGGCCGCACTTCCGACAGGGAAATCATAGGTACCTGATGAGGTAATACTTCTTCTTAAATTTCCATTGATGTAACTTGAAGTTGAATAACCTGATATAGAAGCAGCCGATGTACTTGTTACTTTAATTTCATTCGCACCGGTGATGATCAGTCCTGAATTTAGTGTCAGGTTTACGGAGACTGTAAGTGGGATATTTAAATTGAGACTTCCGTCAGCGCCCGTTGTTGCCATCGTCAATCTTGTTATAACCGGGAGCAAGGGAGCTATAGCTGAAATATTCTGAGCATCGGAGCCATCAATAGTGACGCGGCCTCCACCGGCGGTTCCAAAAGTGATTGCACTCAGACTTCCGATGGTGGAAATATCTTTTGAAAAGGTACAGTTGGTATTGTATGCAGGCTGTAATAAACCTGTCCCGGTCTGGATGAATGAAACATTCCCGTTAAAGTCATCTGCAGATGAATTGGCCAGTGTAAAATTTCCGGTGCCGCTATTCCTGATTGTTGTTGTTGAGTTAAATGTATTCGCTCCGGATGATGTATTGTTGGCAGCGCCATTTTTTTCAAGTGAAGTACTTCCACTAAACGTCGCTCCATTCAGGTAAACCTGGGGAAAAGAAAAATTAACCGGTCCGTTAAATGTCGTTCCCGTTTGCAGATAAATTGCGGAAATACCATTCGTCACATTCAGAGATTGCGCTGTGTTTCCTGATTGGGTAAATCTCCTGATATAAAGATCGCCACCTGTAAAACCTATAGCGCCCATACCAATCGTACTTCCTGATGCAAGGGTTGCTGTTCCTGTGCCTTGCCCGAATCGGATAGATCCTGTTCCGGAATTATTTAAATAAATATTTCCATTGAATGCTGTTCCGTTGGCATCGTTGTTTGCAGTGTAAATGATGCCACTTCCGTTATTTGTAATTGTTACACTGCTATTATAAGTATCCCTTGTACTATTTGATAATGTGATGTTCCCGGTGTTGTTATTGATCAATGTAAATGCATCGTTGAATGTATTATTCCCTGCACTTGCATCGTTGGAAGTACCTGTCTTCGTGACTGTGGCACTTCCATTGAAAGTTGCACCATTGAATAAGACTGTTGGTGCCGACGCAATCAGGTCTCCTCTGACAATGCTTCCGCTTCCAAATGCAAGAACAGAAGTTCCACCCAGAGAAATGTTTTGTGCTGTACTCCCTGATTGAATCATATTCTGCAGCAATAAATTTCCTTTGGTGAATCCGGTAGTCCCGGCGGCAATTGTTTTTCCCGGTGCCAGCGTACTCGTTCCGTTATAACCCGGCCAGCCGAAATCAATTCCATTGCTGGACGCAGTGCCCAGTGTGCTGTTCACTATGATGTTGCCGTTGAAATTGCATGTTCCCCTTAAATTGAATCTGACCAATCCGTCATTGGCGGTACCCGTATTATTTACGGTTACGTCCCCGTTAAAAATGGCAGATGACGTAGCCGAAGCTTCACAAATCATGATTCGCGAATCAGTACCTGTTCCGATGTTATTGAAAATGGTATTGCCGTTAAACTGATTTCCTGAGCTGTTATCTGCAAGCAAAAGATAACCGGTGCCACTGTTAGATAATGTTACATCAGCATTGAAAATATCCGGGTTGGTATTTCCCATGTCAAGATTTGCAGTACTGTTATTGGTAATCGTCGTCGTTCCGTTAAAAATATTTCCACCGCTGCAATTATTGGAAACGCTTCCGGTTTTGATCAGAGTTGCTGTTCCGCCGAAGGTGCATCCATTCAGATATAACGATCCGGAAGACGTTGTTACATTTCCACCAAGAGCCGATGCCGGTCCGAGCGTAAGGTTTACCGTTGATGGAAGATTTAATGAAGTGGGAGCTGACCCTGATTGAATAAATTTTATCAAAGTGAGGTCACCACGGGTATAACCTGAAGGTCCCGTCGAAATAATTTTTTCTGCGGCCAGCGTTGCAGTTCCATTGTATCCCGGCCACCCGAAATAAATTCCTGCATAGTTGGTACCTGTTCCTGCCGTGCTGTTCAGCTCGACATTTCCGTTAAATGTATTGGTGCCTCTCAGGTTCAAACGAATGAATGATGTATTTGCTGTTCCGGTATTGTTCAGTACCACATTACCATTAAAAGTTGCAGTTGCAGATGCATTACTTTCGCAAACCATAATACGGTTGTCTGTTCCGCTGCCGGTATTGTTCAGCGTGACGTTTCCGTTAAATGTATTTCCTGCAGACGCATTGGCCAGGTATAGAAACGAAGTTCCTTCATTGTTGAATGTGACGTCTGAATTGTATGTATCAGGATTTGAATTGGCCATCGTAAGATTTCCTGAACCGTTTACAGTAATTGTTGCTGCGCCGGAGAAAATATTTCCTCCCGTGCAGGTATTGTTTACTGTTCCTGATTTTGTAATGGCGGTGCTGCTTCCAAATTCGCAGCCATTGAGATATAAAGATCCTGACGCAGATGAGAAACTACCACCTAAAGATGTGGAAGGTCCGAGTGTTAGGGTAGCAGTAGAGGAGAGGGGAAAATTGAGTGGTGTATTTCCCTGTTGCGTAAAATTAATGAGCGCAAGTTCTCCTGTTGTAAATCCTGTTGAACCAATACTGATATTTTTTCCATCAGCCATTGTTGCAGAACCTGCATATCCCGGCCAGCCAAAATAAACTCCGTATGTGCTGCTCGTTCCGGCCGTACTGTTTACTTCAACGTTGCCATTGAATGTGTTGGTGCCCCGCAGATTAAATCTCAGGTAGGATGAATTTGCAGTGCCTGTATTATTAACAAATACTTTTCCGTTAAACGTCGCTGAAGCATTGGCGCTTCCTTCTGATATAAAAAAACGATTGGTATTCCCGCTGCCGGAATTATTGATAAAAACATTTCCGTTAAATTGATTTCCTCCTGATCCCTGGGCAAGATAAAAATCACTTGTGCCTGCATTTGTGAATGTGGAAGCTTCTCCGAAAATATCAGGATTTACATTTCCCATCATGATATAACCGGTTCCGTTATTTTTAATTGTACATGAATCTGAAAATGTATTTCCTCCTGAACTACCATCATTCGTAGTTCCTGTTTTGATGAATGTAGTAGTTCCGGAAAATGTTCCTCCGTTAAGGTTCAGTGTTCCGCTTGTAGAATAGAAATTTCCTTCAAAGGAAGTGAGCGGATTTATTACCAATGCACATATCTGTGACAGATTCAGGTTTACAGGAGCATTCCCGTTTTTTGTAAACCTGTTGAAGCCAAGTGTTCCCTGGGTGAATCCTGTTGAACCTATTGAAATGGTCTTTGATGCAGCAAGCGTTGCTGAGCAGGTATACCCTGACCATCCAAAGAAGATCCCATAGGTGGAACCCGTGCCGGAGGTGCTGTTCAGTTCAATGTTGCCGTTAAAAGCAGTAACTCCGCGAACGTTAAATCTTACTAGACTGTTGCTTCCTGTGCCGGTATTATTCACTTTGATGTCACCATTGAAAGTGGCGGTTGCATTTGCATTTCCCTCGGTGATATAAAAACCGTGGTTACCAAAAGTTGGTGAATTGTTAATGGTGGTAGTTCCATTGAATTGATTTCCCGGAGTATTGTATGCGATGTAAAAATCTGAGGTGCCGGTGTTATTGAATATTGCGTCGGCATTGAAAATATCTTCACCTGTGTTTCCAAGCAGGATGTATCCTGACCCGTTATTTGTAATTGTACTTGCTCCCGAAAATATATTATTCCCGGCGCTCTTGTCGTTTGTTGATCCGGTTTTTGTAAATGAAGTTATGCTACCAAATGCACAGCCATTGAGAAGTAGTGACGCACTTGTAGATTCCAGTCTTCCACCAAAAGATGAAGATGGTCCCTAGGTAATACTTGTATTCCCCGTCGTGTTAAATGTAATATCATTCGTTCCTGAATAGGTAAAATGTCTCAGCACAAGTAAACCTGAAGAAAATCCATCTGAGCCGATCGAAATTGTTTTCGAGGGTGCAAGTGTAGCAGTTCCTGTTCCTGCACCGAATAGAATTCCTGAACCGGAGATACTGTTGAGTTTAATATTTCCATTGAACAGCGTTCCTGATGCATCGTTATGTGCGACATAAATATAGGAGGTGCTGTTGTTATTGAAAGTTACGTCGTCATTATAAACGTCTTTCACATTATAGGAAAACACCAATTGTGCCGTACCGTTATTGCTGACAACAACAGGCCCGTTGAAAGTATTGTTTCCATAACTATTGTCATTTCCTCCTCCGTTCTTTGTCAGGGAGACGATGCTGTTCGTAGTTGTGTTTCGCAGTGTGAAATTGGAAGTACTAACAGTAAGAGAAACATTGATTGTCGGGCCTCCGGCTGAATTTCCGAATACTGCATTGGTTCCCTGCAAAAGCAGTGCGCCTGTGGGTCCTCCATCTGAAATGGTTCCTCCATTGAATGATCCGTTACCGTTTATTGTCAGCTTAAAACCTTTAAGGTTGGGTTGGGCGCCGGTATTTGTGGTGATATTATTCAGGGTAACATCTCCTGTGAGTTCCGGCTGATTAATGGCTGCACCGATGATGACATTATCCCCTGATGTCGGAATGCCTGCCGGCGTCCAGTTGGTGGAAATGTTCCAGTCAGTACCTGTGTTTCCTGTCCATGTATAATTTACTGCTGCATAAGCATCTTCAGACCTTGAATTCAAAAAGATCAGCAAGCCGCCGCAAACAAAAAGAAATACCAGTGAAGTAACGATGATATTTCTCTGATACTGTTTTTGCCTTGTTCGTCCCTTTAATTGAAATCGTTTTTGGGTTTTTCTTTTGGTGTGTCGTTGCATAAAAATAAATTGCCTTCCCTGATTTTAATTCTTGATGATTTTCTGAATAACCTTCTGATCATTGTAAATCATCTCCAGGAAATAAACCCCTTTTTGAAGATTGTATTTATCAGTAAATGCATAGGTGTTGATTCCTTCCTGCGTATTCATTTTTTCATGGACTATTTCTTTTCCAGTCGCGTTCCTTATATAGAGATCGACCGGAAGCGCTGTATTCATATTGAATTGCAATCTGAAATTTTCTTTGAAAGGATTGGGTGAAATAGAATTTATTTTCAGGACTTCGTTTCCTGATGCCCTGCCATTCATATTTACAGATTCTGTTTTACTATAAGTAAAATGACCATCATAATCGGTTTGTTTCAAACGGAAATAAGAAGTGCCGTTGAGTGGATTTTTATCTGATGCAGTGTAGTATTGAATTGTAGTACTGTTCCCGGCTCCGGCTTTTGTCAGAAGCTTTTCAAAGTGTTTTCCATCTGCCGATCTTTCCACGGTGAAAAAATTATTATTGATTTCCGTAGCTGTTGCCCAACTGAGATCAACTGTATTTCCGTTTGGTGCTGCAGTGAAGTATTTGAGTTTTATCGGTAGTGTGCCACCGGTGGTGAAACCAATTCCGAAATTATATTCCGTTGTCAGTGCAGACCTCTTTGCGGTTACCACAGTCCCGTTAATGCTTTGTGTGTTGTTTGCATGGACTCCATTGGAAGCAGACCAGGATGCATTCGGATTATTCCTCGTAAGTACAGTATACGCCTGTGGATTGGCAACGCCGTTCGTATAACCTTTTTCATTTACAGTAACGGTGTAAGACCCTCCTGACATCGGATTGTCAGGCATCACAGTCCAATAGCCATAATTCAGTATGTCGGTAATTGTCGTACCATTTACAGTTACACCGGTGAGCGGATAAGATGGATTAATCGGATTTGCATTGATGAATGCTACCAGGAGATTTGTTGCTCCCGAAATACCTGTAAGGTTCATATTCAACGGTTCATAATTGGCGATTGTACCAACAGGAAAATCATAAGATCCGGTTGACGTAGTACTTCTCCTCAGGTTTCCATTGATGTATTTGTTTGATGTATAGCCGGAGATGGCTGTAGTGGAATTATTGGTGACGTTTACTTCATATAAATTGGTTGTAACAATTCCTGAAGACAGTGTAAGTAAAGCATCTACTGTAACACTTTGTGAAAGCGTAACGCCACTGCCATTATTAATGGTAAGGTTATTTACCGCTGCAGGCAAACCGTTTCCTGTAAGTTGTGCAGAAGAACCGGAATAAGTGTAGTCGGAATTTATTCCATATGACCGTGTACCTGTAACCTGAACATTACCTGTGGCACCGGAAATACTGATACCGCCGGTTGATCCCATCATCAACCCTGTAGATGGCCACATAATAAAATCGCCTGAGCCTGTCAGCACCCAGGTAGCGAGGTTTACAGTAGTCCCTGAATTGGGAATATAGAAGTCAATGGTATTGGCAATGGTTCCTCCACCTGTAACGGTAACCGTTCCGGATTTAATAAACCTGAATCGGCCACGGCCAACAGTTGTAGATGTTTCAGTGATGGTTCCTCCAGAGAAAGTAAAATCATTGTTTAAACTTACTTCAGCAAGGCCGGTAGTGCCGCTAGCTCCCGGATATGCTGATGCATTAAAAGTACCACCACTGATAGAGAAGTTTCCTGCAATGTCCATAGAAGTTCCGGCGGTTCCTGATGATGGCAATCCACCGATGACATAATAATTTCCTGCCGTCTGCGAGTAATTTCCGTTTACGTAAAGAGACGCAGGAGCAGCTTCATATTTAACATAGGTGCTGCCGCCACTCACTGTGAGATTTCCGGCAATTGAAGCTGTTAATGCCTGTCCATAAACTGAAAATATCATCGTGCCTGCAGTAGCCGAATAATTTCCGTTTACAACCAATGTTGTATTGTGTGCACCGGCGGAAACATCGGGCCAGTTGAATCCGCAAAAGCCACCACTCAATGTGAGGTCGCCAACAATGGTATCTGTTTCTGCACCGGTGGTAGAACTGGAAGTGAATTCACCGGCAACTCCTGTAAAAGTGAGTTTTCCGTTGCATTTAAAATTCATTTTCGAAGTTGAATTTATCGAGGACAAAGTGGTAAGTCCTGTGATGCGGAAAATATTGGAAGTATTGGTATAGTTGATCGTTGAATTGCCGACAACATTTAGTGCAGTAGTACCTGAACCCGAATGACAAGCATATTGAAGCATAAAAACACCACCGGAAAATGAAAGATTCGTTCCTACATTCATCGTTGAATTGCCTGCCGTAGTCGTGCTCGCATTATATATACCGTAAAAGCGCGAGTTGTTGCCTGACTGAACATAGTTGCCGGCAACATTGAAAGAAACATCTCCATTGCCCACTCCTGCAACACCTGAATTAATGATCAGGTATAGATAACCTGCGGCTGTCACCGAGCAATTGCCTGTGACATTCAGTGTTAGGTTACCGTTGCCATTCAACAAGCCTTCAACCGTTCCATTTGTAACAGTGAGGTCAGTTGTATTCACTGCAAATGATCCGGGATGCGTTCCATTGTGAAAACTGAGATAAGCATTCACCGTAGTCAGATTGATATTCCCAATTGTAGTGTTGCTGATGGCTCCGCTTTTATCAAGTGTGATCCATCCGTAGGTGATGGTAAGTTCTCCGATGATCAGGTGTGTTTCGAAATTATTTTGCTGATTCCATTCAGTAAGATTGGACATCGTGAAAATGAGGTCGCCAAAATTTCCGGTGACTACTGATCCCAGTGGAACATTTGCCTGGTCATACCATTTATTAATGATCAATATACTGGTAGGGGAGAAATCTTCTACTCCATTGGTGAATAAGGTTGCCGCAGCCGCAGTGTTTGTGGATGGGTTCCACGTAAAGGTTCCGTCCGAGCCGATAGTAAATGCTTTGCCGGATGCAAATGCAATCACTCCGTTATTCGTCATCGTTCCGTTTACAGTCAGTGCTTGTGACATTGTCAACGTCTTTCCGCTGTTGATGTTGAGCGTGCCGCCGGATGATACAGTTACATTGGCAATAGATGCATTTGCGGTGATTGTAACTGTTCTGTTGTTGGGTATAACAACGTTGTCGCCTGTTGCAGGAACACCTGATGGCGACCATGTTCCATTGGTTGACCAGTTCCCATTCGCGGCGGCGGTTTTTGTTGCTCCTGACAACTGCTTTGTAGAAACCAAAGCGATGGTCAGCGCAAGTAAACATTTGCAGCAGATGATTAATTTTTTCATGGGTAAAATATTTTTACTTTAGTCTGTATTCTTCTTTCTATTAATTGCCCGGCAGAGCAGTGACAGGAGTTACTATCTTTGTTGACCTTGTAAGAATTGTATTCGGTCCGATCACGGGTATGTTTTTAAGTACGGGTTCAGATAGTTTTTTTGAAAAATGAAGACTGTTATCTTCAATCATATATGCTGCTGCAGGGACCTGAACTTTAATTGCGCTTGACTGATCTATCCTGGAGAAATGGAAGAACAGGGTCACCACGACAGAGATACAGGCCAATGAAGTTGCAGCAAGGACAATAATTGTCCGGGTGCGTATTTTTTGATGTTGCCTTGTTTGTTGTTGCACCCTTTTATTTTTCTTTTTGCCAATTGAATTCCACATGATGTTTGCGATTTTAGTTTTTAATTATTTTTTGAATTTGTTTCTGATCGTTGTAACTAAGTACGACGAAATAAATTCCTTTATTCAGGTTTCTGTTATTAATAAATTCATAAGTGTTGTATCCTTCATCTGCCTGAATTTTTTCCTGTGCCACCACCTGCCCTGAGGAATTCAGCAGGGAAAAATCCATGAGTACAGACTCCCTGACCATATAATCGGTTTTAAAGGATTCATTGAATGGATTAGGATAAACCGATTTGATTTGGATGGATGATTCACTTGCGTTATTGCCGTTTCCGTTCTTCACAGTCTGTTTGTCGCTGAAGGAATAGTGTCCGTCATAATCGGTTTGCTTTAATCTGTAGAATGAGAATCCCTGCAATGGGTTTTCATCCGATGCACTGTAATACAAATTGGTTGTGCTGTTACCGGCTCCCGGTTTGGTGAACAGCGATTCAAAATGTTCTCCATCAGCAGATCTTTCAATGGTGAAGAAATTATTATTTACTTCAGCAGCAGTTGCCCAGTCGAGATTTACAATGTCACTATTGAGTTTTGCGGTGAAGTAGATCAGCTTGATGGGAAGAGAACCTCCACTGCTTTCACCAATTCCAAAATCAGAAAACCCTGTAAGCCCGGTGCGTACGGCCGTTATTACTCCGGCAGCAATGGATTGGGTGTTGTTATTGTGTATTCCGATTGATTGCCAGGAAGCAAGTACGCTGCTGCGTTTCAATACACAGAAACTCTGAGGATTTGAATTGGCATTGGTAGCGCCTTTCTCATTCAGTGTTACACTGTATGTTCCACCGGTCATTGCACTGTTAGGAGTAAAGGTCCAGTATCCGTAGTTAAGCATATCTGTGATGGGTGTGATGCCTAACAATAAACTCACCAGTGGAAGTGAAGCCACGATCGGCAATGCCTGCGTGAACTTTCCATAGATATTTGTAAATCCAGTTGCACCCGCAAGAGTAAGGGATGAGGGTTCGTAATTTGCAGAATTCCCGAGCGGAAAGGCATATGTTCCTGTCCCGGAAACAGATCTTCGCAATGCTCCATTCACATATGAAGAAGAAGAGTATCCTGTAACAGATAAAGATGAATTGTTTGTAACGTCAACTTCAAATAGTCCTGTAGATAGTTTTCCGAGAGTAAGTGCTAACACGTTGCTTACTGCAACAGTTGAAGTGAGCGTAACGCCACTGTTGTTATTGATGGAAAGGTTTCGGACAGTGGCAGGCAATGCACTTCCTGTAACCTGTGCGGAACTTCCGTTGTAGGTGTAATCAGCGCCTGTACTGAATGTTTTTGTGCCGGTCACCTGAACATTTCCTGTGAGACCTAGTGATGAGATTCCTGCTGTTGATCCCAGTAGTACACCGCCGCCTGAGTTCAATGTAAAAGTTCCTGTTCCTGTTAATGGGATTGTCCCAAAGTTTACAATGGATCCCGATGTAATATTATAATCAATGGTGTTTGAAATTGTGCCTCCGCCTGTCAGTGTCTGCATTCCGTTTTTAATAAAGTTGATTATACCCTTACCAAACAGAGTGGAAGATTCAGTGATCGTGCCTCCGGTGAAGGAAAAATCACCATTCAGATTGAGTGTTCCCTTTCCGTTATTTGCATTGAGTCCTGTGTATTGACTCATGTCAAATGTGCCGCCTGTGATTGAATAATTCCCGGTCACCGTCATGTCCGGCGTCCCCGATCCTGATGACGATGAAGCGTCAATCATTCTGAAGTTCCCTCCAGTCTGCGTATAATTTCCTCCGATATTAACCGAGCATCCTCCTGATTCAGTGATGAAAAAATTCCCCCCCTGCATATTAAAATTGCCTTCGAATGAGTAATTTGTATTGGCACCCTGATTGAGCATGATGGAACCGGTGCCGGTGGAAATGCAGGTAAAGTCTCCTGCAATTAAATTAAGATTGCTCGAGCTGAGATTAATGTTTGTTGTTTGTCCTGTACAATTCCATATGAAGTCGTAGAAAGACTGATTCAGGTTCGAAGGTTTGTTATTTGTAGCACCCGTTATTTCACAGGTAGATCCCTGATCCCACGTGGCATTCGGCAATGAGGTTCCATTGTCATTGTGCTGATAAGTACCTCCTGCTTTAATCGTCCAGGCTCCCTGTGTGTTTGTTTGCGAACCGTTATCTTTTCTGTACCGGCCGCCTTCGTTGATGTCAATGGTGGAATTTCCCTGAAGTGTGAGTGTTCCGCCGGTTGAAATTATCGCGAGTCCGTTTACTTCAATGTGACCCTGTGTTTTAAGGGTAAGCGTACTTGCAATGGTAAGTGTTCCGTTTACGGTGAGGTCATTTCCGGTGCCGCGTTTAACAGAAAAGGTTCCGTTATTCAAAGTCAGCTGAGCATTGCTGTTAACAGTTACCTCATCAACAGAAACACCTGCAGTAACAGTGACATTATTTTTTATGGTGATAGGTCCGTCTGCATATGTGGGAGTAGCTGTTGCGGCAACCCATGAAGTTCCATTGAATTTTTCCCAGGTAGCAGTACTATTCCAGTTGCCATTTGCTTTTGAACGATATTCTCCGTTCGTAGCTGCCAATGAATCTTCGCTGTTTGAGAAATTTAAAAAAACGAACGTGCAGATAGTAAGCAAAGCAACCAACGAAGATGAAATGAGCACAACCTGCCTCATCGACATCCGTTGTTTCTGTCGGAGTATCCTTTTTTGTAAGCCCCTACTTTTTTTGGTCGCCATATAAAATCCTTAATGCTCCTAGTTTTTGATAATTTTTTGAGTAATTTTTTGATCGTTATAGTTGAGATTCACAAAATATACTCCCTTTTTCAGATTGTATTTGTCAAGAAATTCAAAGGTGTTCATACCTTCCTCTGTTTGAATTTTTTCCTGTGCCACCGTTTGTCCTGCAGAATTCATCAGTGAAAAATCTATAAGTACTGACTGCCTGATCATGAATGTCAGTTTGAATTTTTCGACGAATGGATTCGGAGAAATGGATTTAATATCCATTTTATTCATGCCGGCTTCTGCACCATTACCATTTTTCACTGTTTCAATATCACTATAGGTATAGTGTCCGTCAAAGTCAGTCTGTTTTAATCGGTAATATGAATAGCCGTCAAGGGGACTTTCATCTGCGGCATTGTAGTATAGGTTGATGGTGCTGTTACCTGCGCCCTGCTTTGTTAATAGGGATTCAAAGTTTTCGCCATCAACAGACCTTTCAACTGTAAAGAAGTTGTTGTTCACTTCTGCGGCTGTAGCCCAGTCTAAGTTGACCACGTCACTATTTAATTTAGCAGTAAAATATATCAGCTTGATTGGAAGTGAGCCTCCGCTGCTTTCTCCTACACCAAAATCGGAAAATCCGGTAAGGGCTGAACGTGCTGCTGTGATGACGCCTCCGGCAACTGCCTGTGTGTTGTTATTGTGTGTTCCAAGTGATTGCCATGAAGATAATATATTTGCTCTCTTTAAAACACAGAAGCTTTGCGGATTTGAATTTGCATTGGTGGCTCCCTTTTCATTCAAGGTTACACTGTAGGTTCCGCCCGTCATTGCACTGTTTGGGGTAAACGTCCAATAACCATAGTTAAGCATATCTGTTATGGGTGTTCCGCTTAACAGTACGTTTACTAGAGGTAAATTGATTGTAATCGGTATTGCCTGAGTAAATGATCCGAGGATATTTGAAAATCCGGTAGCTCCCGCAAGCGTTAGTGATGATGGTTCAGGATAAATGGCTGTTCCCAATGGAAAGTCGTATGTGCCTGTTCCGATGACACTTCTTCGTAAGTTTCCGACGATATAATCAGAGGAAGAATATCCCGTTACACTGCTTGTAGAAGTATTGGTTACATTAAGTTCATACAGCGCTCCTGTTGTAATTTTTCCATTGGCTAGATCAAGGGTATTCGTAATGGCCACAGTTCCTGAAAGGGAAATTCCTGATGTGTTGTCAACTGTGAGATTTCTCACCGTAGCCGGCAATCCTGTACCACTAACTTGTGACGCAGATCCATTATATGTGTAGTCGGAATTACTTCCATATGTTCTTGAGCCAAGCACCTGCACATTTCCTGTAAGACCGACTGCACTGATACCTCCTGTTGACCCCATCATTAGTCCTGTACTTGTTGACATATTGAAATCACCCAAGCCGGTAAGGACATAAGTGGAAAGGTTTACCGTTGTCCCTGCATTCGGAATATAGAAGTCAATCGTATTCGAGATCGTACCGCCACCCGTTACGGTAACAATTCCCGATTTCAAAAATTTAAATCGCCCGCGGCCAACCAATAAAGCAGATTCTGTAATAGTTCCACCGGTGTAACTAAAATTATTATTCAAGTTGATGGTGGCAAGTCCTCCGGATGCAGAGGCCCCCGGATATGCTGATGCATTGAATGTGCCACCACTCACGGTAAAGTCGCCGGTGACATTCATTGTTATTCCAGAGGTGCCGGACGATGTAAGATTTCCAATCACATATACATTGCCTGCCGACTGACTGTAATATCCTGCAATATCAAGAGTGGCCGAACCGGCTTCATATTTTACATAAGTGGAACCGCCTGAGATCGTGGCATTTCCTGCGATGGAAGCAGCAAGTGTTTGCCCGTACCATGAAAATGTCATGGATCCTGCCGTTGCGGAATAATTTCCGCCAATAACCAGTGTTGTAGCATGTGCCTGGCTTGATTGTGCAGGCCAGTTAAAACCGCACCACCCACCGCTCACAATTAGATTTCCGTTTATTGTATCGGTTTCAACACCTGTTGTTGAACTGGAGGTAAACTCACCGGAAACTCCGGTAAATGTTATTGAACCTCCGTTTTTAAAATTCATTTTTGAGGTTGAATTTGTAGTCGACAGCATTGACAATCCGGTGATGCGGAAAATATTTGAATTAGAGGTATAATTGATTGTCGAATTTCCATCAACAGTAAGAGAAGTGGTTCCTGTACCTACATGGCATGCATAGTGCTCCATAAATATTCCGCCGGAATAGGAAAGATTTCCTCCTACATTCATAGTAGCATTTCCCGCGGTGAATGTGGTTGCATTATATATACAGTAAAATTTTGAACTGTTTCCCGATTGAGTAAAATCTCCGGATACGTTAAAAGTTGCATTTCCATTTCCAACACCTGCTGTTCCGGAATTTTTAATAAGGTATAAATAACCCATCCCGGTTACTGAAACATCGCCTGTAACATTTAATGTGATGTTGCCATTTCCGTTGAGCAGTCCATCCATTGTTCCGTCAGTTACAGTAAGATTTGTAGTATTAACAGTGAATGAACTTGCCACAGTCCCTGAATGAAGGTCGAGGTAGGCTGAACCGGAGGTAAGATTTATGTTACCAATCGTTGTATTGGTTATTGCACCTGATTTATCTAAAGTGATCCAGCCATACGTGATTGTCAGCGTACCCACAATCTGGTGTGATTGAAAGTAATTCTGTTGTTTCCACTCTGTCAGGTTAGTCAATGTGAAAGTGAGGTCTCCAAAATTTCCTGTTACCACGGAACCAAGTGGTACATTCGTTTGGTCATACCATTTTTTTATTATTAGTGTGCTTGTTGGATTAAAACTTTCAACTCCATTGGTAAATAGTGTTGCTTTTGCAAGTGTATTGGTTGAAGGATCCCAGGTAAAAGATCCATTCGCACCAATGGCAAATAATTTTCCGGAGGCAAAAGTTATGATTCCGGAATTGGTCATTGTGCCATCTACCGTAAGGGATTGTGACATGGTCAGCGTTTTGGCGCTCGATACTATTAGTCCGCCCCCTGACTGGATGTTTACACCTGCAACGGAAGCATTTGCACCTACCGTTACGGTTTTCCCTGAAGGTATTATAACACTATCTGCTGCTGCAGGAACTCCTGAAGGTGACCATAAACCTGCTGTAGCCCATGTTCCGGTTGAAACAGCAGTTTTAGTAGCTCCTGTCGCAATCCCCGAAATGGCAATCGTACAGACGAGCAAAAGGAAATTTGATTTTTTGGTTTTCATATACATAAAGGCGTATAGAGAATATTATCAATTTATTTAATCAGTTGGTAAGTATTAATTCACGTGTTCAGCAGCAATGGCCTGAACAGTTTTTGTGCTTCTTACTATTTGTGTATTCGGACCAAGTAGTGGTGTTTGTACTAGAATGGGTGCCGGTAGGCTTTTAACCAAAACAGGTTCTTCATCAACTACATTATAAATGCTTGCAGGAACGTTGCGTGTATCTGCCATGGAATTATCCACCTGCGATATATTGAAGAAAATGGTAAGCCCGATAACAGCACAGGTCATGCAAGAAGCAGCAATTACGATAACAGTTTTGCGGCTCATTTTTTGTCGCTGACGAGCCCGATGACTTATGCGACTTTTTTTCTTTTTCATAAAATCATTTATGGTAAAACGGTTTAATTTATTCGGTTTAGTACAGCATGTTTTACAGAAAATGACCCCTATTGTTGAATGCAGAAAAATCTGATTCTTACAACTGTAAGATTTTACCTCTTTTTAGTAAATAATTTTTATTTCCCGGAAGGGAAAAGCAGACAAAAAAACTTGATTTGAGAAAAAACGTTGAAGTGAAATCTTTACTTACGCATCAACTTCTTGTTTACGGACTTGTCGCCTGCAATAATCTTTAGAAAATATATTCCCGTTTGCAATTTGTCTCCTTCAGAATAATTAAAAGTATGCATGCCTTTCGAATTGTATTCTTCAGCCTGATAAATCAACTGGCCACTGCTGCTGCTTAGTTCAAACATGATCAATCCATCCGTACCCGAAGTATAATTGACTTTAAACGACGACTCAAACGGATTCGGTCCGGCCGATTCAATGGAAATTCCTGAATGATTTGACAACGAATAAATGAGCGTTTCTATACTGCTGCTTGAAGAAGTTCGGTCTTTTGAAATTTGTCGGATCCTGTAATACGATTTACCTTCTACAGGATTAGGATCAGCAATTGAATATTTTAAAACAGAACTGCTGTTGCCGGAAGCTTTCTTATTTGCTATTTCTTCAAATGTATTTCCATCAGTACTTCTTTCAACAATGAAGTAGTCACTGTTTTGTTCCATTTCAGTACTCCACGTTATGGAAACATCAGCACCGATTTGTTCAGCCGTTAATGAACGGATGGATCCGGCAACCCTAAGACCCGTTTGTCTGCCAACGGTGAGTATTGAAAGATCAGAAATTTCTTCCGCGGATACGATTCCAATTCCCGTCACAGTACCAACCCCGCTGCTGGAAGGCGTTGCCCATTCTGTTCCTGTCCATGAAACAAAACCAATCTGGCCGTTTTGATATGCCGATGAAATTGTGTTTTCACTTCCTGCGTAAGCCACCACAAGCCCGGCCATCACTCCGGGAGCATTGATCACCCACCACCTGTCAATAATATCAGTGACGGGAAAATTAGCTTCTCCGGATGCAAAACTTACGGGAATATTGTTGTATAATGGAAGTGGTAAATTATCATTTGTTGATGCGGAATATGTTGATACACTTACGTCAGTTGCATTTCCTCCGACAAAATAAAATTTAACAGGGAGGTATGTGGAAGCATTTGTACCAAATGGGAATTCATGCAATCCGAAATTCATGTTTTTCCAGATCACGGTGCCGGCAGTAATTCCACCCGAAAGTTCACCGTTGATATATCCGTTGGTTCTAACAATGGCAGAAGACGCGCCTGTTCCTATAGTAAGTATATTTCCTGCGAGATTCAGTTCACCGTTTGCCAGTATCAGCTTTGTCCTTACTGAAACAGGAAAGTTCATTTGTGCACCGGCCATTCCCTGCATATTGATTTTTAATATTCCGTATTGATTGGTAACAGGAATTACACCGGCGAAATTTCCGGTTACAACCTGGTTCGCATTTCCATTGTATTCGATAGTACTGGTCGGATTCAAAACAAATGTGATACCCGTGCTGATACATGAATTTGCAGTTCCATTGTACAATCCCTGAACACGCCTTGTTATCAGTGTGGCATTGGAATCAAGGTAAAATGAAGAAAATGGATTTACTCCGTTCGATACGATCTGGTTGCCTGTCATATCCAGTGTCCCGCCTTTTTCTACGTTCAACATATAATTGATGAGTTGTGGGGTAGAGGACACCAGTAAATTTCCCGACGCTATGCGAAGCGTGCTGGAATTTGTGACGAACTGTTTCACCTGACTTAAGGTAATGTTGCTGCTATTTCTGCTGTAATTAATAATTCCTTTCCTGTTGTAAATAATTTTCCCGTATGAAGTTGATGAACCCGCACCTGCTCGGTTGATAATACTGTTGCCACCGATTGTATATCCTGAACCGTTTATAACCAACTGATGATCGGCTGATGTATTGGATGAATTGCTGTCGAATGAGAATGTGCCGCTCGTCTGGTTGTAAGTGCCAAGCACCACAAGTGAACTGGTGGTTGTCGCAGGCGCTGTGCTGTTATTATGAATATAAATCTGGCCTCCGGTTTGATTGTAGTTGCCTGCAATGGTAACTGTTGCAGTGCTGTCACCACCTTTTATGGTCATTTGACCTGCACTCTGGGTATAATTCCCGTTGAAGTTAATTGCAGCAGGGCCATTGTTGCGCGAAAGATAAGTCATGCCACCGGTGATGGAAACATTTCCATTCATCGTCAGTGTACTTGCATGCGATGAGGAAAGTGCGCCATAATTAAAGCTGACATTACATCCGCTGATAGCGCTCGATCCGTTTACAGTCACTGTTTCATTTCCCGCGGAAGCGGAGCTGGTGAATTCAGCATTGAGTGAACCGGCGATGGTTAGGCTTCCGCCGACAACTAAATTAAACTGTACTTTATTAGTACTTGCGCCGATGGAGGAAATAGATGTTCCTCTGAATTTGTCGGTAGTATTCGGAAAATTAATATTCAGATTTTGTAAAACGGTCATCGAACAAATCCCTCCCGATGTGCGACATCCGCTTTGTGCCATGAATATTCCGCCTGTGAGAATGATATCTCTGAAACTTGCAGTTAACAATCCCGAGTTCGTTGTGGATACATTATAAATAATTCTCGTATCGCCGCCGCTCTGGAAGTATGCGCTATCAACGGTAAACGATGCATCTCCGTTAGATACACCTGCCATGCCGGTGTTGTTGATGATTTTTACGCTTCCATAATTATAAAAATTTCCGGTAACGTGTACATTGATATTTCCATTGCCGTCATTCAGCCCGTAAAATGTTCCGCCATTATTAGTAATCGAGGAAGTATTCAATGTAAAAGCCGAAGGATGGGTTCCGTTGTGTGCGTATAATGAAGAGTTGACATTTTTAAGAAGGATTTTTCCAATCGTCGTATTCGAGATGCTGCCTGATTTATCAAGCGTAATCCATCCTGCATCAATTGTTAATGTACCAAGGACCTGGTGCGTTTGGAATCCATTGTTCTGGTTCCATTCAGGAATGGCAGTACCATTGTATGTATTGAGTTCCAGGTTCCCGAAATTTCCAGTTACCACCGAAGGTAATGGTACCGTAAAGTTGTACCACTTTTTGATAATGAGTGTGCTCGTCGGTGAAAATGATTCAATACCATTTGTAAACAATGTGGCGCCGGCAGCGGTATTTGTTCCCGGCTCCCAGGTAAATACTGAGTTGTTTCCAAGAATAAATGCAAGGCCATAATTCGTAAGTGAAATATTTCCGCCATTCATCTTCACCGTTCCATTCACCGTTAAATTTCCGGTAACTGATAGTATGTTTGATGATGCCCATTCGAGAATACTTCCCTGATTAACGGTGACGTGATGAACCGTTTGGCTGGTATTGATGGTAATCGTATGTCCTGATGCTATGGTTATATTGTCAGATGGGGAAGGAGAACCGGATGGAGACCATGTAGCAGATGCATTCCAGTTTCCTGATGCAATGGATACTCGGTTGATTGAAAATGAAACAGGAATATTGAGGAGGCTCAATATCACCGGTAATAAAAATCTGCGGTTCATGGTTTGCTTAAGTCTCATTATTCTTTTCCCTTCCTTTTAGTCATGATGGTTTTGAGCTGCATGTGGCGCCGCTTTCAGGTTCTTAACAATTAAAGTATTCGGACCAATAACAGGAACAGTTCTGATAACCGGTGCGTCAAGTGTCATCTCAACAACCGGATGTTCTTCAGGAACAACATAAGTGCTCACCGCTGCCATAGAGTTTTCAACCTTTCCGGTATTCAGGAAAATTGTCAATGCTATTGTCATACATGCAATGCAGGACCCTGTAAGAATGACAACCATTTTTCGGCTCATCCTTTGTCGCTGCTTTGTCTGATGTTTTAGTCTTTTATTTTTTTTATCCATTATTTCCGGATATGAAGTTGTTTTGGGCTAAAGTGAATACACTTCTGATCCTGAAAATTTTACCCGCATCAGGCTAATGATGTTGGCAAAACGGGGAAAGAAAACTTACATGTGTAAGGTTTATTAGGATTCAGGAACGGTATATTTGCCACCCACCCAAAAAAGAATGGATCAGGACGTGTCAATACCATCAGATATATCGCCCGCTACAGGGAAACAGTTATACGATTACCAGATCAAGGCAATTGAAGAAATAACCGGCAGGTTAAAAGATCATCCTTCAAGGTATAATTTGTTGTACCAGCTACCCACAGGCGGCGGTAAAACCGTAATCTTTTCTGAGATCGCAAAGCGGTTTATTCAGGCAACAGGAAAGAAGGTTTTAATACTTACGCACCGCATTGAATTATGCGCGCAAACCTCCAGGATGCTTGATGAATTCGGCGTTTATAATAAAGTGATTAACAGCGCAGTAAAAGAATTGCCAGTACCGAATGATTATATGTGTTATGTGGCAATGGTAGAGACGTTAAACAATCGTTTGAGGGATAAAATTCTGAGTCTCGATACCATCGGGCTGATGATTGTGGATGAAGCCCATCACAATTCATTCGGCAAACTTTTATCTTATTATGAAAAAGGAGTTCTTCTCGGTGTTACAGCTACACCGCTTAGCTCCAATATCAGAATAAGAATGAAGGATACTTACGATGAACTTATTATTGGTGAATCCATTTCTTCATTGGTTCAGAGTGGTTTTTTATCGAAGGCGACAACGTTGCATTATCAGGTAGGACTTACTTCCTTGAAAGTTGGCATGAGTGGTGATTATACAGTGAGTTCTTCTGAGCGGTTGTATAACAGTCATGTCATGCAGGACAAACTGCTTAGTGCTTACAGGGAAAGAAGTGCAGGTAAAAAAACGCTGATATTCAATAATGGAATTGCGACTTCACAATATGTATATGCTACTTTTCAGGATGCCGGTTACGACATCAGGCACCTTGACCATACCCATACAGCAGGAGAGAGAAGGGAAATACTTGACTGGTTCCGAAACAAACACGACGCAATATTAACTTCCGTGAGTATTCTCACCACAGGTTTTGACGAACCAACGGTGGAGAGTATTATTCTCAATAGGGCAACGAAATCGCTCACGCTTTATTTTCAGATGATTGGTCGCGGATCGCGTGTGCTGCCTGATAAGAAAGAGTTCATCGTCATTGACCTCGGCAATAACCTGAGCCGGTTTGGATTGTGGGATTCTGAAATAGATTGGAAAAGTATTTATCAGAACCCTGAATATTATCTTTCAGGAATCCTCAGCGATGAAGAAATTGAACTGAGTTTCAGGTATGAAATGCCGCAGGAGTTGAGGGATAAATTTCCAAATTCTCCATCTATTGATTTTGACGTAAAGGCAGAGCATCAGCTTGCTGCTGTTACCGGACAACGGCCTAAAGTCGTGATTCAGAAAAGTATGGAGCAACATGTAGCCATGTGCCTTGCAAACAGCAATGGAACTGATGAAGCATTGATTCTGGCTGATTTGCTGAAAGATGAGATTGCTTTCAGGATTCGTGTTTTCTGCAGATGCCTGAGCAAGACATCTGAAAGTTACGTGAAATGGCTTCAGGACGATTACAAGCTGAAACTGAAACTTACGCTAATCAGGAGTGCCCACCATGATTCGGGGATTGAGGGTTGATTTACCACCTTATTTTTACCTGATTTCCTGCTTTAAGATCAACTGCCATCTGCCTGATATTGTAAACAATGCCTGTTGATAATTAAGGTATCAATTCAATCATTTTTCTTTTCTTTGCGCATAGATTTACCACAATTTAAAACCCCCGCGCAATGGGTGACCTTAAAAATAAATTTCAGGAATTAGAGAATCAGATTCAGAAATTAATAAATTCGCATCAGAATCTCAGCAAAGAGCTGCAGCATTTAAAGGAAGAGAAAGCGAATCTTGAAAATGAAATCACTGCCGAAAGGGACCGTGTAAAGATGATGCAGCAAGGGTTTGAGGAGTTCAGGGATGTTACACGTGTAAAGACAAAGGCACAGATTTCAGGGCTAAAAAGTAAAGTTAACGATATGATCAGCGAAATTGACAGAAGTGTTGCGCTGATTGATACCAATCATAAACAGTGAATCAGGCTCCTTTATGAGCGAATTAAATTCAGTAAAAGTTTCCATCAGCAACCGTTCCTATCCACTTCGGGTTTCGAAAGAGGAAGAGGAGAAAGTGCTGCAGGCTGCACAGGCCATCAATAAACGCCTTAAGGAGTTCGAAGACAGCTATGCTGTTAAGGATAAGCAGGATTTATTGGCCATGTGTGCTTTGCAGTTTGCTACCGAATCGATGGGTCATCATAAGCAGGATAAAAAGACAGGGCAGAATGAAGCCGCTGATCAGGTAGATTATTTGAAATTGCTGATTGATGAATATTTAGCATCGGAAGAAACTCCTTCGACATAAAGGAAAACGTTCTTTGAATAAAAGTTTGCCGGGCACAGTGCTCATTGATGGAATAAACATCTGATTGTTTTATACTGTCGACTGTCAACTGTGGACTGTAGACTTATAAGGTATCCCGCATTTATACTGAGATTCACTTTTATAAAACTCAACACTTCGATATCATTGGAATTTAGCTTAAGGCATCCAATGGCAGGCTGCAATGGCGAGGTCAACTCGTCATCTATCCGCCCAGGCGGATGTTCACGGCAGAAACCAGAAAAACGCCTGGCGGTTCCACCTCTATCTAATGGGGTTTGACGAAGTCTCTTAGTATGATTGCGGGTTTTTTATTTAATGAGACTATGATTTCAGAAGCCCATGGGGCCCACTGAAATCATTTAGTCGAATTAATCCCGAAGGCGAAGTCCTTTGGGATAAGTTTAAACCTCTGTCTTGTTCTGTGCTTTACAGGGTGCTTCATTGATAAAGCGTGGCTTTTAGAAGTGCAAAGCACGAACTAAATGCCTTGGTCGAATTAATCCCGAGAGCGAAGCGATTCGGGATCTCATTAAAACACTGTTTTGCTATAAGCAAGACGGGCTATTTATTTGAATTGCTACTCTAAGTTTTTCTTCAGAGTAAATTATTGCTAAACAAGAATTCCATTTCTAAATAACAGGTATGGATTTCATAACAGGAAAAAAATATTTATGGAAGACAATTTAATAATAATGATTGCAGTTGGTGTTATTGCCCTCGTGGCAGGTGGCATTGTATCGTGGTTCATTCTCAAAAAGGGAATGAAGTCGCGCGAACTTGCTGCCATTGAACGCGCAAAAGCAATTGTAAAAGATGCAGAGAACGACGCTGAAGTCGTGAAGAAGAATAAAATTCTGGAAGCCAAAGAAAAATTTCTGCAGCTTAAATCAGAACATGAAAAGCATATCATTGAAAAAGATAAAGCATTGGGTCTGGCTGAAAACCGCATCAAGCAAAAGGAGCAGTCACTTGCGCAGAAGACTGAGCAGACACAACGCAAACAACAGGAGTTTGATACGCTTCAGGCCAATCTTAAAAACCAGCTTTCGATTCTTGATGGCAAGAAAGAAGAGCTGGCAAAAATGCACAATCGCCAGGTTGAACAGCTTGAGAAAATCAGCGGACTGAGTGTTGAAGCTGCAAAAGGCCAGCTTGTTGAGGCATTGAAAGAAGAAGCAAAGACTGATGCGTTGTCCTACATCAAGGACATCATGGAAGAGGCAAAACTGACTGCAAATAAAGAGGCGAAAAAGATTGTTATCCAGACGATACAGCGTGTGGCTACTGAACATGCAATTGAAAATGCTGTCACCGTTTTTCATATCGAGAATGACGACGTGAAAGGCCGCGTGATCGGACGGGAAGGAAGAAACATCCGTGCACTTGAAGCTGCTACAGGGGTTGAAATTATTGTTGACGATACGCCGGAATCAATTATCCTGTCCTGCTTTGATCCCGTCAGAAGAGAACTGGCGCGTCTTGCACTGCACCAACTCGTAACAGATGGCCGTATCCACCCGGCACGTATTGAAGAAGTAGTGGCAAAAGTAAAGCGTCAGCTCGAAGATGAAATTGTTGAAGTTGGAAAACGCACAACCATTGACCTCGGAATTCATGGACTTGCTCCTGAAATGATCCGCATGGTGGGAAGAATGAAATACCGTTCTTCTTACGGACAAAATCTGTTGCAGCACTCCCGCGAAGTGGCAAACCTGTGCGCACTCATGGCCACCGAACTCGGCCTGAATGTAAAACTCGCCAAGCGCGCAGGACTCCTTCATGACATTGGTAAAGTTCCTGATGATGAGCCTGAATTACCGCATGCAATCCTCGGGATGAAAATCGCCGAGCGCAATAAAGAAAATCCTGAAGTTTGTAACGCCATCGGAGCCCACCACGATGAAATTGAAATGACCAGTATTCTTTCTCCTATCGTCCAGGTATGTGATGCCATCAGCGGCGCACGTCCGGGTGCACGACGTGAAGTACTGGAGTCGTATATCAAGCGTTTGAAAGATATGGAAGCCATGGCTATGGGATACCAGGGCGTCGACAAGACCTTTGCGATTCAGGCTGGACGTGAACTTCGCGTTATCGTTCAAAGCGAAAAGATCAACGACAAGCAGGCAGAGATGCTCAGCTTCGACATCGCAAACAAAATTCAGAATGAAATGACTTATCCGGGACAGGTAAAAGTGACTGTCATCAGGGAGACAAGGTCAGTGAATTACGCGAAATAATTTTTTTGTCAACATCGGAACAAAGGAGCAGAGTGAGCGCTTTCATTTGTTTTCGAAAATATAATTGCCACCCCATCCATGAGTGCGGACTTTGACATTATTATTGAGCCGAAGAAAAATATCGGTCACTACTGGCGGGAGTTATGGCGCTTTCGCGGACTGCTTTATTTCCTTGCATGGAGAGATTTTCTTGTCCGGTATAAGCAAACAGTGCTTGGTGTTTCCTGGAGTCTTATCCGTCCATTAATTACGCTCGTCGTTTTCACATTAGTCTTTGGAAAAATAGCAAAGCTCCCGGCTAACGGAATCCCTTATTCGCTGCTTGTCTGCGCAGCATTGATTCCCTGGCAGTTTTTTTCAAACGCATTTACTGAAGCCAGCCAGTCATTAATTTCCAATTCAAATTTACTGAGCAAGGTTTACTTTCCACGGTTACTCGTACCGGCAAGTACATTACTTGTTGCCATCGTTGACTTTCTCATTTCACTTATCATTCTTGCCGGACTCATGATGTGGTTTCATTTTGTTCCGCCTATCACAATTTTACTATTACCGTTATTCTTTCTATTTGCATTGATGGTTTCATTTGGTGCCGGCGTTTTTATTGCAGCTGTAAATGTGAAGTACCGCGACTTCCGCTATGTAGTTCCTTTTATCGTTCAGGCAGGATTGTATATTTCACCCGTGGGATTCAGTTCATCAGTCGTTCCTGAAAAATACCGATTGCTCTATTCACTCAACCCGATGGTTGGTATCATTGATGGTTTCCGTTGGTGTTTACTCGGAAACAATGCACAGATTTATATGCCGGGCTTCGTGCTTTCCATCGGATTTACTTTGTTGCTTATGATTTTTGGTATTAAATATTTCAGAAATTTCGAAAAAGGATTTGCTGATATTATATAAGAAGAATGAGCACCGTTATCAAAGTAGAAAATGTTGGAAAGATGTACCGGTTGCGGCATTCATCGGGTCATCGCTATAAAACATTCCGTGAGGAAATTGTTGGTGGCGTACGTTCTGTTTTTTCTCCGGGAAAGAATTCAGGTACTACAGAAGAGTTCTGGGCGCTGAAAAATATTTCATTCGACATAAAACAGGGAGACCGCATCGGCATCATCGGCCGAAACGGAGCAGGTAAATCTACGTTACTGAAAATACTGAGCAGGATTACCGATCCTACTGAAGGGCGTGTATCTATTAAAGGAAGGGTGGCCAGTTTACTCGAAGTCGGAACCGGGTTTCATCCTGAACTTACCGGGAAGGAAAATATTTTTCTCAACGGAAGCATTCTCGGAATGACGCGTGATGAAATCAGAAAAAGATTTGATGAGATCGTTGCATTTGCAGAGGTGGAAAAATTTCTGGACACGCCAATAAAAAGATACTCAAGCGGAATGTATGTGCGCCTTGCTTTTGCCGTCGCTGCCCATCTCGAGCCGGAAATTTTAATTGTTGACGAAGTACTGGCCGTTGGTGATGCACAATTTCAGAAGAAATGCCTGGGGAAAATGGAAGAGGTGAGCAAGAATGATGGCCGCACGGTTCTTTTTGTCAGTCATAATATGGCAACCATTCAATATCTCTGCAACCAGTGCATGTATCTCAAGCAGGGACTTTTTTCTGCATCAGGAAATACGCAGGATGTCATCAGCAAATACCTGATGGAATCGGTTGAAACAGGAAGTGCAGACCTCAGAAATAACAGAAACAGAGAAGGAAATCAACGCATTACTTTTACTGATGTCTCATTCAGAAGTATTGGTGGAGAATCTAAACGTTCACTGCAATGCGGTGAGGATGTAGTGATGGATTTACATTTCAATGTGAAGGATTCGCGGCCGGTAAATGGGTTGCATTTTTCAGTGGGTATTGATGATCATCTGGGTCAGCGTATCACTTATTTCAGCAATGAAATTACCAATCAGGTTTTCAGCAATGTGGAGTCGGGGAATTATAAAGTGAGTATTGAAATGAAAAAGCTGCCATTGAAGCAAGGCAATTATTCCTATACATTATTTTCAACAGTGGGAGGAGAGATCGCCGACTGGGTTAAGAATGCGGGAAGTTTTTTTGTGGAGGCAGGTGACTATTTTCATACGGGAAAACTTCCTGATTCCGATCAGGGAACTTTTTATATCAACCATTCCTTTAGTTTGAATAAAGAATGAAATCATATCCCCGCTCATATTTATTTGAAGTGAAGAAGGCGAAAGGGAAGGGATTGACGCTGCAGTCCTTTCAATTTCTGGTAAGGGACTATCAGCAATGGAAAAAATATGCTGCACCCGGCACTTCTTCTGTGGAGGCGCAATTGCCATGGATGACATTTTCTGCTATCCGTTTTTTGGAAAAGAATCTTAAGCCGGCAATGAATGTTTTTGAATATGGTTGCGGTGGTTCCACCGTTTTCCTGAGTAAACGCTCAGCAAAAGTTATTTCTGTTGAGCACGATAAGGAATGGTTTCATGTTCTGGGGAAAAAATTAAAAGAGTTAGGTTTGTCCAACTGGGAAGGAAAATTAATTGAACCTGAATTCAACGGAGAAAACACAAAGTCAATTGCAGATCCGGACGAATACGGAACGGATGATAAAATACTTTCACAATACCGCTTCAGGAAATACGCTTCCGGAATTGATGAATACAGTGACGATTATTTTGACTGGATACTTGTGGACGGGCGTTCCAGGCCTTCCTGTATGAAACATGCCATACCGAAAGTTAAGCCCGGTGGTTTCTTATTGCTGGACAATGCTGACCGCAATTATTACTTTGAAGGCTTACCCGGAGATTTTAATGATCGTTTCAAAGTTGTTTGTGCTGATGCCGGTCCAACACCATTCATGAAAGAGTTTTCTAAAACCATGATCTGGCAAAAAGTAAAAAAATGAATGCACCGGTAGCGCTATTTGTTTACAATCGTCCGGAGCATACAAGACGAACGCTGTTGAGTTTGTCAAAATGTAAAGAAGCCTTCGAAACAGATTTATTTATTTTTTGCGATGGTGAAAAGGATAATGCAACTGCTGAACAAAGGAATGCAATCAATGAAGTTCGAGAAGTTATTCGTTCCGGGCAATGGTGCAGAAATGTTGAAGTCATTGAATCGCCCCTGAATAAAGGACTTTCCCGCTCCATCATTGCAGGGGTTACGGAATTGGTCCGGCGTTTTGGTAAAATTATCGTGCTTGAGGACGACATGGAACTCTCACCGTATTTTTTAAAATACATGAATGACGGACTTGAAATGTATAAGGATGACGAGAAAGTTGTAAGTCTTACCGGTTATCAATGGCCGGTAAAGGATAAAGTTCCTGAAACGTATTTCTTACGCGGTACATATTGTTGGGGATGGGCGACCTGGAAAAGGGGATGGGATTTATTTGAGCCCGAAAGCAAACTACTTTTACAAAAACTGGAAGAAGCAAATCTCACCTCACTATTTGATTTCGATAGCAGTCATTTTTATACGCAGATGTTGCAAGAACAGGTGGAAGGAAGAAGTGATTCATGGGCATTGCCGTGGTATGCAAAAACATTTCTCGAAAATAAACTTACACTGATACCGGGAAGATCACTGGTACAAAATATTGGAATTGACGGAACCGGGATTCATTCAGGGAAATCCAATGAGTGGGGGGTAGCACTTTCCGAAATACCTATTGAAGTAAATAAAATACCGGTGGAGGATAGTAAAGAAGGAAGGAAAGCTGTAACTGCTTTTTTCAGAAGCATGAAAAGAAACTCATTCCCTGAAAAGCTGAAGCGCAGGATAAGAAGCATTTTTCCAAAGTCAAAGTGATCATGGGAGTTATATCAGAAATAATAAAAAAGGTATTTCCTTCTGAAGCCATGAAACTGGTTAAGAAGGCGGGTGGTTTTCCCCGTTTCAGTCGCATCGAATTTTCATATCGTGACATCAAGTTTGAAGTCACCGATTTTCTATCTGTAGCATGGCAGATAAAGGAGATTTTCGAAGACGAAGAACTAAGATTTAATTCAGATGTTCCTGCGCCGGTGATTTACGATTGTGGAGCCAATGTGGGCGTTTCTGCTATTTATTTTAAAAAAATATTTCCGGGTGCAATTGTAAAATCTTTCGAACCCGATCCTGAAGTGTTTAGTTGTCTGAAGAAAAACATTTCGCAAAATAATATACAGGGTGTTGAGTTGTTTGAGAAAGCTGTTTGGATTAAAGACGGGAAGCTACAGTTTTCAGCTGAAGGTGCTGACGGCGGTTCAATCATGTTGACCGAAGGTAAAAAGATAGAAGTTGATTGCATCCGTTTGAAAGATTTATTGGCAAAGGAGACTGCAATAGACTTATTAAAGATTGACATTGAAGGAGCCGAAGTTGACGTTCTCAATGACATCAGCGGAGAATTGAAAAAGGTAAAGGTGCTCTTTGTTGAATATCATTCATGGGCCGGATCACCGCAACGTCTCGACCAGCTTTGTGCAGTGCTTTCAGATAACGGTTTCAGGTATTACATTCGTTCAATAAATTCAGTGGTTAAAAATCCATTTATTTTCCCGATGCCTTCGAAGGGAATGGATATACAACTTAACATTCATGCAATTCGTAAACAGGATCAGGGATTCAATCAGTAGCCGTGCAGGAAAGGCGGCTTCCCGGCTGTTGCGTATTAAATATGGCAGTTGTGCTGTATTGCTTTACCACAGGGTGGCCGATCTGCAAACCGACCCGCAACTATTATCTGTAGGTCCGGATAATTTCAAGCAGCAACTCAGTATTCTGAAAACCGGGTTTCATCTTTTATCAGTCGAAGAATTTAAAAACCACCTGCGCATCGGAAAAAAGTTCCCTGAGAAGAGTGTGCTCATCACTTTTGATGACGGCTATGCAGATAATTATTTAAATGCCGAACCAGTGTTGAAGGCACATGAAGCCGAAGCATTGTTTTATATCTGCACAGGAAATATCGGGACTTCAAATGAATTCTGGTGGGATGAACTGGAGCGTTTATTACTTCTCCCCGAAAAATTCCCTTCTGCTTTTGTGATGGATGTTCTTGGAAACAGCTATACCTGTTCCAACCTAATAGACTCCCGGCTCCGGATGTACCTTGCATTACTTCCTGTCCTCAGGAAAACAGATTTTGTAATGAGAGAAGGATTATTTTCTCAGATCAGAAAACAAATTCCCGACGTTGCTCCCAGAGAATCGCACCGCTCTGTAACCCAAACTGAGTTAAAAAAAATGAGTGAATCAACGGCAGTAACAATCGGAGCACATACAGTCAATCATTGTTCCCTTAAATGGCTTGACAAGGACGGGCAAAAAGTGGAAATTCAAAAGTCAATAAGAACGCTGGAGTCAATCACTTCGAAAAAAATAATTGATTTCTCATATCCTTTCGGAACAGGAAATGACTTCAGTAATGAAACTGTAGCAATATGTAAAAATGCAGGAATGGAATTTGTTGCTGCCAATATTCCCGGATGCGTTCATGCAAAAAGCAATCCGTTTTCATTCCCGAGATTTTTAGTCCGCAATTGGAATGGTGATGAATTCCGGAATCATTTAAATTCATTTTTCAACTGATGAAAGTCGCTCACCTGAGTAACAACGACATCGGTGGCGCAGGCATTGCTGCTGAAAGACTGCATCGTGCATTGCTACGGCAAAATATTGATTCTGTTTTTATATCGAAGCAGAAACACAATTCAAAAATTCCCCGACATGTTCAATTCAATCCGATTGGTCATCTAATGAATAGGATGGGTACAAAACTTGGTGTGACCGATGATCCGTTAAAGGAATTAACGCAAAGACATCTTGCAAACCGACCTAAGGGATTCGAACATTTTTCATTTCCGTTTTCAAATCTTGACCTCACAAATCATAAACAGGTTAAAGATTCTGACATCATTCATTTGCATTGGGTGAGTGATGGATTTCTTGATTTTTCTTCCTTCTTTAATAATGTGGATAAACCTGTCGTGTGGACCTTGCATGACATGAACCCTTTTACCGGTGGTTGCCACCATGCAGATGATTGTTTGGGTTATCAATCCAATTGCATCGGTTGCCCGCAGTTGAAAAATACCATTGATGAAAATTATTCAGCAGAAATATTAAAGCTGAAGATTGAATCACTTAAAAATTCTGTCAGTGAGAATCTTAAAATTATTACTCCATCAAAATGGCTGATGAAATGTTCAATGCAGTCAAAAGTCTTCGGCGGTTTAACGCACTTCAATATCCCGAATATTCCTGATGTGAAATCATTCTTCCCCATGGATAAAAGTGCAGCAAGGAATAATCTTGGGTTACCGACCGATAAAAAAATTCTGCTCTTTGTTGCAAAGGATATTGACAATCCAAGAAAGGGAATTCAGTTTTTGCAAAAAGCAATTGAGGGAATGGGTGAGGATGTTTTGATCTGCAGCGTTGGAAAGGCGGAAGCAGTATTCCCTGATTCATTTAACTTTGAATATGTAGTGAATAATGTTATGCTGAATGAAATTTATAATGCAGCGGACGTATTTGTGCTTCCTTCACTTGCTGAAAATTTTCCCAATACGATTTGTGAAGCCATATTGTGCGGAACTCCTGTGGCTGCTTTTGATATAGGTGGCGTCCCTGAACTAATCAATGAGAAGAATGGAATACTTGCTGAATATAAAAATGAAGATTCACTGAGACAGGCAATAGAAGGAATAGTTAATAACCCCGCATCCTATATAAAAGAAATTATTGCAGCAGAAGCAAAGGAAAGATTTGATGTAGACAAAATCATTAATGCACATATACAAGTATATGAGTCTTTTAAATTGAATTAACCGGAGATGCCTTTCATATCAGTTATAACGATAAACAGGAATAACGCCGGCGGCCTCAGGAAGACATTGAAAAGTGTTTGCGAGCAGGACCTTGATGACTTTGAATATATTGTTGTTGATGGTTTATCTGATGATGGAAGTCAGAATATCGTTGATGAATACAAAAGTTGTATTGATCATTTCATCTCTGAAAAGGACAATGGTATTTATGATGCAATGAATAAAGGTCTTCGGCATTCCAAGGGAGAATACCTGCTTTTTCTAAACTCCGGAGATTGTCTCGCTGCTACCTCAGTGCTTTCTCAGATGAAATCGGAAAGTGGGGGAGAAGACCTTGTTTCAGGAAATATTTTATTTTTCGAAAATGAAACTACCAGAAGAGATTTCACTCCCGGGAAACTCAGCAAATTTTATCTTTTACACAGTATGCTTTATCATCCTGTTACGTTTATAAAGAAAAGTCTTTTCAATAAATTTGGATTGTATGATGAATCATTGAATATTGTTGGTGATTATGAATTTTTTCTCAGGGTCCTCGATAAAACAAAAATCAATTACAGACATTTAAGTTTTGATGTCACCCTATTTGAGAATAACGGAATAAGTGCTTCACCGGAGACGCGGAATCAAATGCTGGCAGAAAAAAAATCTGTGCAAAGAAAATATTTCAACCCGATTTTGCTGAAAGCATTTACACTTTATAAATCATTTTGAAGCGACAAAAACATTTCATCTTTTAAGCAAACCCGAAGTAATTAATCTGATTTTAAATTCTTTCATCCATACGTCCCAGTTCAGCAATTGCTCGTATCGATTAAAACTCTGCACGCGCATTTTTAATAGCAACTCAGGTTGTTGCAACGCAATGATTATTTTTTCGGCGTAAACATTTCCACGTGCTTCAAGCGGAAATAAAAATCCGGTTTCGCCTTCTTTTACTATCGTTGGTATTCCACCTGTATTTGTTGCAAGCACAGGCAATGAATAAGCGGCAGATTCGCAAAAAACAAGTCCGTAGGCCTCATATCTCGTAGGAAGAATAAAAAAATCGGAGGTCTGAAAATGATTTATCAACTTGATATAGTCAGCAGGAATATCTTTATTCAGAAACCCTTCTACTAGAATATCAGGATCGTTGATTTCCATTGGAGGAGTGCAACCGCAAATAATCAACGTTGATTTGATGCCTTGCTTTTTCAGTTCAGCATGTGCTTCAAGAACAATGTCACCGCCTTTATCTTTCCAGTTTGTACCCGCAAAAAGAAGTTTTACTTTGCCCTGAATTAAAGTGCGGGGATTAAATTCCGGTTTTTTGTCAAGGTTGGCACCAAAAGGTATCACAGCGACTTTTTCTTTTTTCAGTCCGTAATCGTTTACAGCAGAATCGCCGGCCCAATAGGACGGGAAACAAACTAAAGAAGATTTTTCCATTGCCAGTTTATCAATGAGCCGGCTTTGTTTTTCTGAAAAGTCAAACAGATTTCTGAACTGTTCATGATAGTTAAAAGCTCCTGCTACTGTTCGATCACCGATATAAACGATGGGAATAGCTGTCTTGAGATGTGCAATCAATGCATTACCTGTTGGTGTAATGATCAGATCATATTTTTCCTTTTTTAGGCTGTGATCAATAATTTTCGCGCACGCTTTTGAAAGTATGATAGAATGACGATAATCAAACCGCTTCCCCGGAAAACGAAGTGTAATCTGGTTCAACGCTTTGAGAAAAAATAACGTAATTCGCGGCGTAACAGGTCCCAGCGTATCCGTTGTTCCAAGGTGTTTTCTGATTTGCTGCAGGATAAAATAGTTGGTTCCTGACCATGAATGCCGGTGATTGGGATTTTCAATAGTAATATAGGCGATCTTCATTTTCGGGTTGTAAAGAAAAAGTATTAATTGACAGGACGAAAAGATTTCTCACGCTAAACAGTAATCCTGTCAGGTCCTTATGAAAAGAATTTTATTGCTGGCAGATATTAACTCTCCCCACATACAAAAGTGGGCCGGTTCGCTGAGTGAACATTTTCATATCGGCGTTTTTTCTATTGGTAAATCATATACGCACTGGCATGAGGGGCTCGCTAATTTTGAACTGTTTGACGAGCACGGCTTTAAGACTGATATTTTTTACAAAAAAACATTTGAGAAGATAGCTATGCTACGGCTAATCCCTTCACTGAGAAAAACGATCAGGAAGTTTAAACCGGATATTGTTCATGCCCACTATGCTACAAGTTATGGCTTCCTCGGGTTCTTTAGCGGCTTTCATCCATTCTGGATCTCTGTCTGGGGAGCTGACGTTTATGATTTTCCCGCAGAAGGAATTGTTCAGAAGAGAATCCTGATTTCAAATTTGAAAAATGCTGACAGGATATTTTCTACCAGCAATGCGATGGCAGCACAGACAAGAAAGTTTACTAAGAAAATTGTGGATACTGTTCCGTTTGGAATTAATACCAATGTATTCAAGCCCTTGCAGGCAAAGAAACCGGAAGATGGAAGCCCGCTTATTATCGGCATGGTAAAAACGATGCAGGAAAAGTATGGCGTGGAATATTTAATCAGGGCTTTTAAAATTGTTAGAGAGAAAATGCCCGATCGTGCATTGAAGTTATTGCTCGTTGGTGGCGGTCCGCAACGGGATTACCTGGAGAACTTGACGCAACAACTTGATTTATCCGGCGATGTAACTTTCACGGGAGAAATTCCATTCAGCAAGATAGTTGAATACCACAATAAACTCGACATTGCTGTTTACCCGTCAACGCTGGATAGCGAGAGTTTTGGTGTATCCATTCTTGAATCTGGTGCATGTGAAAAGCCTGTTATTGTTTCTGATGTTGCCGGCTTAAAGGAAGTGGTAGTAATGGATGTAACAGGTATAATTGTTCCACGAAAAAATGCTGATGCAGTTGCTGATGCCATTTTGAAATTGATCGAAGACGAAAATCTTCGTCATACATTGGGTAAAAACGGAAGAGCGCATGTTCAGAAGGAATACGAGTGGAGTTATTGCCTGCAACTGATGATTGAAAAATATAATTCATTTCTGAGATGAGCATGCCCTTTGTTTCAGTCATTATTCCCTGCAGAAATGAGGCGCAGCATATCGGTAAAGTGCTAGATGATTTAATAGCGCAGGATTATCCAAAGGAAAATCTGGAAGTTATTTTTGGGGACGGAGATAGCTCTGATAAAACAAGAGATATAATTTCCCGTTATAGTGCGCAGTATAAATGGATCATTCAGTTTAAAAATCCACGTAAGACAGTGCCCTTTGCAATGAATGAGGGAATACGATTGGCAAAGGGTGAAATTATTGTCCGTATGGATGCACACGCTTCATTTCCTCCGGATTATATTTCAAAACTTGTTCGCTGGCAACAAAAATTAAATGCTGATAATGTTGGTGGTATCTGGATTACCAAGCCATCCTCATCTTCAACGAAGGCAGAAGCCATTGCGGAAATTCTTTCACATCCGCTTGGAGTGGGCAATTCAATGTTCCGCATCGGCGTGAATGAAGTAACTGAATCCGATACAGTTCCTTTTGGATGTTACAGAAAAAATATCTTTAATAAAATCGGTTATTACGACGAGCGGCTGGAAAGGAATCAGGACATTGAGCTGAACAAAAGATTGAAAGCTGCAAATGGAAAGATATTTCTGGTGCCTGATGTTTCATGCATTTATTATTCACGGAGTACTTTTTATAAACTGGTGGAAAATAATTTCAGGAACGGGGAGTGGGTAATCCTTACCTCTTATTATACAGGGCAGGTAAGTTCATTGTCAATGCGACATTTCATTCCATTGGGGTTTTTAGTGTATATATTGTCTCTGCCATTGCTAATGATGTTTTCAAAATTATTTTTAATTCCTTTGGTATTGTATTCAATTGCTGTAATTATTGCTTCAAGTCAGGTGGCTTTCAGGAGAACCAAGCCCGGAATGATTCCCTTTCTTGTCTATGGATTTTTAATTTTGCATCTTGGTTATGGAGCCGGTTGTCTTTACGGGCTCTGGCGTTTACTTATCCGAAAAGTCTGAAATCATTGAGCCAAGAATCTCTTTCTTTTTTATTCAGGAAATCAATTGCAGAATACCTGGAAGTGAATCCTGAAAATATTTTTCTTTTCTGGAAGGGAAGGGTTGCACTCTATTCAATATTGAAAAGCATGGGTGTTGGTGAGGGAGACGAGGTAATCATGCCCGCTTTTACCTGCGTCGTAGTTCCCAATGCCGTTATATATCTCGGTGCAAAACCTGTGTACGTCGACATTGATAAAAATACCTACAATGTAAACGTTGAATTGATTGAGGCAAAGATCACCTCAAAGACAAAAGTGATCCTTGCACAAAATACTTTCGGACTACCGCCTGATTTAAAGGCCATACAAAGGTTAGCACAGAAGCATAATCTCAGAGTGATTGAAGATTGTACGCATGGATTTGGCGGGAAATATGACAATAGAAAAAATGGTACGGAAGCTGATGCGTCTTTCTTTTCCAGTCAGTGGAATAAACCATTCTCAACAGGTATTGGCGGGTTCTCATACATAAAGGATCCTGATCTTATTGCCGGTTTGAGAAAAGCAGAAAGTAAATTTGACATTCCTTCATTTAAAGATCAGCTCGGACTAAAAGCGATGATTACTGCCAGAAATATTTTCAGTAATTCTTCTGCTTATTGGTTTGCCGTAAAGACATACCGTTGGCTGAGTAAAGCAGGAATGGTAATTGGGTCCTCTGAAGATGCAGAACTTACCGGTACTAAAATGCCTGCATCATACTTAAAGGCAATGAGCAATGTTCAAATGAATTATGGCTTAAAGCAGATTTCGCAGATTGATGATTTCGTTGAGAAAAGAAATGCGATTGCAAAGCAATATTCAGAATTTCTTTCTAATGAGAATTTTAAAATTCCATTTGTTCCTGAAGGATTTGAACATACCTATTTGAAATACCCGCTGCTGGTTAGTGACAGGAAAATATTTTTTGAAAGGGCACAAAAGGCAAAGGTAGAAGTGGGAGACTGGTTCATCTCACCGATTCATCCGGTGATAAAAAATTTTCATCAATGGAATTATGAACCGGGGTTATTTCCTGTGGCTGATGATGTTTCTCAACATATTGTAAATCTCTCCACAAACACATCGACGAGCAATGCCGAAGTGGAGCGCACCATTAACTTTTTGAAAGCAAATAAGGATTTGATTATTCGTTAATATCCAGGCATCTAAAGCTTGGATTTTTTATTCTTCGGATGCATTCACCGGCATATTTTGGAAGCGAATGTTTTATACAAGTGTTATTGGTATATTTCAATACTTTTGACACCTTAGTTTAACTGAATGAAAATACTGACAGTTGTAGGTGCACGCCCCCAGTTTGTAAAAGCTGCTGTGGTGAGCCGTGAAATAAAGAAACGAAGTGGTGCAGATGAAGTGATGGTGCATACGGGCCAGCATTACGATGAGAATATGTCGGAGATATTTTTTACCGAGCTTGAAATTCCGAAGCCCCATTACAACCTCAATCTGAACGACATGGATGCGCCGGTGATGACGGGCAGGATGATGGAGCAGTTGCACAGTGTCGTTTTGAAGGAAAAGCCCGATTGGGTTTTGGTGTATGGTGATACCAATTCTACACTTGCCGGCGGACTGGTTGCAAAACAAAATCGTATCAAACTCGGTCACGTGGAAGCGGGATTGCGGAGTCATAACATGAGCATGCTGGAAGAACTGAACAGGATTACGATTGACAGGATTTCAGATGTATTGTTTTGTCCAACCGATGCTGCCATGATCAACCTTCGCAATGAAGGGTACGATCATTTTAAAAGTAAAATGGTTTTGAGTGGCGACGTGATGTATGATGCTGCATTGTACAACTCAAAACTTGCCAGACAAAATTCTACGATCACTGATAAGATTAAGGATAAAGACTTTATTCTCGTTACCATTCACCGGTCGGAAAATGTGGATGATGCTGAAATACTTTCAAATCTTGTTGATTCATTGAATGAGATTTCTGAGAAATGTAAAATAATTCTTCCGCTTCATCCGCGTACAAAAAAAAGGATGCAGGAATTTGATCTGAAGTTTAATTTTGAAACCATTGAACCAATTGGATACCTCGATATGATCCGGTTACTTATGGATTGTAAACTGGTGATGACTGATGGAGGCGGGCTTCAAAAGGAAGCTTACTTTTTTTCGAAACATTGTATCACATTGCGTGAGCGGACAGAATGGACTGAGCTCGTGAAGCACGGTTATAATCTGATTGTCGGAAGTGATCGTATCCAGATACTGAAGGCGTATGAACAAATGAGTAAAATGCGTGGAGATTTTTCTCAGAAACTTTATGGCGATGGAAATGCCGGGAAGATCATCGTTGATTCACTTTTATAATCCTGAATGTATTAGGAATGAATGCTCCATATAAGGACAAAGGACTAATCCGGCTTTCTTTAATTTTGTACCTTTTTTTTCTTGCTTTTATTCCGCTTGTTTCAACCATTGCACTGGGCATCACTATTGTGCTCTGGCTAATGGATGGCGGATGGAAAAATAGTTTCAAATCAATTAAAGGAAATAAAACTTGGTGGTTTTTCCTGGCTTATTATTTATTTCATGTGATTAGCCTGTTGTGGTCTGAGAATTATAAATATGCTTTTTTTGATTTACAGGTGAAGTTGTCGTTCCTGCTCGGTCCTGTTGTATTTGCAGGAATTTCATTATCAGAGAACGATTGGAAAAGTTTACGCAGGGCATTTATTCTCGGAACTTTCGTTACGTGTTTGATTTGTCTGGGACATGCATTCATGCAATTTAATACCGAGGGAACTACAGAGTACTTTTTCTATAATAAACTATCATATTTCTCTCATCCGACGTATTTACTGATTTACCTGAATCTTTCTCTGCTCTTTATTGTTTATGAATTATTTGATCGGAAGGAAGACAATAGGTGGTGGAAGCGCTCATACTCTATAATTATTTTTATTCAGTTGTTTGTGATTTTTCTTTTGTCGGCCCGGACCGCACTGGCCACATGTCTTATTACGCTGATTGTTTATACAATTGTGCTGATCAGGCAAAGTAAACTAAGAAGGAGTGATGCACCGGTAGTAATATTATTTTTCGCCACTGCTATATTATTTCAACTTGGAATTCTCCACTTCAACAACCGTTATGAGCAGGTTGCCAATATGATTGAACATCCTGAGTCGAAGGAAGAGAACAGCACGTCAATCCGCTACAATCTCTGGAAAATTGCCGGTGATCTTATTTCTGAGCATCCTGTAATTGGTGTGGGAATCGGCGACATCAAGGAAGAACTTGTAAAAAAGTATGAAGCATATCATTATGAATATGGAATCATCAACAGGATTAGTCCGCACAACCAATACCTGCATACTGCCGTCATACTGGGTATCACCGGTGTATTGCTGTTAATTTTCATGCTTGGCAGTGCTTTTTTCCTGGCATGGAGAAACGGAGACTGGATTTATATGTTGTTCATTGTGATAATCACGTTGAATTGTATCACCGAAAGTATTCTTGAGCGTCAGGCCGGTATATTATTTTTTGTAATTTTTAATTCATTGTTGGCTTCACGTTTAATTGGAATAGAAAACAAGATATCTGAATGAATTCCGCTAATCGTTTATTTTTGAACCTCAGGTTTCTCTTCCGTGTTTACCTGCTTGCCTTAGGGGTGTTTTTTATTTACAGAATAGCGTACCTTTTCCGTATTCTTGAAGGAGAGGAGATAAAGTCATTTTCCGGAGACATACTAAAGGCATTTATTACTGCTATCCGCTTTGATACGGTTACAATATGTTACGGACTGATACTACCCGTTGCGCTTTCGTTTTTTTGTCTGATGGGGGAGAAGGCATCTTCCGGAATATTTCTGACGCAGAAAATATATCTGACATTTTTACTTGTTGTATTTACCATCATTCTTATTGTTGATTATTACTACTACACGTATTTTCAGTCACACATCAATGTTTTAATATTTGGTTTTGTAGAGGACGATACAGCTGCAGTGATTAAGTCGTTATGGACTGATTATCCATTGCTGAAAGTGATCATTGGAATAGTTGTCAGTGGTTATGTTTATTATAAAATAATTAATTGGTTGCAGCGGAATGTAAGACTTAATGCAAATCCCCTTTCGAATGGCAAGGCGATCGGATATTCCATAACTTTTGTATTGTTGTTTGTGATTGGCCTCCGCTCTTCATTCGGAACATTTCCGGTGCAGATGGACGATGCATCAGTTTCATCAAATGCAAAAGTAAACCTGTTGCCCATCAATGGCGTGTTTGCATTTAAAGATGCCATTGCATATCACAAAAATGAATTCAGTATGGATCATGTGATTAACAGGGTGAAGGAGTTGGGGTATAAAGACCGGCAATCTGCTATGAATGATTACCTCGAAACAAATTTCATTGAGCCGCTTCCCGGAATAGATTCTCTCTATACTTTAACAGATACCAATTCAGTTGTAAGGAGTTCTCCGCCCAATATTGTTTTCTTTCTGCTGGAAAGCTGGAGTAACAACAATATGTATTTGCAATCAAAGGATATAAACCTGCTCGGTACATTAGAGAAATACTGGAACAACGACATTCTCTTTCGTCATTTTCTTTCCGGGCATAACGGCACGATTAACAGTATTGAAGGCATGATGGTCAATACACCGATTACACCGGTCTCTCAATCTGCTTACTCTGACGTGACATTTGAATCTTCCTGTGCCAAACCATTTTATGAAAAAGGATATGAGACCACATTTATATCCGGAGGAAAAATTAACTGGCGGAACATCAATAATTTTATTCCGCGACAATATTTTGAAAAAGTAGAAGGTAATGCTGACATCAAAAAGGCAATCCCTGAGGCACAGGAATGTGAATGGGGCGTGTATGATGAATATTTATTTACTGATGTTTTTAATAAGCTGAAAGACACAAAAGGTAAGCCGCAGTTTATTTATGCGCTAACCACCACGAACCACACACCATTTCATTTGCCTGATCATTACAAGCCTTATCCTGTTAATCTAAATGCTGAGATTAAAAATCGGCTTAAGGTTGACGAAGAGCTGGCCGTAAATAACCTGACCAATCTTCAATACAGCAATGATTGTTTGGGAAAATTTCTTGATCAATTGGCTGCTTCACCATTTGCGGAGAATACCATTGTTGTTGCAACAGGTGACCACAATAACCTGATGCTATTTGATTTTGATGAAGCACATTATTTTTATCGCTACAGTGTGCCGTTACTGATGCATGTTCCTGAAAAGTATCTTGCAAATACTGAGATTGATACCACACGTTGGGGATCACATAAAGATATTTTCCCGACGATTTATAATCTGGCACTGGACAGCGCAGTTTATTTCAACAATGGAAATAACCTGCTTGAAAAAGATGCTGATCGTAAAAAATATTTTGCGCTCAACATCATGGGCGAAACGGCAATAAATGACGAGGGTGCTGTACGTTTTAATTTCGACCAGAAGTTTATGAAAAGAAACAATGAATTGTTTGAGATTGTTTACACGCCGGATAGTTCATTGAGCGCTTTGATGCGAAGAGCAAAAGCATATTATAGTATGATGTGTTTTCAGCTAAAGAAAGAACTCGATAATCACCATAGTAATTCTTTGCTGAAGAAGTAGTTCGGCTTTCAACAGAAGAAGTGCAGGGGGTATATGCTTCTTTAAATTTAGTTGGACTTCTCATTTTGTTCGGGGTGATATAAGTTTTCATTATCAAGTTTTGGAATAATGATTTATATGATGTTTGGATTATTCTCCTGCTAATGAGCGAGATAATAAGTTTATTTTATTTCCGTGTTATAAGATTTATCCTGTTTGTAAATCTTTAGTTGACGTTTGTTTTCTCCAGTAGTTATCCCGAATCAGGATTTAATTTGTCATATGAATTCAAATGATAAATTAGAATGCGGCGTTGGAAATATTTCGTGGCGAGTGTCTGTTGCTTCTTCAGCATTTCTTTATTGATGGCAGGGTCAATTGAGCATAGATCGGGCATAGGTTTTTCAGCAGGTATTTCAAATTACATCGGTGACCTGGATGATAATTTTGTTCCCCGGTTTTCAACTCCGGGAGTAGGCGCACATTTTATTCATTCCTTTTCACCGGTTGTTAGCTTTCGTTTTTCCTATTATCACGGGTGGTTGCAGGCATCGGATAAACAAGGAAGCCTGAATAACATGAATGGACGAAATCTTTCTTTTAAAACAAAACTTGATGAGGTGGCAGCGATCTTAAGACTCAAGTTGACCAATTATAAATGGCACAGCCGAAGATATGCCATCATTGAGCCATATATTTTTGGAGGCGTTGCTTTCTTTCATTTTAATCCACGGGCAAAACACGAGGGTATATGGTACGACCTCCACTCATTAGGAACCGAAGGCCAATATTTAACTGATGGAAATAATCCGGCTCCATATAGTCTTTACCAGTGGGCCATACCGATGGGAGCCGGCGTTGAAAAAAATTTGAACTCAAATTGGGTACTCGGAATTGAATTTGGTTTCCGTAAGTTATTTACCGATTACCTCGATGACGTTAGCTGGAACTATCCCGACAAGTCCTTCATGATGCGGGAAATGGGACCTGTTGCAACAGCACTTTCCGATCCCAGCGACAGAAGCAAATATCCTGACGGGCGATCCGGATACCTGCGTGGAAACCCTGAACAGAAGGACTGGTATTCCTATTCCAATGTACACATCACTTATTATTTTTCCGGAAATAGTGGTAATAAAAGTCAACGGGTTACCAATTACACCAAATGTGTAAAGTAACTTTTGAATTTCAACGAACGAATCAGCGCTACTGTTTTTTCGGCTCCCAATGAAGGGAGTCAATAAATGCCTGCACAATCGCCGCAAATACTTTCTAAATGGATATTTTATATCTCTACAAGCTTTGATGTATTCCTAAACACAAACTCATGCTTCTTATCCACATCCAGTTCAATCGAATCATCCTTGTTCACCTTACCTGCAAGAATCTGTTTTGACAATTCATTCAGCACCTTCTTTTGTAATACTCTCTTCAACGGCCTTGCCCCAAATTGTGGATCATATCCCAACTGCGCAAGCCAGTCAACAGCATCAGGAGTGAAGCTGATCGAGATTCCGTTTTCTCCCACCATCTTTTGCAAATGTTCAAGCTGCAATACAACAATCTCCTTTACTTCTTCTCTGCTGAGCGGAGTGAACATGATGATCTCATCTATCCTGTTTAGAAACTCCGGACGAATGGTTTTCTTCAATACATCAAATACTTTCACCTTGGTGGATGCCATTACATTTTCTCTGTTCTTATCCGTCATCTCATCGAAGCTTTCTTGAATAATATTAGAGCCGATGTTCGACGTCATCACAATTATCGTGTTCTTAAAATTCGCCGTCCGTCCTTTATTATCCGTGAGCCGTCCGTCATCCAGCACTTGCAACAGGATGTTGAATACATCCGGATGCGCTTTTTCAATTTCATCGAGCAACACGACAGAGTAGGGGCGCCTGCGAACGGATTCAGTTAGTTGTCCGCCTTCGTCATATCCCACATATCCCGGAGGTGCACCGATCAATCTGGAAACAGAATGCTTCTCCTGGTATTCACTCATGTCAATGCGCGTCATTGCATTTTCGTCGTTGAAAAGAAATTCAGCGAGCGCTTTTGCAAGTTCTGTTTTACCGACGCCTGTTGTCCCCAGGAAAATAAATGAACCAATGGGTTTCCTTTTATCCTGAAGGCCCGCACGACTTCTCCGCACAGCATCACTCAATGCAGAGATTGCTTCATCTTGTCCGACTACACGTTTGTGCAATTCTTCTTCAAGGTGCAATAATTTTTCACGTTCACTCTGCAGCATCCGTTTCACCGGAACACCCGTCCAGCGTGAAACCACTTCTGCAATATCTTCCGAGTCTACTTCTTCTTTGATCAAAGCTGTTTCGCCCTGTTGTTTTACCAATTGCTTTTCAAGATCGTGAAGTTCTTTTTCTGCTTCTTTAATTTTTCCATAACGGATCTCAGCTACTTTACCATAATCTCCTGCGCGTTCCGCCTGTTCCGCTTCGACTTTATAATTCTCTACGCTTTCTTTAGTGGTTTGAATCTGCGTAACAACGGCGCGTTCTGACTCCCACTTTGCTTTCACCTGGTTGCGCTCATCGGTAAGGTTAGCGATTTCTTCATTCAATTCTTTCAAACGTTTTTTGTCATTCTCGCGCTTGATTGCTTCACGTTCAATTTCCATCTGCATGATTCGTCTGTTGATGGCATCAAGTTCTTCCGGCACGGAATCAATTTCCAGTCGCAGTTTGGCAGCAGACTCATCAATCAGATCAATGGCTTTGTCGGGAAGAAACCGGTCGTTGATATACCGTTCGCTCAGTTCAACGGCAGCAATAATCGCTTCGTCTTTGATGCGTACTTTGTGGTGCGTTTCATAGCGCTCCTTCAGTCCGCGTAAAATCGCAATGGCATCCTGCGTATCGGGTTCTTCAACAAGCACTTTTTGAAATCGTCGTTCAAGAGCTTTGTCACGTTCGATATATTTCTGGTATTCAGCAAGTGTTGTTGCACCAATGGCGCGCAGTTCTCCACGGGCCAAAGCAGGTTTTAAAATATTTGCTGCGTCCATGGCGCCTTCTCCTGCGCCGGCACCTACAAGCGTATGAATTTCATCAATGAAAAGAACGATGTCGCCTTCTGCACTGATGACTTCTTTAACAACAGATTTCAGTCGCTCTTCAAATTCTCCTTTATATTTCGCGCCTGCAATGAGCGAGCCCATGTCAAGCGAATAAATTTGTTTGCTCTTTAAGTTTTCTGGAACGTCGCCATTTATAATCCTGTGCGCAAGACCTTCAGCAATCGCAGTTTTTCCTACGCCGGGCTCGCCGATGAGGATGGGATTGTTTTTCGTCCGGCGTGAAAGTATCTGTAGCACCCTTCTTATTTCTTCATCCCGACCGATTACCGGATCCAGTTTTCCTGCTCGCGCCAGTTCATTCAGGTTACGGGCATATTTATTTAATGCGTTGTAGGTTTCTTCCGCGCTGGCACTGGTTACTTTTTCTCCTTTGCGCAATTCTTTGATGGCAGCAATGGCGTCTTTTTCAGTCACGCCTTCACTCCTGAGTAACTGCGCAGTTTTTTCTTTGCCGTGAAGTATGCCAAGAAAAATATGTTCCAGCGCAACAAATTCATCACCGAAAGTTTTCAGGTAACTGACAGCTTTTTGTAACGCTTTATTGCCGTCGTCGGATAAATATTGATTGCCACCGGTAACTCGGGGATAACCTTTCATGAGGGTATCAACACCATTCACAACATTGTTTACGTTGGAATTCACTTTTTTAAGGATGAAAGGAATAACGTTTTCGTCAACCTCCATCAGCCCTTTTAAAAGATGCGCCGGCTCGATACTTTGTTGTTCATTGGAAGCCGCAAGTTGCTGTGCCTGCTGTACGGCCTCCTGTGATTTGATAGTGAAATTATTTAGATTCATATTTTAATGAGTATTAATAGTTGAAAAATATGCTGTTGTCCTGTCGTTGTCAAAGAAGAAGCCAGAAGATGATTGCAAAGGTATCACTAACACTTTGTCATAAAATGATTTTTATCACCGACAGAATGACGAATCACTTGATTATAAACTGACGGAAATGGTATTGGTTGTTTTTCCGAAAAGTTGAAAAGCTGCTTGCCGCTGGCGGCTTGCTTCTGGCTATTCCGTACTAGCCGAATACTGCCTAATGCCTATCCGGCGAAGGACGGATTCGCCTCTGGCGAACTGCCCACTGCCGCTTTCTTACTGCCCATCTGCCGCCGGCTGCTGTCCCCTTTCTGCGCACTTCCATCATTTGTAAATTCGCAATCATTCGTTTTTCGTACACCGTATTTCGTACCTTATCCTTTCAACATTACCACGTTCATATTTACCATTATCTCTCTATCTAACATCACCCAACGCCGATACATTTGCGACAATTAAATTTGAATGATCCCCGAAATAATATTGACCGTTCTATGGGTGGCCTGCATGGCTTGCGCAGCTATTCACCTGTTTTTTTTCCTGTTTTCTTTCAGCAAGCTTTCACTCTATAAACCGACGGAGAAGCAGGGTTTGAGGCAACCTGTATCAGTAATCATCTGCGCAAAGAATGAAGTAAACAACCTTAGGAAACATATGCACCTGTGGATGGAACAGGCATACCATGATTTTGAAGTGATCATCGTCAACGATTGTTCCTGGGATGAAACAGAAGAATTTCTGAAGGAGGAGAAAGTAAAATATCCACAGATGAAAGTTGTTACCATTCCCGAGCAGGATAAATACAGGCATGGAAAAAAGTTTGCCGTGGCGCTGGGTATCAAGGCAGCGAAGAATGAAGTTTTGTTGTTTAGTGATGCCGACTGCTTTCCGGAAGGGAAAAACTGGATTGCGTTGATGCAGGACAGTTATAATCCTTCCACTGAAATCGTACTCGGATACGGAGCGACATCAAAAGAAAAAGGATTCCTCAACAGGTTGATACGCTTTGATACTTTTCATGTGGCCTTACAATACATTTCTTTTGCCTTATCCGGAAACGCATACATGGGCGTGGGCAGGAACCTTTCTTACAGGAAGGATTTATTTTTTAGAAAGAAGGGATTCGCCAGTCACAACCATTTATTCAGTGGCGACGACGACCTTTTCGTAAATGAAAATGCCACCAATGTGAATACGGCCGTCCAGATAAATCCGCAGTCATTCACGTTTACAGAGGCAAAGAAAACATTCGGCGACTGGATAAAACAGAAGTCGAGGCATGGAACCACCGCTGCTTATTACAAAGGCAGGCACAAATTCCAACTCGCCCTTCTCAGTCTGAGCAATCTTATCTTCTTTTTACTCTTGATAACTTTGTTCATACTTCGTTTTCAATGGGAGGCAGTACTATTACTTTATGGCATAAAATTGATGATTCAATGGATAATCAGTTTTGGAGCCGCTAAAAGACTTGGGGAAAAGGATCTAATGTGGCTGTATCCCTTGCATGAATTGGTTTATACGTTTCTTCAACCGCTATTTTATCTATCTTCACGATTCACTAAACAAAAAGCATGGAAGTAAATCCTAATTTATCAGAGAAAGCGCAAATTGATTTTAAATTGGTTGGCCATGCCATGAAGGGCGACCAGAAGGCGTATGCAGAGCTGATGCAGCGCTACAAGGACTCCATTTATTTTATGCTGTTGAAAATGGTGAACAACCGTGATGATGCCGATGATCTCACCATTGAAGCTTTTGGAAAAGCGTTTAAGAACCTGCACCAGTACACGCCCGACTACGCATTCAGCACCTGGCTTTTTAAAATTGCAACGAACAATTGCATTGACTTCATCAGAAGAAAAAGAAAGATGACGTTCAGCATTGACCAGGGAATTGAAAGTGAGAACGGATCTGAAATGCAGTTTGAAATTAAATCACCTACCCTTGATCCGGAAGAACGGATGATAAAGATGCAGAAGGCTGTTCTCATGCGCGAAGTGGTTGAGAAACTGAAACCACGTTACCGCCGACTGGTCGAACTCCGTTATTTCCAGGAGCGCAGTTATGATGAAATAGCAACTGAACTTCAATTACCACTTGGAACCGTAAAGGCACAACTTTTCAGGGCGCGTGAATTCCTGTATCAGATATTAAAGACTGATCAGGAAAAGATTTAACCCCTTGCAAGGGCAATAGCAACGTGCGATTTTTTGCAGTATTTTTTTCTAAAAAAAGTACGTAAGAATAAAAACCCTTTGAGGGAACTACTTCCTCATTTCCAAAGCTAAAAACAGAATAAAATCAGGAGTACACACCCTTCGGCTCCAAATCAAAAACGAGAATATCCCGGCTGTTTGTGCACGTTGCACAGCAATAGCGGTAGAAAAGACGAAGGGGAGCCACGCGCATTT